>CAILEP010000001.1 GCA_903833275.1 uncultured Bdellovibrionales bacterium
CACCAGTTCGCGCAACTGCAGGTTGATCGCAAAATCAGTTTCCTTGACTACAAAAGCACTCTGCGACAACAACAACAGTGCAATAGCGACAGTGGCGAGCACGAGAGGGCGCACAAAACCACTAGTCGATGCAGTCATTGAATTTAAAAACACACAATCTAAATTAACCGCCATTGAAATTGAATTAGAAAAAAATAAGATTTTCAGCGCGATTTCGCGCCAAGTCGCCCATGACATTCGCTCGCCACTAACAGCTCTCGACTTATTACTAAAAAACATTGAAGGCGTACCCGAAGACCTTCGCCTGATCACCCGATCTGCGGTTGGTCGAATAAGAGACATCGCCAATGATCTTAACCGAAAGGGCAAAGAACTCAGCTTAACGAAGAATTTGACACACTCCTCGATCAGTGAAACCACTGCCTCAACTAAAGCCGAACCGCAATTGCTGTCTGGGCTTATCGAGAGCATCGTCACCGAGAAACGGCTCGAATACCGTGAGCATCTAAATACTCTAATTCAATTCGACGCGCAGGTTGAGTCTTATGGCGTTTTCGCCGCGATCTCTGCGATGGACTTGGGGCGAGCGATTTCTAACTTAATAAACAACAGCGTTGAGGCGCTACCCAACCAACACGGGCAAATTGATATTTCTCTATACGTGGACGCCAGCGATGCCTTGATCACTGTTACCGACAACGGCGTTGGCGTACCACAAATGTTTCGCAGTCTGGTCGGTAAGATTGGCTGGTCGTTCGGTAAGGCAAACATTCAAAACTCGGGCTCAGGTCTTGGCTTCGCCCAAGCTAAATCTACTATTGAATGCGTTGGCGGCAAGATCGATTTGACGAGCGAACAAGATCGCGGCACCGTGGTGACGATTCGACTGCCCCGCGCTCCAACACCAACTTGGTTTGCGGAGCGAATTCAGCTCCCTCCAGGCGCTGTTGTGGTGGTTGTTGACGACGACCCCGCAATTCATCAAATTTGGACCGAAAGATTCGAATCGTTTAGCCACGGTGAAGATACCGTCGTACACCTTGCGAGCCCAGATCAATTTCGCCAGTGGTTCAGACTTCAAAACCCGAGCGAAGTTCAAAATTGCCACTTTTTGATCGACTATGAATTTGCAGGCAAAAAGTACTCTGGCCTTGACCTGATCGGCGAATTTGGCATTAAGAAGCTTGCCCAAATTGTTACCAGCCATCATGAAGAGCCCGCTATTATCGCAGCCGCTTCGGCATTGAATATCACCGTAATTCCAAAGACGAGTGCTCCCCTGATACCAATTCAAAGACGATATAAGGGGCAGTCCGCCGCAGATACTATCGCTGAAGACCGGATAACCGAGGCTTAGGTAGTTAACGAAGAAATATGGCGGGGTAAGCTCTTCGCTTGCTCCGAAAGCGCGCCCTGCGCTTTAGGTCGAACGCTGCTCTGCGCGGATAGGCGGTTTAAAGCCCATTTCTAGCCTTTTGCCCGAGAACCAGCTCTGTGCGTTCAACTGATTTCCGCACTGACTGGCGTCTGTATCAAGCCTTTTGTGGCTGAATTTGCGTTTTCTGTGCAGAACAAGATAATCCAAATCTGCTCAATGATGGTCAGGTCAGATTGCGTATACACCGTAAAAAACGTCTCTTTATGGGGCGTTAGCATACACTGGCGATTTCACTGGTAAGCAGCCCTAGAATCTGTTAATCTTACCAGTAAGAATGGGAGAATTTATGGGTTATGCGACAACAAAATTATCTTCAAAAGGTCAGGTGGTCATACCTGAAGACATTCGGGATTCTTTAAATTTAAAAGAAGGCGACCAGTTTGTGGTGATTGGCAAAGGCGACACCGTGATTTTAAAGGCCATTACGCCGCCATCTATGGATCAATTCGATGCCCTGCTCGCCAGTGCTGAAACACAGGCCAAAAAAGCGGGCCTTAAAAAGACCGATGTTAAAGCTGCCATCAGTAAAGTGAGAAAGTCGTCGCGATGAAGGTTGTGATCGACACGAATGTTTTTATTTCGGGGATATTCTGGAAGGGCCCACCACGCAAGATTCTGCTCGAGTGGCGTATCAATAAATTTCAGATGGTTCTATCTGCGGCCATTTTAAATGAATACCGCCGCGTCGTGGATGAGATGAGCCAAAAGCGTGGCCCCATCGACGTTGATGATTTGTTTGAGGTCGTGGGACTCAATTCAATTTTAGTGCAACCAGTGCGTTTTGCGCGGCCCGTTTGCAAAGACCCCGACGACGATATGTTCCTTGAGGCGGCGATTTCAGGCGAGGCCGAATATATCGTGACCGGCGACAAAAAATTGCTGGAGCTCAATGGCTACGGCCACATAGCGGTCTTGACGCCAGCGGCGTTTTTAAAATTAATTTAAAAGCTGTGGGCCTGCCCTAAAAAGCAAAGCGCCGACTCGGTAGTCAGCGCTTTCGTTGGTGTCGGTCTTATCGATTTCAAGGGAATTTAATCGCAGCTATTCGCATACCTGCGCGTTTACAAAGTTCCAACCCTTGGTCCGAGCATCTGGCACAGCATCGTAACCGACCTTGGTCACAGAACCTGATTGAAGTCTGCTCAGCGCCTCTGAGGTTACCCCCGAATTTAAGCCATTCGGGACTAGAGCGGTCTTGCGTCAGTTAGTTTTCAAATTCCCTCTCAAAAGCGCTTGGCGTTCTCATTCCAATTGACGAGTGCGGCCTTTCGTCG
>CAILEP010000002.1 GCA_903833275.1 uncultured Bdellovibrionales bacterium
AGAAGGCTTTAACAACGTCGCAAAGCTAATACAGAAACGCGCTTACGGCGTTAAGAGCTTTAAATTTTATAGATTAAGATACCTAAATGCTTGTGTCTGATAGATTTTTTTAAATTACCCACTACGAACCGAGTAGAACCGCATCTAAGACCCGAAGGCCGAAGGCTCAACACCCCCAGCTCGAAGCCTAATCACAAAATTTAAACATCCCCTTTCAGACGCGGCGTTACCGATCGACCGAAGTGAGGCATGCCTAACGGCATGTCGCAACGAAGGGAGAGCGGGGCAACAAAGTATGAAAGGGGATGTTTAAATTTTGAAATTGGTTGCGGGAGGAGGATTTGAACCTCCGACCTTCGGGTTATGAGCCCGACGAGCTACCAGGCTGCTCCATCCCGCGACATGACGTAAAAGACGCCTACGATTTGATTCGTGGGGCCACCATAGGAGGTCGCCCGATGATAGTCAATACTGATTTACACAACGAACGTTAGTTCGCAGAAGCCGGCAAATTGGCCTTCGCCATGGCCGCACAAGCCTGATCAATCGAGATTTTGGGGCTCGAGAAGATCGACCCCATATGCTTAAAAAGATTGCCGTGCACTTCACCAGCACGACTCAGATCGCACTGGTCAATTTTGGCAAAGTCATCTGAGCGAAGAATACGCTTTAAGGCCACGCGCTGAGTGTCTACATTAATACCAGCTTGAATGCGACTTGCGGCCGCAGTGGTAATATTCTGAGTGGCCGAAAATACATGCAGTAGATCCGTCAAGCCCGCTTTGTACTTAACAATCAATACATCATAGAGCGCCTGAGCACTGCTTTCAGCGTCAAGATAGTCTTGGTACTGATCGAGTGCGGCTGAGAGCCCAACAAGAGTCGTCCCAACCGAATACTTCTGGCCGGCAGCCACTGATTTTTGTTGATCGAGAATTTGCTCTTTCGCAATCTCACTCAATTGCACATTCGCGATAGTGGTAAAACTAAGGTTGAGGCCGATGCCGGTAGTCAAATTCGAGAAAGAGGCTGAGCTACCCGCGCCGCCGGTTGAACCCATAGTAAAGGCATTAAAGAAACTGTACTCAACACTTCGCATGTGGGCGACGGCCGCGTCATGAAGTAACGTCAGCTGTCGATATTCGGGTGATGTTTTAACAGTTAAATCCGCAATCTCTTGAGCGGTTTTGCTCTCTGAATCCGAAGGGTCTTCGTGCTTAACTTCTACGTCGATCGTCGTGCTCGGCTCAAGAGCCAAGTACAACTTGATCGCCTCAAGCTCGTTTGCGACTGCGGCATCCGACTGCCGAGCCAAAGCGCGCGAGGTTTTACGACTGTTGTTGGCCTGGGCAATATCAGCCTGCGTGGCTAAACCCAATTTGTATTTTGCACTAACGAGTTGATAAATATCTTCTAAGACTTTGGCTTGGCGATTCAAAACCGCTTGAGCCTCAAGATCACCAACGACCGTATAGTAAACTGAATCAACTGAGGCGAGGTTATTTAACTTAACCGCGTAATAACCAAGACCTTCGGCTTTTAACTGCCCCTGTTTTTCTCGCAAATTTAGCCAATTGCTTGGCAATAAAAATGGAACCAAAAATGAAATGGTTTTGAGCGCAAACGTGATCGGGTTTGTGACCCCTACACCCAAAGTCAAACTTGGCAACAAGCCAGCACTGGCAGCGTTGACATTGGCCTTTGCGGTATAAAGATTATCGAGCTCGAGACGAATCGAAAGATTTCGTTTTAAAAGTAAATCTCTCAAACTATCTGGATTAATTGTAACGTGCTCTGGAGCGGCCTCTTCTGAAGCCGCCGAAGCAGCACCGGCGCCCAAAGACGCGAATACGAGACTCAGACTCAGTAGTGTTGACAAGAATTTACGAAGTGATTTCATTTAGACCCCTCATGGCTAATTTCATGGGCAAATGTGTTGGCCGCAACATGCCATAGCCCTAGAAATTTGCACAGATCATACTTAGAAACGTGCAATATCTATAGACCCGGTTATCTGAAAAGCTACTCTGGGCGTCTCATTTTTATCCAAATTGACGATAACTCTGGGCCGACAGGCAATCTATATAGGTCAAACTGAGACAATTTTTCGGTCAATATTAGCTTCACTTGAAATATCTTCGCCCCGCCGCAAACTCTTTAATTACAGACATTTAGGCTCTTTGCAAAGCAACCGATAAGGGTTTGGTATGGTGTTACTCTCTCGTCCTTTTTTGAAACATATTTTACGGCAATTTTTTTTGCGTCCGTTTTTTGATCGCACGGTGCTGCTGGCGATCTCAAGCCTCTTGGTTATTTTAAATTCTGCCTGCTCGGTAACAAAAACACAGATACCGCAGAACTTGACGGTCGCGAGTAATGCGGTGAATTTAGGTAACCTCGGGCCGACTTCGATCGCGGCAAACGCATGTAGCACAGCTTTTGAAGTTCTTGCCCTAACGGTTGATGGCGCGGCCGTTTCTGTGCAGGCCGACGCGGTTATAAATCTGACGGTCGGGGGCCACGCAACACTCTACTCAGATTCAAGCTGCACGACCCCGGTGACTTCTGTCACCATCTTGGCCTCTCAATTTAGCGCTTTTTTCTATGTCAAAGATACCTTGGCCGAAAGCGCATACATTATTGCCACGACAAGCTCTTTGCATGCCAGCCAAATCAATTTCACCGTAACCGCTGGGGCACTCAGTAAGACAACTATCACGGGGCCGACAAGCCCCATCGGCAGCGCATGCAACGGCCCATATACGGTCACGACCACGGATGTCAGCGGCAATTCGATTTCGCTAAGCTCAGCCACCGCTATTCAACTCTTAGGCAATGGCACGGGCCAATTCTACTCCAATGGCTCATGCACGCTGCCTGTGACCTCGATGCAGATATCATCCGGCACCTCGTCAGTTAATTTCTTCTTCAAGATCGCCGCGGGTGGCACGTTGAATTTTGTAAGCCAGGCGACGGTTAACAGTGTTGCGCTCACCGACGGGCAACTTTCAGTCACTGTGACAGGCTCGACACCGACCCAACTTTTAGTTTCGGGTTCTGCCACCGCAACGGCCGGCGGCTGCAATGCCTACACCGTAACGACAAATGATAATCTACCAATACCATCAAAGGTGTCTTCAGCTACCACTGTACACTTGGCCAGCATGGGCTCGGGTCTTCTTTATTCGGATGCCGCTTGCACTTTGCCAATTGTTTCAACTGTTATCGCCACAGGTACGAGTAGTTCAACATTCTACATGAAAGACAATCTCGCCGAGAGTTTCACCTTTAATCTCACGTCAACGGGCCTGACGGCTGCTAGCAAAACTGTTGCAGTGAGTACGGCCCCGGCCTCAAAACTCGTGATCACAGGCGGCACAGCCTCGCTGCCTGGAGGTATTTGCACCGCAGCGTTTACCACTCAGATTCAAGACGCCTACAACAATCCGATCACGGTTGGTTCGAACGCCGCAGTCACTCTCAGCGGCCAGGGCACGGGTGGGTTCTATTCAGATTCAAGCTGCGTCACCCCACTTGCGGCCAACACTGCAACAATTCTGTCGGGTGCGCACTCCGTGCTTTTCTATTTTAAGGGCAATGCCGCTGAATCATTAACTCTCACCGCTGCCACCGTCGCCATTGCTGGCGTCGCTAACGGCACCAAGCCGATCGCAATCACGGTAGCTGGCATCACCTCGTTTGTAATTTCAGCGATCCCAACCCCTAACCCGGCGGGCACGGTTAACGCAATGACCGTGACGGCTTACAATTCTCTTGGCGTCGTTATGACCAACTATCGCGGCACTGTGCACTTCAGTTCAGACGACACCGCCGCGGCATTGCCGGCCGACTACACCTTCTTAGCCGCCGACAACGGGGCCCATACTTTTGCAAGCGGAGTCACCTTCAAAACCGTCGGCACCAAATATTTTAAAGTGACAGACTCAGTGATCACCCTTGCGCTCGGCCAACAGCTAAACATTACCGTCGGCATCGGCGCGCTTGGCTACTTCACTGTCGCTGGGGTTACAACCCCCCTCACTGCGGGCACGACCGCGTCGGCCACGGTCACAGCCTATGACCTCTACGGCAACTTAAAAACTGACTACACCGGCACCATCGTGTTTAGTTCAAACGACACCTCGGCGATTTTGCCAAGCAATTACACTTTTCTAGTCAGCGATGCCGGTGCGCATACGTTTACCAATTCGATTACCTTGAAACTTTCTGGCACTCGTTATGTAAAGGTTGCCGACCAAGCAACACCGACGCTCATGGGCCAGCAAACCGGGATTATCGTCAATACGGCGGCACTTTCGTATATGACCGCTTCGGGCATTTCGAACCCAACTAACGCAGGCGCCACCAATAGCTTAGTCGTAACTGTCTATGATATTTTTAATAACGTGAAAAAAGACTACGTCGGGACGGTCGTCATTACTTCAACTGACAGCGCCGCCACTTTGCCTTCGAATTATACTTTTCTAGGCTCAGACAATGGCACCCATGCCTTCACTTCGGCGATCGTTCTTAAAACCGCTGGCACTCAAAGTGTTTCGGTTACCGATCAAGCCGCCACCAGCGTGGTGGGTTCGGAATCGGGCATTGTGGTCAATGCCGGTAGCGCGATGAAGCTGGCCCTCAGTGGGCCAAGCGCCACTAGTAATATCGCCTGCTCGACCGCCTTCACGGTGTCGAGCGAAGACACCTACGGCAACTCGAGCAATGTCAGCAGCAATGCAGTTGTGAGTTTAAGCGGTGGCGGGGCAGGAACATTCTACTCAGACCCATCTTGCGCAACCCCGGTCGCCAGCGTAACCATCACCACTGGCACTAGCAGTAAGGTTTTCTACTTCAAAGATGCCACGGCCGCAAATCTGACCCTGAGTGCAACAAGCAGTGGCATGACCAGCGCAACGATGAGCTTAACCGTAGCCAACCCAGTGCTTTATGTGACGGGGCCCGAATACACAGCGCCCGCCACTTGCACGTCAGCCTATTCTGTAACACTTGCCGACACCTCTCACTCTCTGTTGGTGGCCCCGAGCAACCTTACGATTGGGCTTGTGGCAACAGGCACTGCTCAGATATTTAGCGACGCTGCGTGCACCGCCGGCGTAAGTTCGGTGACCATCAACTCTGGGTCTTCAAGTGCGCTCTTTTATTTGAGCGACGCGGCCACCGAATTGAGCACGATTACGGCAAGCCACTCCAACACATCATCAGGATTATTTTCAGCTTCATTTAGCGCAGCCGCCAATACCTTTCTGACTGCAGCGGGTAGCAGCCACAGCTGCTTCGCCGTTAATGGTTCAGTAAAATGCGTCGGCGACAATACTTACGGCGAACTCGGCAATGGCGCAAACGTCACTTCGTACGCATTCGTACAAGCGACTGGCCTAACCTCTGGGGTTACAAGCCTCGCCGCGGGGCCAGCTGAAACCTGTGCCGTCGTCAGCGGCGGCGCGAAATGTTGGGGGCAAGGGACGAGCGGCCAAATCGGCAATGGGCTATCCGTCGCGCAAAACTCACCAACTGCGGTGTCGGGCCTATCATCCGGTGTAACGCAAATTGCTGTGGGTGATTCGCATGCCTGCGCCGTGGTCGCAGGTGGCGTCAAGTGCTGGGGCTCGAACTCAAGCGGCCAGCTTGGCAATGGCACGACCGTCGCGTCGAATACTCCGGTGATCGCGATCGCGGCTGCAAGTAACGTGACCAAAGTTTCAATCGGAAAAAGCTATAGCTGCGCCCTGTTCTCATCGGGCGCCGTATCGTGCTGGGGCCTCAATTCAAAAGGTCAGGTTGGCGACGGTTCGGGCACAAATCAATTAACACCAGTTCAAATTATTGGTGCGGCCGCCACAGACATCGCAGCCGGGGTCGGCCATGCCTGCGCGATCGTCGGCACCGACGTCGAATGCTGGGGCGAAGACAACAACACTTACCCGACCACACCAACCATTATGACAAATTTTTCGGGCACTCCCGCTGCGTTATTTTCGAACCCTGCGGCGAACTACACCTGTGCGACACTTAACACCGGCGCACTTCAGTGCTGGGGTAACGATGATGCCTTCGGCCAATACGGCATCGGCACTTTATTCGGAATGAACCCAAGTGTGCTTGCCACGCCAAACCAGGCTATCGGTCTGACCTCAGGAGTTTTAGGGGCCGCTGTCGGCGCCTCTCACACTTGCGCGGTCACAACTTCGGGGTTTCAATGCTGGGGCAATGGCGACAGCGGTCGCACAGGCGCCGGCGTCAGCACAACAATTCTGAGCCCAACCGCCACCCTGAGTTTCTAAATTAAATTTGATATAGCACGGCCCGCACAGGCGAAGCCTCGGCATCGCGCAACCGAAGCGGCAAGGCGATTAGCTCATAGACGCCGCCGGGCACGTTTTTCAAGACCAACCCTTCAAGAATGGCAATGTCGTGTTTGGCGATAACTTTGTGAGTATCGAGAGTTTTTGAGTCACTCAGATCAACAGACGGAGTATCGATACCAACCAAAATCACCTTGTGTTTGGTTGCCAGCCACTCGATCAGTTCGGGCGAAAAGGCCGCAAAATCATCTCGCCACTGATTCGGGTCGGGATAGGTGCCGGTGGCGATCAAAATTCTTTCAGCACTGACCTTTATATTTTTAAAATGCTCTGGCCGAACGAGCTCTCTCGGGCTGACCCCAATGTGAACCACCTGAGCCCGGCCGCGATAAATCGACAGATCGCGCTCGCCAATACTAACCCCATTAGCTGAGTAATGATTGGGCCCATCGGCGTGCGCCCCCAAATGCAGAGTCGTACGGATACTTGAAAGGGTCATGTGCTGCCCCTTCTGCATATCAAAGCTAACGTCGCGGCTGTAAGGCACATCGCCCTCAAAGACTGCGAGGTCGGGCGAGATTTCAGGAGTGATATCAAAATACTTTTTCAAATGCGACACCTCGTATAATCATGCAAATAAACCCTGCTAAGAGCAAAACAATTTGGTAGTTTTTGACGATGCAAACAAGCCCAACCAACCAAACAGTACGCGGTACGCACGATCTCATTTTCTCTTCAGCCCGCCGCTACCGCCACATCGTCGACACCTCATTTGCGGTTGCGGCTCGCTACGGGTACGGCGAAATCAAAACTCCGATTTTTGAATTTACGCCGGTGTTTTCAAGAACCCTGGGCGATGCCTCCGATATTGTGTCAAAAGAAATGTACTCATTTACCGATAAAGGGGGCGACAACTTAAGCCTTCGCCCCGAAGGTACGGCCGGCGTAGTGCGGGCCTATATCGAACAGGGCTTGAAAAATCAATGGCCACTTAAGCTTTTTTACGAAGGGCCAATGTTTCGTTACGAGCGCCCACAGAAAGGTCGCTATCGTCAATTTTATCAAATTGGCGCCGAACTGATCGGGGTTGAAAAACCCGACGCGGATGTTGAAACCATTTCGCTAGCACACACGCTGCTGAATGAACTCGGCGTCGGCTCGAAATGCTATCTTGAAATCAACAGTATTGGCGACAAAGAATCTCGCGATGCCTACCGCAAAGTTCTGGTCGAATATTACTCAAAGCACCTCGAGCGCTTGAGTGAAGATTCGAAAAAGCGCCTATCGTTAAACCCATTGCGAATACTCGACTCAAAAGAAAAAGGTGATATCGAGGTCAATCGCGATGCGCCGAAACTGCTTGATCATCTTAATGCTGTTTCTCGCGAAAAATTTGAGTACATCCAAAAGCGCCTTAATGACCTGAAAATACCTTTTAAAATCAATCAACACTTAGTGCGTGGCCTCGATTATTACTGCCACTTGGTATTTGAATTTCGAACCAGTGAGCTGGGCAGCCAAGATGCCGTTCTTTCTGGAGGGCGCTATGATGGCCTTTCTGAAATTATGGGTGGCCCTGCAACACCCGCAGTTGGTTGGGCGGCAGGCATCGAGCGCCTTAGTCTTTTGACGGCGGCTGACCCCGTTGCTCAACGGGCTGTCTGCTTGATACCCATTGGCGACAAGGCCGAAAGTTATTGCCTCACTCTCGCCCACTCTTTGCGCCAAGACGGTTTTCTGGTCGACATGGGCTACAGTGGTAACCTTAGCAATCGCATGAAAAAAGCCGCAAGTCACAACTGCTACGCCGCGCTAATCGTCGGCGACAACGAATTGAGCACGGGCGAATTTGGCCTTAAAATTCTAGACAGTGGCGAGCAAATAAAGCTTCGCGAAGCCGACCTAAAAACGAAACTGCGCGAGCTTATTCTCAAGTAGATTAGGCTCAGCCGTACGTCGACAATATTCAAAATAAGAATCAAGCTCAGGCATAACTTTTTCGATTTCAGCGAGCGACTTGTAACGCCAAATGGGGCGCTGATCTTTGTCGATTAAAACGGCGCGCACACCTTCAGCGAACTCTGGGTCACTTGAGAAACTGAGCGCCATTTGCCACTCACGCACGAGCGTTTCAGTTATCGAGAGTTTTCTATGTCTTTGGGTCGCCAAAAAAAAGACCGCTTTTGCTAACCACGAACCCGAATTGTAGCGAACAAGCGACTCAGCCACCAGACTGTCATCACCAGCTTTAAAACTCTGAACGGCACGATCAAAAGCCGACAAATCTCTGATCGCGCCGAAAGCTTTGTTGATATTCGCAAACAGCGCCTTTCGAGGGCTTTCTAACGATTTGTTCAAGAATGAGTTGAGGTAATCGCTCAAGAGCTCTCGGTCAATCTTGCCATTACCAGACCAAGGCAAGCGCAAAATATCGACAAAAAACTTACGCTTTTGCGAGGCTTCAAGAAAGTAATCAGCAAGACCCACGGCCTTTGCATCGAGACCTGAAATTCGTGCGCCGGTAAGACCCATCCACAGGCCGACGCCACTCGCAAATTTAGGTAAAAAATGTGATGCGCCAACATCCGGAAACAACCCAATCGAAATTTCAGGCATCGCCAACATAGTTTTTTCGGTGACCACTCGATGTGAAGCGCCCACTGAAAGACCGACCCCGCCACCCATGGTGATGCCGTCCATCAGAGCGAGAACTGGCTTCGGATAGGTGTGAATCATATGGTCGACAAAATACTCGCGAGTGAAAAACTCGCGGGCCACATCAAGGCCACGAACTCGACCCTCGAGCACTAGCGACTTTACATCGCCCCCGGCGCAAAAGGCCTTTTCTCCTGAACCGACTAAAACCACCGCCGCAATTTCAGGGTCAACCGCCCAAGCGTTAAGCTTTGATTCGATCAATTCGTAGCAAGCCGAATTCAATGAATTCAAAACCTCGGGTCGATTGAGGCGCACGAAACCAACACCGCGTTCGCCGACGCGTTCGACTCCGAATAAAACTGGCTTTACTTCGAGCTCAAAAGACATGGCAGAACTGTCTCAAAATAAGACGATCTTGAGAAGCAATTTAAAGGGTTTAGACCGCAATCTCATTCTGACTGTCGAACTATTGAAAATGACTAAAAGATAGTGTCCCACAGGGTGTCCAAACCCCATTTAAAAGCACATAGGCTCGCACAGGATTTGCACTAGTACTAGGTCAGGGGGCGCAATGAATTCGGTTAACTGTCCAATCTGTTTTAGCAAAATCTCTGCCGACCGTTTTCTTAACGGAATGGCCTATTGCACCTGCGGACACACCTATTCGGTTAGAGAGCAAGATGGCTCACGTGACAAAAGTGTAGCCGTTAAATTGGTCTTTTTAACCCTGCTCTTTGTTGGCGCCATCATTCATATATTTAACTGGGATACGTATTCATTCAAGATTGTAAGCCCCAAATTGAAACAAATGGTCGGCATGGCCAACACCACAGATCTTAATTTGATTGCCGATATCTGCGAAGCTCGCAAAAAAGAAAATTGCCAAATTCATGCTCTTCTTAAATCTTATGATCTCGACAAAACTCAAACCCAACATTTGATCAAGACCGGCGAAATCTTGGTTTCTAAAAAGCGCTTTATCGAAGCTGTTCGCGTCTATGGCACCTACTTCAAAGCCACTGGCCGAGATGCCGAACTTGATGCTCGCTATAATTACGCAATCTCTCTTTCTGAGACTGGCGACCTTCAATCAGCTCGCGAGCAATACGCCTACCTGATTAGCAAACACCACTCGAGCCCGAAATTTGATGTGGCTCGCAGCTACGTCGACCTTCTTATGAAGACTCAAGACCTTTCGACGGCCCGCCAAGTGATTGCCGAGTATAGACTTTCAAGCCCCACGGCTTCTATGTTTATGGATAAAGAATGGCGCAAACTTAACGCCATCACAGCACTTGATACTCATTCACGCTTGCCGGCCTCAATGAACCGCGCTAGCCTTAATGAGTAATGAAAGAATCCTTAACTTACTTTTTGTTCGCACTCACAAGCCTTTTTACCATCGTAAACCCTCTGAGTGCGATGCCATTTTTCACATCCCTCACCCAAGAGTCAGACTCTGAATTTTCGCGACTCATTGCTTTGCGCGCGGCCCTTGCGGCTTTTTGCGCCATGCTGTTTTTTGCAATCTCGGGCAAATTTGTATTTTCATTTTTCAACGTTTCTGTTGACGGCTTGAAAGTGGTCGGCGGAGTGCTTTTCTTTATCAATGGCTACGATCTTCTGCAGGGCCGCGACTCGCGAACGAAATCACTTTCGGCCGGCGAGAAGATGGATATTCAAGACGTGAAGATTCGCGCTATCACCCCGCTCGCAATACCATTGATTTGCGGGCCAGGCACCATCACCGTAATGACGGTCATGATGCATGACTCAACCACCCTCACCCATCGCTTATTATTATTTTTAGCCACTGTCTTAGTTTCTGTGGCGACCTATTTTGTTCTCGTTAGCTCAAAGCGCATCACTCGTCTTATCGGCGAGAGTGGGCAAAAGGTCTTCTTTCGCCTGATGGGCCTTATCTTAATGATGATTGCGGTGGAGTATTTCTTTAACGGGCTGAGCCCTTACGTCCACCGGATGATTAAGAGCTAATCTAAATCGTCGCTTTGGGCCGAACTGATCACGCGCACTTTTGTGGCGCACGGGCCCTTCTTACCTTCGCCCAATTCGTACTCAACCTTGTCACCTTGGTGCAGTTTGCCGCGAGTTTCAGTGTAGTGAACAAAAAGATCGCGGCCATTTTCTTGTTCGATAAAACCGAAGCCTTTTTTTTCATCGAACCATTTTACGATACCGGTCTTATTTAAATTGATCGCCATATATTACCTAATTTCTAGTCTCGCATTTGTTAAATTCGTTTGGCCGAAATAAAACTCGGTATCGAACGATCAAACATCAAATCAACAAGAGCTTTGCCTGAATGAAATGCCAAGCCCAACCCATGCCCGGTAAAACCACCGACGAAATAAACTTGTGGCTGATCTGGCATCGCGCCCACCAAGGGCTGCCCGTCAAACGAAAAGCCCATAACGCCCGCCCAGCGATGGGTGACTTTTTTGTCTCGCAAAACCGGGATGTGGGTTTGCAAAAATTCATAGAGCGCACTTTGAATTACATCGGTGGTGTGATCAGAATAGCCAACCTCGGTCGCCTTCTCGAGCTGTCGAAAACCGCCGATCAGCACGCGACCATCCGCGAGCTGTCTAAAATAGTCGAGAACGAAATTGGCATAGCAGGGGCCTTCCATAATTTTTGGCACTGGTTCAGTGACCATAATCTGCCCCCGCGTGGGGTAAATCTTATCTGCGAAATATTTCTTAAATGAAGCCGAGTAGCCATTGAGCGCCAATACCGCCACTTGAGATTCAATTTCAAACTGTGACGTTTTGATGACCGTGGTGCCACCCGGGGTTTGCTCAATATCATAAACCTCGGTGTTCTCGAAAACTTCACAGTTTTCATAGGCGCGAACTTTCTGGGTCATTTTATCTACAAGTTTCATTGGGTTAATTGAGGCATCTTTTAAGTACTTTATGCCGCCGACAAAGTTGGCCACGCCAAGCCGCTCTGTAATGGCATGGACATCCAGCATCTCAACGGCAATATCAAGCTTTTGCATCAACTTCGCCGTATGCTTGAGCTCGGTGAATTCGGGTTCAGTTGAGGCCAACGAAAATGTCCCCTTGGGGTCAAATTCTAAGGTCGAATCTTCTTCGATAATCTCATTACGCAAAAGCTCAAGATTGATTTCAGAAAATCGCCACATCTCAAGAGCGGTTGCCTCACCCCAGCGCTCACAAAGTCGGCTAAAGTGCTCGACAGAACCGCAGGTAATAAAACCAGCATTGCGACCGGTGGCGCCACTGCCCACAAGGTTTTTTTCAAGTATGGCAATCTTAAGCGAAGGGTCTTCTTTTTTTAGCCAATAGGCCACCGAAAGCCCGGCGATACCCGCACCTACTATTGCGATGTCGCACGTTTTACGATCGCCCGTTGCGGTCTTTGCCAACCCTTTGTCTAACCAGTAAGAAACGCTCATTTGAAACTCCTTAAAATAGCTCTTTTAAAATCGTAAAATCATTTCGGTCGCTGTGCAAAGGCACGGCTTACCACAGCGCGTGCACTCGTAATCTATTGCCTTCCAATAGTTGGCAATCGAGATCAATGGCGCAAAGCCCAGCTTCAGCAAATATTTTCTCGAAGAATTGTGCGGAGATTCGTCCCACGAATGACAAACCACAGCCGTGGCTCCGAGCTTCTTCAAGTTCTCAACCGAGGCCATCGACAATCTCTGGCCCCAACCACTGCCCTGATATTCGTCGGCAATAAATAGACTTTGAAAATATCCAACTTGTGAGGCTGGAGCCCCCCAAAGTTCGGGGTGAGTCTTTTGACTGGGGTGCCGATCAATCCACTGCTCTGGTGGGTAGGTCAGTCGCAGGCCCTTAATGCCTTCGGCATCTTCGAGCACAAACGAACACATGACGTCTTGTTTTTTTGAGGCAGCGAAAATTCTATTTAATTTCTCTTCGGTAAAATAATGAAGGCCGATGTAATGATCGGTAAAGGCCAGAACGCTCTCAAAGTCTGTCGTCCTGAGTTCACGAATAACCGCAGGCTCTTGCCTGATTGTATTGCGACTTCTTGAATCTTTGCTTGATGCGCCCGTAACCCGCCCCCCAAGTGGGTTACGCTATTACGAGCGATCTCAAGACACAACTTTTTTTTAAGCCAATTAAAGCGTTTCTTTGAAAAAGTCTTTCATCATGACCCAAGCTCGATCGCTAGCGGCTTTATTGTAGGCGGCGCCCTTTGAAGGGTCGTTACCGGCCTCAGGGTTGGTAAACGCATGCACCGCGCCGCTAAATGAGTGAAACTGCCAATCGACGTTCGAAGCGCGCATTTCTTGGTTAAAGGCCGCCACCTCTTTCTCGTCAACCCAGGGGTCATTTGCCCCATGCAATACAAGCACATGCCCTTTAATATTCTTGGCATCTGCCGGAGTTGGGTTACTTAACCCCCCGTGAAAAGATACGATTGATTTCACATCTGCGCCGCTTCGACCAAGCTCTAACGCCGTGGTGCCCCCAAAGCAAAAACCAATGGCGCCAATCTTCTTCGAATCAACACCTTTTTGAGCCAAAAGAACCTTGTAGGCGGCGCCCACTCGACTTCTCAAAAGAGTGCGGTCACTTTTATATTTGGTGGCCATCTCGCCGGCGCCCTTCATGTCTTTTGGCAGATTGCCCACTCCATAAATATCGGCAGCAAAGGCCACATAGCCAAGTTTTGCCAAGTCGTCGGCCTTTTTTGTCGAAAACGCGCCAATGCCCATCCAATCATGAACAACAAGCACGCCTGGGTGCGAACCCTTAGCGGCGTCGTCATAGGCGAGATAGCCCTTGAGGGCTTGATCGCCATCTTTGTATTCAATTTCTTTGCTTACGATTTTGGCTTGAGCGCCGATAGAAACTGCGAGCATTGTGGCTGCGCAGAAAAAATTCATCATTCTCGATGTCACCTGATTCATTTAATACTCCGTATTTTTTTGATGAGTTGGATTCTTCTCTGACTAGAACTTACTGTAACGATCGATGCACATCTTGTCGATAGAGTTTCAACAACGGAAACACCACCGAGGCGATAGTCGCGGCCATAGCGGCTGCCCAGACGGGCGAACTGGCAAATATGGACGCATCAATTAGCTCGGGCGGAGGTAACGAACTAGAAAGTATCGCTCGCACGATCGGAAACAATAAAGCATCAAGACCCATGCCGATCAGGCAAGCACTAAGACCCAAGAGAAAGCCCTCCCAAAGAAGAGCTTGTGCGACTTCCGATTTTTTGTAACCGATTGCGCGCAAAACCGCCAGCTGAGTGCCCATGGCATCAAAGCGCGTCGTCAGCATCGAGGCCACCGAAAGCCCACCAAGCAAGATCACCAGAGCTGAAACAAAAAGCCCCACGGCCTGGCCGGTGCCCGTTAGCTCTTCTAAATTCTTTTTTTCATCGAGAACAAATATAGATTGAGCCACCGTTCGTTTGTTAATCAAATCTTTAAGGGGCTGAAACCCGCGCGGCTTAAGATAGATCAAAAAATAGTTCAAAACGCTTGAACCCCAAATCGAGCGATCGTTTAGGCCGGGTGACGTTGCCACCACAGATTGAGCTAAAGGCACGGTTGTGTAAAGCATGCGGTCCCACATCGAGTGGGTCGGATTTAAAACACCCGACACTTTCAATTTCAAAAAGGCTGAGTGCGAGCCATCACCAGAGGGTAAATTCTGATCGCTGACCCAAGGTCGCAAGGTAATCTCATCGCCGACTTTTAAATTCTTTTGCTCGGCGACACTGGCCCCGACGGCGATATCAAGAGGTGTTTCAGCTTGATGCCCTTCGCGAAAGGTCGGCGATTCGTCGGCCTGTGGGCGGTTGAAAAAAGTGCCGTCAGTGCCCACGGCTCGGTAGTTATAATACTTTGCAAAATACAAAAACGGAATCGTAGCACGCAAATAATCAGGTTCGGCACGTGCGCCGTCTTCAAAACTTACGCCTTGTTGCGCGCGTAAAGTTTCAAATAATTTGTAGGGCAAAAAATCAGGATAGCGGCCTTCGCTATTAAGGGCGCCTAAAAGTATGTCGATACCACCGGCCTTAGCGCCCACAATGGCATCACCGCCCCGACCTAAAGTCGAAAAACGTTGGCTCATCAAAAGATAAAGCCGAAGTAAAACTCCGCAGCAGGCGACGGCCAAAGCGATTGAAACAATAGCCAAACAGCTCGATAGTTTTCGGCGGGTAAGACTTTTCTGCGCGAGATTAAATGGGGTCATCGCGCCCACTCCGAAAAATTAATAATACGCTGAAAAGATTTTTTAACCCGCGCGTCGTGACTAACCACGACCAGAGTGCGGGCTTGCCCTTGCTTCGGCGAAGCGGCCTCAAGCAATGCACTCATAACAAATTCGGCATTTTCGTCATCGAGACTTGAGGTCGGCTCGTCGGCAAGAATTATGGCCGGTTTCGCAGCCAACACCCGAGCCACCGCGACACGCTGCTGCTCGCCCAAACTAAGGGTGGCGGCGCGATCATCGGCGTGGTCGGTCATCTTGACTGATTTTAAAGCAGCGGCCACGATTTCGTCGCGACCCGTACCCTTGCCGCTGGGTAAAGATTTCGGCAGTGCCAGCTCAACATTTTCAGAGGCCGTAAGATGCTCGAGCAAATTGAGCTTTTGAAAAACGATGCCAAACTGGGCGCGGCGCAGTTCGCAGCGCTCATCATCATTCAGTGTTGTCAGGCGATTGCCACCGATTTCGACGACCCCTTCTGAGGGCAAGAAAAGACCAGCAATTAAATGTAAAAGTGTAGTTTTACCACGCCCACTTGCACCCTGAATTAGAACGCGCTCACCTGGCTCAATTTTGAGGTCGGGCACGACAAATAATTCGCGCCCGGTTGGCAAAATAACTTTGGCCTTAGAAAGATGAATTCGGATGTGGCCCCCTTAATGCGCGCCTTCGCATCCAAATACTCTCAAAAGCGATAATAGGTCGCAAGCATTTCTCGCGTGTCGGTCGCGAAACTCGTTGCCCCGTTGTTATTATAGCGGGTGCGAAACTGAGCATACTCAAGGCCTACACGAATTTGCTTGGTGCAATTGTGAAAATAGTTAACAAAGGTCGACTCAGCTCGATCATAAGTCGTTGCCGAAGCGCCAAGCCCACTAGCATTGCTCGAATGCAGCAACCCATAACCCACATCAAAATAGCCTTTTGCCAAATGGTACTGCAGCTGCACATTGGCACTGTCGAGCTTTACCAGAGTGAAAGTAAGATTTGAGTCGTATCCCGCCAAGCCTTTATCGAGGTTTGGACTGTAGGGCGTCGCAGCAGCATTCGAAAGCGCCGGGGTACCGCCCCAGCTCGGAAATTGGTCGCCGTAACCTTCGCCGGTCGTATATTCGGCCGTCAGAGTCAAACTGCCCTCTGGGCTATCGCCTTTGGCCGTTATCAATGGCACCTGTGCGTCAATAGCCACGGCACTCGCGGTGTGATGGGTTTGAACGGCATCAGCCCCGTTAGTTGGGGTTGTGTAATCGCGCAAGGCCCCTGAGAGCCCAACACTCATTGGCACATTTTTAATATCTGAATTCGCAGACGCGAACCCTGACTTCTTTTCGCTGCACGACCATTTAAGGCCAGCTTCAAAATTGGGCAGGCCTGAAGCTCGCTGATTGGGTCGCGAAACGCTCGCGGCCGCCACTAACTGGTGATTTTCCGAAGAGGTCGTCGTGTATGTGTAAGTGATTTGCGGGGTACGCTCATAAACCGTACCAGAAACTGGCGCCACTGAAACTGTGGTCAAAACATAAGTGGGCTGCCAGCCAAATAATGACCAATATTGACCCACCAACAACTGACTTTTGCCACTTGTGCTAGACATATAAGCATGGCGAATTCGCAGTGTCGGGTTGGTATAATAACTGCCCTCTGAGTTTGCGGCCCCGCCGGCAAACGCATCGGTCGGCGCAGGGTCGTAGCCTAAAAAATCCATTTCGAGATAGCCACGCGATTTGACGCCATCATTTTCAGGCGCCAGTACATTTAGCGCGAACCGCGAATTGCGCATTGAAAACTGCGTTCGACCTACATTTGCATCGTAACCCGTGGCCTTCACCGCCGCGTTACCGACGACTTCGGTAAAACTTGAAGTGCTGTCACCGATGCCATCAAACTCGACAAACCCACTCATCCCGAACTTCCAGTCGTCTTTATCTAATAACACGACTTCTGCTCGAGCGACTGAAGACACCAGCGCAAAAAGCGTGGCGGCAGCAAGGCTGATTTTTTTAGTTAGCATGATGCATTTCTTAATTGCGATACCCATTGAAAGACTCCTTGGTGAATGACCAATGCTTTCTTTAAAGCTTTAAAACAACTCTTTCGCAATCTAATGGGGAGCGCTCACCGAGTTCTAACGGAGCCCTACAAATACTTTGCCATTTGCTTGAGCAGAATGGCACGGTAGCGGCCATCTTCAACAAACATGGCATTAATGTGCCCGGGGTTGGGATGCCGCAACAATGTTTTTGGATCGTGCAATTGTCGAAAAATCTCTTCGCCGTGATTAATTGTCACAACTGGGTCTTGCTCAGAGTATATAAGATAAACGGGTGTCGGCGAAATGAGCGCCAATTTTTCAGAGCCGGGCGAAAATTCGTCACTGATCAACCCATAAGCCACCCATTGCAACGGCCAGGTCAGCCAAAAGCTTGCAAGTTTCTCTCGGGCAATTTCTTGGTAAGAATGAAACGAGCTTTCGACCACCACCATTTTAAGAACGGACGGCGGAGGGCTGTCTTCAAGAACTCTAAGTAATAGACTGCCGCCCAAGCTTTGGGCGTAGGCAATCAGCGGCAGACCTCGCTTGGTCGCTTCACTGGCCGCAAGCTTAAGACCCGCCTGCGAATCTTGATAAACCCCACGCGTGCTGAGTGAACCACTCGAATCGCCGTAACCGCGATAATCAAAAACCAAAAGATCATAGCCTTCTAACAGCAACCAAGCTTCATTCATAAAATGCGCCGTCATATTTTGAGCGTTGCCGTGAAACTGCACAACTAAACCGCGCGTTCGACCGTGATAGTGCCCCCACTCTGGGTGAGCGGCATTGACCACCGCAGCCTCAAAATAGCGGGCCTTTAAATTCGTGCCATCTTCGCTTTTAAAATCAATCGATGTGTACGCGACCTTTTGATCTTCAGCCAATTTGTAATCGACTTGAGTCGGTTGAAAAAATAGAGTCGTACACCCGACACTGAAACTACAGGTGAGCCCTAAAAGAAATAGCTGCGCTAAGAGCGGTAAATTTTTAAACATCATGGCAAGTCAAAAAACAAAAGATGCACATCGGCCTTAACCACAAATTCGAGGGGCTTTTCGTCAGTGATGGCAAGGGCATCGCCCGCACTCAACGCCGGCAAATTTGCTGCCGAAGCATCAAGCTCGCCTTCAATTATTTGAGCCCAACCTCGACGACCGGGCTGATTGGGCAACTTCAACTTGTCGTTTTTGGCGGCCCGCAAAACATAGAGATTGGCATCTTGATGAATTTTCAAAGAACCATCTCGGCCATCTGGCGAAACCACCAAAGTCACATGCGCGTCGCGAATCTGTTTTGAAAAATCTTTTTGCTGATACTCCGGAGTATAGCCGCCCTTATCTGGCAGCAGCCAAATTTGCAGCAAATGACATTCTTTGTCGGCAATCGGGTTAAATTCTGAGTGGCGCACGCCCGTGCCCGCACACATGTACTGCACCTCACCTGGTTTCAAAACTTCACTATGACCCATCGAATCTTTGTGTTCGAGAGCCCCAGCTAAAACGTAAGTCACAATCTCCATATCTTTATGGGGGTGGGTGCCAAAACCCATTCCGCCGGCGATGCGATCTTCGTTGATCACTCGTAGTGCCGAAAAACCCATGTGCTCTGGGTCATAGTACTCGCTGAACGAAAAACTGTGCCGAGCTTTGAGCCAACCATGGTCGGCATAACCACGGGCTTCTGATTTTCTAACTTTAATCATACCCACCTCATTCGAAGAAAATAATCATGACATAAGAAATATTGATTTGCCAACAGAGGGGCCGCCAATCGAACAGTTAGCTACGATTTAACCGTAAATTAATCACCGTTTAGTGACAGACTAACGACAAATTAGCGGCAACAGCCGAGCGCTACTCGCCTCATTGCTCAGTTCAGCGCGCGACGGCAGACCATGCTCGCGAAAATGTTGAATTTTTTGTGTCACCATAAAAAGAGCCAGCGCCACGAAAAGAACGCCAATCGAACGCTGGGCAAGCCCCTTGGCGGCAAAAGCACCCAAGCCAAAGCGAGTAACCACGAGCGCCGGCACGGTGCCCAACCAAAAAACTGATAACACAATTAGCCCGCGCCACGGCGAAGATGTGGCCGCGGCGAGAAGAACAAAACTATATAAGAACCCGCAGGGCAATAACGGGGTCAATAGCCCCACTGCTACTGATCGCAAGGCCCCCGGCCAACGCCAAATCGGCCGAAGCAATTGCACCCAAAATTTTTGCAGGTAACCATTAGGATTGCCAGTACCCTTGCCGGCGACACCACCACTGATCATTTTCAAACCGGTTAATGCAAATAGCGCAACCAATATAACCGCCGCAAAAGAACTCAACCAAGTAAAGTAGGTATTTTTAAGAAGGCCCTCGCCAACCCAGCCAGCCCCAAAACCAAGTGTCGCGTAACCGCCCCCCCGACCTAGGTGATAGATTGCAGTGCGTGAGTTTTGTGTGGCAGCCATCATGAGGCCACCGCACATTGCGACGCAATGAAAACTGCCGGCAAAGGCCGCGCCTAAAACCCCGCTAATAAAAACAAAATCAAATGTGTTGATCGGGCCCAACGACGGTCACCTCTGCTTTATTGGCGTGCTCGCCCTCATTTGTTTGCCAGCGATCTTCAAGTTGCACCTTGGCCGAATGGCTTTGCAAAAATTCAACCGGAAACTTTAGAAAAAACTGATTTCGCTCACCCTGGCCAGACAAAACTTTAAAAACCTTTTGGGCCTGGATCAATTCAAAACCGTCGCCTTGCAGCCTCTTTGGTAACACGATTTCAACACTCGCATCGTACGCACTTACATTCGACCAATTGACCTTGAAATGATTAATAACCATTCTTCGACCGTCGGGGTTAACCACAACTTGATAAGGAGTATCAATGGCGCGCAGAATTTCGGTCTGAAAAATCTGTTGCGACGCCAATCGAAAACCAAGCCCCGTGAACATTAGAATTAACAGCGCCCCATAGACCACGACTCGAGGGCGAAAGAATTTCTGTTTTTCGCCGCGCAATTCAGCGTCACTTGCGTAGCGAATAAGACCCTTCGGTTTGCCAATTTTCTCCATGACCTCGTCGCAAACATCGATGCACGCGGTGCAGGCAATGCACTCCATCTGAAAGCCGTTACGTATATCAATGCCCGTCGGGCAAACCCGTACACACTTAACGCAATTGATGCAGTCGCCGGTCGCCGCCTGAACCGCACCGGCCTCAGGCTTAAGAATTTTACGGGGCTCGCCGCGTTTTGAGTCATAGGCAATGGTCACTGATTGCTCGTCCATCATGACCGATTGAAAGCGACCGTAGGGGCAGGCGATCAGGCAAAACTGCTCTCGAAACCAACCGAAATCGAGAAGTACAATCAATGTCGAGACGGCAACAACGGCGAAAGACCCAGGGTTTTCGCTCGGTGGCCGAATGATCATTCGCGCGACATTTTCACCACCCATAAAAAGAGCCAGAAAACTATGGGTGATCGCGGCTGAACCCAATATAAAGAGCGCCCATTTCAAAGATTTTAAACTTATTTTTTTGGCACCCCAAGGTTGCTTATCAAGTTCGCGCTGCTGAAGATGGTTGCCCTCGACCCAACGTTCAACTCGGCGAAAAAAACCTTCGATAAAAACCGTTTGAGGGCAGGCCCAGCCGCACCACACTCGCCCCCAAATTGCTGAAACAAAAACGAGAGCCAGAGCGAACGACCCCACTACAAAAAATAGCCCCGGGACATCTTGCGGCAAAAATAAATGCCCAAGAAGAAAAAATCGCCTCTGTGGTACATTCAATTGTAATGCCGGCGCCCCATGAACGGTTAGCCACGGCAACGCCAGAAAAAAACCCACGAGTAAAAAATGGATTTTATCTTTCGCCTTTTGAAATCGCCCCTGCACTTTGGCCGGGATCACACGCACACGATGACCGAGCTCGTCAGTCGTCGTGAGACGATCTTTAAAAATCTTCGGCAAAAGTGGCTGTGTCAAATTCGGCCCATCTCTACAATAATTTTAATCACTCGCTAACGAGATCGCCCTGTGGCGGCTTCGCAGTGGCCACCGGCTTACCCTTCAGTGATTTTACATAACCAACCACATCGAGGATCTCATCTTCAGCCAGAATATTGCGCCAAGCCGGCATACCCTTGTCGAGCACTCCGTCTTCAACAACTTCGTAAATCGTCAAAAGCTTACCTTGGCCGTGAATCCAATAGTTGTCAGTAAGATTGGGGCCAACAAGGCCACCGCCGTCTGGCGCGTGGCAAGCCGCACATTTCTCGCCAAAAACCTTTTGACCAACGGCCATCTTAGCCGGGTCTGCCATAACCGCCATAAGGACCGACTCGTCAGCCCCCTTCGGATGGCTTTTTACTTGCAAGGCTTCGATCTTTTCGAGCTTAACTGTAAGCTCTTCTTTTAGAGTCGGCCCGCCCATTAATTGGTAGTACGCGAAGTACCCGACCCCAAACGCAATCGAGAGATAGAAAAACAACTGCCACCAGAAAGGGGCTGGGTTGTTGAACTCTTGAATGCCGTCATATTCGTGGCCCGGCATCAAAACATCAAGGCCGCTTGTTTGACCTGTATTTTTACTATCACCTTTATTGTCACGTTTATTATCACTTTTAATATCACTCATTGACGCCCCCTCTGGCTGTCGCATCCGAATCTAAATCCAATGGCATTTCTTCTAGGTGTTTATAGACCTTATCAGAGCCTTTGCGGTTGACCCACAATACGGCCCCGGCAAATAAGAGAATAAAAAGTATTAATCCCACTATAGACATATGCTGTAGCGGGATTCGTGCAAGTGCTTCTTTAATCATCGTGCACCCACTTTTTGCGGGGCTTCTATCTGCTTACCTAACAATTGCAGATAAGCGATAAGCGCCACGATCTCACGATCTTCATCAACCATTGTCGCGCCATTGGCTTTAAGATCATCAACGATGATTTTTGCCTGAGCGTGAGCAAGTGCTACGGCATTCGATACGTCGTCATCGCTATACGGCACACCTAAAGTTTTAAGCACGCTGATCTTCTTCGACAAAACTTCGAAATCTGTTTTGTCTGACAGAAGCCACGGGTAAGACGGCATAATCGACTGCGCCGTTAAGTCGCGCGGGTTATTCATGTGACGATAGTGCCAAAGATTCGGAAACTTGCCGCCCTCGCGCGCAAGATCGGGGCCAATGCGCTTTGAACCCCATTGAAAAGGGTGATCCCACATAGATTCTTCCATTTTTGATTCTGGGCCATATCGAACGACGTCGAAATCTAGCTTTCGAATCATCTGCGAATGGCAAAGATAGCAACCTTCGCGCACATAGATATCTCGCCCAGCTTGCTCAAGTGGAGTGTAATGCTTAACTTTCGCACCCTGATAAATGCTTTCAGAGTAAGAATTGGCCGTAACGAAAGGCACAATCTCGACCGCCGTACCGATGAGAATACCGACGAGTGCTAGGCCCGCAAGCACCATCGGCATAGCCTCAAGGCGCTCGTGGGTAAACCCAGGTGAGAAAAGTTTTTCAGTAAGAGCTTTAAATCGCGGATAGCGATCTGTGACCTCATTCGTATAATCTGCGCTCGCGGTTTGAATTGCTTGGTAGACGTTAACCAACATCAACACAAACCCGCTCAAGTAAAGCAAGCCCCCAAACGCACGCACCCAATAGAGCGGCACTATGCGAATAACGGTTTGAACAAAATCGGGGTAAAGTAGTTTACCTGCAGAATCCATACCCATCCACATAAGCCCCTGGGTGATTCCCGCAGCCCACATTGAAATCGTATAAATTAAAATGCCGACGGTCGCCGTCCAAAAATGGATATTCATCCAACTTACGTTTAACGGCTTGGTCTTCCAGAGGCGCGGGACGAGATAGTAGATCATACCGAAACTCAATAGGCCATTCCAGCCGAGAGCACCGGCGTGAACGTGGGCGATAATCCAATCTGTGTAATGAGCCAGAGCACTTACAGATTTAATGGCGAGCAAAGGCCCCTCGAAAGTCGCCATGCCGTAAAATGTCGTGGCCGCGACTAGAAATTTTGTCGGTGGGTCGGTGCGAAGTTTATCCCACGCGCCTCGTAGGGTCAGAATGCCGTTAATCATGCCGCCCCAGCTGGGTATCCAGAGCATAACACTAAACACCATGCCGACCGTTTGCGCCCAATCGGGCAAGGCCGTGTTGAGCAAATGATGTGGGCCGGCCCAGATATAAATAAAAACTAAAGTCCAAAAATGGATCACCGAAAGGCGATACGAATAGACCGGTCGATTAACAGCCTTCGGGATGAAATAATACATCAACCCCAAAAAGGGCGTGGTTAAGAAAAAGGCCACCGCATTGTGACCATACCACCACTGAACGAGGGCATCCGTCACGCCTGCGTAAATTTCATAACTTTTGAAAAACGTCACCGGTATGGCAAGCGAATTCACAATGTGCAAAACGGCCACTGTGATAAACGTGGCTATGTAAAACCAAATCGCAACATAGATATGTTTTTCGCGTCGAATGCGAATTGTTTGCAACAGGTTTAGGCCAAACGCCACCCACACCACTGCGATTAAAATATCAATCGGCCACTCGAGTTCAGCGTACTCTTTGCCTTGAGTGATACCAAACGGCAATGTTAAAGCGGCCGAAACGATGATCGTTTGCCAACCCCAGAAGTGAAAGCGCGAGACGGCGTCGCTCCAGAGTCGGGTTCTTAGCAACCGCTGAGTCGAATAATAAATGCCGGCGAAGATTGCGTTGCCGGCAAAGGCAAAGATCGCGGCGTTCGTGTGCAAAGGTCTGATGCGCCCAAAACTGAGCCACGGCAGATTCTGCCCAAGTTTAAAATAGGCCAATTGCAAGGCAATATAGAGCCCCGCAAGCATCGCCACCAAGCCCCATGTTAAGGTGGCTAAGGTGAATTTTCGGACAATGTCGTCATCGTACTGAAACGACTCGACTTGGTTCTGAGAGCCAGTATTGGCCCCGCTAGATTGTTGGTTGTTCATTCTTATTCTCCGTTGTTAGCTGCTTTTCTTCATCAATCAAAATTCGAATGGCCGGCGTCTCAAGGTCTTCATATTGGCCCGTGCGCACCATCCAAATAAAACCAAACAAAAAGATCGCACCGAGACCAAGTGCGGCGGGCACAAGAAAATAGATAATGCTCACGACTGGCCCCCTTTCAAATGCCGAACAAAGAGAAACGTCGAGATGAAAACTGTCAACGCAGAGAGCGGCATCACAATGGCGGCAATCAAAGGGTTCATTAGACCGGCAATAGCGAGCCCACCGGCAATCGAATTGTACAAAGTTGAAAAGATAAAATTGATTCTGTGCATTTGCTGAAGCTTTCGACCCAAAAAAAAGAAATCAGTGACCGCAGCCAAACCGGGTCGCAACACCGCGACACCTGCCGCAGACTGAATCGCCCCGAGCCCACCCTGCACCGCAATCGAGACATCAGCGTGACTCATGGCGAGCGCGTCGTTAACGCCGTCACCAACGACCGCCACCCGTTGCCCTTGTGCTTTAATTTCGTCTATCTTTTGGGCTTTTAACTCTGGAGAACAATTCGCGAATGTGTCGGCCATTGCGATGCCGATCTGGTTTGCCACGTCTTGCGCCACAGTCTCGCGATCACCCGAAACTATCTGACAGCGTAAACCCCTGGCCTGCTGCGCACGCACAATTATTGCAGCCTCGGGCCGTACTTGATCGGCCAAATAAAGGCGGCCAATGGGCGCCCCCTGCTCGAGAAAATCAACTAAAATACGTTTTTCATTTTCGACCGACGCTTTCGTTCGGCCCAAAAAATACACCTTGCCGGCGATTGTGGCTTCAATGCCAACACCCAAGATATCGCGCAGATTCGAAAGCGCCTCGACTTGACCCAAGCCAAGGTGGGCGGCGATGGCCCGCGAGACTGGGTGGCGAGAGGCATGGGCGAGCGCCCGCAATTTACCAAAAAATTTCGCCGGCACCTCATTTTCAAGTACGCGCATTCGCCCTTCCGTCAGCGTGCCGGTTTTATCGAAACAAATTACATCAAGACTGTTCGCGTTTTCAAGCGATTCGACGTCGCGAACCAGCAATCCCCAGGCAAATGCCTTTTTCAAAAACAGCGCTTGAGCCAGCGGAGTAGCGAGAGCCAGCGCACAGGGGCAGGTCACGATTAAAAGTGCCAACGCTCGATGCAAACCGATGTCTATTTTATTTTGCAAACCAAAATAAATGAGAATACCAACAGCAACTATTGAAACTAAAATTAAAAGCGCTTTAGCATAAGAATCATATTGTTGTTCTCGCGCCGTGCGCTTTTGATTTTGATTTCTGACTTCGGAAAGAATTTGCTCAAGGCGCGTATCGCGACCCACGGCTCGCACCTCGACCTCAACATCGGCCGAACCTTCGGCTGCGCCATCATAGATCGCACCGGCAAAAACCAAATCGCCTGGGCGCATTTCTACTGGCTCACTCTCGCCGGTCAAAGTCGAATTATTAAAAAAGCCACGGCCCGTTCGAATAAGACCATCGATGTCGAGTCGAAAACCGGGATTCAAGGCAAAGCGCTCACCAACTCTTCGGTTTTCATCGGCGTTTACAAATAAGTGCGAATGCGATTCGCCCAACCCGTATTGCCTTAGACGACTAAGCAAATATCGACTCGCGAGCAAAAGAAAAATTAGCGACGACAGCGAATCGAAATAGATCTCATTTAAACGACCAGAATAGATACCAAAAAGGCTGTAGAAAAAGGCCACGACTATGGCAAGCATAATCGGGGCATCTATTGAAAAACGTTTCTGTCGAAAAGAAGCCCAGACTCCATGAAAAAAAGAACGGCCAGAATAGCCTACCGACAACGCAGACAGTGCCGCGGATGAGTAAGAGAAAAATCTCGACCACTCGGCATTGGCGCCAGCATAAAGAGGCAGGGTCATCAGCATTATGTTGCCAGCCAAAGCGCCCGCGACACCTAAGTCAATCAACCGCGAGCGGTTCTCTTTCTTCTCAAGTTCAAAACCCTGCTCCTGACTTTGAATCAGGTGAGGCCTATAGCCCCACGAGTTCAAGAGTTGGGCCACCGCTGAAAGTGAACCCTCGTGGGTCAATTTCAAGCGTAGAATTGAGTGCCCGAGATCAAGATGCGCTTCGGCGACGTCTGCCACTGCCATTTCGGGCAATTTTTCGATAAGCCAGAGGCAGGCACTGCAGTGCACCCCTTCTAAATAAATTTTATGATTACGCTCGAAACTCTGCCAATTATTAAAGGTGACGTCACTCTCAACCACCGGCGCCGCTGGGCGAATACAAACACCATCTCTTTTTAAATCATAAAAGCGACCCAGGCCCGCACTTTGCAAAACTTGAAAAACGGTCGCGCAACCGGCACAGCAGAACCAGGGCGTCGCCGAAACTTTGGGGCCAGCGAGCAGCCCACAGTGTGCGCATAAAATTGGCGTCCTAAAAGTCGCAGCAGGAGCGTCATCGCTCAGGGTGTCGTACACAGGCTACCTTTTGATTAAGTTATGCACTTACGCTATGCGGCCGGCATGATTTAAAATATGATTTGCATCAGGTTTTGCGCAAATTAGGCGCTGCGCTTGCCAGGCCGAATAACTTGATCGGCAGAGCTGGTGGAGCGCTCTTTTTGTTTGTTCGGCAGCTCGAAAACAAAACGGGTATTATTACTTTCAGAATCATACCAAAACCGCCCCTGGTGAGCCTCTACGATACCTTTTGAAATACTTAAGCCGAGCCCGGTGCCCTTGCCGACTTCTTTGGTGGTGTAGAAAGGGTCCATCATTTTCTCGACTACCTTAGGCGCTATACCAGCACCGCTATCCGTGACCTTAAACTGAATTCGATCGGCGACACTTTCGATTTCAATTCTAATCCATTTCTTATCTAGATCGTAGATTGCATCATAGGCGTTGCTCAATAGATTCAGCAGCACCTGCGAAATCTGGGTGTCACGACATTCGACAGACAAATTCTCAGGTGCCACAACCGTTATATCCACAGAATGATGCTTGAATCTCGACCCGCAAAGCCCCAGCGTATCTTTGACAATAGTCGCTACGTTTGCAACTGCCATTGGATCTTCTGATGAGTTTCTTGAAAAAAGCTTGAGCCCCCGCACAATCGTGGCAATGCGGGTCACAGTTGAATCTATTTTCTCAAATTCTTCTTTGAATTTTTGTGGGTCAATGGTCGATTGACCAATGAGATGCTTTAAGAGACTCACCTTGCCAGAGATGATCGCAAGCGGATTGTTAATTTCGTGTGCAATACCGCCCGCCATCTCGCCGAGCGAAGACATCTTCGCTGAGTTGACAATTTGCATTTGCTGCTCAGAGATAGTTTGCTTCAATGCATTCTGCTCAGTGATGTCTTCAGCGACACCCAAGTAGCCGACTAACTTCCAGGCTTCGTCAAAGATGGCGGTCGCGCACAGGCGAACCGGAAACCGACTGCCGTCTTTTCTAATGTAGGTCCAGTCATGAACATCTTGCCGGTTGTCGATTAACTTAACGACGAAAACATCAAAACCTGGCTCGATAGCTTTACCGAGCTCCTGACTTAAATGTTTGGCCCGAGCGACAATCTCTTCAGGGTCATGAAAAATGCCTGGGTTCTTAACCCCCACGATTTCACTAGCGCGATAGCCAAGCATCTTTTCAGCAGCCCTGTTAAAAGATAAGATTGTTCCATCAACATCTGTTGAAATCATGGCATAGTTCGAACCATCAAGAACGGCCTGCTGCCACATTGTTATTTGATTTATCTTCTCATCGGCCAATTTTCTTCGAGTAAGGTCTCGGCAAGTGCCAACGATACGCCGAACTTGACCCTCTTGATCGTAAAAGCAATGAGCCACCGCTTCAATATACTTCACTTGCCCAGCACGGGTCGTGACCATAAATTCTGTTTTGATATTTTCTTCATTTTTGGCGAACGCTTGAGCAAGTTCTTTTTTAATGCGCTCAATATCTTGAGTTGATATCATTTCGCCCAAAACACCAAAATGATTATCAGAACCCTCTTTCTCGATTTCAAAAATCTGCCTAGCTAGGTCGTCAAGATCGAGTGCGGCGGTTTTAATATTCCAATCCCATACCCCAAACTTGACGGCCCGAATAGCCAACTTCAAGCGCTCACTTAAACCCTCCGCCTGATCTCGTAGCAATTTTTGCTCAGTGAAATCGCTAAAAGTACAAATGAGTTTTTTAGTTTTGGTTTCTTTTGTAATTGGGTCCACTTCAAACTCAATAGGCACCGAATTGATCTTAATCCAAATGCGGCCACCTTCAGGTCGCTCGACACCCATTTCGACATCGTAAACTGGCTTTCCGGTTCTGATTGTTACCATCGCAGGGTGCTCACTGCCGACAAAATCTGTGCCGTCGTTTTTGAGGGCGCGCCAACGAGGGTCCATTGAAGTGCGACCTAACAATTGATCTTCGGTCAAACCAAGATGTTTTAACGCCGACGAGTTGAACTCGATAATGCGTGCCGTTTCATCTTGCACCACAAGACCCTCTTGCATCGAATCGATAGTATTTCTGAGAATCGATTCTTTGGTCTCTAGCGCTGCAATACCGAGCGATCGAATTTTGAACTGAGCCCTAATAAATAACCAAAGAAAAATCGCAGTCAAGGCGCTCGCACCAATAAAGTTTATGTCTCGCAATCGCTCATACGGAAAACTCTGACCGGCAGCGCCTTGAGGGGCGATAGGTGCCGGCCCCCATTTAATCAAAGCCCAAGTCACGAGAGGCAAACCTCCGCAAAAGATGAGATTCAATAATTCGTCAGCCTCAAAAAGCAAGGGGGCTAACATCATCGCTGGCAACAGGTAGTACTCAGCGCCAACCATATGTTTAAAGCCGTAGCTGCCCCCGTATATATAAAAAAGACTGCTGACGACAAAGACCACTCGCGCCGTCTTTGAGTTCGGAACTCGCGATAAGTACCTCGCGAGCGGGCTTAATGTTAATGCCCCAACTAACATGGCGCCCGCGCTCACCTGAGCCCCAAGATACAAACACATCACCGCGTAGATTGCGACCGTGACCCAACAGGTGTCGATTAAGCGCTGAAACAGTTTGTTTTTTTCTGCCACGAATGGATGATTACGGGCGGCAACGCCCGAACTCTCGCCCATCAGTTTTGAGATTACTTTTTTCTCAGTCGCCATAGTCGTTTCTTGTCGCCTTCTAATGCCGTTATGCTGTGACCTTCTATCGCCATAACCGCTTGATTTCTTGAGGGGTTTGACCCGCATTTGGCGTCGTCGACCCTTTAGTTCGTGCACAATGCCTAAACAGAGATTTGACCTCAAATAGAATTCAAGCTCTCGACGCCACTCGACCAAGGGCGAGTCAGTCGCCAGCAACGCGATGGCCCGCTGGATTAATGCTGGCGCTCTCAATAATTAGAAAAAATACTGCGTAGGCTCGACAACGAAACCCTCGCTTTTGTTATTGCCGCTGCCTTCACCCCAGATCGCCTCTACTGATTTCACAATCATACTGACCGAGTGACCATTGCGCTCAATGTAACCGCCGACTATTAAAAAACATTGATATAAAAAAACTTCTTTAAACTTTTCGAATTCTTTCTTAAAAAGCACCAGATCTAAAAATCCGTGCTCGTCTTCGATGGCACCAAAACAAACTCCACTCGCTGTCGGCGGGCGCTGACGAACCAACAAAAGCCCTGATGTTTTTACGTAAGTCTTCGGGGCCACTCGCTTGGCATCGTAGGTCGTCATTTTCGGCAGCTTCTTTACCTTTCGCAACGCCTTCATCGGGTGAGCCTTCGCTGACAAACCAAAGGCATCGTACTCAGATTTAATCGCCGAGAGCTCGTCGAGCCCCGCGAAAACAGGCGGCGCTGCTTTGGCGACGCCACTGTCATCGGCATTGTCATCGGCATTGTCATCGGCATTGTCGTCGGCACCGCCAAGATTGCGACCGCCGACATTATAGCCGCTAGCAAGATCATCGCTAACGCGATCGTCGTTCGAAACTCCCGAAAAAAGATCAAGTTGAGAATCTGACTCTCGCACGCGGTCAGACAAAACTCGCCAGAGCGTATGACGCTGATCTTCGCCGAACACTCGAAGAGCATCACCCATAGCAAGACGATGAAGCACATCGCTGCGCACTTGGGTTTTCTTCAAGAAATCTGCGAGCGAACTGTACGGCCGACACGCCACGATTGTCGCCGCCTCTTTCTTCGCCAAACCCTGCACAACCCGCAGGCCAAGCCGCAAACTTGCGCGCTCACGCGAGTCTTTGCTCGCGCGCTCAATAGTACAGTCCCACTGCGAAATATTGGGGTCGACCGGCAAAACATTCACGCCATGCCTTCTAGCATCATCAATAATTGAATGAGGGTGATAAAAGCCCATGGGCCAAGAGTTGATCAGCCCGCAGGCGAACTCGGCCGGGTGATGTTTTTTTAAATAGCAACTGGCGTAGGTCAGCAAAGCAAAACTCGCTGCATGACTTTCTGGGAAGCCGTAATGCGCAAACCCCTTCATGTGCTCAAGCAAACTGAGCGCATAATCTTCGGGCACGCCATTTTTGCGCAAACCCCTCATTAATTTCTCACCCACCTCTTGAATCGAACCACTGGCGCGCCACGCCCCGATGGCACGCCGCAAATGATCTGACTCACCCGGAGTAAACTCACCGAGCTCAATGGCGATCTTCATCAACTGCTCTTGAAAAAGTGGCACCCCTAATGTTTTGCCTAAAATTTCTTTTAGCTTTGGGTGTGGATAAACAACGCGCTCAATACCGCGCCGCCGCTTTAAGTAAGGATGCACCATCTGACCCACAATCGGGCCCGGTCGCACAATCGCAACCTGCACCACCAGATCATAGAAAGTGCGCGGCAACAACCGACCCGACATATTCATTTGGGCGCGCGACTCAACCTGAAAAGTGCCAACGGTGTCAGCTTTCTGAATCATCTCGTAAGTCGGTCGATCTTCATGCGGGATTTCATGCAACTTCTGGCCAGTCAGATCGAGAGTTTTCTTCAGCGCCGAAAGCATACCGAGAGCGAGCACGTCGATTTTCAATAACCCAAGATAATCAAGGTCGTATTTGTCCCACTGAATAATCGTGCGACCCTCCATACGCGCCGGCTCAACCGGCACAATCTCGATAATCGGGTCAGCTGAAAGCGTAAACCCACCTGAGTGAATCGAAATATGCCGAGGGAAGGTCGTCATCTCTTCGGCCAACTGATCGATCTGCTCGCGACAATTGGGGATTGGGCTTTTGCCCTCGTAGAGGTGAAAATCTTTGAGCAGCTTTTTAGCCGAAAGTGTGCCCACGTCGATACCAAAAGCTTTCGAGATCTCGCGAAAGGCCGAGCGTTTTTGATAAGTCACCACCGCACTCACCATCGCGGCACGATCACGACCATACTTCTCGTAGATATATTGAATCACTTCTTCGCGGCGCTCATGCTCAAAATCCACATCGATGTCAGGCGGCTCGTTGCGCTCAACAGAAATAAAGCGTTCAAAAAGTAGATCCATTTGCACTGGGTCAATGGCGGTGATGCCAAGACAATAGCAAACAGCCGAATTCGCCGCTGAACCTCGCCCCTGACACAAAATATCTCGGCTGCGAGCAAAATCAACAATGTCATAAATTGTGAGAAAGTAATCAGCAAACTGCAGCTGTTTAATGAGCGCAAACTCATGCGTCAGTTGCGCCATCACTTTATCAGGCACGAGTCGGCCATAACGTTCGCCCGCGCCCTTGAGCGCCAACTCTTCAAGATAGCTTTGGGCGGAGTGCACGGCGGGTATCCACTCAGAGGGGTAACGATATTTCAACTCAGCCATCGAGAACGTGCATTGATCTGCAATCTCAACCGTACGCGAAAGGGCCTCAGGCAAGTCGCGAAAGAGTTGCTTCATTTCGAAAGGCGATTTCAAATATCTCTCAGCATTTGGCTTCAATTGAAAACCAGCCTTGTCGAGAGACACGCCTTCTTTGATTGCGGTGAACGCATCCTGCAAGGGCCGTCGCGCCTTTTCGTGATAGAGCACATCGTTGGTCGCGACAATTGGCACGTCGAATTCGCGCGAGACCCTCAGCGCTTGCTCGGTGCGCTCGCGATCAAACCCATCGCGAAAGCGAGAAAGCCCATAGAAAATTCGGTTTTCAAAAAGTTCTTTCAGCACGGCAAAGTTCGAGCCCGGGTCAGGCAAACAGACGAGCCCATTTGAAGCCGGCTGATTCATAAATTCACAAAGCTCAGAAAGTCGTAAGAAGGCTTGCCCTTTTTCTTTGCCGGCGTGGCTCTGAGTTAGAATTCGACACATCAGCCCGTAGGCCGCGCGATCGCGCGCGAGCAAAGTGATCGGCGGCTGACTCTCGTCACCTGTCGCTTCGATTTTAAGTTCAGCCCCGACGATCAGCTTGAGAGATGGCAAATTCTTGGCCATCCAATAAGCCTTTGGCACACCGTACACACCGTTGCGATCGGTAATAGCTAGGCCCACAAGCCCAATCGCCGCCGCTTGCCGCACCAGCTCTTCAGGATGCGAAGCCCCGGTCAAAAAGGTAAAATTGGTTTTGCACTTCAGCTCAGCATACATATGACCCCACCGGGCGCGCTCGCGGTCGTCATCAGTCAAAGACGCCGTGCAGGTAGTACTGTTGCGCCCCCGATAGCGAATAGACCCAGAGCTCATCGCCCGACTCTGTTTTCACTCGGTAATAATCGCGCTCTTGATCTTTCATCCACCACTCCCCCGAAAGGCGCTCGGGGCCGAGAAGTTCAGAGACCTTCCATTTTTTATTTCGATGCACAAAATAATTATCGATCTTCTGAATTTCTTGCGGTTTTTTTAATATCCGCAGCGGCCTGAGCGGCAAACGGATTTGCAAACGGTCACTCTCAGCATAAGTCTTCTGCCAACTGCGCTCGGGCACATAGCTCTCAACTGCCTTCGCCATAAAGGCACGGCCCTCACCCAACCTCTCGGTGAGTCGCGCGAAGACGGCCTGCAAACTTTCGGCCTCTTGTTCTTTTTTCGAGAAAAAATCAGTCTGCCGACCCTGACCCAAGACTGAGTTTACAATTTCGACCTCGACGCGGGTGACGGCTGATTCGAGCGGCTCGCGCTGCAATGCAAACTCGATTCGGTCACGCAAAATGGACAACAGACTCAGCACCGAACCCACCGGAAATGACAACTCGATCGACCACGAGCGCTTCGGCTGTTTTACCGTCGAATAGTTCTCTTGAAATATTCTAACCTCAAAAGCAGTGACGAGCTTGCCCTGACCTCGTAGTCGTAGAAGCGCGCGATCGACCAAACCCCTCAATAAAAATAGAATTGGCTCAAGCTCTCGCACCAGATAGGCATCATCAACCTCACTCGCCTCAATAATTTTGGCCCGTGGAGCAAATCGCGGCCACGGCAAACTCTGCGCAAAATCAACATAATGCAAAGCCAAAATGGCCTCTTTACCAAAACGCGAGGCCAATTGTTTTCGGGGCAAAACCAAAGCGTCTTCTAGGGTGCGCAAGCCGAGCGCTCGCATCAGCCCAATGACTTTCGCGAGCGAATCTGTTTGCTTAAACGGGCTGGCATAGAGCTGCAGCGCCTCGATCGGCAGGTCTTCGCGACAGAGGGCTGCTGAAGTTGCGGCCTGGTATTTCGCCAACGCCAACGCAGTGGGGATGTCGTTTGCCAAGGCCACCCGCGCCGAAACCATAAAACGCTTTAGCAATGCCTGAATTCTTAGTGAAAATGTTTTTTCAGAATAAAGCTTCTCGCAACCACCGATTTCTAAAAAAATCGCTCGCTCGCCAATCGCCACCTGCGGGGTCAAACGCAAGCAAGCCTCAGCGAACTCGAGGACCGCTGGCGAAGGTTGAGTTAAATAAACACAGGCCACTCTCATCGCAAAAACCTCTTCTAATAACGTCGCCGCAAAACTTGACCCGTAAGCCCCTCAGCTTCATCGCCGGGCGTATAACTTACATTGCGACTGACTTGCACCTGCAAACTCACTGGCCAAAGCGCACGAGATTCGGGAGTTAACCATAAAACCGCCGCCTGAGATTTCTCGGCCGCCAATTGAATTTTTCGCAAATGACTTAAACCAAGACTTTCAGAATAAAGAACAACGATCTGAAAAACTTGAGCTTTCAAAACCTGCAGAGCACTCCAGCAGGTTTCGGTGCCCGATTCGACAAATAACACGCGCCCGAGCTGCACGTTGCGCTGTAAAAAACCAAAGGGGTAGACCGACAGGCTCTCCTCAATCCACGCCACCCGGGTCTCGGGATGCTCGGCCAGCAAAGCCAAGGCAAATTCGGTTTTGCCGTTGCCAATCACCTCAGTGATTGCACCCTTTGGCACCCCCTCATGCAGAAGCGAAAAATCAAAAGTCTCTTTTGGGGCCTTTATGCCAACCAAAGATTTTAATTCATCAAGAGATAGTGCTGCCTTTGTACTCATACATTTCACCTATTTAATTGTTGTTTCTAAAAGCTACTCTAAACGACGGATCACGCTCGCCAAGACACCGAGAATTTTGAATTCGGCGCCAGGCTTAACCTTAATCACATCGAAATTGGGGTTGGCTGGGTGAAGCTCAATGGCCTCGCCGCGCCGGTAGTATTTTTTAATCGTCGCTTCGTCATCGACAAGCGCCACGACCGTCTGCCGGTTATTGGCCGAGCTTTGTCTTTTGATAATCACAAGGTCGCCGTCCATAATACAATCTTCGATCATCGAATCACCCTTCACGCGCAGAGCGAAATACTCAGCCCCCGCGCGCAAAAGCGAACGCGGCACTTCTATATTTTCAGTATTACGAACAGCCTCAGTCAGTCGACCCGCGGCCACTGACCCCTCAAGCGGCACGACCATCAACTCACTTTTTGCCCCACCCAATAAAGTCAGCGAGCGCTTTTTATTATCACCAATGTTGGCGCGCAAATGCCCCTTAGCCACCAGCTGCTTGATAAACTGCTGCACCGAACTCACCGCCCGATAACCCAGCTTCTCTTGAATCTCAACATAGGTGGGCGCGTAGCCGTGTCGCTCGCAATAAGCGCTAATAAAATTCAAAACTTTTTGCTCTTTTGGAGTCAGCGCTGCACTCAGTGTCGGCGTCAGTATAGTCATTTTGGTGCCCCCTTGGTGTATACGTAAAACTTACGTATTTCAAGATATACGTAGAACTTACATAGAGCAAGAGGCACCGCCCGCAGCCTGGTCTAGTTTTGGATTTTAAATCTAACGACTGGCTTTTTTCACGAGAATCTCAGCAGTTAGCTTTTTGGCGTGATGAGCCAGAACAGCGAGTTAGATAGAATGTTAAACCGGCACTCGCTTCTCCCACCCCTTGGCGAGGGGGCGGTCGATTTTTACATCGAGATCAAGATCAGCGCGATTCTTTTGCAGAAGCTGCAGCAAAGTTTTGGGGTCTTTTTTGCCCTCACTCAACCACTCGCCAAAGGCCGATTCTTTTAAAAAAATCGGGCAACGGTCGTGACCAATGTCAGCGACAAAGGGCGGCGGCGCATCGGTTAGAATCGAAAACGACTCGAGCACTTCACCGGTCTCTTTGTTCGCCCAAATATCATAAATGCCAGCGGCCGCCAGCAACCCCTGCGACTTCAGAAAAAACTGCACCATGTTGCCGGCATATTTTTTAATATAGATGGGCTCGATAAAATGAGTGATCGGCACTAAGCACCTATGTGTTGCGAAAGGTATTCGCCAGGTCGGCTTTTCTGTCACCGTTTCAATTCGCGCGTTGTGTGTGGCAAATTTAACTTTAGGTTCTTTCGACCAAGCTGGCACAAGACTAAAATTCATTTGTTTCAAAACTCGCTGACCCTGGTCAGATACAATAACCGGAGCCGATCGGTGCGGCAGAATTCGTTGATCTAATGGCGCGCCCGATTTGTCTGGGTCGAAATCCGTCGGCAGCATGATGCCAAATTTTTTGGCCAGCTCTTCGACTCGTGATTTTATTAAAAACTGTGCACACATAAAATCACCTACAGGTGTCGGTGTAAACTATTGTTCGGCGCCTCAAGCGCTTTTCGCGCCTGGCTATGGGCTGCGGCAATAATCTCTTTGCCAAGATGAAGTTTGTGCGGCCCACATCGCGGTATCGATCTCAGTTGAACACGGTGCCGCAAGGGGCCTGGGTGCAATGATAGACTCGGCCGCTCGTAAACACTCGAAGTTAAAAAGTGACTGAGCAACGGCTCGTCGCTTGGTACACCTTCCACCGCCATTTTATCTAAAATACCGCCGTCCCAAAAATAACTGGTGCCAACGCGAACGGGGTGAAAAACCATCGGGATTGCACAAGAAGCACGCACAATGCGTGGCAAACCACCCTCCGTCACACTCACCGTTCGGCCTTTCAAAATATCAAAAACTGAAATACGCAGCGGCTTCTCGAGCTGGGCGAAATCAGGCTTCATGTACTTCGAGAGCAAAACCTCAAGTCGGCGGCCGCGCACGAAACCAAGCCCTGGGCGGGGGTCAAAAAAGTCTCGAAACTTCACGCTGAGAAATAATTCTTCAAGATCTTTCGTTCGCCAGCCCGACGCCAACGCCGCCGCAACAATAGCTCCAGAACTAGAGCCCGTGTAGGCCTTTGCATAGAGATTTTTCTCTTCAAGAGCTTTAATAAAACCAAGATGAGCGAAGAACCCAAAGAAACCTGACGACAACGCGAGAGTAAAGGGGTTGGCTTCGTACAATTGATGAAGATTTTTAGATTTGGTAATAATTCACCTCAGGACGAATGAGCGAAAAACTAAATGGCAAAATCCTCTTTTGCCTTTTGCTTGATCGGAAGCTCTATCAGAAATCTGGTATTGGCGCACTCTTCGTCGATCCAAAATTTACCGCCATGCTCCTTAACTATCCCGGTCGAAATGCTGAGGCCGAGCCCCGTGCCTTTGCCGACTGGCTTGGTGGTGAAAAACGGCTGCATAATTTTTTCGCGAATTTCTGGAGGGATGCCACCACCACTATCGGTAATGGAAATCAAAACTGAATCACTGCCTTTTTTCTCGGCAGAAACGCGAATCCATTTGTTTTCGAGTTTTTCGATAGCATCTACGGCGCTGCCAATCAGGTTGAAGAAAATCTGACCAATTTGAGTCGCCCGACAATCAATTTTTTCATCCATTATCGTATCGACTATCAATCTAACTTCTTTTTCTTTAATTTTGTCATTTGCTAAAGCCAGCGCCTCTTCGAGAATACTTTTAATTGAGGCCGACTCAAAAGGGTCAGCGCTACCATCTCGAGAAAAGGTTTTTAAACCCCGCACGATTTTAGCGATTTTAGCTGCCATCTCAGAAATCTTACTCAAATCTTTCGCGTAAATCTCGTTCGATACGCCAGCCTGATCTTTCTTAAAGCGCATCGCCGCGACCTGACACTTGCCGACGATCACGGCTAACGGATTATTAATTTCGTGAGCAATACCCGCAGCCATTTCGCCCAACGCCGAAAGACGATCGGCCTGTACGAGATCACGCTCAGCCACCATAAGCGCTGCCGTGCGATCTGCCACCTGTTGCTCAAGACTCGCGCTGTGCCTACTTAAAACATCATCCAGCAATTGAATCTGCCCCACCATCACATCAAACTCATTTGCCAGCACAGAAATCTATTGAATATTTGGATCACCGTGCTCTTTCGAAACTCGCAACGAAAAGTCTTTAGCATCAGATATTTTTCGAATGACACTAATAAGATCTTGAATTGATTCTGAAAGTGATCGGCTAAAGTGTCGAGCCAACAAAAAAGCCAAAATCAACCCCATAATCGCAACCACAACGGCAATCGAAAAGCCCCTTAAAATTTGCGCCCGAAAATGACGATCTTCTGAGATTAAGACCAATTTACCTAGAGCCTCATTGCCGTCTTTTATCAAAAACTCGTCGTGCCGCGCCCCTTTTTTCGGTGTCACATCGGCATTCGCCTCAGTCGCTCCGCCTGACGAGAGGCCACCGTTGACGTAGCTAGCAAAGACACTGTTGTCGGCCAATAAAATGAAAGCCGAAATGTAATCTGGGTTGCCCGACAATGAACTCAGAACTTTCTGGGCATCTTTTTGATCATGAAACCGAATTGAACTATGAAGGTTGCCCATCAAAACGGTGGAGGTCGCTTGAATCTCGCGATCCATAATTTCACCATTCAGAAAATAATCATTGGCGAAATAAGCGACTGTACAAATGAACAATACGGCGACCGCCGTGTACATTTGCCCCGACAACAAATGCCTATTTAGACTGATTTTATTTTTTGAGCTATTCGCTGCCATCATCATCAACCCTTAAGGCTATAGGTGAGCTCTGTAACACGCAATTATCGACCCAAACTAATCGACATTCTCGACGCGGCGCAATTTGGGTCGTGACAATTGGCTTCAACTGATCAAAAATTTCGAGATCTGTCTGGAGAATATTTTTGAGTAAAATGATCTTTCAACAACTCTTCGAACCCACGACCTCAACCTACACCTACTTGCTTGCCGACCCCGACTCGCTCGAGGCCATTATCATTGATTCAGTCATCGAAACCTCAGAGCGCGACTTCAATTTAATCAAAGAATTAGGCCTCAAGCTGCTTTATGTTCTAGACACCCACGTCCATGCTGACCATATCACGGCCGCGGGCAAACTTTCTGAAAAGACCGGGGCCAAGATCGCCATAAGTTCAGCCGGCCACGTTGAGGGCGCCGATTGTCTCTTAGATGACGGCGATGTTTTGCGTTTTGGCGAATTTAAAGTCGAAGCCTTGGCGACCCCTGGCCATACCGACAGCTGCATGAGCTTCTACGTTGAAGATCGGGTCTTTACTGGAGATGCGCTTCTAATTCGAACCAACGGTCGCACCGATTTTCAACAGGGCTCTGCCGAAAAATTATACACGAGCATTCACCAAAAACTGCTCACTCTGCCCGACGAAACTCTGGTTTACCCGGCGCATGACTACAAAGGCTTCACAAGCTCAACAATTGGCGACGAGAAACGCTTTAACACTCGTATCGGCGGCGGGCGAACGCTCAATGAGTTTATTGATATTATGCAAAACCTAAAACTTTCTCCGCCAAAGAAAATGTCGGTGGCCGTACCCGCCAATTTAAAGTGCGGAAAAATTTGAAGTGCGCCCTCAATCAATCGGGCAAATCTTAATTCCGCTTGGCGCGTTACTGACACTAATGCCTTTTATGTCATCGGCCTGGTCTCTGCTTCTCGGAGTGACCCTAGCCCTTACCTGCGGCAACCCTTACCTCGCCAGAACCCGCAAATTTGTCAGGCCACTTCTTTCGTTTTCAATCATCGCTCTCGGCGCCGGCATGAACTTAATGGTGGTGGCACGCGCCGGCATTAGTGGCTTCACCTTTACGGTCGTGAGCCTTCTCTTCACCCTTATCTTGGGCTGGTGGGTAGGTCGACTGCTTAAAACAGGCCAAGACACCTCGACGCTGATCAATGTGGGCACGGCAATTTGTGGAGGCAGTGCTATTGCGGCCATTTCTTCAGCTATTGATGCCGACGACAACGACACGTCAGTCGCCTTTGGCATCGTGTTTATTCTCAATGCTTGCGCACTTTTTATCTTTCCGCCAATAGGTCACGCCCTGAATTTGACCGAAGCGCAATTTGGTTTGTGGAGTGCCCTGGCCATTCACGACACCAGCTCTGTGGTCGGCGCCAGCATGCAATACGGCCCCCATGCACTTCAGATTGGCACCACAGTTAAATTGGTGCGCGCACTTTGGATCATACCCATGACTTTAGTCTTTTCGAAAATACACGCCATGCGCTTAAAGCAGGCGGTGGTCGCAAAGAAAAAATACCCATGGTTTATTCTTGGCTTTCTAGCGGCGGCAGCACTTGTCACCTGGCTTCCGCAGCTTCAAAGCGCCGGCCACCAAATTGAAGGGGTGGGTCGCCACCTGCTTGTCATCACACTGTTTCTAATCGGCACCGGGCTCACCCGCTCGACTCTCAAAACTGTCGGCCTGCGCTCGCTCGCCCATGGCGTAATTCTTTGGGTTTGCGTGGGCGCCGGTAGCTTATTGGCGATTTATCTTGGCCTTTTTGTGCAATAGAACCGCATAAGCGCGATCTTCAACATTGATATGATCAATCAACCAGTGCTCACAAAATAAAGCGATATCGTAGAGAATCTTCTTTTTAATATCGATATCGGCGGCATCGCGAAACTGATCGTAAATCTCCATCGCCTTAGCTCGAAATAAAACGTGCTTCTTCGAGTGCTCTTTCTCAAAATCAACCAAACCGTTTTCTTTTAAAAAATCCTCTTCTTGATCTAGATGAGAGTGCGCGTAACTCACCAGATCCATGACGACGGCATTCATCTCGAACTCATCGCCAGACACACGCTTGGCTCGATCGACAGGCTTCAAAATAGTCGCGTGCTGCTCGTCCATTTCGGGCACACCAATTAGATATTTCGAGTCCACAAAACCCCCCTTAAAAAGTGCTATCCCGGTTCGCGGGCGCGCACGTATTCTTGTCTAAGCCAAAGGCGCATGTTTGTCAGAAAGTCTCGTCTTGGCGCAATAAATAAAAGCACGGCCTCATATTTCTCATCCCCTACTTTGCTGTTGGTAGCAGCGCAGCTCAACACCCGCGCCAAACAATTTCCGCTATGCAAGCCGAACATCTTGCCGTAAATCGGAAACAATTCGCCGGCGTGAAGCTCTCGATTTAATCGCACCGTCATGCCGAATTCAGAGGCATTGAGCAGTTTGCACGCCAGCGCAAGCTCTAAAGTGGAGTTCACCTTCAGGTTAAACAAAAGGCTTTCTTTTAAAAATTTTATTTTCGAAAAATAAACCCGAAGCTTTTGAAAGAACATTGAGGCGTCGACCGGTTTTGTAAAAATGTCGGTAAACCCGCCTTCCATGATTTTACTGAGAGCAGCCGCATCTCTTTCGACCGAAAGTAGAAAAAAAGGGTTCGTCGCTCCACCGGCCTGATCTAAAAAGCTTTTGACCCCGGAAATCAGGGTCAAATTCATCGGGTCAATGAGGGCGTCATCAACGATCGCGCCATCTAACTTATATTTTTTTACCGTACTCCGATATTCTGCTGCCACTCGTGCAGGGTACAAACACAAATTCAGCCAAGAAAGATTTTGTACGCTCTTGAAGATCTCGAATTAGCTTCAAGTCAGTAGTCAGAAAAAGTATGGTGATCTTTTCGTGCATGCGCCGCCCTGCGAATCTTAAATCATACTCTGGTCGGCCCATTCAGTTCAATCTACGAGTTCGCAAGTGCAAGGCTAAAGTCGCGCAAGGGCTTGGCAGCGCTCTGCTCTCCGTTATACTTGTAGCCACGCCCTATGAAGAAATATCTGACCCAAATCATAGCTGTTCTCATTTTAGTTAAGCCCAATATGGTTTGGGCAACCGCTGATCAATCACAAACAAACTCGCCACCAGCCCAAACACGATCGGCGAATGTGACGGGCTTCTCACTTTCTGTGGGCGGAAGTTTCTTTACCAACCAAACCTCAAGTAAGGTTTCTTACGACTATCAAAATCTTTTCGGTGGGTCACTCGGCGCACCGGGCTTTGAAGTTTATGACAGCTACGACACCCAATCGATTGCAGGCTTGCAAAATGGAGTTAAAATAAAGCTGTCTCACGTCGGCCGATTTTTCGGGCGCGTAATGCTCGGGCTTTCTTTAAATGCCCTGTACGGGCCCGATTTAAAAACCAGCATTCAATCATACACTTTCACCGATTCGACAGGCGCCCCCGACAACCCGGCGACTTATGAGCTCGACTCTAGCTTTCAGCCAAAACCTGATTTATCGGTGGGGTTTGAACCCGGGTTTCTGATCGGCGATTCGCTTTTAGTGTTATTTAAAATTTCAGCCCACAACATGAACGCCACGGTCAACTCGAGCATCCCCGCCACGGTTACCGGCACAACAGGGGCCCCCGTCACAACTCAAACTTCTATTTCTAAAAATTTTTTAGGCTATGGGGCCGGCGTCAGTCTTCGCTTTAGCCTAAATGAGCATCTCTATTACGACCTTTCTGGCGAAGCCGTTGAGTTTCTGGGGCAAAAAATTGACGCGCCATCCTTATCGAACGCAAACGATGAAATCACCATCACCCAAACGCAATACATCACTCCAAAATGGACAGAAGTCACAGTTGCATTCGGCTACTTTTTCTAGTTAAATACCCTCGAGTGCTCTTGTTTACCAGCCGGAGGTTCTTATTATTATTCGAATCTTGTTCTTTTTTTTATTTATACTTTTTCAAACCAGTTTCGCTTCGCCGCCGAATATTTCGGCCTCACCCCAATATAATCTTGTTGAGAATTTTTCGGGCAATGATTTTTTCTCGCATTTTAATTTTGAAACTTTTGATGACCCCACTCGCGGTTTTGTTGACTACGTTCGAATGTCGAGAGCCCAATATCTACATCTTATTTCAGTTGAGCCCTCAACAGGCCAGGTTCGAATAGCGGCCGAAAGCAAAGAGGCCGCCTACGGTCGCGGTCGCCCCGCAGTTCGCTTGACGTCAAAAACGGCGTTCACAACAGGCTTATTTGTTATCGACGTAAACCATATACCCGAAGGCAATGCCACCTGGCCTGCGTTTTGGTCGTTTGGCCCCAACTGGCCATACTCGGGCGAAATCGATATTGTCGAAGGCCGAAATGATCAGCCAAATAATCAATCGACACTGCATACTAACCCGGGTTGCGTGATGCCCACCCCAGACGCTTCGCGCATGACTGGCAAATTTATTGAAAGCTTGAATTGCAATTTTGCAGACGGCCACAAAGGCTGCACCACGCAAGGCCCCGAGAGTTCATTTGGCCCCGGGCTGAACCATTTAGGTGGCGGGGTTTTTGCGATGCTTTGGACCACATCATCAATTTCGATTTGGCATTGGGCCCGCCAGAATATTCCAGCAAATATAACCTCAGGGGCTCCCCCCGACCCAACGCAATGGGGTTTACCCACTTCTTATTTTCAATTGGGCGCGAATTGCCCGGCAAAACATTTTTTAAACCATCACCTCGTTCTTAACACTACTTTTTGCGGAGAATGGGCTGGCCCCACCTTCCGCGGCCCCACTGGTCATGGCATCGACGCCTGCAACAGTTACGTTTCTCACAACCCGAAAATGTTTGCCGATGCCTACTGGGACATCAATTACATCCATGCCTATTCTGTGCCGTAATATAATTTGACCCGAACCAATTAACGTGTGACTCGAGCCAACACTCTGCTAGAGTTTTGTCTACAGGGGGTCACATGAATTTAACAAAGAACACAATTTTAATTACGGGTGGCACGAGCGGCATCGGCCTTGAGTTCGCGAAACAATTGAGCGAGCTCGGTAATAAAATTATCGTCACCGGTCGTGATCAAGCTAAACTCGAGCGCGCTAGAAAATCCCTGCCGAAAATTATCACCATCCAAAGTGATGTCGCTGACGCCAAATCGATTCGAGCCCTTTATGACAAAGTGACGAGTGAGCACCCAGAGCTAAACATTTTAATTAACAACGCTGGCATTATGCGCACCCTCAACGTGCACGAGCAAAGCGATGTCGAAGATTTTACCCGCGAAATCGACACCAATCTTGTCGGGCCCATTCGCATGGTTAAGCAATTTTTGCCGCACCTTAAGAAAAGACAGGCCGCCGCCATCGTCAATGTCTCGTCGGGCTTGGCGTTTGTGCCACTCCCCTCGTCACCAGTTTATTGCGCCACCAAGGCCGGCCTTCATTCATTCACCATGTCGCTTCGAGTTCAGCTTAAGAAAACCAATGTTAAAGTTTTTGAATTAGCGCCACCCGCCACCAAAACCGAACTTCTCGGCGATATGAGCGAAGAAGACATGAAAGGCATTTCGATTATGGGCGTCGAAGCCATGGTCGCGGCCGCAATCAGAGGCATGACCAGCGACCAATTTGAAATTCGCCCTGGGCAGGCCAATCAGTTGAAGTTTATGAGCCGCCTTGCCCCCGAATTTATACTCTCGCAACTCAGCAAACCGGTCGACCGAATGCTCGCCCGAATGAAACATTAATTAAGGATTTTCTCTTGAAGCCACTGCTAATTGCCACCGCCCTGATAGCTCAAATATTTTGCTTCACCACAGCTCGGGCCGAAGAAGCACTAAACAACGATCAGCTTAACAGCGTTACTCTCGAAGATTTGATGCACATGGAGGTCAAGTCGAGCTCTAAGCAAAGCCAAAAGCAGTACGAAGCCCCTGGTATTGTTTCGGTTATCACGCGCGAGCAATTTAAAGATTACGGTTACTTTAGCTTAAATGATGCAGTCGTGCATGAGCCCGGCTTCTTTCCGTCACATGATTTTGAGCGCCATACAATCGGCAGCCGTGGCCTTTTTGAGGGCTGGAACAACAACCATCTTCTTCTGTTAGTCGACGGGATTTCATTCAACGACCCTGAGTACGGGTCAGCGTACACTTGGGAGAATACTCCGACTTTTTTCATTAAATCTGTCGAGGTTACCCGCGGCCCCGGTTCAGCCCTCTACGGCACCAACGCCACGAACGGCATGCTCGCGATTCAAACTCTCTCTGGTAGCGACATGCAAGGCCGAATGGAAGGCCATGTTCGCGCCGGCACTTTCGGCACCGTTTCAACTGAGGCGTTTACCGGCAATACTCGCGAAACCTTCGATTATTTTATGGGTTTTAATTCTTTCACCACTAAGGGTTATGTTTACGACGCGTATGACGCCTCGGGCAGCGCGACCAAACAAAGAATTCGCGACGATCGTACCGCCCAATATATGTTCTTTAAGGCCGATGGAAAAAACGACCTCAAGGGCCTCTCAATTCAGTATCACGACCAGCAGTGGCGCTTTCAAACCGCCATGGGTTGGAACTTTTTAATACCTGACGAGCCCGACTCTCTATCTGAACATCGCCAAATCTTGACCGCCAGTTACGCAGCCCCGAGCAAGACGGCTCTTCATTCAGAATTTACTTTTAAATTTGAGCACAAAGAGCTTGATTGGCTTCTTAGAATTGCCCCAAATGGTGGCACCATTGCCCCGAATACCTTCCCACAAGGCGTGTCTGAATATTTAGATCTGACTCACGATAATATCTTTGGCCGCGCTCAAGCCACCTATGATCTTGCTAAAAAAAGCAACGTTTTGGCCGGCGTCGAAACTTCAACTTTTCTCTATCACGGCGACAAAGCCCACTTCAGCAATACCGATCTCGCCGGGGGCACCTTTGCCCAGGTGACCGGCTGGCAGAATGCTCCCGATTCGATTGGCTTGCTTAAGAACAAGCCTCTTACAAACGTTGGGCTTTACACTCAATATATGAGCGGCGATGTTTTCAGCCATAACTTTCAATTAACCGCTGGCGTCCGCTATGACATTGAGAAATTTAACTACGACGCTGGTTTAGTCGGCGGCCAGGGCGAAGCCCACCGCTCGTTTATCCAAGTGAGCCCAAGGCTCGCCGCAGTTCTTCAGCCAAACAGCAAATTGTCTTATAAAATTCTTGCCGGCCGCGCCTTTCGAGCGCCAGCCCCAAGCGAGCTCGGCACTACAAGCACCTGGGTTGCCTCGAGCAGCCCAACAACACTTGAACCTGAAACCGTGACCAACATCGAAGTCGGCGCCGACTACCGCCCGACCGATAGCCTGAATTGGAAGATCAATGCCTACCACACCAAGTCTGACAAACAAATCGGCTACTCGGCGAATACAGTCAGCGTGGCCAATCTCTATACTTTGACCACTGCTGGGGTTGAAACTTCTGTAAACTACTCAAAGAACAAAACGAAGAGCTTTGCCAACCTTTCGCTTTCGAAGCGATTAGATGAATCAATCAATGACCCGACTATCGCTGTTGAGAAAAATGATGTCACTTGGGCACCGTCAGTGACCGCCAATATCGGCGCAACACAAACGCTCAACAACCAACTCAAGGGCACTTTGCTTATTGATTATCTTGGCCAGCAACAAAGACGCTCCAGCGATAATTTGACGGCGGCCAATGTGGCCCTAAGAGGCAGCAGTGTTCCGGCATTTACCACCGTCGACGGCAGCTTACTTTATCAGGCCACAAAAGATTGCGAGCTCAATCTCTACGTAAAAAATATTTTCAACACCGAAGGCAGCCTCATTAAGAACAATGATTTGCCATTTGATTACCCAATCGAAGGCCGATCGTTCTACGCTAGTCTGAACGTTAATTATTAAAAAGGGCGAGCCCTCAGGCTCACCCCACTCAACACAATAAGTGCTGATGTTGTATTTTTGTTATCTAAGCTGACAATAGCCGGGCGGTATGTAGCAAGTTCTCTGATACCCCGCGCCCCCGCAATCATAAAGCGAATTGTAGGCTGCCTCATCCACACCCGGGGCCGTCGCCATGTAAGGCATCATGAATTCGTCGTAGGCCGTACATTGATACCAACCGTACGGAATTTCGAGCGCCCAAACAAATGCCGGAAATAATAGACCAGCCGACCACCAGAAGGGGTGAAAATTATGACGCCAAGACCAACCGTGGTGAAAACCGGGGCGCGGTCCGCCGCTGTGATAGCCCGGATGCCCGTAATGTGGACCGTGTCCATAGCCACCGCCAGGTCTGCCACTGCCTGGAGGATATCCACCACCAGGTCTACCACCGCCCGGAGGATGTCCGCCACCAGGGCGTCCACCACCTGGAGGATGTCCGCCTCCGGGGCGTCCGCCACCCGGAGGATGTCCGCCGCCAGGTCTACCACCTCCGGGGCGTCCGCCACCTGGCCGTGGTGGTCGTGGCGCAACCATTTCGGTTTCCGAAGTCACACTTGTGTCTTTCAGATTTTCAAAACTCATATTCTCTTCACCGAATTGAAGAAAATCGCCATTTTCGTTTTCAAATATTTGCGAAGCAGTCGATTCTTCTGCCGCCGCCGGAAAGCCAAAGGACATTACTGCCGCAACGAGCAAATAAGAAATTTTCATAAAAACCCACCTTTCAGATTTAAACAAATAAATCTGTTTTAGTTTCAAATACCAACACGCTCCAATAGCAATTCTAATGCCATGGCTTCGAATATAAGTTTTGAGTGAAACACCCAATCAACTCGACATTGCATGAGCTGGCCGACTGCGGCCGCTTCGTTAGACTTACTTAAAATTACAGCAATGACAATTTGGCCACACGCGTGGGCCATTTGATCCCAAACTAGTCCTTTAAAGCGTTTGAGGGGCCATAAACTAAAACTTCACAAAAGGTACGCCGTAACTTTTTTCCTCGAATTTTTCGCGCACCGGGCAAAATGTGGAAAAAAGTTACGGCGTACCTTTTTTCAAGTTCGTGGTGCAAAGCTCGCTTAACCATTTGAACATGCTTTGAGAGATGCGATCACTTTTGACGGTTAGATAAACCGGTTGAGTGACGTTTCTAAGTGACGCAATCTCGAGCTTTATAAGCTGCCCTGATTCAATCAACGGCCGCGCGACGATCTCGGGCACAAAACCAAGATGATCCGTTCGGCGAATAATTTCGACAGCACTGGTGGCGGTGGTGGTTTCGTATCCACGAATTCGCTTATCAAGGGTAACCGGAAAGTTGTCGTCGCCATATGAGATCCCATCGTTACTCCAATAAACCGGGTAGACAAACGGAAACTTCACGACATTCTTCATCGTCACATGATCGAGGCAAGCATGATTTTTACGGCAACACAGTATCCATGAGAGCTCGCCGACTTTCACCGAGGTCCAAGTCTTTGGCCAATCCATTTCGCGCAGATGCAGACAAATCTGAAAACCATTTCGAAGGGCAACGCTGAGAAAAAGGTCAGGCGGCAAATCTAATAGACGCAATTTTAACTCTGGGTGCCGTTTGGTAAAATTCGAAAACAGGCCAGGAAGAAACTGAGTCGAGAAAAAAGAAGTTGTCGCGAAACCCAGAATTGGCTTTTCTTGGTTTTTCACAAAACTGGATTGAAAAGCCTCTTGCTTGGAGCGAATCTCGTTAAACAGGGGCAGAATTTCTCGAGCCTTTGTAGTGATTTTGATACCAAAGGGCGAGCGCTCTACGAGCTTAAATCCGACTTTATTTTCGAGAGAATTAAGAATCTTTGAGACCTGGCCGGGCTGAATGTTTCGTTGCCGCGCTAGCTCTCGCACTGAATGAGTGCGCAATAGATCTAGAAACACATTGATCTCGCGAATTTTAATATCTTCCAAGTCCATTTTTATGTTACTCCCCGCTAGGTGTTTATAGTTTAGAAACACGTGTTTCGCTTATAGTAATTGATTGCTGCATTGGTCAATAGTTAACGTAGCGAGTGTGAGCTAATAACTGTTTCTACTCAAAGAAACACAAACAAAAAAGGGGATATATGAAAGCACTAACAACACTCGCCGCCACACTGGCGATAACCACACTTGCGGCGGTCGCTTCAGCCGACTCGTCGACCGCTACAAGCGCCACGACCACCACAGAGACACCGGTATTGACGCTGACCCGCGAAGTGAAAAACGATGAGAAAGAAACGCTTTTGGCTGACTCGTTCAGCAAGACTCTGTACGTTTTTGACGTCGACCAAAACTCGGGCACCTCGAAGTGCACAGGCGATTGTGCCGAGGTTTGGCCGCCGTACATTTTGACCCCCGGCGAAGCCGCCGGGTTAAAAGCCCCGCTCGGCTCGGTGGCACGCTCGAATAAAAAACTGCAACTCACCTACAGCGGCCGCCCGGTTTACACCTATATCTTTGATCGCTCAGCAGGCGACGATCACGGCGACGGCGTCGGCGGAGTTTGGCACTATTTAGAATTGAAAAAGTAAACATGCTAAAAGGTACGCCGTAACTTTTTTCCTCGAATTATTCGCGCACCGGACAAAATGTGGAAAAAAGTTACGGCGTACCTTTTAGCGACCTCTCGACCATGTCGACGGCGAGATCGAAGTCGGGGCCGTCTTGATCGATGACTCCGGCTTTTGACTTCCAAGCCGCTGAGGCTTCGGGGTGTGCGCCGCTAACGACAACGTGCCCTTTGCCAAACATGACTTCAATCGTAGCTGGCGCCCCATCGGCCGCAAAGCTCGCGAGAACGTGCACTTCAGGGTGCTCTTTGTTGACGTAAAACGAACCGCCACCGTTAAAAAACACGTGCCGTCGCTTGCCGCCCCAATCAATCCACGTCATATCGCCATGGCCATGATTGTTGTCGAGCGGATAATCATAAGTGCCGATCGGGATTATGCCCAATCCGGCGATGGTCTCGGGGTTATCGACCGTCTTATCGGCCAAAAACGCACCTGCGCAAAAACCGACATAGCCGCCGCCGTTTTTAACAAATTCGCGAATCGCCTTTAGCCCTTTTGCGCCGAGCGCCTGGGCCGCCTCAATGGCATCGCCCCCTGGTTGCATCCAAACTTTGGCATTTTTAAATAATGCGGGCTTGATATCTGCTGGAGTCACATACCGAATCTTAAACCCCATACTCGCAGCGATCTCTGCTGAAGCCGGCGCCGAACCGGCGCCCGGGCCAGAGTAAACCAAAACAACGCCATCACGCGCAGAACCCGAACCCGTCTCGCAACGAGCGCCCACCGCCACCAAAGAAACCAAAATCGCTAAAAAATATTTCATGCTTAGAATCATTGCCGATTCTCGCCAACAATCAACGGAAAAAAGGTACGCCGTCACTTTTTTCCACCACCCGGGCGAGGTGGTG
>CAILEP010000003.1 GCA_903833275.1 uncultured Bdellovibrionales bacterium
CCGTGGCGAGTGCGGTTGATGATTTTGATGATCTGTTCTTCCGTGAACTTCTTCTTCATTTGGCCCTCCGTAGGTCCAGTTGGACACAGGACGACTCAAGTTACAAGTGGTCTAAATTTTTGGGGTAACCTCAAAAGCAAGAGGCCTCGGATCTGAGTGTAAAGCATTTATACCAACTCATGTTTACAACCTTACGCAGAAGTACCCACAATCTTTATTTTTGAAGGTTTTTTATTCAGCAATTGATGCCCATCCCCCAAATTTATATACCTGCGACGCATGCGGCATTGGCAACGAAGGTAGAGAAGCAAACGATGACCTAATTTACTATTCTTGGAACAAGGACGCAAAGATCTTTTTTGATAAGGTAAGAAGTCGCCGAGTGGATTTAACCTCCTTACCTTACAGTCACCAGATTAAATTTAAAATTGAGACCTACTCGGCTCATAATTTCATCCTTGAAATGCAATAATGGATTTGAATTGAAACGAAATCTAATTAGCAATTAAAAATTAAAACCTTAAGGAGCAAAAAATGAAAACTAAAACCCTAAAACAAATCGCAGTTACTCTCGCGGCAGGCCTTACCGCCGCCATCACACTAAGCGCCCCATCTAGTGCCTTGGCTCGCGAAGAAAATAGTGAACGCAACCACCGCATCAACGAGCGCTATATTTTCGAAGTGCACAGCAACTGCGTAACTGAATACATTACCAAACTCAGTGAGAGTCAGCGCCAAACCCAAAGTTGCCATCTGAGTGTGCCCATGCGATTGGCCTGGGCTGTTCAAAACTATCCACTCTTGAATGACAACCCACGACGAGTGCAGTTCTGGCAGGGTGAGCATGCAAAAGAAATTGCCATCGATAGCGTTTATTTACGCGAACTCGTCGATACTTGCCGCGGCCATATTATCTCTCGACGCGAAATTACCGAAACTCAGAAACAAGTATTGAGGTTTCCGCTTTTAAACGTGAACTTGAGCACCGATATCAAAGAGTCATTTATGCTTGTGCCAATGACTGAAATTGAGGCTCGCCAGCAACTTGCTGAAGCCGCCAACACTTGCGAAGCGAATTAAATTAAGAATTAGACCAAACCCAACACCTGAAGATCGGCGGCAGATAAGCCGCCTGAGTAAGAATCCGCAAACCATTTTGGCAACGCTAACGTTTGCGGCGGCATCGTCGATTGAGCCAGCAAGGCTGGCGCCTTCGAATCACGCACCAACGACAAGGCCAGCGGCAAGCCCGCGATTTCAACGAGTTCGTTAAAGTATTGGCGAAGGGCCAATGGGTCTCTCGAAAGCTCTTCAATACGCGCAAATAGAGCCTCGGTGGCAGCGCGATCAATCTTAAGAGCAGAGTCAGCACCTACCGTAGGCTCGGCAAAGGCGCGAAGCAAAGGTAGTGTGCCTAGACCTAGAAACAACGACCAGGCACAGAACACCCGATAGTCGTTACGACTGTCAGGAATGTTCTCGATGTAGCGCATGGCCCCTTCGGCGTGAATTCGAAGACTCGCAAAAAGCTCGTCGCGTGACGGCACCAAAAAGCGCCCCTCGAGTTCGTCTTGACGCTGGTCTTTTAACAGATTCACCTTCTGCAAAAATAACCCAAAATGGTGAGAGTCGATAACAAGAGCCGGGGTCAACTTAACGTCGGGCTCAATAGCCACAAGCAGCTTTGAAAGTGTCTCGCCCACAATGCCGGCGACGAAAAAACAATATTGATTCACCTCTTTAAGGCCTCGAAGCTCAAGTCGCCCCTGAGCTTCAGCTCGGCGCTCGGCAAAATGCCGCATTCCGGCCGCCATTGAGCGCACTAGCTCAAAAATCGGCTTGCGCACACCCTCTGGAGCACTCTTAAGATCGGTGATAATTCTTGAAGTATCACTTAAAAGAAGCTTCTCACCCTCTGGTAACCCGGGCGGGAACATTTTAATCCACAGCGCAAGCGGGCCTTCAATCTTGGCGTCAATTGCGAGATCGGCTGCTGTGCTGTCAGCCGCCATGTCGGTAGCTATGTCGGCAGCCAAACTATGGCGAACTATCAAACGGTCTAGCTCTTCAAATGAGCGCATCTGCAATGAAACCTTGGCCCAGAGAGCGTCTTCAACGGTGTCGAGAATTCGGCACATGAGGTAAGTTAAGCTGACCCAAGATCTGAGTGGTGAATCGAGCCGAGCAATACAAGCCGCAAAACTTCGACTGACGCGATTGAGATGAGATTGGTAAAATTCGATTCGATCCAGCTGAAGCCCCTCAGAAGTTGCTGTTTTTGAATCCGGCAAAAGGGCAGTATGATAACAGATCGCCGACCATGCAACTTTCTTAGCTGATGCTAAGCGGCAACGACGGCTGGTCGAGGGCCTTACAAGCGAAATCAAATTGAGCAAACCCCCTGAACCTTGATATAAATTAAAGGTAGTAATTACAGCACCGAATAAAGAAACCGCCAGAGTAACAACAATTTGAAGAACTCGGAGTATTCGCTTGGACAAGCTCTCTTACATGCAACGTTCAAATCTTGAGTATATCGAAAGCCAATATCAGGCTTATCAGACCAATCCAGATTCAGTTGATGAATCAATGCGGCTCTTTTTCGAAGGCGTCGATTTCGCTCAAAACCTTTCGCCAAAAGGCGCCGAAGCGACAGGCGGAGCACTTTCAAGAAAAGAATTAAACGTCTATCACCTGATCACCATCTATCGGCAATATGGCCACCTACTCGCCGATCTCGACCCGTTGAAACTTTCAAAAGTGGATGCCTCGATGCTCGCGCTCAGTAATTTTGGTCTGACCGACGCCGACCTCGATCAAGAATTCGAAGCCGGAGATATTTTGGGGCTTGGCCGAGCTACATTGCGCGCCATTATTGAACACATTAAAAAAATCTATTCAGGCACCCTGACTTGTGATGTCGCGGGCTGTGAACCCGACATTCAAGCTTGGTTTCAAGATCAGTTTGAGAGCGGTAAAGTGCGACTCAACTTGGCAGCAGAAGAAAAGCGCGCCATCGCGCACTCTTTGATTCGCGCTGAGAGTCTTGAAAAATTCTTGCACACCCGCTTTGTTGGCACCAAACGTTTTTCGATTGAAGGTTGCGACGCGCTTTTGCCGATGCTCGAAAATCTTGTAACTCGCGGTCGCAAATTAGGCGTCGAAGAAATCGCCATTGGTATGGCTCACCGTGGGCGCGTCAATGTGCTGGCGAACTTTATGGGTAAAGCCGTCGAGTTGATTTTCTCTGACTTCGAAGGTCGCACAATCGACAACTCGGGCTACACTGGCGATGTCAAATATCACTTGGGCTATGACTGCGTAAAAGAAACACCAAGTGGCCCTTGCCACGTGTCTCTCGCCTTCAACCCCTCGCATTTAGAATTTGTGAACGCGGTTGCCACAGGGCTCGCGCGAGCAAAACAACGGCGCTTGAAAGACACTGTCCATCGCAAAAAGGTGATCCCGGTGCTAATTCACGGTGACGCGGCTTTTGCTGGCCAAGGTATTGTGACCGAAACACTTCAACTGTCACAACTTGATGGTTATAAAGTCGGCGGCACTTTGCACATTATCACCAACAACCAAGTCGGCTTCACTACTAACCCCAGCGACTCGCGTTCGACTCGTTACTCTTCTGACGTGGCAAAGGCCATTAAAGCACCGGTGCTTTTGGTTAACGCCGATGACGTCGAAGGCTGTGTAAGCGCCCTCGATCTTTCGCTGCGCTTTCGACAACAGTTTTCGCAAGACATAATTATTGATTTGATTGGCTACCGCCGCTTCGGTCACAACGAAGGCGACGAGCCGGCTTTTACTCAGCCCGTGATGTACGATGTGATTAAGGCTCATACTCCGCTTAATCTTCTTTACACTGAAGAGTTGGCGCGCCAAGGGGTTCAGACCAAAGAAGAGTCAGATCGCTCAATGCAAGAAAAGATCGACAACTTACAAAAGATCTTAGAAGACACGCGCAAAAACCCACCCGAGTTTAAGCCAAAAGCGTTTGAAGGTTTATGGGCAGGCATGCGCCGAGGTAAACTCGAAGACTTTGACAAGAGCGTTGATACGTCTTTTGCCAAAAAGGATCTATTACGCATTGGCGAAATTCTCACCTCGTCGCCGCGCGATTTTAATTTACATCCCAAATTAGCAAAACTTCTTGAGGCCCGCCGTCAAATGCTGACCGACAGCGCGATCGATTGGGGTATGGCCGAATTGCTGTGCTATGGTTCGCTGAATTTAGAGGGCACCTCGGTGCGCCTATCGGGCCAAGATGCGAAACGCGGCACGTTCACTCACCGCCACGCGGTTTATTTTGACACCCACACTGGCGCCGAATTTTGCCCGCTGGCCCAAGTGAACCCCGAAGCCGAATTTGTGGTTTACAATTCGCCACTTTCTGAGCTCGCGGTGCTCGGCTTTGAATATGGCAATGCGATTGCCGACCCAACCTTTCTGACAATCTGGGAAGCTCAGTTTGGTGACTTCGCTAACGGCGCCCAGGTTATTATTGATCAGTTTCTCTCAAGCGGCGAAGAAAAGTGGGCGCGCATGGTTGGCCTCACATTGCTTTTGCCTCATGGCTACGAAGGCCAAGGCCCCGAGCACTCAAGCGCTCGTCTTGAGCGATTCTTACAACTCTCGGCCCACGACAGTATGCAGGTGTGCAATCTGACGACCCCGGCAAACTTGTTTCACGTTTTACGTCGACAGATGAAGCGTGATTTTAGAAAGCCCTTAGTCATCATGTCGCCGAAATCTTTACTGCGTCACCCGAAAGTGATATCGACTTTAGATCAATTGGCGAATGGCCCTTTTCAAGAGGTTCTACCAGACCCACTTACCAAAGATTTAAAAACTATTGAGACCCTCGTTCTCTGCACCGGTAAGATTTTTTACGACATCGAAAAAGAGCGCGAGAAAAAACCGAGTGACAAACTTTCGGTGGTTCGGCTTGAGCAGATCTGCCCATTCCCACGAGTGCAGCTAACCCCATACCTGAATGGCGCGCCCAAGCTTCGAAAAATAATTTGGGCCCAAGAAGAGCCGCAAAATATGGGCGCCTACACTTGGCTCTGGCCGCGCCTGCGTCGCCTACTCGATGACCTCGGCCTTAAGAAAGTCGAGATCGAATATGTGGGCCGCGTTGAGCGCTCGAGCCCAGCCGCCGGTTCGATACGAGTGCACCAAAGAGAGCAAGAAGAAATCGTTATGAAAAGTTTGAACAGCATTTGAAGGAGCATCATTTTGAAAACCGAAATTAAGATACCCGCCGTTGGCGAATCTATTACCGAAGCCACCATCGCCCAATGGGTGAAAAAAGACGGTGACATCGTTAAGCGCGATGAAATTATTTTGATTCTTGAGACCGACAAAGCGTCGGTTGAAGTTGTGGCTGAACAAGCGGGGCAACTGTCCGTTAAAGTCAAAGAAGGTCAGACGATCGCGATTGGCTCTATTGTTGGCGAGATCGACCCCGATAAAGCCGGGGCCTCGGCCGGTGCGCCTACTGCAAGTGCGAAGCCGTCGGCCCCACCACCAGTTGCAGCCTCTGTCGCCGCGCCAGCCGCGGCCGCAAAGCCAATGACACCACCTGTACCCTCGAAACCGGCGGCTGCACCACTGAGCCCTGCCGTCAGACGCGTCGTCGAAGAGCAACACCTTAATGTCGCGGGTCTTGCCGGTTCGGGTAAGGACGGCCGACTTACGAAAGGCGACCTTCTCGGGTTGAGCCCGAATTCACCGTTTGCAACGGCGACCCAAGTCGCCGCTCCAGTAACCGCATCAGCTACGGCCGTACCGGCAACAGCAGCGCCCGCTGCAAAATCGGCGGGTGCCGTGGCTGCGAAGTCGACGCCAACGAATTTGCCGACTCCGCAACTTGGTAATGTTGCACAAACCACCACTCGCGAAACCATGACTAAACTTCGTCAGACCATTGCGCGCCGGCTAGTTGAAGCTCAGCACACCGCTGCGATTCTGACGACGTTTAATGAAATTGATATGACCAACGTGATGGCTCTTCGAGCCAAGTACAAAGATAAATTTAAAGACCGCTATGGCATCGGTCTTGGCTTTATGGGCTTTTTTGTAAAAGCGGCGAATGAAGCCCTCAAAGCATTTCCGAGAGTTAATGGTTCGATCGAAGGCAACGAGATCGTTTTTCACCACTACTATAATGTCGGCATCGCGGTCGGCACTGAGAAAGGGCTTATCGTCCCGGTCATTAAAAACTCAGATCTGCTTTCAATTGCCGAAGTCGAACAGAGCATCAAGCATTACGCTGAGAAAGCGCGCGACGGCAAAATTTCTCTCGATGACCTCTCAGGCGGAACATTTACCATTAGCAACGGCGGGGTTTACGGCTCGTTAATGTCGACTCCGATCTTGAACCCACCACAGAGCGCGATCTTAGGCCTTCATAAAATCGAAGAGCGCCCAGTGGCAATTCAGGGTAAAGTTGAGATACGACCGATGATGTACGTGGCGCTCTCATACGACCATCGCATTATTGATGGCGGAGAGAGTGTTAGCTTCTTAGTTAAAATCAAAGAAGGCATCGAAGACCCCACTCGCCTTTTGATTGAGGTGTAGTCATGCAATCATTTGATCTTGTCGTTATCGGCTCAGGCCCTGGTGGTTACGTTGGCGCCATTCGCGCCGCCCAACTTGGCTTGAAAACGGCCGTCGTCGAGAAAGACCCCACGTTTGGTGGCACCTGTCTCAATGTTGGCTGCATACCATCCAAGGCCCTACTCGATTCGAGCGAACACTTCTCGGTCGCCAATCACGAATTTGCCGCACACGGCATTGGCGCTAAAGACATCACAATTGACGTGCCGACCATGCTGAAGCGAAAAGACAAGGTCGTGAGCGACAATACCAATGGCATCGCATTTCTTTTTAAGAAAAATAAAATTACGTCGTTTCGTGGGCGCGGCAGACTGAAGTCTGCGACTGAAGTTGAAGTTCTCAAGCTCGATGGCACAACTGAAATATTGAGCGCAAAAAATATTATGCTCGCCACTGGCAGCGTTGCGAACGAATTGCCATTTATGAAGTTTGACGGAAAGAATATTATTTCTTCAACTGAGGCCCTGACACTAACGAAAGTGCCAAAGAAGATGGTCGTGATCGGCGCTGGGGCTATTGGGCTCGAGCTCGGCTCCGTCTGGCAGCGGTTGGGTGCTGAAGTGACCGTTATCGAGTTTGCCACAAAGATTTGCGGCCCCATGGATGCCGGCCTCTCAGATCGCCTTTGCAAAATACTACAGAAACAAGGCATCAAATTTATTTTAGGCGCAAAAACCACTGGCGCTCAAACTAAAGGCAACTTCACCACCGTGCAATTTGAAACTGTCGCCGACGGAGCAAAACAAACTCTTGAAGCTGACGTTGTGCTGGTGGCCGTCGGGCGCAAACCCTTCTCTGAAGGTCTCGGCCTCGAAGAGCTGGGCATTGTTAAAGACGCCCGTGGTTTTGTTACGGTCAACGAACACTACCAGACTAAATTTGCAAATGTCTTCGCTATCGGCGACTTAATCCCCGGCCCAATGCTCGCACACAAGGCCGAAGAAGAAGGCGTGGCTGTGGCCGAAATTATCAGTGGTCGCCCCGGGCACGTAAATTACGAAACAGTGCCTGGGGTCATCTACACCTGGCCCGAATTTTCGGCCGTCGGTTACACCGAAGAGCAACTTAAAGCTTCGCAGGTCGAATACAATGTTGGAACCTTTCCGTTCTCTGCAAATGGTCGGGCGCGCGCCGCTATGCAAACTGACGGAATGGTGAAGGTGCTCGCGCACAAGACCACCGATCGCCTGCTCGGCGTTCACATCGTCGGCCCTCGAGCCTCTGATCTTATTCATGAAGCGGTCGTTTGTATGGAGTTCGGCGGGTCAGCTGAAGATCTCGCCCGCTCGTTTCATGCGCACCCGACTTTTGCTGAAGCCATTCGCGAAGCCGCCCTAGCCTGCGATGGCCGCGCAAGGCAAATGTAGAGCGTTCGATAATTTTAGAGTGGCTATTTGGCCTGAGAATCGGCCGGGCGAATATTCGTCAACACCATTGGGATGAGCATGTCCTGGTCTATTACCAACTTGCTTCTGGGGCTCGTCACTTTGCCGCTACTGTCGCCAACGAAAAAGGTGCTGCCGCCCGTAAATAAATAGCCTTCAACAATAATTGGTCTATCTAGATTCGGAATAATTTTTGTTTCTAAAAAGGCATTCATCTCGTCTTTGGTGTTAAAACGAATATCACCTTCAAGGTTCACGGTTCGAACAACTGGGTTGTTTTGATCGTCACCCAATACCCGTTGCGCTCCATAATCTAAAGTGATCGTGATTCTATAGGGCGTTGCCCAATCAACCATCGCCACGTTCAATTTTTTTTCGGCTGGCACTTCAGAGACTATTCTTATGCGCCAAAGAGTCGTCGCAACGCTAATTTTACCAAGCCCTTCTGGTAGGTCTATGTTCACCTGATAACCGAAATCTTTAATCTTAACCTTTGAAAGCACCTGGCTGAGTGACATAGGGGTGATCGACTCATTGTTGCGCGCGCCCTCATCTGCGAAGCTCTCAAAAGCGAAAGCCGGGGCTGACAATAAACTCAACAAAAGAGCCAAAATTGTCACTAATGGGGTAGTAAAACGAGCCATTGAAGCCTCCGTAAAGCAGTTTTGATTACTGTGGAGACTATTGCAGTTAACGTGCCTAATTCAGGGCGGCCCCACCGTTGAAACTACGCCTAACCGCGGACGGCAGCGCGAACCTTCTTCATCGTGGGCTCTGCAAGATCACGAGCTCTCATCCCGCCATCTTTTAAAATGGCATCGATTTTCTCGGGGTGACTTATCAAATCGTTATAAGTCAAAGCTGGCCCTTTAAAATACTCTTCAATACGTTCAAAAAGCATCTGCTTAACCTCACCCCAACCGACGCCTTCTCGATAGAGATTGGCGAGCTCATTAGCCTGGTTGATCGAAGAAAATTCTTTATATAGCGTGTACAACACCGAGCCTTTGGGTTCTTTCGGCGCCTCAGGTGGGGTCGAATCCGTGATAATTTTCATAATCATCTTGCGCATTTTTTTCGACTCTAAAAACAGTGGGATATGATTGCCGTAACTCTTACTCATTTTGCGCCCATCAAGACCCGGCACGACCGATTCAGCTTTTAGAAAATGATTTGGCAGCTTGAGCACATCACCGAAAACACGGTTGAACTTTTGGGCAATATCTCGAGCCACTTCAACGTGCTGAACCTGATCTTCACCGACCGGCACAATATCGGTATTGAAAAGCAAAATATCGGCCGCCATCAATACGGGGTAAGAAAAAAGCCCCATCGAAATGCCAAAATCGAGATCTTCTTTTTCGGCTGTTTGATTTTCTTGAACTTTTGCTTTGTAGGCATGCGAGCGATTAAGCAACCCTTTTGGGGTCACGCACGAAAGAATCCAGGCAAGCTCGAAAATTTCAGGGACATCACTTTGCCGATAGATAACGGTGCGTTCGGGGTCGAGGCCGCAGGCAATCCAGGTCGCCGCAACGCTCAAGGTGTACTCACGTAATTCTTTTGGGTCTTGCACGGTGGTGAGCGCGTGATAGTCAGCAATAAAAAGCAAAGAGTGTTCGGCTTGCGAGACCAACTCAATACCGGGGCGAATGGCTCCAATATAATTGCCAATGTGAGGATGATTTGTTGGCTTAATACCGGTCAGTACGACTTTGGTTTCACTTGGCTTTGTTGCCTGCACCAATAACTCCGCATGCTACGCGAGCGCCGGCGGCGCCCACTGGTTGAGACGTTAGGTCGTCGACATTTTTATGTACAATTACACCACGACCGGCGATCGGGCTTTTTACTCCGTCGAGACTGATACCTGTCACTTCGATTTCAAGATGGGCATTGCCTTTAGCATCTGCCGTTAGATTGCCAAGATCACCGGCATGATGATTTTCGCTCTCGGGCGCGCCATGGTTATGGCCGGCGGGGTTGTAGTGTCCACCAGCGCTTGCGGCATCAGGAGCACTGCAATCGCCAAACTCGTGAATGTGAAACCCATGTTTCGAATTCGGCTCAAGACCGGTTACGTCGGCCACCACTTTAATTTTACCGAACTCTTCGGTGAAATTTACTTTGCCCGATACTTTGCTATCTTTTGTCGGGTTTAAATTCGCAACCGCGTAGTACAAGCCAGCTTTCTTTTCGCTATCAGCACCGCAATGGTGATGAGCGCATCCGAAAACGAATGCCGCAAGCGCAGCAATTGAAAACTTAAAAGTAAGAGATTTTAACGAGTTAGAACACATAGCGAATGCTCCTTTTGGAGATCGATTAAAGAACACTGTTGGCGATTTAATTTACATTTCTCATTGTCGAGGCACAAGGTAATACAGTCGCCCTCTGTGGCGCATCACGCCACTCATCCGATCAGCCTCAGGGCCACTGCCCGCGAAAAGATCGACTCGGGCCGGGCCGCGAATGGCTCCACCAGAGTCTTGATCTACAACAAAGCGGGTAACGGTCTTGTAACCCACAGGCTCAACCGCCTGGAGGGCACCTGAGGCAGCTGGCGCAAACTCGGGCATTTGAAATTGCAGAAACGCGAGCGCCCCTTTCGGAAAGAACTTACCGTCAGTCGCGATGGTTCGACCCGCTGTCACCTCGGCCCCAAAACTCGAGAGTGCTCCGCCTTTTAGGCTTTGAAAAAATATAAAGCTCGGGTTCTCATCCATCAAAGCTCTCGCCCGATCTTTAGGTAACGAACGCAAGTAAGCCTCAATCTTCTGGCGAGACATTTTATCTTTCGGTATCTTATCAAACAGATTTTTGCCGATCGAAACATAGGGGTAGCCATTTTGATCGGCATAACCGACTCGAATTTCACGACCCGGCTTTGGCCCGTTAGTCAAAACCACGCGCCCCGACCCTTGGGTGTGCAAAAAAAATGCATCAATGGGGTCGACCCATGCCAAAACTTTCGCCGTCTTGTTTAACGAATCACGCTCAATCTGTTCGCGAGTTAAATATGGCGCGATAGCACTCGCTTGCGGCGGCTCAGCTGAAACAAGGCGAGCTCTCAAAACGCCTTCGAGCGGCTTAAATTCGACGGCTGGGTTTCGAAACGCCGCATAGGCGTGTTCAAAATCCCCGAGGCGAATCGTCAAAAGATCTTTCGGGGTTTCATAAAGCGCTTCACTGAATTCATCTGTGCGTTTCACTGAACCTTGCAGGGTGGGCTCGTAGTACGAGGTGATAAAAACATCACCCCACTCGCGGTCACCGTAAACCTCAAGAAACTCAAACTTTTCATCAATGATTTTTAAATACTCTTGCCCTGAAGGGTCGCGCTTAAGCGAATCAAGCAATACCTGAAGAGAATCGATGTATTTACTTGTTGCTATTTTCTTAGGGCCAAACCGTAAAGTCTCCGCGGCTGCCCCTGCCACCTTTAATCTAGAAATATTCTTCTCTAAGGCCTCGGCCATATTTGCAAAACGGAGATCATCGACGATCTGCAATGGCGACAGGCTCGAAGTCGGCCGCATGGCTTCTTCGCTCGATCGCACCGGGGCGCGAGCGCACGACGTAAGAACGCAAAAAAGCGAGAAACACAGCTTAAACTTCACGCTTTCAGCATGCGAGACTTTACTGTCGCTGACAACATTTTTGGCTTGTTGATTGCAGTATCAACCCACAAGCGAGGCGACAGGTCTTATGTTACATATATTTGAAGCTAGGTTACCCAAATTGCTCTCTCTGCCTAAAGTGTTGACACTTTCGACGCTCGTGGCGCTCACGCTATCGGCTCACTCTCCAGCGGCGTTTGCGACCGGTAATACTCTACGCCCGACTGGTTCTGCTGACGCCCAATCGAAATACGTAGGTATTTTAGAAACAATCGAACAGGCCAAGGCTAGGCGCAACACTCCGACAACCGGAGATCTCGCCGCCAACGTCGTTCAAAACAGCTTTCTTGACCCCAATGAGCGCCACCCAATTGATGCCTTCAGTATGCTTCAAGAGGCCCCGGCCGGTGCCTACGTTGCGGTCGGCACCGAACGCTGCTTTATGATGGCTGTCTTGCTAAACCAAATCACGCGCCTTGTGTGCATAGACCGCGACCCGCAGGTTGTGCTCTACAATATGGTCAATACCGCTCTTTTGAAACTATCTAGCTCTCGCCAAAATTATTTAAACTTGAGGTTGAACGAGCACGCGAGCATTTGGCAATCAAAAGCTAAAATGGCCCCCCATCTGAGCGTCGACGAAAAGGCCCTTTTGTCAGATGATCGCGCCTTTGCATTTTGGCACAAAAAAATTCGAAACGAAAAACGCTTCGCTGCGTTTCATACCCCATCGCCTGACACTGCCGAGCGCTACCCATATGGGCGCGCTAACTACCTCTTTGAAGATTCAGGCTACGCGCGATTGGCTGCGCTTGCCAAAGAAGATGCAATCCAAAGCGACCTCGTACAACTGAGCGATGATCTAGATCTAATCAAAATCTTTGCTGACCTCGACAAGCGCGCTACTCAGATTTCGGTGGTTGATATCAGCAATGCCTGGTGGAAGAACTATGGCGGAATAAAAAATTTGAGCACTGTGGCCGAACTGCTCGTGCGCCGCAACGATTTACAGGCCCGCGTCGTTTACACCACCTGGATCAATAAAACCGGAAATTTTGCCGGCTGGAGCTATGGCGGCGCCGACATTCAATCTATTTCTCACCCCAAAGACTTCACCCAGTTTTTAAACTATATGGCTCGCCTCGAACGCCGAGCCACACTTTTCTCGCTAAAGCCCGAAGAGGCGAACCGCCTTAACTCATTCAAGTATATCGAGGGCTGCCGCGAGTTATTGCAGCCTTAGCCACCACTTAGGCAAATGTAAATTTTTACCACTCTGTACAAACAATTTACGGCGCTCGGTTTGTGAGAAATTCAGATCGAACACGCTCAAATATAAATCAGCGGCTCGCCGCACTGGCCGCGAGATTGCTCATATCCTGAGTCGTAGTTAAATTTAAAATCGACCAGGAGTCTTTATGAACAATTTACTTGCGACCAATTGCCCTCGTTGCGCACAGCCGATCGACAATGCTCGTCTCAGCGCCGAAGTGGTGGTCTGCAATCATTGCGGCTTTTCACCCGAAACACGTGCGATTGCAAATCAAGAGAAGTACGAGCGCCAATATGTGAAAGGCCTTGTGCTTGCAGCGATCTTAATCGTCGCCTCATTTATTCATGTGGTCGAATGGGATCAGTATTTTTTTACGATCATCCCGCTGAAAATGCGACAAATCGTGGGTGCGGCTTCAAATGAAGACTTGCGCAAAATCGTACAGATTTGCGAAGTGCGATTGCGCCACGCTTGTGTTGAAAAGGCCCTAGCTGAGCTTTCAGTTAAAGAGCCGACAAACTCTGATGTTATGTATGATCTTGGTGAAATCTTGCGCAAAACATACCAGACTGCCGGCGCCGTAGCGGCTTACCGCGCGCACTTTGCTCGCGGCGGTAACAACCCAGAAGCCGCCTTTCAAATGGCCAAGATTATGCAGTTCAATGGCCAATATAACGAGGCCCAGGCATTTTATTCGCGCGCACTCTTAGCTCGCCCGAACGTTTTGCAAATTACGGTTGTACAGGCTTACGTTGATATGTTGATTAAGCTCGGCAAGACGGTCGATGCAAAAAATGTTATTGATGATATTCGAAAAAATGCCGGCCCCACGGCTCACTACTTTATGGCCAAAGAATACGATTCGATCAGCCAGCGCTAAAAGGTCGATGCCCGACCTTTGCTGAATGGCTTTACTGAATGGCTTTACTGGTTGTATTTTCTAACAGCAATACAGCGACTGTCTTCGTCCCACTTCTCTAGTAGGGGTTTACGAACGGTCGCTGGCCAACTCAAACCCTCTTTACGCAACATCGAATCAAGCTTAGCATTGGCCAAAGAGTCGCAATAGACCGGGGCCAGGGTCCAAGCCAAATCAGCCTGAAAGGGCTCGTCTCGCTTGGTCAACCATACGGTTTGAAGCGATTTATAAATCTCATCAGCAAAGGGCGCCAAAGCTTCGCGCTGCATGAGCGGAAACAAATTGCGTGTCACCCGACGATTCTCGTCAAAAGAAAATTCGCTCGCATCGGTCGAGATTCGCTCGAGATAATCTTTTTTGGAGGCTAGGTCAGGCCGCACTACCCGACTCGAAAGTGCAAACTTGAGAGCCGAATCAGAATGATCACGCTTAAGTTCTTTTTCAATTAGCTTCTCGCACGAATCAGAGCCAATTCGGCAAAAGGCCACGATGGCCTCCCAACGGCGGTCTTCATCTTGCAAAGTACCAAGCATTTTCGTCAGGCGCTCGGCCTGGGCATTTTCACCCACAGATCGCAAATACAAATCTACAAAAAGACGATTTAGATCACTGCCCACCGGGGTTGAGCTCGCCCGCGACCAAAGCACCTGTGAGTAGTTTCTCTTCTGATCTTCGTAGTGCCGTCGATCATCTTCGGTTGTACGCGGCCAAAAATAGGAAACCGAATCAAAATCATGCCGACCATCACCAATTGTGTGAGCGGCAATCATTTTTAGTACATCTGAATCGGTTTCGTACTGAAGGGCTTGCAGGGCCATTGATGAAAAATCAGCAAGCTTCATCTTTTGATCGCGCACCATGTTCCAGAGGTCGCCCCAAATCGACTGACGCAGTAAAACATCCGAGACCTGACTAAGGTGGGCCTTCAGAAACTCAATACTCTTTGGGTCTAAGCGAACTTTGACGTAAGCCTGATCGTCGACATTGGCGTAGATCATATCTGGGCAGGTATAGGGCTGCTGTGAATGAATTTCGATCGAACCTTCTTTGTCAGCCACACCTTGAAAATCAGAGGCGCCGTCAGAAATGACCTTGCCGTCTTTGAAGTTATAGCGTCCGATCTTCAATGAGTGGGTTCTTGGAGTCTTGCCAAGATTGCGAATATCAACCCGGTAGACCTCGGGCTTACAAGAATAACTCACTTCAATCTCGTCGACACCAGTGGTGGTCAGCCAATCCGCAAACCATTTTTTAAGATCCTTTTTAGTCGCCACCTCAAACGCGCCCGCAAAATCTGCAAGCGTCGTGTTTTTATAAGCATAGGTCTTAAAATAGAATTGCAGAGCCAACCGAAATTGCTCATCACCGACATAATGATAGAGCTCTTGCAATACAGCGGCACCTTTGCCGTAAGTAATATTGTCAAAATTAGTATACGCCTCATTGGTGTTACGAATTCGACCCGAAATGGGGTGCGTGACTACAGACAAGTCTTGCCAAAGAGCATCGATCTTACGCGAATGCAGAAGTGACCAACCCTCTGTGTATTCTGTGCCACCAACTTCAGAAATCGAGGCCATCACGGTCGCGAAACTTTCATTGAGCCAAAGATCATTCCACCACTTCATGGTGACAAGATCGCCAAACCATTGGTGAGCCATTTCGTGCAAAATAACATTGGCGGTGATCGCTCGCTCGTTACGCGTGGCCCCGCCGCGCTTCACGAGCCTTTCGGTAAAAGTGACGGCGCCCACATTCTCCATCGCCCCGGCGTTAAATTCGGGCACGATAATTTGATCGTACTTCTCGAAGGGGTAAGGCATCCCAAAATAACCCTCGTAAAACCTTAGCCCTTGCTCGGTGATTTTCAGCCACTCTTTCGAATCGACATATTTAGCAAACGATCGGCGAGCCCAGAGTCGAGTCTTTACAGTTTTGTAATGACCCTCAAACGAAACATAGGGGCCCGCGACCAAAGCGTACAAATAGGTGCTGATTGGGGCCGTCTCGCGAAAATCCCAACGGACCATATCTTTAACTGGGCCATCTTCGCTCTTCTTCGATATCTCAGTGTAGTTGGCGATCACTTGCCATTTGCTCGGAGCGACCACAGACAACTTTAAAGGGGCCTTAATATCAGGCTGATCAAAAAACGGCGCCCAACGATTGGCATCAAACGGCTCGAACTTTGTATAGAGATAAATATTGTGATCTTCGTGATCTTCAAAGCGATGCAAGCCAGCCCCGGTGTGCGAATACTCGTGGGTAAAATGAATTTCAACCGTGTTGAAACCCACCTTCAACTGACCCGCGGGCAATCGAACAAATAGTGGCCCTCGCTCTATCTTAGTTAACTTTTCGCCGTTCAGAATCAAACTGTGAATCTCGCCACCTTGAAAATCGACCATCAAATCTTCGGCAACCAAACTTTTCGCTTTGCCGGCAAGCTGAAATTGAATATTTTGAATACCCGAAAAAGTATCACCCGAGTCATTCACCGTGGTCTCAAGGTTGTACTTTACATCCGACACTTGGCGAGCCCGCCACTCAGCTGAAGCCTGACTCAGAGCTTTGTCTTTCAAAATATTGAGAGACTCACTCGCCGCCAAATCATCTCGCGTCGAATTGTGGGTACAACCAGCAAGCGCGAGCCCAAGCACCAATGCAATTATTATGTTTCGCTTGGCCATGTGTTTGCATTCGCTCATATTAAACTCCACTCAAGGTGAGAAACTCTTTTGATCGTTCTTTAAAATCGTTTTTCGACATAAATTTCTTCCAACGGTTCTTAACTAGTGTTTGGCCAATAGCACCGCCAAGACTTGCGCCAGGGCCCAAAAGCCAAAGCTGATCTGGCATAAACTCTTTCAGCGCCACAGTGATCGATGTGGTAAAATCATAGGGCGCATAAACTTGATGCCCCAAGGTGTATTCATAAAGCTCTTGTTGCCCAGTCGAATAAGGTTGCCAAATATGCCCACGCCCATCGATTAGCGGGGTGTGCGGCTTGTGAAAAATATCAGGTGAAATCATTTCAAGCGCACGCTTTGAAGTCTCAAACAACAGCGGCGTGTGAAAAGCGGCGTGATTAATTAACTGAAAGGGGTAGTCTCCAGTACGCGGCAGACCCTTTAACATAAAATCAAGACCGGCTTTATCACCGCCAATCACGATAAAGCCGCCGAGCCAAATTGAAATATAGGCCTGACCCAAGCGCCCCTCATGAGAAGCCAACTCTTCAAGCTTAGCATAGACGGCTCGCTGTCGAACGCCGTCGGGTTGCCAGTTGTCGTCAACCGCGGGGTAAATAATTTGGCCGCCGACGATCTCTTGCTTCATCATTGAGCCCATGGTTTGAATGAGCTGAAATGACCCTGCCCAATCGAGAGCGCCGCCAAACGCAAGCGCTAAATACCACCCCATCGAATTGCCGCAAATCGCGACAATTTCATATTTATCTCGGTCGATATTCATAAAGTCGCAATAGCTACAAGCATAGATTAAGGCCGACGCGTGCTCACCGCGAGTGTGAATGCCGGGTGAGAACTTTTCGCGATTGTCGAGTTCAGAAATTGTGGGCTCGCCAATTTGGCGCCGACGTTCGTCGATATCACTGATAAATTCAGCGTACTTCGACTGATACTTCTTAAGGTAACCAAGAGTTTCGCTAGTGTAAGAACCACGACCCGGGCAGATGACAACGATGCGTTGTTTCTGCGATGGCCCGCCGACTTGGATATCAGAACCGGCAGAGCTACTCATATTTCTTTGCCCATAATTTCTAAAACACCCGCGATAATTTCGTTTTTCTTAGGTAAACCGGCCGCCGCGGCAGGCCCGAGCGGTATGAAACAATCATCGGCCGCCACGACTTTCATTTTTGGCAGCGCCAATTTCATCTTCATCGAATTTTCAACAATGCCGGCAACCAAACCCTCACTGAGGCTCCCTGTCTTTCGACACTCTTCAACTATAACTACTCGCGAGAAGTTTTTTACTTCACTCATCAAACGCTCCCAATGAATCGGGGCGATCCAACGCAAATCAACGATCCGCAAGCCGACACCGAGCTTTTCACGCAATTCTTTTTCGGCCTGGCGGCTGAAAAAATAGCCATTGCCGTAGGTTATAATTAAAACGTCGTGCCCCTCGCCGTAAACTCCGAACTCGCCGACGGCGATCTCTTCTTTCGGCGCGGGGTAAGGCGTACTCCAGCCCTTGTCGCCTTCTTGATGCAGATCTTTCGTCATATAAAGAGCAATTGGCTCAATAAAAACCACTACACGACCATAGGTGTTGGCAATCTTCACACAAGATCGCATCATCTTGACGGCGTCGGCACCATTCGAAGGCACGGCGATAATAACACCCGGCAGATCGCGAAAAACAGCGAGCGAATTGTCATTATGAAAATGCCCACCAAAGCCTTTTTGATACGCAAGACCAGCGATTCTGATCACCATCGGGTTGGTAAACTGACCCTGCGAGAAAAATGCTAAGGTTGAGGCCTCACCGCGCAGCTGATCTTCGGCGTTGTGAATATAGGCCAGAAACTGAATCTCAGGGATCGGCATAAAACCATTCTGCGCAAAACCCAAAGCCGTGCCCAAAATCGAAGTCTCATCGAGCGGCGAATTGAATACGCGACGAGGCCCAAATTTGCCAAAAAGACCATCGGTGACATTGTAGACGCCGCCTTTTTTAGCCACGTCTTCGCCGAAAATAGTGCTGTTTTTGTAGCGCAACAAAATATCAGCCAACCCGTAATTGATTAATTTGGCCATATGCTGAGGAGTCGTTTCTAATTTCTCAAAATCGCGGCCAAACATTTTCTCGCGCTCGGCCTGGTCAGGTATTGGCGGAATGGCCCGAGGTTGCCGACACGCGGTGATCGAAGTTCGAACCTCTTCAGGCTTGGTTAATTTCGGCAAATGAATCACATCATTCGAAATAGATTTAATTCGAGCCTTCAAAGACTGATACATCCCGATAATTTCATCGGCCGAAAGTAGGCCATTTTCTAATATCAGGCGCGCCGAATGCAAAAGCGGGTCGTTAAACTCAGCCGCCTCAATATTGGCCATCGAATTGTATGTCCATTCAGGGTCAGAGCCGGCGTGTGCCAAAAGTCGCACTGTGCTCATGTGCAGAAAGGCCGGTTTTCGTCGAACCCGCACAAACCGTTCAACCTCTTGCGCTGTTCTATGCGCATCAAAAAGATTCAATCCGTCAGCGTAGAAATATTGAATATACGGTCGAGCCGCAAATTGCGAACGCACCCACCCTTCTGGAGTCGGCACTGAAATCCCGATACCATTGTCTTCACAAACAAAAACCAGAGGCAGCGGCACATTTTGGTAACTTACTAAACTGGCGGTGTTGAACGCCGCCTGCGCCGTCGCGTGATTTGATGAAGCATCACCAAAACTACAAAGAACAACACTGTCACTCGGCATCGCCGCTTCAACCCCAAGATCTTTTGCTCGTTGAATTGAAAGCGCCGCACCAACTGCTTTTGGCAAATGTGAAGCAATCGTGCTTGTCTGTGGAGGCACCAAGAGCGGCAAGCTGCCCCACACCTTGTGGCGCCCACCTGAAATCGGGTCATGACTCGAAGCTACAAAACTTAAAAGTGTATCGTATATTGGAGTCGACCCCGGCTTCTCTTTTGCTCTCTGCGCCATGAAGGCGCCACTGCGGTAATGCAAGAACGCCATGTCGGTGGTGCGAAAGGCTTTGCCCAATACGGCGTTGCCCTCGTGCCCTGAGCTGCCAATGGTGTAAAAACATTGATTATCGTTTTTCAGTTCGCGCGCCCGAAGATCAAGCAGTCGACTTATGCACTGTGACTCGAAAATATCGACTGCTTCATGCGCGAGCAGACCGCTTTGCGCCAAGGTTGTTGCCGGGTGCGCAACCGACTCGCGGGCCGGCGGAAGACGCCCCTCTTTAACGAAGGTAATAAAATTCTGATCTATAACAGCCGCGCGATTATACATAGAGGGTAAAACGTTACTGCGATTACTTCGGTTCTTGCAATTAAAAACAAATCCACGTTAGATTAAATTATTAAAGGGGCTTTATATGTCACAATACGAATCACTCAATTATATGAACTTCGACAGCCTTCTCAGTGAAGACGAAATAATGGTTCGCCAAACCGTTCGAGACTTCGTGAACAAAGAAGTGAACCCCGTGCTACAAGAATCAAATCGCACTGAGACCTTCCCAAAACATTTAATCCCGCGATTTGCTGATATTGGCTTGCTTGGTTCAAACCTGCAAGGCTACGGCTGTCTTGGATTAGGCCAAGTTGCCTACGGTCTTATGACGCAGGAGCTTGAACGCGGCGACTCAGGCATACGCTCTTTTTGCTCAGTACAGGGCGCCTTGGTGATGTACCCAATTCACACCTACGGTAGCGAAGCCCAAAAAGAAAAATACTTACCAAAACTCGCCAAAGCCGAACTCGTTGGCTGCTTCGGGCTCACTGAGCCCGATGCTGGCTCAAACCCAGGCTCAATGCGCACTAAGGCTGAAAAAGTTAAGGGCGGTTACAAACTCAACGGTAACAAAATGTGGATCACGAACGGCTGTATCGCGGATATCGCCGTTGTCTGGGCAAAGCTTGACGGAGAAGTGCGTGGCTTTATCGTCGAAAAGGGCACGCCTGGGTTCACCACTTCAACAATGAAAGGCAAGTTCTCGCTGCGCGTAAGCGTCACCAGCGAATTGCACATGAAAGATTGCGTTGTTCCTGAAGAAAACATGTTACCGAAGGCGTCAGGGCTCAAAGGCCCGCTGTCTTGCCTAACACAAGCACGTTACGGGATTGCATGGGGCGTTTTGGGAGCCGCCAACGCTTGCTATCATCAAGCCTTAGACTACTCGAAAGAACGCATCCTTTTCGACGGCAAACCTTTGGCCGCTTATCAGCTCGCGCAAGCCAAGCTCGTGAAAATGGCCACCGAGATCACGAAGGGTCAACTGCTTGTTCTGCAACTCGGCCGCCTCAAAGAGCGCGGCGAAATGATGCCACACCATGTGTCGATGGCAAAAGGCAACAACTGCCGCGTCGCCCTCGAGGTGGCCCGCGAGGCCCGCGATATGCTCGGCGCCAACGGGATTATTGATGAATATCCCATAATCCGCCACATGCTTAACCTCGAAACGGTTAACACTTACGAAGGCACCGAAGACGTGCACCGTCTTGTGGTCGGCCAAGAAATTACGGGTATCGCCGCATTTCGGTAGAAAAAAGGTACGCCGTAACTTTTTTCCTTCTCAGCGGAAAAAAGTTACGGCGTACCTTTTCGGCAGCCGCTGTTATCGTAATATTGGTATTGCCCCGAGCAGGGGTTATATTCGTGCCGGAGCCAATCTTCGCTTTGGACAAGATCTAGAAAATATCTTTTGGCGGGCCGCGTGGCGTCTAGATGGTGGTACCGAATGCTTAACATATCCATCGCCTGCTCTTTGGTTTTACCCATAACAAAACGTTCGTACAAAGCCGAAGCCTCGCTCGAGCGATCGGCTCCGCCTAGGCAGTGAACCAAAATCGGCTCTTCAGAACTCTTTAAAGCATCGAGCAATGCAATCACCGTCTCTCGATGAGGTATTTCTCTTGAGCTCATATCAATAGTGATTAATTTAACACCGTTTTCGCTAGTGACCGCCACTTCGTCTTGATACCAGCGCGCGCTTGGGTTCTCGCCACGTAAATTAATAACGGTTTTTATTTTAAACATGGGCAGCAAGACGCCGAGCTCAGATCGATTCAATTGGGCCGAGCGATAGAAGCGCCCCGGTTCGATTTCATGAAAATTGAGACTCACCAAATAGCCTGCGCAGCAAAGCACGATAAAAATAGCGATCAAGCCATTGCGGCGACTCTTTTTCATAAATTCAGTTTTACTTAATTATTTTTCTTGTTCAAGCTGCTTCAACTGGTCGGCCTGCGCTTTCTGGCTGGCCTCGGCTTTTTTAAGAATTTGCAGCATTTCGTCACCGCTGGTCGGCATTTTATCGGGCACGCCTGGGCTTGGCTGATCACCGTTTTGCGTACCTGACGCACTAACATCCGTCACGATATTCGCACCCACGTCGGCATTCTCTCGTCTTGCAAGGCGCCGATTATCCTGAAAGAAAATTTTTTGCTTCTTCACGTAGTAAACATTATCAGGGCTCTTTTTATAATACTGCCCATCGATTTCAACGTATTGACCAGTTACGATATCTTCACGAGATGCACTTCGACTCTCAACCACCGGAACCTTCTTGAGCTGACCCGCTAACCCCGATTTTGCGCCCAATGGATTAGTCGACTTGTCACGCGATTGAGAGTTCAATTGAGCATTGGTTTGAGCGCTTGCGAGGTCGCGCCCTTGCTCGCCATTGGGGCTACCGCCTGGCCCTTCAATTCGGCCCGGCTGTTGATTCGCATATTCTCTATAATCTTCTGGGTCGTAATGGCCGTTGCGGCCCATTCGGTCTATATTCTCCCAAATTTGGACCGGGATTTTTTTCTTCAGAACCTGAGGTAAATATTCATGAAAATACACTGGGATATTTTCGCGCACCGCAACCGGCAAGCCAGCAGCACCATGAGCCTTTACATCTTGAATCGTGTGCAAAAGCTTACCGACCCCACCCGTCATAGTTGAGTAGATCAACATGGCTGCGCTAAAGGCTGTGCTCCAAAAAAAATAGCTCGCTTTGCCGCGCATTTCGCCCCTATTGCCGCTCGGCTGCCGCAGCCGATCGATCGGTGATATTTTCGTTTGTAGGCGTTGCCGCCACCGGCTCGGCCTTTCGATTATTTTGATAGAAAACTCTCTGCCCGTTTATGTAGTAAACATTGTCGTCGCGATAGCGATAGTACTGACCCTGAATCTGCACAAACCGCCCCGACTTAAAATCCGATTCAGTTGCGACTTGCGCTGACCCCGAAGCCCCTTCGGCGGCGGCCAAATTGCCCGCAGGCGCAGGGCCGCCCGCACCAGGTTTTGCGCCCATTGACTGTGAAATTTTTTGATTCATCTTTTCTATATTCTTTTCGCCGATGAGCTTCTGTGCCATTTTATTGTGAGTGATTTTGCTACCGACCGAACCGATAAGCTTTTGGCCGCCTTCAAAACTAAGGGCGACCCGGCTGTTATTGTCTTGCCAAAAGTAGCCGATGGCCACGACGGCTATCCCGAATAGAATTCGATTCACTGGAAAGTAGAAGCGTGACCCCTGATCTGCCATAGGTAATTGATCGGCAAAACAGCATGACTGATTTAGCCAAAGATCTAGGTTCTTTTGGCGACTCAATATGAGACGGCTCTAACGCTAAAATCGCCCCGAAATAGAGCGAAGCGCGCCCGTTGCCGTATCAATATACGGCGTCAAACTAGAGCTTCTGTTTTAGAAATTAGCTCTTAGGATTTAAGGTACTCGAGCACTTGGGCAGCGTGACCCTCAGCTTTGACCCCACGCCAGGCCATTTTAACCTGGCCATTTTCATCAATCAAAAAGGTGCTGCGTTCGATACCCTTTACGATTCGGCCATACATGTTTTTATCTTTTATAACCCGAAACGCTTTGCAGAGCTTCTCATCGACATCAGAGATCAGATCAACACTATAGCACTCTTTAGCTTTAAACTTTTCATGTAACGCAACGGTGTCACGAGAAACGCCATAAACCACGGCGTTTCGCGCCGCAAATTCTTTGCCGAGATTTGAGAATTCATGACCCTCTAATGTACAACCCGGAGTCATATCTTTCGGATAGAAGTACAATACGACTTTTTTACCTCTTAACCTCGCGAGATTCACCGTCTGCCCGCCTGTTACCTCAAGCGCCAGATCAGGCAATTTAACGGCCGCCTCGACCTTAGCTTCGCGCGCTGCCTTTTTTGCTGCCGTCGCCTTGGGCTTAACGTTAGATTTTGCTTTAGGTTTTGTTGTGGTTTTTGGTTTGTTTTTTTGCCCTGCTTTTTGTTTCATCGTCGCTTTAGCCATAGAATGCTCCTTCGAGTCAAAATTTAATCCGAAAAGTTATGTTGAAAAGTAATGCCATTACTTTTAACATTTCTGAATGATCAATACCGAATTCACCCGGCTTTTCAAGACGAAATATCCAATAATCGGCGCCCCCATGTTTCTGGTTTCAAATGTCGACATGGTTGTCGCTGTTTCAGAGGCTGGCGGGCTCGGCACCTTTCCGGCGCTCAATTACCGGCCGATTGAAGAATACGTTAAGGCCCTGAAAGAGATGAAGGCGCGTACCAAAAACCCCATTGGCGTAAATATCATCGTTAATAAAAGTAATACTCGACAAAACGATGACGTAAAGCACGCCCTTGATGCAGGGGTTGAACTCTTCATCACTTCACTTGGCAGCCCCAAAACCGTAATCGCCGAGGCCCACAAAAATGGCGCCAAAGTTTTTTGTGATGTAACGAATTTAGAGCACGCACTTAAGGTGCAGGACCTTGGAGCAGACGGGGTTATCGCTGTGGCGAGCGGCGCTGGCGGCCACGCTGGCCCGATTACCCCGATTGTTCTCGTTCCGTGGCTTAAAGAAAAACTGAAAATACCGATTGTCATGGCCGGCGGGGTCGCCGAAGGCCGCGGCATGGCGGCCGCCCTAAGCTTGGGCGCCTGCGCAGTCAGCGTCGGAACTCGCTTTATCGCTTCGACCGAATCTAAGGTCGATGAGGCCTACAAAAACGCCGTGGTCACTTCGACGCCTGAGGATATCGTATTGACCACCAGGGTTTCGGGCACCCCAGCAACGGTCATTAACACCGAGTATGTGAAGAAACTCGGCACGGACCTACCGCTTATTGTAAAAATGCTCAAAGAAAATTCACTCACTAAGAAGTACATTGTGCCGCTTATACATCTCGCCGGTATGCGCAGCCTCGAAAAGGCCGCCTTAAAACCAACCTGGAAGACCGTATGGTGCGCCGGCCAAAGCGTAGGCCTCGTACACGAAGTGCTCACCTGTCGTGAAATCGTTGAGAAATTGGTGAGAGAATACAACGAAGTCGTTGTGAATTTACCGCATAACAGCTAAACTACCGAACTCTTAATAATTAAAGCCTGTCTAAATAAGCGCTCAATTTTAAAGCGTGAAGGAAAACCGTGAGCTTCGTACCCAACATTCGCAATATCGCCATTATCGCCCACGTGGATCATGGCAAAACAACGCTCGTTGATCATATGCTTCGCCAAAGCGGCATGTTTCGCTCAAACCAGCAAGTCGCCGAACGCTTTATGGATTCAATGGATCTTGAAAAAGAGCGTGGGATCACAATCCAAGCCAAAAACGCGAGCTTCACGTACAAAGACCACAAAATCAATATCGTCGATACTCCCGGCCACTCGGATTTTGGCGGCGAAGTTGAACGTATTTTGAACATGGTTGACGGCTGCTTATTGCTTGTCGATGCCAGCGAAGGCCCGTTGCCTCAAACTCGCTTTGTGTTGAAAAAAGCACTCGAGCAAAAACTCAAAGTTATCGTGGTTATTAATAAGATCGATCGGCCCGATGCTCGTATTCAAGAAGTCGTTGATGAAGTTTTCAACCTCTTTATCGATCTAGACGCCACAGACGAACAGGCCGACTTTCCGATTATTTACGCCATTGCCCGCGAAGGCAAAGCGACACTTGACCCTGCCGTGCCCGGCACCGATTTGACTATATTGCTTGATTGGATTCTCGAAAAAATCCCGCCACCTGAAGCCGAAATCGATGGCTCACTTCAAATTCTCGTAAGCAATTTGTCTTACAGTTCTTTCGTCGGCCGTCTTGCGATCGGCCGTATTTATGCCGGTAAAATTAAACTGGGTGATGACGTTATGTTGTGTGCTGAAAAGTCTCAGCACAAATTTAAGGTTTCCGCTCTCTTCTCGTTTAGCTTAAGTGAGCAGCAGCAGACTAAAGAACTTTCAGCTGGTGACATCGCCGTCATTGCCGGGGCCGAAGATCTTTACATTGGCGATACCATCACCTCGGTGACCGACCCGCGGCCACTCCCCCGTATTGTCGTTGAAGAACCGACGGTTGCCGTTTTGTTTATGGTGAATGATGGCCCCTTCGCCGGTCGCGAAGGCAAACTTGTAACCACTCGAAACATCAAAGACCGTCTTGAAAAAGAAATTTTGCACAACGTTGCGATTCGCGTTGAAACCACCGAAGCCACCGATCGATTTAAAGTTGTTGGCCGAGGCGAGTTGCAACTTTGCGTATTGATGGAAACCATGCGCCGCGAAGGCTTTGAATTTATGGTTTCGAAACCCAAAGTTATTTTTAAAAATGAAGGCAGCAAAACACTTGAGCCTATGGAGCAAGTGACTGTTGACGTCGACGAGGCTTACACCGGCGTTGTGACTCAGAAAATGGGCGAACGCAAAGGCGTCATTGTTTCGATGGACAGCAAAGGCTCTGGTCGAGTGCGCTTGCAGTTTCGCATCCCCTCGCGTGGCCTCATCGGCTACCGCTCTGAGTTTTTAACTGACACCCGCGGAACAGGCTTACTCAACACCCAATATGATGGTTACGACGAATATCGTGGTGAGATCATGGGTCGCACGACGGCTTCTATTATCGCCGATCGCGCTGGCAAATCGACCCCGTATGCAATGGACGGTATGCACCAACGTGGTCGCATGTTTATCAACCCAGGCGTCGAAGTTTACGAAGGCATGGTTGTTGGCGAAGCCTCTAAAGGTATCGATCTTAACGTGAACGTGGTTCGCGAGAAGAAACTAACGAATCACCGCGCCTCAGGCAGCGAAGAAAAAATGGATATCGTTATGGTGAAACCGCTGACTCTTGAGCAGTCTCTTGAGTGGGTCACCGATAATGAATTTATCGAAGTGACGCCGAAAAGCGTTCGCATTCGCTGCGTTCATCTTGACCCGCACAAGCGAAAACATCAGTAAAAGAATCTATCATCAACGCCTTGAGCCGCTAGACACCAATGCGCTCAAGCGCGGCCACCTCTGCAGGCTTAAGGTCGAAATCAAAGACCTCTGGTAAATTATATTCTCTTGAGCGCAGATTTGGCGAACCTGGTCTACCTAAACGACTCGGCTCGTGCCATCTCAACAGCACGGGCATAGTTTTTCGGCAACGGACCCGTCTTGAGTGAGCCGCGCTCGAGATATTCGAAAATTTCACCATAATGGCGAATGTCGAATTGGCTCACACGCCTCATGACATGCCAAGGCTTCAGATCGCTAATACTCTCAAGACCCATGGCCCCAAGAAGCTCAGCAACGGTTCTCATGGTTTCATGATGAAAGGCCGCGACTCGCTTTCGCTTATCAGTCACAACGAGACCTGAGACGAGAGCTTTGTCCTGAGTTGCGACCCCTGTCGGGCAATGATTCGAATTGCAGCGCAAAGCTTGAATACAACCCAGCGAAAGCATGAACGCTCGAGCGGCATAAATACCGTCGACCCCAAGAGCAATTCGCTTCACAATGTCAAAAGCCGTGGTGACCTTACCAGACGTTAGAATCTTCACGCGATCGCGCAAGCCAAAACCAACGAGAGCGTTATGCACAAAGATCATGCCTTCAATTTCAGGGGTGCCGACATTGTTTGAAAACTCAAGAGGCGCCGCGCCCGTTCCGCCTTCTCCGCCGTCGACATCGATGTAGTCAGGCGCGATACCCGTTTTCTCGATCGCTTTGCAGATAGCCAAAAATTCGCGGCGTTTACCGACGCAAAATTTAAAACCCACTGGCTTGCCCCCCGAGCCCTCACGAAGAGTTTTAATAAATTGCATCATTTCAATTGGGGTCGAAAACGCCGAGTGCGAAGGGGGTGATAGAACATCTTGCCCCATGGGCACTCCACGAATTTCTGAAATCTCTTTAGTGATTTTCGCGGCCGGCAAAATACCCCCATGGCCAGGCTTCGCCCCTTGAGATATCTTAAGCTCGATCATTTTCACTTGTGGTAGAGTTGCGCGCTTATGAAACTCGGTTTCTGAAAATCGGCCGTCCGGGGTTCGTGCTGAAAAATAGCCTGTGCCGACCTGCCAAATAATATCGCCGCCATTTTGCAAGTGATAAGGGGTCAACCCGCCCTCGCCCGTGTTGTGCGCGAACCCGCCATCTTTGGCTCCGCCGTTTAAGGCCAGCACCGCATTTTTTGAAAGGGCACCAAAGCTCATGGCTGAGATATTGAGAATACTTGAACTATACGGCGCGCGGCAATCAGGGCCGCCGATCTTAAAGCGCAAATTATCAGGGCTTACGTGCGAAGCGAGAATTGAATGATTGAGCCATTCGTAGCCCGTTCTATAAACATCGAGCTGTGTGCCAAACGGCAAAGTGTCGAGCTGATGTTTGGCGCGCTGATAAACCAACGACCGCTGCTCGCGACTAAACGGCTTACCATCCGAATTTGATTCGACGAAATATTGATTTATCTCCGGGCGAATCATTTCAAATACGTAACGAAAATTACCCAACACCGGAAAGTTACGGCGAATCGCCTGGCGCGTCTGAAGAGCGTCGTTGAACCCAATCGCCAATATTGGCGCCACCAATATAAGCGACCAAAGACCGATGGGCCAGAGCACACCTAACGCGACTTCAACCAAAACCAAGACAGCGGCAAAAATAAAAAATAAGGTTCGCACTTGAGACTACTCCTTCTTACCAATAAGACGCGAAAGAACATCCATTCGCGTAACGACACCAATAACCACGCCAAATGGGTCAACAACTGGCACTCGTCGAACCTTGTTTTTATAAAGCATCGCGAGAGCGTCTAATAAAGTCGACTCGCCCTTTAAGGTCAGTGGGTTTTTGGTGTACTCCATGGCAGCTGCCACATCACGAGTGGCCGTTTGAATCAAAAGGTCGTGCTCACTAATAACCCCGACAATATGCTGCGATCGGTTGACGACCGGCGCCGAACCCACCTTGTGGGCTGCCAGCATCATTATGGCAGAATAGATCTTGGTGCCTTCAGGCACAGTGAAGGGGTTTTTATCCATAAATGTTTTGACCGCGACATTAGAAAGATCTGAGGCCTTCGCCTTATCGGTGAGTTTTTGAAGGTTACCAGCTTTGTCTGAAATCGCTTTTTCTGAAATCTTAGTCGAATTATTGTCAGCCATATAGAGATAGGATGACAGCTACGCGCGAGGCTTGTCTAGAAGGTTAGACTGAGAGAATAAAGCCCACGACAAAAGGCAAGCAAATCGAGGCATACACTTCAATGCCCATGCTAGGCTCAAAATGTTGAGGCTTTACTTGAGCCATTTCGTTGAGCGCTTTTAGTTTAAATCGGTTTAGGCTTGTCTCTCGACTTATTGTTTTATTGTAAGCAAATCGCCCTGTCTCATTTTGAGACAATTGTTTTGTTATTCGAAACTTCACTTCTACAGTATTTTTGCTTTTCATACCTTCAACTACTTCAAGAAACGCGCCAAAGTCGGCTCGATTTAAACACGCTCTGGCGATCACTTGATGTAAAGGCGCCTACTCGTAACCTTGCATTTCGAATGAATTATGTTGTTTAACCCCCTAAAACTTCATTAAAATCTCGACTTATGATGAACCCTTGTACAACCCCTAAAGTTTCGACACCTCGCCGTCTCACTTTCGCTCTCCTTCTCGTGCAATTTTTCGCAATTCTAGCGACCGCCGCCACCGGCACAAATACCGCGATCACAATCGTGTGCCTGGGCGATTCGCTGACTGAGGGTTATGGCGTCGCCAAAGAGAAGGCCTACCCAGCTCTTGTTGAGACCAAACTTCAAGCCCTTCACTTGAAAGATTCTAAATGGCCTGAGGTGCGCGTGATCAACGCCGGCATCAGCGGCTCAACGACCGCGAGCGCCTTAGGTCGGCTCAAGTGGTACCTTAAGCAAAAACCAAACGTGGTCTTTCTCGCACTCGGAGCCAATGACGGCTTGCGCGGCCAAGATATTGACTCAGCTAAAGCCAATCTTCGCGCCACCATTCTTCTTGCGAAACAAAACCAAATTGAGGTCTGGCTCGGCGGGATGTATATGCCGCCAAACTATGGCGCCGCATATACTAAGAAATTTCATAAAATATTTGTCGATTTGGCCAAAGAGGAGCATCTTGCATTTCTACCCTTTCTTCTTGAGGGGGTCGCCCTCCATCCCGATCTAGTTCAGCCCGATGGCATACACCCGAACGAAAAGGGCCACCAAGAAGTGGCGACTCGTGTCTTTGATTTCTTCAAAGCCCACTTGAAAGAAAGGCGCCAATGAGTCTGATAATTAGAAATTTAAATAAGTCGTTTCGCCAAGGCTCGACAACTATTCAGGTCATCAAAAGCCTCTCGCTCGAAGTTGAAACGGGGCGAACCCTGGCTCTGGTGGGGCCCTCTGGCAGCGGCAAATCGACCCTCCTTAGCCTTATCGCAGGCCTCGACTCACCCGACTCGGGCGAAATACTAATTGAGGGTCAAGATATCGCTCAGATGAGTGAGGCACAGCGAACTCAATTTCGCCTCAATAACATCAGTATTATCTTTCAACAATTTCACCTGTTGCCCTATTTGACAGCGAAAGAAAATATTATGTTACCGCTCGAAATCGCCAAGGCCCCCGATGCCGAAAAGCAAGCCGATGAAATCTTGCAAGTGGTCGGCATGACCGAACGCTCTGGTCATTTCTCACATCAGCTGAGCGGTGGCGAAAATCAGCGAATTGCTTTTGCTCGCGCATTTGTCGCCAAGCCTAAGCTTCTTCTGGCTGACGAACCAAGCGGCAGCCTCGATGCCGAAAACGGTCGACAAGTTATCGATTTACTTTTTGACCTGACTCGCAAGCAAAAAACGACTCTTGTTCTTGTGACTCATAACGAAGAGGTCGCAAGCCGGGCTGATGTTATTTTTCGATTTCAGGTGCAGCGCTAAATGACGAGTTTAAGACTCGCTTTTAAGGAGCTCATTCACAATTACTCGTTTTCAGCGCTATTTGTTTTGAGCCTTGGTATCGGCCTCATCGGGCTCACTTCACTCGATTCGCTACGAAGTTCTATTCGCGAAAGCCTGAATCGAAAATCAAAAGGGTTTCTCGCCGCAGACCTTGGGGTCGGGGCGCGCCGTCGCCTTAAGCCCGAAGAGTTAAAGTTGATTTCGAATATAATGCCGGTTGGCACTGAGACCAGCCAATTGCATGAAAGCCTCACTATGGTTGCTGGTGTTTCGCCAGCACAAGCCCACTCCTCAGGCCAGGCATCACGCCTTACTGAATTGCGAGTGGTTGAATCAAACTATCCTTTTTTTGGAGAAATCGAACTGGAGCGCCAAGGGCTGATCACCTCGAATTCAAAAAAAGATCTATTCGTTGGCCCCAAAGTTTGGGTCTACCCAGAGCTATTACTTCAACTCGGGGTCAAAGTTGGCGATCAGGTAAAGATCGGCGACCGAGAGTTTGAGGTCAGCGACACAATCTTGCGTGACTCAGCGGGGGCTGGTTCTGATGTATCATTTGCACCACCCGTCTACATCTCAAGGCAGAGTTTTGAAGCAACCCGACTCGATGCTCAGGGCAGCCTAGGTTACTACACCTTACTCGCCAGACTGCCGGGCGACGCTGAAGATGAAAAGGTTGAGCTTTTAGCTAAGCGCTTAAACAAAGAGCTCAATGACCCTGGCATACAAATCACAACCCCGAAAGATTCGAGCGAGCAAATCGGCCGTGTGCTCAACTATCTGGGCGACTATTTAAACTTGGCCGGCCTCGTCGCCTTGCTGCTTTCTTCAATTGGGCAATTCTATCTTTTGCGCAACTACTTCTCGCGACGACTCACCGATATGGCCATTTACAAAAGCCTTGGTCTCGCCGCCGAACGCATATTCGCAATCTATGCTTGGCAGATGGTGCTACTCACAATTGTCGCTGTAGTGCCCACGATCGCCATTACTGCGTGGACGCTACCACGCTTTACCGAACCACTACACAGACTCTTGAACATTGACCTCGCCTTGAAAATGCCGCTGTCAACAGCACTGATTGTAGCCACTGTTGGTGTTTTGCAATCCCTGACGTTGACGCTGCCCTATCTTAATCTAGTGAGAAAGACAAAAGTTCGCGACCTTCTGCAAGCGACATCCCCTTCGAATATGGGCGCGGAGGGCTCGACGGGGCTCAGTTGGCCATGGTTTATTCCGGCAGCGGTGGCCTTTGTTGCGCTCGCCTTTATTCTTTCGCACTCATTCTACGTCGGCTCTATTTTTATTGCCGCGCTCACAGGCGGCGCACTCATACTGACTTTCATCGCCACTTTAACCTTGCGCATTTTAAATCGATTTCGATGGTCCCCAATGGGCCAACTTTCGCTTAAACATATGGTCCGCTCGCGAGCTGCCACAATTTCGGCTTTTCTTGCCCTTGCCCTCGGGATTCTATTGAGCAATTTGATCCCGCAAGTTGAGGCTGGCATCAGAGAAGAGATCTCGACCCCGCCCGGCGTCGAGCAGCCTTCGCTTTTTCTGTTTGATATTCAAGATGAACAAGTTGCCGCCATCAAACAAACGCTTGCTGATTTAAAAGTTCAACCCATGCAATCCGCGCCCATGGTTCGAGCACGCTTGACCCAGATAAACGGGGCCCCATTTTCGAAACCCGAGCGCGAAACCAACTGGTCACGCGAAAAAGAAAATGAAAACCGTTCGCGCAACCGCGGCTACAATTTATCCTACCGAGACGAGCTTTCAAAATCTGAATCGATTGTCGAAGGCGCTCCGTTTCAAGTTTCACCAACCGCCCCCACGCAAATCTCAATCGAAACTCGCTTCGCCGCGCGCCTCGGTTTAAAACCTGGTGATCACCTGACCTTTGATGTTCAAGGTGTCGACATTACCGGCACCATCGTAAATTTACGAAAAGTTCGCTGGACTAGCTTTCAACCCAATTTCTTTATTCAATTTAACTCGGGCCCGCTTGATCTCGCGCCAAAAACTCACCTCATCACTTTGCAACAAATGTCTCTAGAGAAAAAGGCTGAAATTCAAAGGCAAATTGTGAAAGACTACCCTAACGTCGCCATTCTTGACGTAACCCGAATTGTCGAGCGCCTTCTGTCAATTATCAACCAACTAGGTCTGGCGCTGAAAGTAATGGCCACTTTCACCATGCTCGTCGGTCTTTCAATTTTATTTTTTGTTACTTACAACCAACTTTCAGAAAGAAAAAAAGAGGCGAATCTGTTTAAGGTTTTGGGCGCATCTGAAGGCTTCATTCAACGGGTGTTTTTAACCGAAGTTCTTTTACTTGTCGGCCTCGCAATCATTGCCGGCACTCTACTCAGCTACCTAATCGGCTTTCTCTTGAGTTATTTTCTTTTTGAAAACTTATATCAACCCGATTTTATCAGCCCGATTTACCTAGCGCTAACGGTGGTCATAGTCAGCCTCGCCACCACTTACTTTTTATTGCGATCGGTATTAAGTGATCGGCCTCGAAATATATTGCAATCGGTTTAAGCGAATTACTCGCACATTGTGAGTACAACACTTTTTGTCGAGCTGTCAGTGTCAGTAAAAGTCGCCGTGCCACAAGTGGTGGCACCAGGGGCAAAATTCAAACTGCGCGTGCCGGTGACCGAACCCGTGAGCGTTGCGGCGATTGTTCCGGAGGTCGGGTAACAACAAGTCGGCGAACCCCACGTCACAGCCGAAAATGTTTGGTCAGCAATATATTTCGCAAGATTGTGATAGACCGTCACTGAACCCGATACAGCTCTTGTGCCCAAGGCTCTTGTGCCCACGACCGTCAATGGGGTTGGTGTAACCATGCTATGGTCAAATAGCACGCCCCCATATTTGCCGGTAAATTTCTTGCGAAGACCGGTAATATTGACAGTTCGGGCCGAGGTCCCTGTGTTGGTCATCGTGACCACAACCCCCGTATTCGGTATTGATGTACCGTCATAGGCCGTGTGTGCCGTCGTATTCATTGTAAAATAGGCGCCGCTATAAAGCGAAAGAGTTTGCCCCGTTGAAGTTCTCGTCACTGTGTTTCCGTTAGAAGTCAGATCACAAGTAGGGTTCGAGCTCCAGGTCTCAACCCAGCTACCCGAAAGCGTCGCGAGAATACCGACCGAGCAGCCATTCCAGGTCAGGGTGTCGACGCCCGAACTGCAGGCGCTACGCACTGATGAGAAGAGACAACTCGACAGCGCATGAAGAGCTGTTGGCCCTAGTGCCCCCTCTGACGAAGAGGCCGCCCCACCAATCGCGGCCAGTGCGGACTCGATAATATTCGCGCTTGATTCGGCACCATCGGTTGGGCCGCCCGAGCTGTTTGAGCAACCCACCAGACCTAGTGTCAATAACAGAAATAGCGCCAACGCACCTCTTGCCGCCCTCAATCTTTTTTCGCCTTAACTGAAAGCCCCAGAGTAAAACGAGAAACCACTTCACCGGTCTCTACCAACCGAGCCTCCGCGCTGACCTGCTCTGTCACGCGTTCTCCGGTGTTGACAGCCACATCCACCATACGGGCCACTTGGGCCCCGGCACTACAAACAAATAACAAATCGCCTTCGGCGCGCTTCAAAAAGGTCGCGTTGAAATCTTTAAAGATCGGAACAACTTTCACGCCAGTGTGCTCTCGGGCCATCTCGAAAGCTAAAAGACCCACAACAATATCCGCCCCCATCGACTGGGCCCCGAAATACATACTACTAAGATGATTTTTTGTTACAAAGTTCAAATTGATTCGAACTTCACAACCGTTCGCGTCGATTTTGACAACCTTAGGTTGCACCATAAAAAGCAACGGAACTTGCGTCAGGCCAAAGAGCTTTAATCGCATATCAGGCGAATAGTTCTCAACACTCTTCAACGTTTGAACGAGAGTCGCCGCATCAATCAATTTCTCGGTAAATTTGGCCGAAACGCGCTCTGAGACCTGTTGTGCTATTTTTTTGGTTTTCTCGACAAAATCAGCCATGATTGCACCCCTCTCTAGAAGTTTACGTCCAACAATGAGGCAGTTGCAAGATCGCGAGCCGACACAATTTGATACGATGGCAAAAACAGGCCGGCATTGATCGAAACTAGACTAACGGCCACAGTCAGCGCTGCCGATAAACTGGTAGTCAATTTAGTTTTCTGGGAGCTAACGTGTCAGCAGAAAATCAGCCAATTCAAAATAGCGGAAACATCGTCGAAACCATTGTGATCGCAGAAGATTCGATACCAAACCAAAGAATTTTGCAGCACCTGTTACTGAAGCTCGGCTACGAAGTGATCGCAACAAATAACGGAGCTCTCGCGTGGGCCGCCTTAAATAGCCCCGATACTAAAAATGTCGTATGCGTAATCTCAGACCTAATGATGCCCGAAGAGAATGGCCTTCATTTACTGAAAAGAGTTCGCCAAAGCGAGAATTACAAAACAACACCTTTTGTGTTTGTAACCGCCGTCGCCGATAAAGATCTGATTAAAGAAGCAAAGGACCTCGGCATCAACGGCTACATACTCAAACCGATTTCGTTTCAAAAAGTCGAAGCCAAACTAAAAGAGCTGTTTCCGGGGCGAAAGTTTCCGAAAGTTGCAGCCTAAAGTGTTATGGCAGCCCTCAAGCTCGACACCGAAACCATCGTAAAAAAATTGAACGATATCCCCTCGCTGCCGTCCGTGGTTTATGAGCTAAGCCGAGTGATAAACGACCCCATGTCTTCGACAAAAGATGTTGAGGCAATCATGGCTCAAGACCTTGGCATGACAACCAAAGTTCTCAAGCTTGCCAATTCGGCCTACTATGCCATCCCGGGCGGGGTCACGTCTTTGTCGAGAGCCATCGGTTTTATTGGCTTCGACACTGTTCACCAGCTGGTCCTATCAGCCTCAATCATTCAGGCCCTTGAAATTAAGGGCCCTTCAATTTTCGACGTTAATGAATTCTGGAAGCACTCAATTGTCGTGGCCATCGCCTCTGAAGTGATCGCCAAATATGTAAAACACCCAACCCCAGCCGATCTTTTTACAGTTGGACTAGTACATGACATGGGCAAAGTGGCCCTTTTTCTCGCCGCCCCCGAAGTTCTTGTTGAGATCACAGCGCGCGCAGATAAAAACAAATTGAGCTTTCTCGAAATTGAAGAAGAAAACAAAATCACACCTCACACCGAACTTGGCAAGCTTCTCGCCGAAAAATGGAAGTTGCCCCGTAACATTCTAGTGGCGGCCAAATATCATCATGAAAACGACATGCAAAAACGCCAGAACATTTCGTCCGACCTCAATCAAATAATCGACATCGTAATGCTCGCCAATCTACTCACCCACGCTTTAAGGTTAGGAAATAGCGGCCACCACAAGGTAATCGGGGCCCCAACTGAGCTCTTAACCCGCCTTGAGATTCACCCTCAAAACGATATGCCAACTCTCTTGAAGCAGCTCAAAGCGCAAATAGAGCAGGCTTCTGAATTTATACGCATGATTGGCTCCAAATGAAGCTTAACGCTGAAACCGCCCAGCTTCTATACAAAGTGATCGCCGATGAAGTGACAATGGCCATTGTCGTCGTTGGCCCTGACAATATCATTCACTACGCCAACCGAATGGCTCATTATCTTTTTGAATTTTCGCTCGACGAATCGACTGGGTTTACCGCCCCACCCCCTGTTAGCGTCGAAAAGTTTTTTGCTACGGCGGCTTCAGAGAAGCGCATTAAGTGCCTCAATGCCGAAGTGCTCGAGATGCAGGGGCTCATTCAGGATGTACTCATTCAAAAACCAGATTCGAATTCGTTTATCGCGACACTCGGCATACGGCACGTTACCATCGACGGCGCCCGTCACCTTCTTCTCATGATTCAAGACGTGACGTTTCAGAAAAAACTTCAACGCGAAATAACTGAAAAACAAGGCGCCATCCAGCGCGCCCACCAAGATCTGCTACATCAGAATCAGCAATTGAAAGAACTCGACATTGCAAAAGATCGCTTTGTCGCCATGACCACCCATGAACTTCGCACCCCCGTCTCGGCCATACTCGCCTCGGCTGACATTCTAAAATCCAACCTCTATGATGACAAAACACAACACGACGAATTTGTTAATATCGTCTTCGAACAGGCCCAGCATCTGCTCGATCTGGTAAATGACATTCTCGACTTTTCAAAGATTCGCGCTAATAAAATGGACTATTACATTGAAGAAAAAGATCTTTCAGAGACCGTGGCCCACGAATTTGAATCAATGAAGCAAATCGCCAAAAATGCTAAAATTGAATTGATTCTGACCCCCCCGGCCAAACCTATGCTTTGCTATTTTGACGAAGTTCGCATCAAGCAGGTCGTGACGAACCTGATCAGCAACGCAATCAAATACAATGTCCCGAATGGCCAAGTGCGGGTTGAAATAAAATCAACCGCAGAATACTGCGAGGTCTATATTCAGGACACCGGCAAGGGCATCGCTGAAGCTGATTTTGGTAAAATTTTTAGCGAATTTGAAACCCTGGGCAAAATGGGCAATCACTCAAAAGGCACCGGCCTAGGGCTGCCAATCAGCCAGCGCATGGTGCGCCGAATGGGCGGCGAGATCCTTCTGACGAGCGAAATCGGCAAGGGCTCGGTGTTTTGGTTCACAGTCCCGCGCCAAAGAATACTCGACGAGGTAGATTATCGCTCTCGCTCGTCTTCTACTGATGACATCGCCAGCTGATTTGTAGATACTCCCCCTCATGCAAAATAAATGGTGGGCGGCCAGCGAACTCTTGCTGGCTACGACAATTTGGGGCTTTGGCTTTACCGCAAGTATTTGGGCGCTGGTCGCATTTGATTCAATCTCTATTTCAATTCTTCGTTTTGGCATCGCCTTTATCGTCGGTGCGATAATCGTGCGGCTTAACCGCGAAATGCGCCCGCAATTAAATCGAGCCAACCTACTCAAAAGTTTTTTACCTGGCATCCTTTTGGGGGGCATGCTCTGCCTTCAGACCTGGGGTCTCGAGTATACGACCGCCACCAACAGCGGCTTCATCACAACTCTTTACGTGGTCTTCGTGCCGATCATCGAGACACTGGTTTATAGAAAACGCCTGGCGCGAAATCACGCCCTCTGGGTTTTTCTAGCTCTTGTCGGCACAGGCCTCATGATCAAACTTCACTTTGATAGCTTCAATAAAGGTGACATTTTAACTCTGGTTTGTGCCATTACGGCCAGTCTTCAAATGGTGGCGGTCGGGCGGGTCAGCCAAACAATCAAATCTCCGTTTGCCTTCAACACCTTTCAGAGTTTTTGGGCAGTAATTATCTCTTTGATATTCTGGCCCTTTTACGGTCGGGTGCTTTTTCAAATGCCTGACATGCGCGCCATCATAGGGCTCTTCTCTCTTATTTTTCTTTCTACCCTTCTGGGCTTCTTCTTGCAGGTCAAGGCCCAGAAAGTTTTGTCACCCTCAATTTCAAGTCTTATATTTTTGCTCGAATCGCCGTTTGCCGCAATATTTGCCATCTTTTTTCTGCACGAGCGACTCACCTTGTGGCAGACTGCGGGCGGAGTGCTGATCTTTTTCGCAGCCGTGCAAGCCACACGGGGGGAGTCAAAAAAATGATTCAATCAAAAAGTAAAGTCGCCGCCCTGATTATGCTTTTAGCTCTGACCTCGGGGTCACAAGCACACCCCTCAGAAGTGAATCTCGCCGCAGAAAATGCCGCAGCTAGCACCTCATCTGACGAGTGCGGCGAAATGCTTTTCGAAAAACGCCAGGTTTACTATTGCATTGCGCGAACTGATCGAGCTCGCAATCCTGACATTCTCTTTCAGTTTCATGGCCTACTCGGCAGCCACTTCATTTGGCAGAACTTAAGCGCCTTCAAAAAAGTCCGTAAAAACTGGCAACAAATGGGCTTCGTGCCTCCGACCGTTGTTTCTCTTTCGATGGGCCCTTACTGGGTTTTGACCGACGTCCAAAAGCGCGGCGCTTTGCTTTCGCTCTTTCACAATCAAGTGCTGCCTTTTTTTGAGTCCTACGTCGGAGGTCTCTCTGGCGGAAAGCGCCTGCTGTTGGGCGAGTCAATGGGCGGCTACAACGCCCTCCAGCTTTATTTGAAATTTCCGCAAGACTACAAACGTGTGGCAGTACTTTGCCCTGCTCTTCCGACAATCCCCTACGAACCGTCGAGACATGAGATCTTGGCCTACGCGAAAAGAACCGGCGCCGGGCCTATACGAGCCTTTTTCACTGCTGAAATGGCGCACCACGAGTTCTCGACTCGCGAAGAATGGGATGCCCATAACCCTTTTCAGCTGGTTTTGAAAACTGACGTCACGGCCCCTAAACTTTATATTTCGGCCGCCGACCGTGATGGCTATGGTTTTTTTGAAGGGGAATCAAAGTTCTTCGAACTAGCAAAAGCGAGCGGCCGAGCAGTTGAATTTGTGAGAATAGCGAACGGCCGCCACTGCAAGATGGACCCCCAATCGCTCAGTGCGTTTCTCGCTAGCAGCAAGTAAGTGAATTCACGACCCAGCGCGTTAGTCGAGCTCAGTGGCTCTCTATCTGCATTGAGATATTGACGCGGGGCCATTTCTTTATAAATACTCTCATCCGATGAATAATTACCAAGCTATTGAACTAAAGCCCCACCTGGCAAATCACCGCTTTCTATTCGTCTGTGCGGCCGCCCTGTCTTTGCTGTTTTTCGCGGTATCAAGCTTTGCTAGTACATACAGCCGTCACGGCAAAACCAATCAGCCCCAAAGCCAAAACACACTTCGCTCAAGCTTGGTAAATATCAATGATTACAATTTAGTTTGCCCCTACAGATCAGTTGGCTCTCCACCAAAGATTCTCGTTAACTCTTACAGCCTCACCGTCGCGTTTATGTCTGACTCAAATAACAAATGCGTGATCACTGACCTCGAAACTCTTTTAATTCAACCCATTGAATCATGCACAAGTTGCTACAATTTGACGGTGGCGACCCCAGGCACTCATGAGCATGTCTATCTAGTGAGTCTTCGAGCTAACAGCAGCTCTCGCAATGCCATTGAGTATAGCGTTAGCCTCGATGAAGTTTTTTATGAAGATGATATTCGGCCGATGGTTTCACAGGTCAGCTGCAAGAAAAACCCTATTTTAAAACCAATCTCTCAAAACTATTAATCAGGTCTGAATCTCTTTCTCATCACGGCGTTTACGACGAGCGGCCTTGCGCTCAATGTAACGAATAATTGCCTCAGCGACATTTTCACCACTGGTCGATTCGATACCCTCAAGCCCTGGTGAAGAATTCACTTCTAAAATCATCGGGCCTTTTTTCGAACGTATAATATCAACACCTGAAATTTGAAGGCCCAAGGCCTTTGACGAATCAATGGCCATCTGGCGTTCTTTCTCGGTGATTTTGATTTTCTGGGTTGAGCCCCCGCGGTGCACATTCGAGCGAAAATCACCCTTTGCGGCTTTTCTCTGCATGCTCGCCACAACCTTGTCGCCGACCACAAAAAGTCTCAAGTCAGCCCCGCCCGCCTCACCAATAAAATCTTGAACCAAAATGTCAGACTTGAGGCCGCAGAACGCCTGAATGACAGATTCAGAGGCTTTGCGAGTTTTAGTCAAAACCACGCCGAGGCCTTGAGTGCCCTCGACCAACTTAATCACAAGCGGTGCGCCGCCGACAGTGTCGATCAAACCGCCCACGTCATTGGTCGAATGCGATGAGCCTGTATCAGGGATCATAAACCCTTTGCGGGCCAGAGTCTGAAGAGCCCGCAATTTGTCTCGTGAACGAGTGATACCTAGCGACGAGTTCAAACAAAACGTGCGCATGATCTCAAACTGGCGAACCACAGCTGTACCAAAAAATGTGTAACTAGCCCCAATGCGCGGTATGACGGCATCAAAATAATCAAGAGCTCGCCCCTCGTAATAGATTGAGCTCTCATTCGGAGTGACCTTTAGGTAACACCTCAAGTAATTCACAACTTCAATTGCGTGGCCGCGTTTTTCAGCCTCAAAAACCATTCGTCTGTTCGAATAACTATTCGGGCCAATACTCAGTAAGGCGATTTTCATAATAGATTTTGTTCTTTCATCCACTTGTCGTCGATAAATTTCGACATATAGTTGCGAACCCCGTCAGGCAAAATGATAACGCAGTTTTGACCGGCCTCAAGTTTGCGCGCGGCTTGATGAGCCGCAAACAGTGCCGCACCGCTTGAGCCACCACACAATAGCCCTTCTTCGCGAATCAAGCGACGAGCCCAAGAAAAAGAGTCACGATCGTTTGACTTCACCCATTGGTGAATTTTGATATCCTTCATTACATCCGGAATAAAATCATAGCCTATGCCTTCAACCAAATAGGTTTTGATATCACCAGAGCCCGCAAGAATAGAGCCTTCAGGGTCAACCCCGACCACTTTTGCTTTCGGCACTTTCTCGCTCATACATTGGGCGATACCGGCAAGTGTGCCGCCGGTGCCAGCCGTGATCACCACCATGTCAACCTGGCCATTGAGATCATCGATAATCTCGTGCGCCGTGGTTTCGTGATGCGCTTTCGGATTGTTCACATTCGCGTATTGATCAAGAATGTGAGCGCGCGGCAATTCTTTGCAAAGTTTTTTAGCGACTCCGATATGACTCTCTGGCGCATCAAATGCGGCTTCAGTGGGAGTCCGAATAATCTGGGCACCAAGAGCCTCGAGCACCACTTGCTTTTCGCGACTCATTTTTTGGGGCATAGTGATAATCACTTTATAGCCAAGTACCGCCCCCGCAAGTGCGAGGCCAATTCCAGTATTGCCAGAGGTTGGCTCGATCAAAGTATCGCCTGGTTTTATACGACCGGACTTCTGAGCCTCAACCACCATACGATAAGCAATTCGATCTTTAATCGAACCACCCGGATTAAAATATTCACACTTCGCAAATAAGTTACACTTAAGCCCGGCGTTAACGCGGTTAAGTTTCACAAGCGGAGTGCGGCCAATGGTTTCTAATATATTGTTATAAATCATAGAGTTTAGATTAGGGCCGGCAGCCCTATTTCACAATTCGCAACGCGAGGCGATGATGGCTTCCGCCACCAGTTGCATCTGCTTTCTTGCGGCTGAAAAGTCACTTCGCCACTGGTCTGGCCAAAGCTCATCCGAGATCACCAATAAACTCGCGGTTTCAACCTTCAAACAGTGGCCTATGGCGTACAAGGCTGAGGTCTCCATATCAACTGCGGCAAGCCCGGCCTGAGCATATTGACGAATCTCTTTCTCCGTTTCGCGAAAAAGAGCATCAGTGCTCCAAACAGGCGCTTCTTTGTAAATAATCTTAGATTTCGAAAGCATCCGTCGAAGATAACCAGCACACCGCTCTGTACCGAAAGAAAATTCGGCCGGAGGCACGTAATGCGACGAAGTGCCCTCATCTCTCAACGCCTTGGTGACCAAAATCAAATCGCCAATTTTTTGTTCAGCCGAAAGAGCCCCCGCCTGACCGAGAGCCATGATGACCTTCGCCCCAAAAGCCACGAGAAGCTCAATATAGAACGCCATGGCCGGGGCACCGATACCAAAATTCGAAAGCACACCAATATCAGTTGCAGGCGCAAGCTCGAGCCGAGCACCAAAAAATGACTTCACCTCAAGTTTTCTATGCCATTTGGGCGAACTCTGAAGACCAAAGTAAAGCAGGATTGTTTTTGGCAGATCGTACTTAGGCAATCGATTGGTCTTCTTTAGTTCAGCCATTAACATTGAGGCCTGAACTTTGCCCTTTTCAGAATACTTGCTCGCCCGTGCGCTGTTCATTTCTTAAATGCCTGCCATTTCTTCTTATCATGAACAATCTCGCTCGCCGCGCGCACCCAGCTGTCAGAATCATTCAAGCACGGGACGAGTTTTAAATCATCGCCACCATGAGATCGAAATTCTTCGCGCCCTCTGATCGCGACTTCTTCAAGAGTTTCTAAACAGTCGGTGACAAAAGACGGGCAAGCCACCAATAACCGCTTAACCCCTTTTTTCGGAAGCTCGCGATAAAAAGCGTCAGAAAACGGTTGAATCCACCCAGAGGTTAGCCTCGACTGAAAGCCAATCGAAATATCCCGCGGACTAAATCTCACGCCTTCGCGAGCTCGACAAAACAAATCGCGACGAATGACTTCAGAGGTCTCGTAACACTGCCGCCGATAACACTGCCCATTCTTCTCGGTCTTCTGCTGCGAACATGAACCGTTGCCCTCACATTGTGCCGAAATTTTCTTAACATGGCTTACCGGCAACCCGTGATAACTCAAAAGCAAATGATCAGCATCAAACCCGCGATTGGCCGAAGCAATATTGTCACTCCAAACCGCAGCGACGTCGACGTTGTCACAAAACTCTTCGATAAAATAACTTTGACCACGAAAATTGGTTTCAGCAAAAACCTCACGACAAAGATTAAGCACTGTTTCAGTCGAAGACAGAGCGTACTGCGGGTACATCGGCCAAACGTAAATCTCTTTTGCTCCGCCGCGAATTGTCTCGCTCAGTTCGTGCCGCAATGATGGCTGACCGTAGCGCATTGCCAACTTAACCGTAAACCCGTCATCACCCGCAGCCTTCTCAGTGGACTTCAGTTTTTCAAAGAATGCCTTTGAATGAAACATCAGCGGCGAACCGTCGTCGCGCCAAACTTGTTGGTAGGCATGGGCCGATTTACGCGAACGCGTTGGCACAATGATCCCGCTTACCAATATCCGCCGAAACGGATTCGGGATATCGATTACATATTTATCATTGAGAAATTCGCGAAGATAGTGCGCAACCGCTTTCGGCGTCGGCGCTTGCGGAGTACCCAAATTGACAATCAAAAGTGTCTTACTCATATCTCTGCCTTTATTCGTTGAGCGAGATCAAAATTGTATTGCAGAATTTTTGCCAGCCCAATTCGACCCAGATAATTGCCGGTTAGATAAAGGCCCGGAGGGCAGGCCAGCTTTCTTCTGACTTGGTTTAACTCGAGATTATAGTGAGGGATCCCATGCGGCCACCGCGTGACTTTTAGGCCCTTCACCTGCCCCACGTCATTAACCCCAAAAAGCTTGCGGCGATCGCCTAAAATTTTGTTCTCGAGGTCACCAACCTCTGCATCATTAAAAATCCAAGTTTCGGTTTGAAAATTCTCACTGGCTCGATCCGAAAAGATACACGAGCTCATTAAAACACCGAGTGCCGAAAATTTCTCTTCAGGTGCAAATAGACAGCCGAAGCCTTCAAGAGTCGGCGCCGCTGCATCGAAGGCCACTGTTACAGTGGCCACCGGCAGATAATGAATCTTCGCCAGCTCGGCGGCTAGAGCCGGGTGCTCGGCGGCGAGAAGCACGGCCGCTTCTGCGGCCGGCACAGCAAGAACAGTTGGATACCGAAAATGAGTAAAATGACCCGAGCCAACCACAATCTCTTGACCATTCGCTCTTATCTTACGCTCGAGGGCGTCTATAACGGCCCCCATTCCGAGCTTTGGCGCCACCGTACCACGATATTTCACCTTTCGCGTCACCCGTGCCGACGAAGCAAACATCGAGTCGTAGATCGCCTCGGCGCTCAAGTCACTGCTCGCGTAAATACCCTGCAATGCGGGGGCTACCAGAAATCGAAAAACTTCATGGCCAAAATTTCTTCCGACCCAACCCCTTACTGTTTCTCCAGCGCGAGGTCTTCGAGACCAGCGCGCCGACCAAGACAAAAGAAACATTCTGAGCACGCCCAAAACAAAACCAATTGTTTCGATAAAATTAAGCGGCCAGCGGCGAGGGCCGCCGCGGTAGATAAATCGTTTTCGACTCGCAAGACTGATCTCGGCCATCTCAACGCCGAGATCGGCCATCACATCTTCAACCAATTCAGAATTAAGCATTCCGGTGGCGGCCGATTCGGCAAGCCCCCACGCCTCTCGAGAGCTCGAGATTACTCCACCAAGCCGATTGTTTTTTTCATGAACGACGGCTTGCACACCGAGGCGCGATAAAAAATAGGCAAGAGTGAGCCCTGAAAAACCGCCGCCAATAATTTCAACACGTTGGCCCATTTAACCTAAGCCCTACTTAAAGGTTTCTCGAACAATATCGATAAAAAGTTTAACATTGTCTTCTGGGGTCTGAGGCAAAACCCCATGGCCTAAACCGCAAACCCAGCCAGCGCGTTTTTTTGGCTCCATATTTCTAAACGGAGTCAAAAACTCAAGAACCCGTTTCTTCAGCACACTCGGTTCTGCGAAAAGCAGCGCTTGATCAAAGTTTCCTTGTACAAACCCCGTTGTGCGCTTAACCAAAAGGTCGGGTACGTTCTGGCGATGGTCGACGCCAATGCCCGCGAGATCTTTCAAGTCTAGTAAATGCGGGCCGAAATGCTCAACATTTGTTTCTTTCGAATAATAACCCAACTGACCCGAAAAATTCTTGGCGAGACGCGCGATACCCGGCGCCACATAGTGCTGAAAGAGCGTGGGGCTCAATACGCCTGCGGCCGGGTCAAAAATCATCACCACATCGGCCCCGCCCTCGAGCTGCAGATGAATGTTCTCGATTAACAATTCAATCATCAGTTCAGAAAAATTGGCAAAAAAATCAAGATCAGCTTTAGCCGCGATCGAATTGGTGGCAAAGAATTCAGGGCGCTTGGCATCAAGCGGAGAAACCGCGTAACTAAAGAGCGTCCACGGCCCGCCGACAAACCCAATCAGACCTTTTTCTTTAGGCAACCGTTGTCGAATCAATCGCATAGCATCGCCCTGAAAGGTTAATTGCGAAACGGCTTCTTCTACACTTTTCAAAGCTTTCAAATTATGTGGAGTCAAGGCCCGGTCAAGTTTGGGCCCAGGCTCATAGGTCAAACCCATGCCGAGCGCCTCTAACGGAAAAAGCAAATCGCTAAATAGAATAGCCACATCATAATCAAAGTCTTCGATCGGCCCCATGGTCACTTCAGCTGCGAGCTCGGGGTTTTTGCACATATCAATAAACTCATGTTTGGCTCGAATTTTTTGATAATGTTTGTGATATCGACCCGCCTGGCGCATAAACCAAATCGGTGGAACATTCTGCTCCGTTCTTCTTAAAGCTTTACTAAATTTAGTCATTTTGCCCCTCAACTTGCCATTGATAACCAATACCGCGAACAGAACGAATAAACTGACTTCCACCCTCGCCCAAAGCTTGCCGAATTCGAACAATCACGTTATCGACGGTCCGATTTGACGGGAACTCTTCTTGACCCCAAACCTTGTCGAGAAGCTCATCCCGACTCACCACTTTGGGCGCCTGATCGATCAGGTATTTTAAGACCTGCGCTTCGCGCTGATTCAAATCGTCGACACGCCCTGGCGCCTCAATTCGCATGGCGAGAAAATCAATTTTGATATCCCCAACCAAAACAACACTCGCCCGAGCGTGATTCTCCAGCACGTGTCGAACTCTCAGTAGCAATTCGCGAAGATGAAAAGGCTTCGGAATAAACTCATCGGCCCCCATCTCGTAGCCGCGCAAACGATCTTCAGCCTCACTCTGTGCAGTGACGAAAATAATCGGCACCGAAATCTTACCTTGTATCTCTCGAGCTAAATCAAAGCCACTGCCATCAGAAAGACCAACATCCAATATCAACAAATCGAATTTTTTAGACTTAAGCTGGTCACGTGCATGGGCCAAAGTTTCGACCCATTCAACCGCAAAGCCTTCTTTCTTCAAACGCTCAGAAAGTGTTGAGCCCAAACTTTTATCATCCTCAACCAAAAGCATATGACTCATGAAACGACCGCCCCTGTATCATGGTTAACAACTCGACCAGGCAAGGACAGTAAGATAGAAAAACCCTTAGCAGCATTGAGAAATGAAATTTGACCACCCTGGCGAGCCAAGTAAGATTTGACTGTATAAAGGCCAAGGCCACTTCCGCTTTTCGAAGTGGGGCGATAGAAAACCTCACCCAGCCTTTTAACATCACCTTTGTAACCGCGGCCATTATCTGAGAATCGAATGGTCACGGTGGCGACATCGACAGCTGCGATCTCGATGTGCACTTCGGTGCTCTCACCATGCACGATCGCATTGTGAAAGAGATTATTAAATATTGACTCGACCGCTCGCCGATCGGCTTTCAACTTTGCCTCGCCCACGCAAATAATTTTTAACCGAGGCCATGAATCTCGTAAAATCTCGATCAGAGGCAATAAATCAAATTCTTCAGAAAACAAACCGCGGCTCTCGGCGCCGCCAACAAAGAGTGAATTTTCGACTTGATTCTGCAATCTCGAAGTATCTGTGGCCAACCGATCAATCAGATAAGTGAGGTCAGGGTCGCGATTGTCAGCCTTTAGACTCTCCGTTTGAAGACGAACCCCCGCCAAAGCAGTTTTCACGTCGTGAGAAAATCGCGCTAGAAATTCGCGCAGCCGACCAGCCTGGTCACTTTCTCGATTTATGAAGTAAATCAAAGTGCCACCACCGACGATAAGCAGGCCAAGCAGAGTCGCGCCCTCCCATAAAAGCATCGAGCGAAAGCGACCAGAGTCGCCATCAAATTTTGAAATTAAATTGAGCGCGAACCGCATCCACCAAACAATCAGAGCGCTTGTCAGCAGCAGCCACGCCATTGCCAAAGCAATTCGAATAAATCGACTTCTATTTACCATAGGCTTTGAGCGCCCCAGCGAGAATAATTTGCCTCGCCTCTTTTAAAACAGCATCGGTGTGAGCGAGAGATACAAAACCAACCTCAAAGCCACTTGGCGCTAAATAAAGGCCAGCCTCTAAACAAGAGTGAAATAGAACTTTGTAGCGGTCTCGCATGTTTTGATCAAACTCTGCCGGCGAGCGAAGAGCCTTGTCTCCCTGACCCGCTGGGCGAGCGTGAAGCCAGAAGATAGAAGCGTAGTGGGCCATAACCCAGGGCAGGTCATTTTTCTTAAAATCATCGTTCAATGTTGCGGCGAAGGCCGTTGTCCGCTGTTCGAGCACATGGTAAACATTCTCGCGTTCAATTTTTTGCAGCGTCGCAAGACCCGCGCGAACACCAACAGGGCTAGCGGCCAAAGTGCCCGCTTGGTAAACCGGGCCATTGGGCGCCACTAAATCCATCAGGTCGGCGCGGCCACCGTAAATGCCAACCGGAAAGCCCCCGCCCACTATCTTACCATAGGTCACAAGATCTGGCTTGATATGCAACTTTTCAGCCATCCCACCCAAGCCAACTCGAAAACCAGAAATAACTTCATCAAACAAAATCAGGGCGCCGTGCTCCCGAGCAATCTCACAGACTTTTTCAATAAACTCTGTTCGCTGCACAAGCAGACCAAAATTGGCAGGCAAGGGCTCAAGAATAACTACGGCGATTTCAGAGCCATGCTCTGCAAATATTTTCTCGACAGTCTCTTCGTCATCAAGTGCTGCCACCAAAGTGTCACGCGCCAAGGCTTCCGGAACTCCGGCGCTGTCAGACGCGGCACTGCCCGCGAGGCCGCTGCCAGCTTTTACAAGTAACGAGTCAGCATGACCATGGTAGCAACCTTCAAACTTCAAAATTCGATGGCGCCCAGTTGCAGCCCGTGCCACTCGCAAGGCGCTCATCACCGCTTCGGTGCCCGAACAAACAAAACGAAGCTTTTCAACAAACGATAAGCGCGCTGTGATCCATTCGGCTAATTCTAAGGAGTACGGGTCGCACGCACCGAACGACCAGGCATCTTCAACCGCCTCGCGCACAACTTTAGCCACATCAGGGTCACGGTGCCCGAGAATATTCGGCCCAAAGCTCTGACAAAAATCAATGTAGCGCCGACCTTCAACCGAAGTGAGATAAGCCCCTTCTGCCGACTTAAAAAATACAGGCACGCCGCCAACACTTTTAAAGGCCCGAACCGGGCTGTGCACTCCGCCTGGTGCTACTTTTTTAGATCGTTCGAATAGCTCTTGAGAATTCATTTGATTCATTTCGCTTTCTGGTCAGAATTTGGATTCAAATCGTTAGCAAATTTGCTCTAGCCACGATTCTCGCGAAATATAAATATCAAGTCTAGCTGTTTCGCTCGGCAGAAGCCGTCGCAACTGGGCATAGATTAAGTCGAAACTATGGCCAGGCCCACAAGCATGCCGACCATTAATGATGCTCGGTGCCAGCTCGAGCGCCCTGGCAAATACCGAGTAACTCGGCCAGAAAAAGTGGGTTTTACCGGCAAGCTCGGGCGGATTATCCACCGCTACCAACTTGTAAGTGGCCAACGCCGGCATTTGACTCTCTATCTCAGTGGCCGCGGAGTGTGTCAATTTTAGAAAATTTAACTTTCGATTCATTAGGGTTTCAATATTGGCTGGCTCGCGCTCACCCAAGCTCTCGTTCGAACCGGTTATCCAAAGGCCAAGCGCCGCTAGTTTACGCCACGATTCGAGCCCACTGACCCAGATCACACGATTTTCTAGCGCCATCGTCGAGGGCGCACCGTCAGGCCAGGCTTCGGCCCGAGCCACCCAAAGATCACGGCCCGCGAGCAGCCCGAGATCAACCGAAAGTCTCTCACGCCGAAAAAAACTCGAATCCTTCATGGTGACCGGAAACACTTTGCCTTTAGCTACTTTACCTTCAGAAACAACCCGTTGTATTTTTGGCTCAAGCTTTACATACGAAAAACTTTGCCCGTTTGGTGGTTCACCACGGCCAAAATCGACTCGCCCGTATGGCTTTTCAAGAGACGTTAACCCGATCTTTTGATGGCAACCGCCGCCGTAAGATTTAAAAATATGGCGTTCAAAGTTAACTTCGCGAAAAGTCTTTTCACAATTTACGGACTTTAATAGGGCGCGAAGGTCGGCGCGAGAACTTAAGATCTCAATAGCCAGCGCCCCTTGAGCCGGCGCGGCCGGGCTCGCGGTCAGTGGCACCACCATAAACATGCACTGCTCGAGCGCCGTTCGCAATTGCTCTCGAGGCAGATCAAACTCGGCCCCGGGCGCACTCAACAGCCGATCGATGGCCGCTTTAGCGACCATCAAACCGTCGGCGTCACCTTCGATCAATTTCTGCACTCGCGTTAACATGTTTCCGCGAACACTCGCGAATTCAACTTCACACTTAAATGGCAGGGCCCACTTGAAAAAATCGCTTAAATTATAACCGCGCCGAGGCGACGAGGTAAAAACCTTTATAACCACCTGTGACGGCTCTTTATTTAAAAACGCATTTGACGAAGACGCTTTTGCTAGACTCGATTTCTTAAACAAGAAAAGATCACGCACGTCCGCGCGCGGCAATGTCGCCACGATCTCGCTCAACACGGGCGGCGCGAGCTCAGTGGGCAAATCCTTCCAGCTGTGAACAACAAGATCGCACTCGCCGCGCTTGAGCTTTTCAGTGAGGTCGGCTGTGAAAACGCCTTTTTCAGGCATCTTCCAAAGCGGATCCTCCAGATTTTGATCGCCGAGCGACGTTGAAAAAAGATACTCAATCTCGACGTGCGGGTTCTTATGTTGGATGCTTCGACCGACCTCGTAGGCTTGCAGGCGAGCCAGGTCACTTTTGCGAGAGGCGATTTTGAGGCGCATAAACCTTTTCGCGAATATGATTTTGAGCCTTTGCGACTTGCTCGTCGACACGCCCCTTAACGGCTTCAATTTCGTCAAAGATAATCTTAAGCGGCAAATACCGACTCTTGGCCTCGCTGCCTATTGCCTCGACCAACTCAAGGTTGTCGTGCGCCGATTCACCGCGAAAGTCTAATATCAATTCTGAACCGTCCAGGGCTTCAGCCGCCCAAATCTTAATTTCTCTGCTCGACAACGGTGCGAGCAGCAAGAGCGCACCCAACTTTTCAGGGCGCTGGCTAAGTGAAAACACTTCTACTTGTTGGTTTCGCTTTGGCAAATCAGCAAGCTTTTCAGGGCTTCTAACAAAAATTCTAATTTTTAAATCGAGTTTCAATATCCAAGGCAATATCTCTCGCAGCAAGTGGCCGCCACCAACGATATCAACCTGCGAACACTCTCGAACTTTACGTCGTGTGATGCTACCGTAAGATTGACTGCCCAACCCACGCAGATGCAAGTCGCGCACGACTTTCGATTCGGCGTAAGCGTGCTTTAAAAGTTTTTTAAGCCAACCGTTTTCTAATGTTTCACAGAAAATTTTAAATTGGCCCTGAACTTCGGTTTCGCCCTTCACTGGCGAATGCAACCCGCAAATAATCTCAAGTAAAAACTCATAAGCTTTCAGCCCCTGAAATATCTCATCCCCTGGGCGCATTTCGGTTTCAACCGCAAAGTCGGCGTTACCGAAAGCGAGGCGACGAACACAGGTTTCCCAAAAACGCCAAGTCGTTTGCTTAAATTCGAAATTAAAATCAGCCGGTTGCCCGGCCAAATTATTGGCCGCCAAATTACCGCTAAGTGCATTGCGCCGACGATGCACAATCACAAAAGAAGAAATTAACGAATCGATGTCGCTCGAGTTGAAAGCTAGTTGAGAAGCCATTCATTAAATATAACGAAAAACACCACCAGTTTTGTCACAAAATTGTCAGACTTTTCATAAACTCAACTCGCTATAAGTCGTTGAAACTGACTAATTTTTCAGCATTCGCCACCTATAAATTGCCGCTTTTTTTGGCATAAATCTTGTAGTTAGGTCTGATGCTTCTGAACTCAATTAAACCCTCGAGGTCTGGTATGTTTCAAAATGGGACATTTTTAGCGAATTTAATCTCGTTATTTCGCATGGTTATATCAACTTCCTTGCTTCTTACCTTCATCGCCTGCTCAAAGACTAATACTGCCGATGTTGCCGTTCGTCGGCGCGGCGATAACCAAAATCGGCAAATCAGCGCCGGCACCCTTTTGCAGCAGGCAACTGAAACCACTGGTTCAAATGTCGCAGGCTACGCCGGCCTCGGGTTGGTGAGCTTAAAGAGCATCGATCGCGCCATCGATTTTGCGCTCAATCAATCGAAAGCCAGCCGACAAGAATTTTGCCAGACCGTAAATGTCTCGAAAGAAAATGAAAGCAGCACAAAAGTAGAGATCGTAACTGATCTTCGATTGTGCAAAGTCTGGAGTGGCATTGAAACCCTCATCGTGCGCTCAACTAGCGACAAGACGGCCGCCTCTAGCGCCATCACGAAAGTCGGCCTTCAATCGATATCGAAATCTGACGACTCGCCCCTTAACATAAATGGCCCTGAGGGTTCAAAAACTCAACCCACCCTGATCTTACAAGAGAGCTACACCATCACCCAAAAATCAGGGGCGATATACTCCTTTAGCTACACGGGCAAAATGAACTACGCCTATTCAATGACAGTGTCGACACCCGCCCCCCGTCGCCAATCGGACGCGAAACCCACAGGGCCGAATTCGCCGAAACCGATAGCTCCCGTACCTGCACCCCCGCCGGCCGAAGTAAAGACAACTTCCTATCAGCATAAATCAACTATCACTGCCGCCGGCGCGATTGACTTAACCGACCTCAGCAATCGCAAAATTATTCTTGATAGCCTTGAAGTGGCTCTGATTTTTGGCCAAGACAGCAAAGCCATTTTCTCTACAATTGTAACGACGGCCGCCTCTGGGTCACCGATGCCGATCACTTGTGGAGTGCCCACTGGTACGATCGCATTTGAGCAAACGTTTACCGACGAAACCATAGCGGCGAGCTCGGCCTCTGACTCGGCTCGATCGAAAACCTTTCACCCAACAGTGAAGATCGAAAATAGTCAGATTAACGACATGCGCGCTCTACCGACCTGCACGACCGTGAAAGGTTTTTCTGATCTCCAAGAAACCGTAGCCACTTCGACGAACTACATGGTAAACGGCACGGCACGAAAAATTCAGACTTCTGCAGCATTTGCTGAAGACTTAAAAACCAATGAAGTAATGCCGACTCGCGATGCGCTCGAATCAACACCAAATTAGAGAGCCACTTCATGCATTTGTATTTGTTTAATATTGGACGTACTTGAAAGGACATTGCTCGTGAATCTTCGAAAATCGACCAAAGCCATCTGTCTAATTCTGGCGACCCAGATGGGTCTGCTTTCACCGGTTGAGACTTTGTGGGCGCAAAACTCAAATGCCGCTTCTGAAAATCAAAGCTTTGCCCCCGACTTCAATTTAACTGAACTGCAAAAACTCGATGCCAACCTGCGGGATTTCGCGCAAAACCGAGCCCCCTTGCCAGACAACGGGCCCATCGATGCCCGCGACCCCAATTTAGATCAAGATCCGTTTTTTATGCGTTCACAATCTTGGGGTCACACTATCGCGACCGCCTTGAAGAACGCGAATGAGGCCACGGCCTATGAAACCCACGCCGGCAGCCTCTCGATTCAATTGCCAAACTCAGAGCGCTCTTTAAATATCCGCCAACCGCTTGCCCCCGTTTTCGAAACCGACAATTTTTTAATTCTTCAGGCCACCGACAATGCGATCTTTCAGGCCAAAGCTCATGATGCTGAGGCCTATGGTGAAGGTCTGTTCTTTGTCGATAAACGACCGATGCAGGTTGAACTCGCTCGAACACTCAACCCTCGCCCAACGCCGATCTATTTTTTACCGCTTGGCGGCCGCGGCTGGAGCACGAAGGTCGATGCCATTTCGGTTGGCCCCAACCAAGTTTTAGCGTTTCGCAACGCCGAAGGCGACAGCGCCACAGTAGATGCCGATCAGCTCAACACTCTCTCGCAGATCTACCAAACAAACTTGGTGGCCGCGATTATCATGACCCTAAAGCACGACCCCGCGTTGTTGCAAACCACAATGTCAGCACTCAAGGCCCAAATTCTATCAGGCCAAAGAAGTGACGGCGTCGAATTGCCATTTGCCTACCCCGCTCGCGGCAGCACGGCGGCCTTCGGCGTGTTTTTTACCGGCGTCAATTTAGAGCACCCAGATCAGTCAATCGATGCGCTCACCAACACCGGATGGTCAGTCAATCGCTTCAAATTTGCTCTTATACCCGAAGCCAACGCCAACGACCTTTTTACTCCTGATCTAGTTGATCGCTTGCTGCTCATCTGGAAGATCACTTCAATCACTTACGGAGTGAGCTTCGTCGCTCAAATGACCGTGCTACGCGAGCGCATGCTTGAGCGCCGAGCCCTTATCGAAAAACGCCAAGATGAAGCCGACGCAAAAGTTGGCAAAGAACCGCGCGACCGAAGCGGCTGGTTCTTTAAAGCAAAACGCGGCTATTTAGAATCGATCGACGTTTGGGTTCACGGCCTCAACACGGTCTCAACCGGCCTCACTACGACCGCCGGCTTTTTGGCCGAATATGCCTCTGATCGCTTCGCTGGCGCCATCGGCCGCTCCGACAATGGTCTTATTCGCCGTTTCTTAAAATGGACCTTTCTCTACAACCGCAAACAAAATGATTTCGTCGCGGCCAATTGGTATTCATTCTATCTCGGCGGCATTATCTTGGGCGGGGTCGACACCGCCGGCGTAGCCCTTCAATTGGGCTTCGTCAGCGCCGTATTCTTTCCGTGGGTGGCGCATACCTTTTTCGGCGCAGCCGTTCAGCAACGAATCGACAGTCAGTTCGTTAATGCTCAAGCCGAAAACGGCAACAATATAAGGAGTGAGGTTCTACGTAACTTCTCAGGCTATACTGTTAACGGCGCCTCGTCCTATTCGTCAGAACGTCGAAATCAGTTTCAAGAGATCATTCGCCCCGAAGTTGCGAAAGAATTTGCCCGCGAAGGCAAAGACCCCAAAGACCCTCGCTACGCAGAGTCGTTCGAAGACCGAGTTGAAGAGCAACTCGATATGACGATGATTTCGCGCGGCCTACCCTCGCGCAAAGAATTTCTATTCAGCGCGCCAACCGTGGTGCGAAGTCTTGCTGGCCTAATGGGCTTCAAAGTTGATCGCACCCAGCCGACTGAAGATGGCAAAAAAATTAGAGACTCATTTGTGCTTGAAAATGCCCGCTGGGGTTTACTCGGCCATGTGTTGAAAGTGGCTTACCAAAATGCTCTTAAATTGGCCGAAACTCACCCGAATGATGCGGATGCCGCCGCCACGGTCGAGCTACTTAAAGCGACCAAAGACGACTACCATACCGTTTACAAAATTCTTCGAAACCCGTTAAAAGCGGTTGAGGCCGCGAAGGCCGGCTACAAAGTGCGCCAGATGCTGACACTCTTAAGCTACCAAGGCCCCGTCATTGGCGACACCATCAAGTACACAAACCTTTGGCAAGCGGCCAAGAGCAACCCAAACGCTGCACAAATTGCAGGTCGCCTGTTTCGACAATCTCTCTTTGCCGTGACCAACAATAAACCTCTCTACCTCTCGCCGACTGAATCCGATATTAAGCTCTATATCAGCGAAGCTCGCGCAGCAGCCGACGAAGAGCTTAAAGCCGCTGACCCAAAAGTGGGCTTTACTGAAGTCGATCGCGACATTCTCGCTCTCGAAAAAGTGAAAGCTAAGGTCGAAGAGACCAATGCCAAAATCGAAGCATCCGAATGGCAACCCGAGAAACCCGATCTAGTCGAAGTCTACCAGCGTTCAGAAGCAAAATCGCGCGCTCTTGCTCGAGCCGTAAGTCGCGAGCAATACAAAGAAGCCTATCGCGAAGAGCTTTCAAAAATTGTCGGCCTCTATGCTTTGCCAAAAGAGCAAAGCGAATTGGTGCGCCAAGCCTCAACTGCTGCAGAAGAAGAGGTTGCAACGAACCTCGAGCAGAGCGATGGCTGGAAGCAGTACATTAACACGCTTGACGACTCTGGGCGTTTTGATTTTCTAACTCATCAGTACGCCGACGCTTTTTTATCGAACTATCTGAAATTAACTGTCGGCAACTCGAGCGTCGTGAGCCTCACAAGCCCCGAGCAGCCCGGTCGCTTTCAGCGATTGCGCCAAAAGCTTTCGTGGCAAAATAAAACTTGGTTTAAAAGCGAGCGACTAAATAAGTGGCTCAACAACGCGGGGCAAATAGCAAGCAAGACGGCCAATCTCACTGTCCGATTGGTTGAATCGCCCATGAGCAACTCGGCCTTTAAACCCGGCACCAAAAACATGTTGTTTCGAAATGTACCCTTTATCGGCGACACCTGGACTGATTTGCGCCAGCGCGTTCGTTCAATTTGGGTGGCTGGGTCCGTGGGTTACTTATCGCAGTATTATATCTGGCAGGTAAAGTTCGCTTGGCCGACCTATATATTCTTCTTTTCGACACTGACCTTTGTGGCCACGGTCAGCTACTGGCTCGATCGCATGATGATGAATATCGGCGTCAAGCCGATGAGTGGCACCGTCGCCAAGGCGATTTACTCGTCGATCTACACCTGGGCCACTTACCCGACGTATATACCATTCTTCTTTTTCTTAAAGGACTATCAAGACTTTTTCGCCAGCTATGTCGCGGGCCCATTTTCGCAATATATTGCAAACCCGATAACCCAAAACGTAGTGGCGCCTTTGATTAGAACTTGCAGTCAACTTTTGGGTGGCGGCTAGTTTCGTAGAGTCTAAATTAATTCTAGGCCCCGACGGATTAAAGTACCGACCGTCGGGTTGTCGTGACCAATTCGAACGAGTTCAGCCTTGAGCTGCGAATCGAGCTTGGCGATCTCCGGAGCCGCCTTGCGTGCACTTGCCAGCACCTCAAGCATCTCGAGTCGAATGAGCCACTCTTTCGGATAGTGGGCGCGAAGCTCTTCGCCAATTCGACAAAGCTCTTTCGTAACGGCAACTGAATAACCCACCGCCTTACGGCGACCAGCTCGCGACCTTTGCTCGCGGATTTCTCGAATTTTTTTATAGAAGGGCAATAAACCACGATTCTCTTTGGTAACAGTCGACGCTTGGGCCCGCGCCTGTGGCTTTAACTTACCTTTACCTGCCCCATAGGCGATTCGATCGGCAGCCCCGCCGAACACCGAAATGACGTCCGCACCACAGGCCATATCAAAAGGCCCCCACTCGGGCTGAAACAAAACGATATCGCCGCGAAAAACGGTGCAATCTGAAAATGTTAAGACCAAATTCTGCACCAGATTTCTAAAATGTTTTCGCGGCTTTTTACCGTTTACTTTCTTCTTCAACACTTTTTTAAGAATACCTTCAACGACTACTCCGGATTCAAATTCGAGACGACCGCGATGATTCTTGTAAAAACCATGGCTCGCTAAATCACGGGCTGTGAGATGACTGGCCGTCTTGCCAAAACCCATCACGCGCCCGATCGGGGTGCCATACCCATGAGCATGGTAACGGCCCGAATGACCCTTAAGCTCTTTGTCACCGAAACTGAGTTGCGTTGGCCCAGTAAACTGCAGGTAAACGGGCGAGCCGAATCTATCGAGCGCTTTTTCTTGATCGTCGAAAACATGATCGACTGTCGTTTGCCACGGCGAACCAATTTCGCCGAGCTTAAGCGTATGCACCGCCGCCAAGGCGCCACTCATCTGCAAACCATTTTCTAAAACCACAGTGTTAACGGTTTGCGCGCGCTTGGCTCGAGCGAGGCCTTCGAGCCCGCCCAACTTGTAACTCAATTGATTGGCCAACTGATCGATGACTTTCTTTAGCTTGGCAAAACTCTCGATATAGAAAAGTTGAGGCTGAGGCTTGGTGATATCATAATTAACATTCACGCATTCGATGGTGAGCTCTCGGTGCGGGACATTCTCTGCGAAGAAGCTATAACTCTCGCCCACCGACGATAAAAGCCCGGCGCCATAAATTTTGAAATCTTTTTTGGTTTTAATTAATCCATACTCTGTCGACCACCACCCTAGGCGAGAAAGCTTCGAAGCTTCGCTGGTGTAGGTGACATTTTTTAACGCCCGATTGAGCCGCTCGTAGGCTTCAGCAATATTGACCTCTGTCGCCGCGGTGCTTTCTTTGAGATCAGATAAATATTTTACAGCCTCATAGACCTCTAAATCTTCTTGAGCAAATATCGCCTTACGGGCGATTTCGCCAAAATTATGTAGGTAATTGGCAAACTGCCGATCTGAAATAATTGGCGCGTGACCGGCCGCTTCGTGCACAATATCGGGGCTGGGCGTGTACTCCAGGTGTTCAAGTCGGCGAATATCGCATGCGATGGGTAAAATACTTAAACTTAAAAATTCGAGAAAAACCGATGGTGGTATAAAGCCCGTCACCGGCACGGCCTTCCAACCAAACCTTTTCAGCTTTTTGCTCATTGTTGAAATTCGTGGGATTTTTTCTGTTTCAATCCCGGTTTGATCAAGCCCCGACAGATATTTACTGTGCGCATGCTCTTTGAAAAATCGACGAGAAACGCGCATGATGTAGCGCCAACTTGCATGATCCATTGACGAGTAGTTCTCGTATTTTTGGCGCGCGATATATTGAGCTAAATGCGGAGGGATCATGGCAATATCATAGGAGCGCTTAAGGCCTTTGGGAAGTCGTATGGGGCAGCGTAGCACGAGAGCTCTTTCGGGCAAGATCTTGAAACTGATCTAGCTCAACACCGGCCTGACTTATTGAAAGATGACGCCACTCAGAGCCATCACCCTGACTCTGGCGCGAATTCATTGTGCTCTTCAATAGACTTTCGAGAACCCGCACCCCGTATCGCTTTTGAAACCCAAAGAGCCCCCACCCCCTGGCCCCAGCCACCCAAGAGGTCGGTTTTTCGGCGTGGGTCTTGTGCTTAAGATCTACTGCGCCCCAACATTTAAGGTCTTTTGCTTTAAAAGTCGCCCAAACAAGAGGAGTTCTTCGCAATCTCTGATCTATTACTTTAAATATCTGCAAGGGCCGAAAACGCGTATCTGGCAGACAGACAATATTTTTAGCTCGCCAGAACGGTCGACTCAAGAGCAAGGTGTCAGGCCACTCACGGGTGACCCCGACGATTTGAACACTTAGTTCTTGGGTTTGGGCTCGCTTCTTCAGGTAACGGACGAGGGCTTTCTTTTCGGGCCGCACAATGACGTGCGCCGCAAGATTCATCGTCTTCGCCAAATCAAGACAATGGGCGATCATAGGTTCCGTCAAAGACTTAGAAACCCCTCGAGCACCCAAGGCCGCCACCTTCACTCTCAGCATTTCTTTAGCTATCGGCGAACCCACGCGCCGACCAAAACCCGCCGCCGGCACAATGACTAAAGTTTCGCTATTCGATTTTCGTTTCACCACTCAAAACCTTATGTTACATCGACTGCATGCCTCAACCAATACCCATAGCAATTGGGGTGCTTTCATTCAACCACCCTGATTTAACAGCCCGATGCCTGCGGTCGGTTTTGAAACTTTGCGACCCGTCAGATGTAACCCTCATGCATAACGGCAGCCGACCAGAAGTCGAAGATCGGCTGCGCGACGAATTTTCGAATATCTCCCACCTAACTCTCGCCAAAAACATCGGCTTCTCTGGTGGCGCCAACGCATTGCTCAACTCAATCTTCAATGCCGAGTCTAGTAAGAACGGCACAGCCGAATGGGCCTTCTTGATCACCAACGACTGCGAGCTTTTAGTGCTGACTCCACCCCCTGCTATTGGCGGTTTCTATGCGCCTCTTATCTATCGCCGCTCGACAGAAAAAGTCGATTCGATTGGCGGGCGCTTTCGCCCACTGACCGGTCGCCTACGGCATCGTCGCTCGCTAACCGAAACCCGAGCAGAAAGTTGGCAGCGCCGAATATTTAAAGAGTTCTTTTATGTCCCCGGCACCGCCTTTTGTGTGCACCGCGAAGCCTGGCGAAAACTTGGTGGGTTTGACGAAAGCCTCCACACCTATTGGGAGGACGTCGATCTCTCAGTGCGCGCACAGAACCTTGAAGTTAAATTGGGCACCTGGCCCGAAACCGTATTAAAACATGGGATTGGCAAAACTTGTCACAAAGACAAATTCTACACTCAACATCTATTTAGACGTAACCGCGCCATTGTCAGCCGCAGACACACCTCAGCTTGGCTCAGGCCAATTCAGAGCCTTTTGCGTTTGACGCGATGAATACTTGCTCGGTATAGGTCTCAAACCCATGCTTTATGTTGTTGCAACCCCAATTGGTAATTTAGGCGATATCACGCTACGCGCTCGCGAGTGCTTGGCCAATTGCGACTTTCTGATCGGCGAAGAGCGTCGAGTGGCCTCAACTCTACTTAAGAAAATCGGCCTCGAGCAAAAAGAGATTTACGAGCTCAACGAACACACTCGCCCCGATGATATGCGAGAGCTGGTTGAACTTTGCGCTAGCAATAAGTCCGTGGCCCTCATTTCAGATTGTGGCACCCCTGGCTTTCAAGACCCCGGCCCCGAGCTCATTCGCCAATGTCGAGCCCGTGGCATCGAGATCACCACTCTACCGGGCGCCTCAAGCCTTATGGCCATTCTCAGTCTCGCCAGCCAGCCCGTTAAAGAATTTGTGTTCGTCGGCTTTCTTTCAGCCGAAAAAAATGCAAGGTCTCTTCAAATTCAAGAGCTCAAGTCTGAGAAACGCTCGTGGGTTGTGATGGACACTCCATATCGCCTCGAAAGCTTAATGCAGGATCTAGCCCTAGCCCTACCGAAAGACCGCGCCCTTCTTACTCTTGATTTAACACAAGAAACCGAAAAAATAATGGAAGCCTCTCTAGCCGAGCTCGCGACGCGCACCAAGGGCGTAAAAGCCGAATTTATGTTGTTAAAGTATTCTAACCCGGCGCCAAGCGCCAAAAAGTGAGACCGAAAATGAAAACGCAAATGTACACATTATTGTTCTTTTTCTTATTCGTTCAGAGTGCAAGCGCCCACGCTAGCCTTACTCAGCCCATTGATTTCTCAAAGCACCAAATTGTTAAAGTCTCCTTAGAAGCAGTCGAAAAGTCATTCGTGCCATCACCGGCCAAAGGCTCGAAAATTGAACAAGACGATTTTGCCGAGCTCTTAACGTGGCAATCAAAACGAACCGACGCCCAATGTAAAATCGCTGTTGATGAAGCCGCCATCGCGACCGTCTATTCAGCATTTGGACCAGACTATAAAATACTCGATGCGAAGCAAACGCAAGAGCTTGCAAAAATCATGAGCACGGCCGTTAACGAAGAAATCGATTACATTCGAAGTCTAAAAGACTACTACAAGCGCCCACGACCCTATGACGCGAACTCGCAGATTCACCCCTGTGCAAAAAAAGAGACGACTCTTGCTTACCCGAGTGGCCACGCCGCCATTTCAAGATTTATAGCTCACGCTTTATCAGCAGCCGACCCCGCGAATTCGAAAAAATATTTTGCCCGAGCTGACGAAGTCGCTCTTAATCGGGTTCTTGGCGGAGTCCACCACCCCAGCGACATTGCCGCTGGCAAAGTTTTTGCCGACTATTTCTGGCAGCAATGTGAGCAGAGCTCAGAGTTTCATAAATCGCTTTTAGCGCTCACTCTCGCTTTAAAGAAAATTTAAAAAATATAACCGTGCTCCTAAATTCGAAAAACTCTCGCGAGATTCGCGGCTATTTTTTTATGGGCTTGATGTAAACTTACTTAGACGAACTGTTTTTATCGCGCTCGAATTGAGTCGCATCTTTGATTTCAGCCTCGCGCTTGACCGAAACTTTTTTATCATCTGCTCGATTGCGATGGCGGCGTTTCTTGGGTTGCCACAATTTTGGTGGGTCGATAAGCCGAAAAGCGACATCACCAGTATTGATCGGATTTGAAGGTGCTGGTGGCCTAACATCAGGGTTATTTTTATCGGCCCCTGCGGTGCCGTTCTTATTGAAGGTAGGAACTGAAGGGCCTCGTTGCCGAGGCCCTTGTCCACGCTGCAGATTTTTATCATCAACTGGCTCATCGAACGGTTCATCATCGTCCATGAAGTCATCAGATTCACTTTGAGCTCGCGCTCTCGGCGCCCCAATAGCTATCATAGCTACAACTAGAACTGTGAGAAGTCGAATTAGGCCCACAGCGTGCACAAATACTTACTGATTACTCAGCTTTTTTTGCAGGAGCGGCTTCTTTAGCAGCTTTTGCTTTTTTAGCTTTTTTAGCAGGTGTTGCAGCAGCTGCTTTTACAGGTGCAGCAGCAGGTGCAGCTTCGTGAGCAGCAGCAGGTGCAGCAGCAGGCATAGCAGCCGGTGCAGCAGCAGGTGCATCAGCAGCGTGTACAGATGCAGCGAAAGCAAGAGTAGCAAGTGTTGCTAGGATTTTCATTTTGTTCTCCTTGGAGAGCGTTGTTAATTTTCTAGGGCCCACCCCTAGACAGGGTCATATGACGCGAGTTTTATAATAGTTGCAACACTTGGTTTTGCGCCGTGTTAATCAGCGCAAGACCCACAGTGGCTTTGCTTTCGCATGCGTGCGAAAATTGAGAACGCAAGTTATGAAGAAATCTTCAAATGAGGCCACATGTATATCATCAAAGCAAAAACCAACAGCGAAATTCAAGAAATCAGCACGGCCGATCGCACTCTTCTCTCTCGTTGGCGGGTCTCAACGTTCTGGGTCTGCCTCGTCGGCTACATCGGCTACTATCTATGCCGCGCGAACTTTCCGGCCGCTTTTCCGATTTTGAGTGAGACCTTTCATTATACAAATTCGGAACTCGGCGTGATCGCAGCGCTTTCAGAAGCGACCTACGCTCTCGGCAAATTCACAATGGGCCCGCTCACCGATCGCCTCGGCGGCCGAAAGATTTTTTTAGTAGGGATGGCGGGCGGCGTACTGCTCAACGTCGCTTTCTCACTCTGTTCGACGATTCTCGCCTTCACCGTGGTCTGGTGCTTATGTCGGTTCTTTCTCTCAATGGGTTGGGGCGGCCTCACTAAAATGATCGGCCATTGGTACCCGCCCGAAAGAAATGGCACCATCATGGGCGTGATATCCATCAACTTTCAATTTGGCGGAGTGCTTGGCACCATGTTCGCTGGCTATCTTGTGAGCCTTAATATGGGTTGGCGCAGCTTGTTCTATGGGCCAGCGCTTGCGACCTTTCTGATTTTTGTTTGGTCCTATTTTTTCTCGCGCGACCGGCCGCGCGACGTGATCACTGGCGCCGAACTTGATTTACGCAAGAGTCATAAAAAGCAGTTGCTAAAATCCAACGACGATCAGACGAGCGAACACGTCGATGTTTTAGAGATTGTGAAATCACTGCTCACGATGCCGCTATTTCAGAAGCTGCTATTGTTTAGTTTTATCGCTCACATTTTGCGCTCTTTCTTCTTTTTTTGGACAGCCAAATTTCTGGTTGATATCGGCATGGGCGCGTCGAACGCGATTTTTAACTCTGCGCTATTTCCGCTCTTTGGCTGTCTCGGCACTATTTTACTTGGCTGGTACACCGATCGCGGCGCCAAAAGCACCGATCGCGCCCGCCCGATGTGGATTATGCTTGTGGGCCTCTCAGCCTGTCTCGCACTAATCACCTTCTACACCCAAACACCAAACCCGGCCGATCACTTTAAGGCCATCGTCGTTCTGCTTTCAGCCTCTGGATTTCTGCTCTTGGCACCCTACTCTATGACGGCTGGAGCCCTTACTCTTGATATCGCCGGCGCTCGTGGGGCGGGCACCAGTTCTGGCCTTATCGATGGCACGGGCTATCTTGGCGGAGCCCTCGCCACCTGGGCGACGGGGCTACTCGCCGATCGCCTTGGCTGGTCGCAGGTGTTTTTGTTTTTGTCGTTTTTCGGGCTTATCGCTGCCTTCGCCGCATTTTTAATGAGCCGCGGTTTTCAACAAGCGACTCGCGACGCACGGGCCGAGAAAACGGCTGAATAAATATTAATTTTAGCGCAACATTTTAGCTGGCGAAGCCCAAAATTGACGGCGCACGAAAACACCGACATCGGCAAAGTCGGTAAATATTCCGTCGACCCCGGCTTCGAAATACATTTTCATCTCGCCTTTGGCGTCTACATTTTTGGGCAAATACTGAGGCTCAACGCGAAAAGTCCATGGCAACACTTTAAGACCAGCCTTGTGCGCCTCGGCGACAAACTCGGTCGGCGTGGCTATATGACCATCTTTGTCGCGGGCGAAAATATAGGTTTTGTCGGGCGAAACCCATTGGGCGTATTCGTGCATGGCGTGAAAGCCATTGGGGTTCACCATGTCTCGATAGTGCAACGGTGTATTTGCCGCGACCGTATCGGCCGGGGCCAAATCCGGCTCGTCGATCAACTGCAAGAGCTCAACTTTAGTCATTGATTTTAACCGCTTCAAATTCGCAATTTCGGCCGACTGAATAATAACGGGCGCTTTCTCAGAATCAAAATCGTATTTCTTTAACAATTCCACCAGCTGAAGTTCGGGGTCAAAGCCAAGTTGGTGAAAATAGGTCGAATGCTTTATCTCAGGGATAATACCGATCGTTTGGGTGCGTATTTTTTCTTGAGCCCTCACAAAAACTAGAAATTCTTCGAAAGTGACGACGTCGTACATCCGGTCTTCGCGGTGCGATCGAAAAGGCAACCGCTCAACCACTCTTAGAGTTTTCAATTCAGCCAAAGTAAAGTCTTCGGTGAACCAACCTGTCAGTTTTTGGCCATCAATTGTCTTCTGGGTCTTTCGGCCTCTAAACTCAGGGTGCTGAGCAACATCTGTCGTCATTGAAATTTCGTTTTCATGGCGTACAACGAGAACAGCGTCTTTGGTCATCACCAAATCGGGTTCGATATAGTCTGCGCCCAAAGCGAGTGCCAGCTTATACGAACGAATCGTATGCTCGGGGACATAACCACAAGCCCCGCGATGACCAACGATCAACGGTTTTTGATAGGGGCCCCGCAATGACAGACTGGCACTGTTACTCATCACCAGCGATTGACTGGCACAGGCGGCTAGAAGAGCGATGACAATAAAGTTAAGCAATGAACGCTTCATGGTACTGTGTCTCGTTTTTTCAAGGTGTCGGCGTAAGGTATTGAAGTTTGCGCCCCCAATTTCTCAACCGACAACGAGGCCGCACCACAAGCTCGACGTACTGCCGTCAACAAATCAAGATCTTCTGCAAGTGCGGCCGCGAGCACTCCACTAAAAACGTCGCCTGCTGCGGTGGTGTCGACGACCTTCGCTCGGCGTGTAGGTACGAGTTCAGAGGTGCCCTCGCTTGAAACAAACGCGCCTTTCTCGCCAAGGGTGATAATAACAGTTTTAACTCCGCGTGCGTGCAGCGAGAGAGCCGCCGCTTTTGCGCTTTCAGCCGCGGTCACCTTTATGCCCGTTAGAACTTCAACTTCGGTTTCATTTGGGGTGAGAATTAAAACTTGTGAAAGCAATTCATCAGATAGTGTTTGCGCCGGCGCGGGGTTAAGAATCGTGGTTTTACCGGCTGCGCGCGCGATCTTAAATGCGGCCTCAACGGCGGCCAGTGGCACTTCAAGCTGAGCCAAGACAACATCGCTAGCCGCAACAAGCTCACGCGCTCTCGTTACATCTTCAACCGACACGAGAGAATTAGCGCCCGGTGCGACAACTATGGCATTTTCGCCTTCAGCGCTAAGGGTGATCAGTGCAACCCCGGTCGGTGCGCGCTCGTCTTTTTTTACAAATTCAATGTTTATGCCGTCATTTTGCAAACTGCGAAGTGCGTTTTCGGCAAAAGAATCGCAACCGACTCGAGAGATAAATAGTACATCAGCGCCTTGACGTGCGGCCGCCACGGCTTGATTGGCACCCTTGCCACCTTGAACCACAACAAATTGTTCGCCCAAGAGAGTTTCGCCGGGTCGCGGGATTGTTTTCGCTCGCACCACCATGTCGGTATTAATGCTGCCGACGACGCAAACCTTTTTCATGCATACACCCGCGCAAGAATGATCGAGGCAAGGCCCAGAACATAGGCCACCATCATAATTGTAAGCAGACGATTGGTGCCACCGGGGGCGCCTTTAAATTCATTCCAGAAAAATATCCCCCAGCAGGCAGCGACCATAGTGGCCCCTTGGCCGAGGCCGTAAGAAATAGCAAATCCAGCGCGCTCAGAGGCCAAAATGCTAAACGACATCCCAACACACCAAATTGCCCCGCCCAGTACTCCCGTCATGTGGCTGCGCAGGCTACCCCGAAAATAGTCACTCATTTTTGCAGGGGCCCCAGAAATCGGCCGCTTCATTAAAATCGGCACAAAAACAAAAGAGCTGGCGAGAACACCAAGGCTAAAAAGCACAACGGCTGAATAGGGCCCGAGCTTGCCAGCCTCTGGATTGGTAAAGTTAAGAGTCATAGCCGCCGCCACAAACCGATAAAATAGACCCATGAGCAAACCGCTGACCACCGAGATCACTATCCCTTTGGTTGGCACTTGTTTGCCCTGTTGCGAGAGTTTTTGATAGGCCCGTGCGTCGAGCAAGATCGCGGCGGCGACCAAGCCCACTCCAACAAATAGCAATGTGGCGTTGCCAGCGGGTGCCGCAACGTAATTAACGATCACACCCAATGCGAGTGCTATGCCAATACCGACCGGAAAAGCCACCGACATCCCGGCAATAGCGATGGCCGATACAAGTAGAATGTTGGCGAGGTTAAAGACCACTCCGCCAAAGACGGCTGAAAGAAGATTCGAAGGCTCGGCCTGTTGAACATCAACCAAAAAACCGCGGCCGGGGCCACCGTTGCTACCAAGAGTTAATGCGAAGACGAGTGATAAAAGAACGACGCCAAAAACGTAATCCCAGTAGAACAGTTCAAAACGCCAGTCTTTGGCCGCGAGCTTTTGCGTATTGGCCCAAGAACCCCAGCACAGCATGGTGATGATACAAAAAACCACTGCCAGAGGGTACGAACTGAGACTGCATGATAACCGCCTTTAGAGATACTGCTTAGCGGCCCATCTACGTGGCTTTCTAACCCCCTGTCAAGGCGGGTTAGCCTATTGAAACCACGAGAATTAATTTCAGATCGCGTGCAATTGGATTTTGGCCTTGCCAAGCCCTACCCCGGGCGAATACGAACTAGGGTACTCTTCTGAATAAGTTAATCTGGGCATGCTTTTGGAGGCCAAGATGAGCATTGCGAAAATGTTGAGTTTAATTCTGACGCTCTCGAGCAGCACCAGTCTTTTTACGAGTGTTGCCAATGCCTGCACTATTATTAGCACCAATGAGATTCACACCATTGAAAATGGCGCCGAACAGGCTGGTCTCGACTACGCCCTTGGCACCTTTTGGCCCAATCGAAATGGCAGCTATGATTTAGGCGAACGCGTTGAGTTTTTTCGCGCTGGTGGCGGCCCGAGGGCTCAAAATTTACGTTTTAAAGTTCATGGTGGCACCATTTCTGAATACCCACATGCCCAAAGGCTCTATTACCAAGCCTCATCAGCATCGGCACCGGTGGTAATTGCAAGTCGAGCTATTCTTTCACCGGTGGCTTGGCGCTTGGTCGATGGGTTGGATTTTGAATATGAAACTCAGAAGTTGCCGGCCGTCTACCCGAAGTACAGCCTTTCAGTCAGCGTCATCACCACAAGCCGGGCGATGACTCAAAAACTTTGTCAGCCTAAAAACGCCGACGGATCGGCGCTTCTTAGTTCTACTTTTGGTGCTACTTCGACTTCAAAAGAAAACCGCGACCGACCGCAAATGTAAATGCCATCATCAGAACGAATGGTACGTACGAGAACCAATCTACGCTCGAGAGAGTCATCCATTTACTGAAATCCATTGCCGCCCCCCAATCTTCGCGAATCGAGAGAATGGCGATCGCAATACCAGAAATTGAACCGCCGGCGATTAAACCAGAAGACCACAAGACGCCGGGCGAGCTTTCAGCATCTTCAGCACTTGTTGGCTTTGCGGCTTTCTTGGTGTGCTCACCCGAAAAGCGATCAACTAACCAGCGCACGATACCGCCAAACATAATTGGCGTCGATGACGACAGTGGCAAGTACACTCCCACCGCAAACGGCAAAGAAGAAATCCCGCTAAATTCAAGAGTCAGAGCGATAAAAACCCCGAGAAGCACAAGGCTCCAGGGTAATTTCTGGGTCAAAATGCCGTCAATGATCAACGACATTAGACGCGCCTTAGGCGCCTCGTATTTTTGGACCGCAACACCGTTGTCGCGAGTTTTCAGAATGCCGTTAATACCTGGGTCAACAAAGTACGCGATGTGACCCGTACCATCGACCAAATATTTGCCAGCAACCGCTTCGCCTTGGGGCTCGGTCAATTGCAAAACAGAGTACTCGGTCGAATCGAGTTTACCTTCAGGGCCACCAACGTGCTCTTTCGATTGCAACTTCGAAAGATCAAACGTGAGATTGGCAAAATTTCGTTTGGCGTAAATAGTCGAGGCATCATTGAGCAGTAGCAACGTGTAACCGATCACGATGGCCGACGTGAAAGCCCCAATCAATATGGCAATCTGCTGTGCGCTCGGGGTTGCACCGACTAAATAACCGGTCTTCAAATCTTGCGCCGTCGTGCCGCCATTTGAAGCCGCAATACAAACGATGGCCGCAATGCTGAGTGCCGTCACTCGATAATCAATGCCGACCCAACCAATCATGACAAAAATCAAACAGGTTAAAAGCAAAGTCGCTACGGTCATGCCCGAAATCGGGTTTGACGAAGAGCCAATCTCGCCCGTGATACGCGATGACACGGTGACAAAGAGAAAACCAAAAAGAACAATGAGAATGGCCCCAAATATGTTCATCTTTAGCGCAGGCGCCATCCAAATTGCGAGGATAAGCAAAACGCAACCGCCCAAAACATATTTGAGAGAGAGATCGCGATCCGTTCGCAGCACAGCGCCGGCCGCTTTTGCCGCGGCACTCCCCTTCATATTCTTTAAACCAGCGATGCCAGACGTTATGATGGTCGGCAAACTCTGAAACAAGCTAATAATACCGCCGGTGGCTACGGCCCCCGCACCGATATAGAGCACGTAAGAGCTCCAAATTTCATGAATGGACATTTGAGAAATTAATTTAGTCGCCGGAAAGAGTGGCGCCGCGAGGCCACTGCCGAAAAGATAAATAGCGGGTGTCAACACAAGCGCCGATAATAAACCTCCGGCCGCCATCAACATCGAAGTGCGTGTGCCGATAATGTAACCCACACCCATCAATTCGGGCGAAACTTCAGTGGCAAAATGGCCGCCTTTGTACCAGCTTAAAGCGGTCTCAGGCACGTCATTCCAAAGTTTAAAACCGACGTTTAGAATTTTATAGAGCAGACCGACGCCGAAACCAGCAAACACAGTCTTTGCCGTGGTGCCGCCTTTTTCGCCAACAATTAAAACATCAGCGCAAGCCGTACCTTCTGGGTACATGAGCTTGCCGTGTTCTTTTACCATCAGTGATCTTCTCAGCGGGATCATCATCAAAACGCCCAATAGACCACCGAGCACCGACACCAACATGATGCGCCCGATCTCCATATTGTAACCAAGAATAAGCAGAGCTGGCATGGTCACCGCGACGCCGAAGGCAATCGACTCACCTGCCGAACCCGTAGTCTGCACAATATTGTTTTGCAGAATGGTGGCGCCGGGCAAACGAAACACTTTTGAAATCACCCGAAATAAGGTGATCGAGAGCACTGCGACCGGTATCGAGGCGCTCACTGTGACGCCCACTTTCAAAGCGAGATAGAGCGATGAAGCCCCGAAGATGATACCGAGAATAACACCCAAAAACACGGGCATAAATGTCAGTTCTTTTACGTTAGCGCTATCGGCGATAAATGGTTTGTGGGCTTCCAAGTTGAGACTCCTATTTTTTGGGGTGGTCTTGATTCGCGTTTAGAACATTGCAAATATCAAGGGCAACATCAAGGGCTTTGCATCAGAATGTTTGCCTTGAAACGACGAACCTGCTCAAATACCCCAATGTTTAATGTTTTGCCGCTCATTTTTGTGCTGCTAACGATTGCTCAGTTTAAAAGAGCCGACTCGGTTTGGTTCTGGAAGCTCTCTTTAGCTTCAACCGAACTCGCCCATCTCTTCGTAATGCTCGTCATCATCTGGGTTGTCTGGGCGCGCACCCGCAAAAAGCGTAGGCGCTGGCCAGTTTACCTACTGGGCATTTTCTTTACCGCTGTTTTTCTGCGACCCGCCGTCGGTGCTTACATCATTGCGCAAAATAACAATGTTGATTTCTCTGTGACGCGTCTGTTTACCGGCGAAACCTACGAACATGTTAATGTCGTCACCAGAGAGTTCAAACGTGGCCTTAACCTCGACATCTACCAACCGAGCACGACACCGAAAAGCCCGAAGTGGTTGATGGTTGTTCATGGCGGAGGCTGGGACAGCGGCGACAGCACCCAGGTGGCCCACTTCAATCATTTTATCGCAAGCCATCTCGATATGACGGTTGTATCGGTTAACTATCGCCTCGCCCCCGAGTTTCACTGGCCGGCGGCAACGAGTGATGTGGCCCAGGCCATCACATATATTAAAGATCATGCGAGCGAACTTCACATCGACCCTCAGCAGTATTTTTTGCTCGGGCGCTCGGCCGGCGGGCAAATCGCTGGCGAGGTGGCGTACAATTATAGTCAGTATAAAATCGATCAGCCAAAAGGGTTAATCTTACTTTATTCTCCGACGGATATGGTTTTTGGCTACGAAGTTGGCGGCGAAGACGACCTTCTGAAATCGCGCGGTTTAATTCGCGCCTACATGGGCGGCCCGCCCGAATTGCAGTTGGTGAGTTACAATTCGGCCTCACTCACTCAACTGTTGTCTACACATTCGACTCCAACCCTGCTGATTCATGGCGAAAATGATTTTTTAACGTGGTTTAAGCATAGCGAACGATTGAATTGGCGCCTGGCGCGGATGGGTGCCGCGAGCCATATGATCCTTTTGCCATGGGCCACCCATGGTTTCGATTTTTTCTTATTTGGCCCCAGTGGGCAAATTGCGCTGCGCTCGATCGAAAAGCTTATCGCGACCGGGGCGCCATGATCAAAAACCCCCAACTTGAAACAAAAAGACTTATGTTACGCTGGATTAAACCCAGCGACTCACCGTTTGTACTAAAACTGCTTAACGAGCCTTCGTTTATTCAGAACATTGGCGATCGAAAGATTCGAGATACAGCCGGGGCCGAGGGTTACATTCAGAAGATCGCAAGCGATGGTTATGAGAAATTGGGATATGGTTCGTTTCTTGTTTTGCTGTTGCCGACTCTCGAGCCAATCGGGATTTGTAGCTTAATTAAGCGCGACTATTTAAAAGATGCAGATATTGGCTTCGCGTTTTTATCTCAATTTGAAGGGCAGGGTATCGCAACAGAAGCGTCAAAAGCCGTGATCGAATACTGCCGAAGCGCAATTAGACTCAAACGCATTGTTGGCATTGCCTCTTCGTCAAACAAGGCGTCGATGCGAGTGCTTGAAAAGCTCGGCCTTAAATTCGAAAGCCTGGTGTTGCCCCCAGGCGAGAGCAAAGAAATCAACTTACTTTCGCTCGAACTCTAATTTTAAAACTGTTTTTTATAATCAAGCTTTACGACAAGTTCGCGCGTCGGGCCCGGCATCGGGCTTGCCTGCCCATTTGCCCCTGGCGTGCCATAGGCCTGAACAAAGTCATTCGACTGATTGAGAATGTTGAACACTCCAACCCCGCCCGAGAGGCCGCTGAATAATATATTCTCGCGACTGAGGTAAAGATTTACGAGGTACGAATCGACTTGGTTTTTAAGTTCCATGCCGCCGAGATTCGGGCTGTACTCGTAACCATACTTGTGGCCCAGGTAAATAACTGATGGGTTCAATTTTAAGTTTTTTCGACCGACATTAAACCAAGAGTTAAGAACCACTTTGTGCTGAGGCATGCCAATAAGAGCCTTGTTGTTTGTCGGCACAGCATACGGCGTCGGCACATCGTTTTGGTTAGTTTCATAATACGAGTAGTTCGCATCGAGCTGCCCCCATTTTTGCTTCTGGCGATAATCTAACTCAAACCCGCGCGTGCCAATCGGGTTATTCGGAAAGTTGGTATAAACGTCGCCACCCAAAATCGAATAGACAAAAGGGTCCTTCACGACCGTGTCGAAGATGTTGCCAGTAAGATAACCTTGACCCAAGGTGTGCCCAAATTCAAGCTCTGAGGTTTCGGCCTTTTCAGGTCGAAGCCCCGGATAGTAAGCCGCCACAAAAGGCGCAGACGTTCGAAATGACTGAGCGTAAAGAAGTTTTGCATGCCAGTCTTTTTCGGCACGTGTAACCCCAAATCGAGGCACGGTCGCGTCGTTGGTAAAATTGGGGTTTTCGTACCTGACCCCTGCGGTGATATTGTAGGGGCCGACCGAAGTTACACCCTGAATAAAAGCCGCTCGATCGTTAATATTGGCCGACGACTTACCATTGGGCAATGCCGATGGCACCCCGCTGTAGACAACTGTTCTCAACTCAGTCAAATCTTCAATATACTCACCGCCAATGAGAATGTTGGTGCTCTCGTTGAGATCATATTGAACATTTAAATTCGACTTCACACGTTGTTGAAAGATATCCCATTGCGCGAGCAGTGCCACTTGGCTGAGCGGGCCGTCGAGAGACTGCCAAGGCTCTTGCGCGATATATTCAATCTGCGGAGTGATCTTTAAATTCTTTGACGGGCGAAACACATAGCTAACTAGCACGTCGTTTTGAATAAATTCATTCGAAAATTTATAATCGAGCCCGGTGAAGTTATAGCCCGCTTTGGTCTTAATCATGTAGTCGCTATAGATATAGCGAAAATTGAAATTTTGATTGCTTGCGCCTACGTTTAGATATTTCGGCGAAAGCGTATCAGCATCTTTCATGTCGTACGAACCCGCAACCGGGGTGCCAGAGTCATAGCCCGTATAAGTGCCTTCGCCTCGATTGGCTTTACCAATGTAACCACTGGCGCTGTAATCCCAGCCACTTTTGGTCACGCCGCCACCGCTGACGCTCAGATTGGTGCGCAAAGAACCTTTCTCCATACGACCCAAGGTCGCTTCAGACGCCACACCTTTTAGATCGGCGCCTTTTTTTGACGTAATACTAATCACCGCTAATTCGGCTGAACCCCCATAAATAGCTGAACCGGGGCCGCGAATGATCTCGATTCTCTTAATCTGATCAACCGGAAATTCGTTACCGTACTGAGTGCCCGCATAAGAAAGTTCGTTGAAATCGATACCGTCGATCAACAGAAGGTATTGGCCGGTGTAAACCCAAAGGCCACGAAGACCAACACTGACGACCCCTTCAACATCGGCGGCAAAACTAATACCCGGAACAGTGTTGAGCACATCAATTAAGTCACGCGCACCCATATCTTTTATGTCTTCATCGCTGATGACTGTGACGATGCCCGATGAGGCGCGAAGGCTAGTTTCTTTTTTGGAAGTTACTGCGGTTTTCACATTGAGCAGATCTTCTAGGCTCACACTATCTAGATTGATCTCTTGCGAATGCGCCGGCAAAGCCATCGTCGCCATCAAAGCCAAAACTATCGCGGCCAAACATCTCTTAAGCTGCATTTGACATCCCCTGTTGTAGCTAAATTGTGAGCGTACGCGGGGGCAAATGGCAATTGTTTACGTTTAGTTAAGCCTCTTCAGTCGCAAGCCCTAGACCTTTAGGTAGAGCTACTTGGTGCTTGGTGTCGACCGCGAAGATTCAACAGGGTGCGCCGTCTTATTTGAGGTGCCATCGAAAGTAGAATTTTCTTTGCTACAGGCTTTCTCTTCGAACGGGTTTTTCTTACCCTTTGCATCTGCACAAAGCTTCGCCCCGTAATTGCTACCGGCGCGGTGTTGAGCAACAGTCCATTCAAAATCCACTGCAAAGGTCGCCAATTTTTTTGAGGCCGCGCTATAGCGCTCATCTGACCAACCGGACGGTTTGAATATTTTCGCCAAAATACCTTCGTTCGGCTTCATCAGATCAGACGGGCCCTTTAGGCGAATGTCTGAGCATGGCAACTTGGTGCTACCGATGCTACCTCCGCCAAAATACCAGCTGCTATAGAGTTTTGCTGCGTCGTCTCGGCCTAAGCGGGCATTAATTTTCTTCAACGCAATGGCTCGCTCGACGCTATTAAGGCCAGCAATATTAAATTCATTAAGTATGCCGCATTTAGTTGGGTCGTAATTCTCTTTATGCAAGACTCCGTTGACAAACCAATTGCCCCCATGAGGGCCACACTCAAAAACGCCTTTGTTTTTTTCGTCCCAGAGTTGAGAAACTTTCGTCTCAACCTCAGCTGAGTTTTCAATATCTTTCATCTTCAGCTTATCTTTCAAATTCTCTCGAGCTTTGAGCATAAAAGTCTCGGCTGTGCACATTCGCACGCCCCGATAAAGTCGCGCGGCTTGAGTTTGGACGGCCACAGCCTGCGCTGGCGTCATCCCGCTCGCCACCATCTTGCAACCTAAAAAGGCCGAGCCGTACACGTGATAGTATTTTGCCGGTATGAAATGACCGTTGCTCGGGCCGACACTCTGAATATTGCGAACCTTTTCAACCAAACTCGGCGAGATATCCGCACCATCTGCAAGAGAGCCCGGTGCGAAAAAATCAGATTTTTGCGGCGGGCACAAGAGAGTTTCATCTCGCCCGTCTTTTTGAGAAAGGCCTTTTATTTGTCTATTCAAAAACAAGCCTTTCTTACCTAACTCGTAGACCTTGGCTTTCTCATCTTCATTTGAACTAAATTTCTTAAATGCTTTCTTAAGATCATCATCGACCTTTACCTTAACCTCTTTTAATTTCTCAACCTGCGCCAAATTCTTCTCGATCGCCGCTTGCGACTTGTCGTAATAGTCATAGTTGCCTTGCGCAACATCATCATGACCGCACATCCCGATTAGCTCTAAGGCGGCCTCAGGGTTATTGTTGGTGCGCTTCATTGCAAGCTTGAGCAGCCATCCGTCTTCGAGATACGATCTCGCGCCTTTACCAACATGATCATCAATGGCGGGTCGATCTGTCGAACAGCCATACATATCCTCCAGTGGATTATGATCGTTCACTAATTCAGCTGAAGAGCCCATCCAAACCACTTCACTCTTATTATCTGTAGAACTTGGCGGTGGCAGCTTAATCGAGCAGGGATGCTGTTTTTTTAGCGTAGCCGCGACATCCTGATAAAAATCAAATGCTGCGTGCTGAAAACATTGATTGTTATGAAAACGATTTGAAAAATAATTCGCGACCCCGGCATTGTGCCCGCCGGCTTCACCATCGCCCCTCTTATACGCCGAGGGGTCAACAATTTTCATGTATTCTTGAAGGCCCTTTTTTAGATTTTTATCTGGAATATAATCTATCAGTTTCGAAACAAATGAATTGGTCGTATGAATGGCCCCAGGCTTGCCTTCGCCAACCGCCTCAGGAGCCATCATCCCCATACCGTACGGGCCCTGTCCGTAAGGATTAAAATAGCCATTTGGCGGAGGGTTCGCCTTGCAGTCGACGCAGCTCATTTCACCGACATCACCGAGGCTGCCAAAAAGGGCTGCAATATTAGTCTCAGTGACTGGCTTTGCGCCGTCAGCTTTAGCCATTTGATCAAAGCTGCAGCCAATAGGTACGAACAAAATTAAATACTTCTTCACCCTTGGTTAATCGGACTATATTGACACCTTGTTTACTAGATCTTGGTCTTAAAAAGATTTAGCGCTGAAGAACCGAAGGTATTTATATGAAGCTAACGCTTTTAATTTCTATACTGCTGTTTTTAGCCCCAAAAAACACCTGGGCGTTTGACCGAATATATTGCCAATCTGATCTCAAGGGTTGGATCGTCAGCTTAACCGAAGCAACCCAAGCCGCCGTTCTTACCCCGAAGAATCAAAACGCCAAGCTCTCAGAATCGCAGTCGCAAAAATTGGTTGTTATTGGTCTAAATGTCGAAACAATCATCACGATCTTCCCGTGGAACTCGCTATATGTTCGAATCCCTGATGAAACAAAAGCGAAATACGATGTTATTTCTAAAGAATCCGCAGCTGGTTTTTCGATAGAAATAATCGACAAAAAATCAAAACTCAGCCGATTTATGGATTGCAGCTTTACATTCTAAGGCGCCTCTTGATCTATTCAAATCACCTACGAACCTCAAATATCAGGCATAAATATCTCGAATCGCCTGACGCCGTTTTCGCTCTAGTTACAACCTGATCACCGACGCCCCTGTCTAATCTTTCGACAACCCTGAAATTTTTGGATAATCGGCCGTCAGCAATAGGTTTTGCACTCGCGCTCACTTATACTTGCCGAACCATGAAATTGGCCATGCGGCTTGCCGCTTTTGCATTTCTATCGACAATCATTCTGACCCAAACGGTGGCTCTTGCCAGCGATGTGATTTCGTTGCAAACGGCTGCCCAAACGAAGGCCGAATGCCTTTCAAAAATAAAAGCCACTCTCAAAGCCGGCGACCTGCTTTTTGAGCCAACCCAAAACGCAGATGTCGACCACGATAGCGCGGCGATCAATAGTTTTATAAAGCTTCAGGCCGCAAGAATCGCACGCTCATATTCGTTGACTAAAAACACCACAAATCAAAATGTCACCGCTCTCAATGTGACCCAAGTCGGTAACTTGGGCGATTATTCGTTTAATATCAGCGGCACAGTGAGCTCACCCGATCAAGATGCCGCCTACCTTTTTAAAGTCTTCCTGACGTACAGCCAAAGTAAGCCCACACCAATTTCGCACATTACACTGACCGAAAATTGGATCGTCGACGGCCGTTGCCAATTTATTTTCAGTTCTGTTTCGCGTTCTCAATATCATTTTGTCGACAAAACTATTTACGCAACTCAAAGCACCTACCACTCAGACGCTCGAGCCGGCTCGCTACAAAAAGAATCTGGCCAGGCGACACTCGCGAATGGCCAAATCTTTAGTGAAACCGCTTATGGCAAGCCAGAGAACAATCTGTTAAGCGTGCTAACCGCCGATTTGGTCAAAATCTATTGGTCATTCTTTCCGAAGCCTGCCGAGAATTCGAATGCCGTGCATTATAGCGGCGCCCCAACCCACCCGCTTGCTAAGACCGAATACGCTTTCTTAAAAAACCAGACCCATTTCGATGCGCTCTTAAATAAAGACACCGTTTTTAAAATGCTTGAGGTCACTCAACTCGAAAATTCGCATGCGACCTTAAAAACGACGGTCGGCACCTCAACTGAATCTCGATTTTCGTTTGTTGCCACGGCTGGCGTCGGCATCGAGTCGTGGGCCGTTAACGAAAGATACTGGAGCGAATCAGGCGTCGACGGAACCTCAGCCTGGGGCGAGAGGAAAATAAAAAACACCCCAACCAACCCCGAGGCTGGGCAGAACGAACTCGAGATCTTTACCAATCAAGATTTAGATTACACAAATCTCGCGGCTTACTTCGAGTTGCTTCATATGCAACCCGTGGCCCCGAATGCTCACGGTTGGAAGTTTAAATACTTGCTTAGCCCCATTGAGTATGGTGCCGCCGAAACTGAAGAGGCTTTATCAATTTCAGCCCGGCCGACCGATGCCCGCGATTTAGCTGAAACCAAATTTGCTCAAATTCGCACCCCCGAAGTGCAAGCTTTTGCAAAGCGATTGATAGAAAACAACCCTAGTGCAAATCGCCTGTCGATGGCTCGGCAAATTTTGATTCTTGTTAACCAATTGCTCAGGACAGATAAAGAGGCCTACAAATATTCCAACATCTACCAGCTGAATACCACTGACATCCTCAAGAGAAAAGCCGGCGTTTGCCAACACTACGCCACTCTCTTTGCCTCGCTCGCTCGAGCTGTAGGCATACCGACCCGCCTCGTTTTCGGGTATCGCCTTGCTAACAATAACGTCATTATGCACGCCTGGAACGAAATTGAAATTCGCCCAGGTATTTGGCGCCCGATCGAACCACAACGAAACGATCTGAAATTTTCAAGCGCTTGGTATTTGCCGCTACAATCAGGCCGCTGGTTTGAAGAAGGCGGAGACCAATCGAAATACAGCGAGCTTATTAGTAACTATGTTAAATTCAGCATGAGCGGCATGTTTATTAGTACGCAGTAGCAAATCTACGGCATGCAATTTTCGCGTTTTTTATCACTCAAATTATAACAATCATTGGCTTTCAATAGATCTTGGCAAGACTGCGGCTGTGCTTTGATTATCACCACCTGCTCGGGCCCCACCACACGGGCGTGCTGCCCGTCAGTGACGACCAGGGCTGCGCCTTCGTCGATGCCCACTCCAAGCAAATCTGGAAATTGGGCAATGGCCTTCTCTAAACGCGCCGTACGCTGACGTTTGATGAAATGCGTGTCGACAATTACGTTTGTTAAGAGCCCAAGACCCACTCCGAGTGGTGAGCTATTGCCCGTCATCATATGTGCAGACATCATTGCTGTACCGGCGCTAGTGCCCGCAACGACGAAGCCATCTGAATATTTTTTCACAATTGCGTCTTTCAAATCTCGGTCTTGCAAGACCAACATTATGCGACTCTGATCGCCGCCAGAAAAAAAGACACCGTCTGCTTGAGCCAACTGGGTCAAGAACTCACGCTTCTCCTGAGAATTTCTCGGGGCTTTCAATGCACTTTGAACATAGAGCGCACCTGACGCCACAAGATCGGCCGAGATCGCGCCAAAGACATCCGTCGGGATCTTTGACGCCCAGGTAACGACCAAAATATTGGCCTTGGCCCCACCCGAAAATTGAACGAAATCTGAGATTGCTTCTGACGGTCGCGGGCCACCGCCAAACAAAACCAATTTCTGCTGGCTGGCCGCAAAAGACGCATAACCCCAAGCCCAACAAAGAACTATCGTAAAATGTCGAAAAAATACTTTCACGAGCCCCCCCGAACGTTCAGCCAAATTGTTAGCACACCGAGGGCGCGAGTGCCATCGGCTACTTGGCCTAATCGAGCCGTTCAAATTTTGGCTCGATTATATCGCCGCTGGCGCCTTTCGACGATCTGGGCCCTTGTCGAAATCGGGTAAAGGTTACTCGCTTTTTCACGAAGTATTTCTCTCCTGACTCACCCGAAAGCGCCACGACCCAGCTTATGAGCACCAGAATAGGGTTCGACATCCCATATGTGACCGTGGCAAGAAACGCCACAAGAATTCTGGGCGCAAAAATAAACCCGAGCCACCAAAACAGCCCACCCGTCGGCACACTCGAAAACAAAAGAGTCAACCGCGGGAACACCGTGATGAATATTAAAAAGAACACCCCGTGGTGATCCCAGAAATTTAGATAGATTGGGTTCGTCATTACTCACACTTCATAGATGCAGTCGTTTTGTTTCGCAACAGGCAAATTGCGAAGGGTATTTGAAATTGATTGCGGGAGGCAACAATTCGGTTGTAGCAGACGTATTTGATAAAGAGTGAAGACTATGCCGATGCTGAAGCAGCTTTTACCTGAAGTTGATGGGCTCTTGAGTTTGTGACGGCAACCAGTTAAAAAGGAGTTGCAAAGTGATACCTTATATGGTATCACTTAAATAGACGGTATGGGTAGAATACGGCGCGGTGGCTACATCTTTGATTTCTGGATCGGTGATCACCCGCCAAGGCATGTTCATGTCCTGAAAGATCGAAGACTGATCGCAAAGGTTGAACTCGACGAGCCGCTCACAGTCATGGAAGGCCGAGTCAACCGGCGCATTAGAGAGATTCTCAAAACGCTGGTGAAGGAAGGCAAACTATGAAGCACAAAAAATTCAAGAAAGTCACATTTGACAATAAAAAGCGAGAGTTTCATCTCGAATATACATCTGGACTTAAAATCGACTGCCCCTACTCTGCACTTGGCATTCACGAAAAGGTTGAAGAAGCCGCTCCCGACAGCGAAGTTGGCGGACACTCGTTTTACTTTGTCTTAGAGAGCGGCAAAAAAGATTATGTCCCTTACGATCAGCCCCTTCATATTGTGCAATTGCCGGAATATGCCAAAGAGCAAACGCTTTACCAAATGACCAAAGCTATCAACGAATTCATTCGCAAAGAAAAAGTCCCCAAGCGTGAACTCGCCCGTCGCCTTAATACTTCCATGTCTCAACTCTCGCGACTCCTCGATACGACCAATTACAAAAAAGAATTGTCGCGACTTATTCAGATCGCTGCGATGTTAAATTATGAATTTAAGTGGGAATTTAAGAAAGCGATATAAGAACCGTAGAACCCCTCTAAGACCCGAAGGCCGGAGGTTTAAACCCCACTCTCTGACGGCCAATTTTTAACGTCCCAGATTTTTTATTTTGTGCTTTCGATGACCTCCGCGCTTTGCGCTGGAAGATAGCAAGCGCGGCGAGGCCATGGAGGGCCGTGTCGGAGAAAGTACAAAATAAAAAATCTGGGAAGTTAAAAATTGGTTGCGGGAGGAGGATTGCTTCGGCGCCTCCTGCGCCTCGCCGCTCGATTACGAGCGGTTCCCTGTGGTCACGCAAAATGCGGTTCTTCACGGTTGATGGTGGAATGCGGTGAGTTAAAAAACAAAGAGGCATGAGCAACAAATCTTTCATAAGATTTTGGGTATCTGACATCCAAAACTAAGAAAGGAAGCGCCCATGCCTCAAGCTCAACATCTATCACG
>CAILEP010000004.1 GCA_903833275.1 uncultured Bdellovibrionales bacterium
TGACCGTCATGTCGTTGTATTTTGCGCGCCAGTTATAGATCGTGTGGCCGCTGATGCCGAGCTCGCGCCCGAGGTCTTTTGCTTTCTCACCGCGCTTCATGCGTGTGAGTGTTTTTATGATCTGCTCTTCGGTGAACCGTTGCTTCATATGACCCTCCGTTGGTCTAGTTTGACACTGGACCCTAGAAAGTCAAACTGGACCAGTTTTTTCGGCCAGGCTCACACGTAATATGTATACGTAACTGGAGCCCGCTCTGGGTCTATGACCTGCGATATTCGACCGTTTGAATCATAAATAAATTGCCGTATGACCCCTGATTGATTTACCTCAAGTATTTTTCCAAGGGGATCTCGTTTGAATGTCGAAACAATAGTGTCTGCCCCCGAAACTGGGGTCACCACAAGATTTTCATCTTTCTCTATAAGCTGATGTTCGTTTGGCGATCCATAATTTAAGAATTTATAGATAGTGGCCTCACCCGTAGGCCTAACGATTTTTGTCGTGTCGGGCGCAGAATAGTAGCCAGTCGTGACGGCATTGTTTGAAGTTAGCGTTATCGTCGTTGGTCGATTCAAAACGTCATATAAATATGAAGTGCCAAATGCCGAGGCACTTGTAACCCCCGGTAGGCTATTGAAATTGACACGACCGTCGAGATCATAGCTCGTGGTCGCAACAATGACCTCGCCAGAAACAGTGTCTTTGTCTGCAACTTGAATTGTGCGACCAAAAGCATCGCTTGAAGTTGTGACCTGGTGACTTCCACGGGTTTCTACTTTTGTTCGTTCATCGGGCCAGACCACCGTGGTAATAGCATTGATCGGCGGCGTAATCTGCTTTACGCGAAAGTTTTGGTCATAGAGATAACTAATTTTATTGGTAAGCGCATCGCTTTTACTAGCTATTGTGCCATCAGGATTTACCACTTGGGTTTCAATTTCTGAATACGGCTTTGTCAAAGTCTGCGCAATGCCATTTTTATAATTGGTATAAGTCACCATAGTCATTTTTACGCCGTCTCGCCACTCAGAACGTGTCTGTAAATTGCCGTTAGAGTCGTACGTAAAATCGGTTTCGATCCCTAGATTAAATACCGAATATGGCAAGCCCGTGGCCAAATAGTTAGTTGAAGTTGTACCCACTCCAGCCGTCGTCTTCGTTGCGGGCTTATCAATAACATTATAAGTCAATCCCTCTGGATTCGACGGTATTGCCGTTGTGTTGGTGTAATACGTCGACGTTGCCGATCTAAGTGGCCCCGCCTGTAATTTGCCTAAGGTAGGGTTGTAGGCATAGCTGTACTCTTGCACTGTCTGAGGGTTTGAATATAAGTCAAAATTCGAATTATTTGTGACGTAGAGACCTTGATCGCGGTAGATCACTTTTTGAGCAATTGGGCGCGCATAGCGCGTATTGTAGCGATTGTCCGGAAACCACACTGCCGGGCTGGTGACTGGCACCCCAAGCTCAACACTATTTGTGTAGGTGTATTCGGTAAATTGACCGGGGCATAGTCTATGGTCGGTCACCACACATTTTTCTAATTGGGTCTGATAGTAGTTGAATACACTAACAGGGTCGTAGGTCGGCGGGGCTGCATTCTGAAAAAGAAAAAGTATCGGAGCTGCAACCAAAGCTGCCAATCCAACTATTTTGCCTGCCGTGCTCATTTTAAAATTCATGATTGCTGACCTCACCTGTTGCCAATAACGCTAATTATCGCGAATCGCTTTAGCTTAACGCGAGCGATCTAATTCAATGGCTGCTGCGCCGATGAAGCACATGGCCTCAAGGTCAACGCATCAATAATCGCATCGCATAATTTATTTTTAGTTATTGAAGAATGTTGGTCATCTTATTTTCGAAAAACACGACGTAGACATAAGGCCGACTAAATTAGTCGGGCACTCACAAGGTCTGGCTGGCTTCTCATATATATATCGAGAATATTAGGACATCTAGGATTATAGATACAATATAGGTTTCTCGCGACCCGGTATCTAGTAACGACGATACCAACCGGCGCGACGCTCTTCGGGGTACCATTCGTTTGAGCTGCGTTGGCACATGACGCCCGTTCTTACGCTCACAACGCGACCATAATAATCAGAAACAACGCTTCGATATTCGCGACAGTATGTGCGGTCGATCGAGCCTTCTGACATCATGATGAAACTACCTTGGTACTGCTCGCCTCTCCAGTCGTAGGGCTCGGGGTCGTACTCATTGTAAAGTCTCTCGTGCATCGCGCGTTCATATTCTTCGCGATCGCGGCGTTGCATATTGCAGGCGACCCCGCGGTCGATCGACGAACCAACCATTGCGCCCATTACGGTCGCAATAAAATTACCCGCACCGTGGCCAATTTGATGGCCGATAACTCCGCCAATAATAGCGCCAATGACGCCGACGTGCCCCTCACAACCGTACTCGTCAGCGTGGGCTTTTGGGGTGCCGATTGCTGAAAGCGCAATAAACAGAGCCATCGCTGCTGTGACAATTTTCATAGTCTGTGCCGATTTTGAGTTCATTGTACGACCTCTCTTTGAATACGTTAGAGCTGATTGCGAAATTCGAATACAGATAGGTTCACTATCAATTTTTGTGCCACGAACAGGCAAAGATTCGACCGCGCCAGACGGCCTAATCCGACCCCTGATCTGAACGTGTAAAGAGGTGAAACGACGGTTTAATTTGACAGGCATCTACAGTTCGCAATATGAGGCCTGTGTGCCTTTGGCCTCTCGCCTTAACCTGTTGAAAGGATCGTTATGACTAATATGATATTTCTTCTGTCGACCCTAGTGGCCCTTTCAACAAGTGCAAAAGCTGAAAACCTCAATTTTCTGCAACCCGTTCTACAAACGGCGATCTGTGAAAATAGCGACACCGGCGCCGCTGAAAAAGTCACCGCGGTGATTACCGATGTTATGCGCACTGGGTTTCGCGGAGTGAGGGATGTTGATGGTACCTACACTGATATTTTGGTCACAACGTTAGGCGTACACAGATCTCGTGCAAACTTTGACGACTCGACGATTTCTCGCGCAATAACAAATTACAACCAGAACAATTTAACCGACCGAACCTATATCGGCCACTCGTATACATTAGTGGTAAAACTGCCGTCGCAACTCGTGGGCACTCAACACGTCTACGCGGCGGTTCTCACGGTATCAACCGGGCAGAAATACGAGATGGTCTGTCGGTCTGAGCTCAATTTATAGGTCGTAAAAAGGTACGCCGTAACTTTTTTCTTCCTGCTGGAAAAAAGTTACGGCGTACCTTTTTTCCTCAAATCCTCCTTAATCGCCAATAGCGTTATTTGCCCCCTTCGAACGTCCAGTTTTTCTCAAAATTGGAAAAAGGGGTAAAGCCTCGAAATGAGACGGCCGAAATGTTTATTGAAGGTAACCAACCCGCGGGTTAAGAGCCCACCAGTCACATGGATTGTGACCGGGAAATCTTCAAGGAGGAGGATAGCAATGGGTTTACGAATCAATACAAACGTAGCTTCGTTGAATGCGCAGAGAAATTTGCGTACATCGAAGAATGGCCTCGACAAGAGCTTAGAAAAATTGTCGTCAGGCTACCGCATTAACCGAGCAGGCGATGATGCTGCTGGTCTTGCGATATCAGAAAACCTGAAGGCGCAGATAAGAGGCTTAAAACAAGCTTCTCGAAACGCCCAAGATGGTGTGTCTCTGATTCAAGTGGCAGAAGGCGGCTTGAACGAGATCTCGACTATCTTGATTCGTTTGCGCGAATTAGGCGTGCAAGCGTCATCTGATACGGTCGGCCCCGTTGAGAGACAATTTCTTAACGTGGAATACGATCAGCTAGTATCAGAGGTCGATCGTATCTCTCAAGGCACCGAGTTCAACGGAACTCTGCTCTTAAGTGGTACCGGCTCAATTCTTGACTTCCAAATCGGAACAAGAAATGACCCGAATATTGACCGATTGAGTTTTGATGCATCGAAAGCGGATGCCAACACTGCAGCGTTAGGTATTAACTTAACGAGCGTTGCAGATAAGGCCTCAGCTCAAAATAGTTTGGCAGCGATAGATAGTGCTATCGTGAGTGTGTCAGCGATGAGAGCGGACTTTGGCGCAATCCAAAACCGTTTGCAATCGACGACTAACAACTTGGCCGTAAGCGTAGAGAACTTGGCTGCTGCGAATTCACGTATCCGCGATGTGGATATTGCTGAAGAGACAGCCGAGATGACGATGAACCACGTTCTTTTGAACGCCGGTACTTCGGTCTTAGCGCAAGCGAACCAAACCTCACAAGTAGCCCTGGGACTCTTGAACAAGACATTCTCGTAACCTAACTAACGGCGACCTTAACCGGTCGTCGTGATTAGATTGCTTGAATGGCTGAATGGTCTAATGACCTTTAGCTCACTCAGATGAACCGAGTGCAACACCACTCGCTTCATCACCCGATATACAGTGAACTTCGGTGTTGTGACTGAATCGAGACCTAATTGTTTCCTGCCGAGAGCCGCCCTGTAAAGGGGCGGTATCTCATAACACGCTGGCCGCGTGGAGATATCGGATATCAGATATCCCGATGTCAGATATCACTCGCGAAATAAATTCGCCGCGTGATTTTAAAATCAAACTCCCCTACTAAAAAAAATCTAGACTCGAGACGAAATCAAAATATTCCGATTGGTATTGCGGAGGAGAATAATCTCTTTCACAAAATTTAACTGGGTACAGAATGTACCTCTGAGACTATGTATGGTCTCAAGAACATCAGGATGATGTGCCATAACCACACGGAGGTAATATTATGGCACTTACGATAACCACAAACGTAGCTTCGTTAAACGCCCAGAGGAGCTTAACTGGGTCACAACACGCTATGGACCAGAGCTTAGCTCGACTCTCGAGCGGCTTTCGAATCAACCAAGCGGCCGATGACGCCGCCGGCCTCGCGATCAGCGAAAATTTAAAAGCGCAGATTCGCGGCTTAGGGCAAGCCAACCGTAACTCAAACGATGGTATATCTCTTGTGCAAGTCGCTGAAGGCGGCCTGAACGAGATCTCGAATATGCTCATTCGTTTACGAGAACTCGGTGTGCAAGCCTCATCAGATACCATTGGCGACACTGAACGAAAGTTCATCGACGTCGAATATCAGCAGCTGAAATCGGAAGTTCAGCGGGTCTCTGAGGTAACGTCATTCAACGGCTGCGATCTTTTAAACGGGACTGGTGGAGTGCTCGACGTACAAGTCGGCGTTCATAACGACCCCTTCAAAGATCGAATTTCATTTAACACCGCTGCTGCTGACTCAACGATGGCCGCTCTTGGCCTCACCGCTGAATCCGTGGGCACAAAAGTGCAAGCCCAAAACAGCCTCGATGTCGTCGACAATGCGATGGTCTCGGTTAATGCGATGCGAGCGAATTTCGGCGCCATGCAGAACCGTCTGCAATCAACGATCAATAACTTGATGGTTGCACACGAAAACTTGTCGGCCGCGAATTCGCGAATTCGTGATACCGACGTGGCGGCTGAAAGTGCTGAGCTCACACGCAATACGATCTTGAAGCAAGCGGGCGTCTCAATGCTCTCGCAAGCCAATCAGACCCAACAGATTGCGCTAAAACTTCTCGGCTAAAATTCTATCTAACGTCGTCGGGTGCTTCGGTGCCCGACGGCTTTCTCGCTTCTCAAATTTTAGGGCGTGCTTTTTTCATCTTATGTTTATCTTATGTTTTTCTTATGTTTAGACTCTGTTTAGACTGCAAAGGGGCTTTTTATGATCGCACAAATGTTTTCAACACCAATGATTTCACTGAAACCAATGCCGGCCCAACTAAGAGAATGGTCGCAATCATTTTGGATTGTCAGCGCTCTCGTATTTATCGCGTTTATGATTTAATTAGGGCTTGAGTTCGTTTCTCAGCTCACTCGCACAATCGACCCTTAGCCTAAAAGTTCGGCTAAAAGTGAGGTTATGCTATGATTACGCACCGCTGTTAGGATTATGTACAAGTAATCGATCACCCGCTGCCCGCCCTGCTGCCAGATCGGCTGCCAGAGCCCCAGAAAACCCATGCCTGCTTTGCCTGACTGAAAATGCCCGCCTGCCCGAAAATGCTCGATTTTTAACTTAAAACCGCGAGCTCAATTACCGCCAACTGCTCGTTTCATTTTCTTGAGTGTGTCGCAATCGTATAATCCATCCCGTAGACAAACTACGTAAAAGCGGTTTGAGATTTTTTCGAAAATATCTTCGTGGGCTGGCCCGATATCGGCTGATTTCGAAGCGAGCCCGCGAATGGGGCCACCGGGTGCTGCGTCTTTGCCGCCTGGTAAATAATTTTTAAGATTGAGTGGGTTACCAAAAATGTTGTTTGTGCCACCGCCGTAGTTTCCGTAACCACCGCTTGAACCCGACCCCATGTGTGCGCCGCCCGAGTAACCATTGCCCGAGGCAAGCCCGCGCAAAATGCTTGTGTCGTAGCCAACACTCGCTTTGCCAGCTGGGCCACCCGAATTTCCGCCACCAATGTTGTTGGCACCACTGCTGCCGCCGCCCCCACCAACACCGCCGCTTGCGCCGCCGCCTTCGGTTTTAGCGAGACCCTTAGACAAAGCCTCCGTTGTTGGCGGAATCGCAAGCTGAGGGTTTTCTGGTGAAGTCGGCAAACTACCGTACAAAGATTGCGCGTTCGCATTCGACCCGTTCGCGACGCCGCCCGCCCCATAACCTGGGCCCGAGCCCTTTCGCAACGCTGACAGTAGCGCTGCACAATTCGGGTCTTGAGCCGCACCCGGGCGATTGCACTGGTATTGGCAAAACGGAGTCACCGCTTGAGCCGGCTGCGCACAATCAGGGTTCGCAAATGCATTCTGCTGATTGTTCGCTTGATTTTGGCACAGGGACGCGAACTTGCCCGACATCTGCGACGCCACCATTTGTTGGCGAACTGCAACGTTGGCATTGGCCGAGCTGATACATAGATTATTTAACGAATCGAGCGCGTCTTTAACGCTGCCAATAGTTTCAATATCAACCGCGCAGGGCCCACGCAATTCGACTTTATCAAGTTTTTGATAATCACTTTTCGCTTGAGCCAGCTTTGAAGTGCAAGACGATTTACAAGCGTTCACCTTCACACTGCATTTGCCCGAAATATAAGTTTGCAATGTTGCCGTCGCGTAGGCCGTATCTTTCATTCGACCGCAAGCATCGGTAATTGACCCCGCCGGCACTGACACCGCCGCTGTTGCTAAAAATTGAAATGCCTGCCCGGCCCAAGTGCTGTCTTGTGCTTCAGCATCAGCGCTTGCGTTAGCGCTCGGGTCAGCGCTCGGGTCAGCGGTTAGACAGCTCGCCGGATTGCCACAGCATTTGTCAGCCAAAGTTGCCGCCAGCCCACAATCTTGCGATTTAAGCTCAGATAAAATTTCTTCACCCGATTTAGATCGAAAGCCGCCATAAAACGCCGCCCGATCGCTGCCGATTTTTTCAGTAATGCATGCCCCGGCTGGTAGCCGCCCTGAACTCGAGGCGCTGATCGCGGAGTCTAGATTTGAGGTGCTGGGGGTGTTGCGGGCGCCGTTTTTGGTTGCGCCAAGATCTCGTTCGATACCGCCACCGGCTGGGGAGGCAATACAACCATTAACTGTTTGAGTCGCAGTTTCAACAGATGTTGGCGCCGAACCGTCTACACAACTACCACTTGGGTCCGCCAACACATAACAAGTTTCTCCGCCGTTATTGCTAAAGGTGCCCAAAGAGTAGCCTGGTGGGCAATCGCCGTAAGCTAAAGGCCCAATAGTTGTCAAAATGACTGAAAGAACAAATAAAAACCCTGACGAATTTTGATCTTTATCCATGCAGGACTATTCGGCACTTTTCCAGTCTCACATTAGACCAAAGTCGTATAATTCGACGGTCTCAAAACGGGACACCGCCCCCTTATTTCTGCATTAATCTTCGATAGTGATCGAATAGGCCCCGAATACCCGCTATGTCGTCAGGCTCAAGAAAGAAATCGCCATTAGATTTCATTACACTGTCTAGCTGATCTTCTGGCGGTGGCGTGCCCGACGCACAATTATTGCCGCCATAGGTGTCGCAAAGGCCAAATGCGTGCCCCATTTCGTGGATTAGAGCACCATAGGTGGTGGCCGCAATAACATCAGGGGCAGTATCAAGTAGCTGGGCAATATCAGCCGAGGTTAAATGATTCTCAAAACTCACATAGCGAATCGCCTGTACAA
>CAILEP010000005.1 GCA_903833275.1 uncultured Bdellovibrionales bacterium
CGCCGTGGCGAGTGCGGTTGATGATTTTGATGATCTGTTCTTCCGTGAACTTCTTCTTCATTTGGCCCTCCGTAGGTCCAGTTGGACACAGGACGACTCAAGTTACAAGTGGTCTAAATTTTTGGGGTAACCTCACTTTTTGCACTCTGTGATTGTGAGCATCAGTTGGCGGTTGAATAGCAATTGTTGAATCTTCGAACTTATGTACAAACACAATTCTATTTAGGACTAAGGCAACTTGTGCGCTCGCGGTTGGGTTGAGTCGAGAATAGCGTTCTAATGCGCGATTTATTTGTGGGCCATATGACTCGTTCGAATGAACAATTGGTATATGATTAATGTTTGCGGCCTCCCACAAATCTAAAAGCTCAGCCGAAACAATTCGGCCGGTACTCAATTCACGACAAACAACAGCGCCGCCGCCGTTGCCATCTTTACCTGCCAGCGCACTCGTCTGAACAAGCGCTATAGCGGCTATAAGTATTATTTTTTTCATATCAAACTCCTTCATTATTTGTCTTCGTTAGTAAATGGAAAGTACGAGATCACAAGCTGGTAAACCTCACCATAGTTTTTGTGACCCTCGACTAGTTCTCGCAATTCGTTTTTAAAATTTTGAATTCGTAATTTAATCTCTGGAACTAAATCAGCGCTTGCGGCTAACGTTAAGCTTGCGTTTTCGCGACGATCGAACCCGACCTGCTCAATCGCCTCGCGGGCTTTATCTATTAGTTGCCGCTGATAATTCATTCGCTCACGAGTAGTTGCATTAAAATTGGTCCAAGCCATGTCTTCAACTTCAACGCGCCAAGGGATTTGGTCTCTATTTATATGGCCACATACTGTAAGGACTTCGAGAGCGGCATTTGTTTCTGAAAGACTTAGATTGAGTTTTTTAGCGATCCACTTCGCGTCGGATTTAAAATTTTTCAACATAAAAAGCTCGAGAATTGCAAAAAAATACCATTTAGAAATTGGGTTAAAGGCGTCATCTAAGAGAAATTTACCTTTTAACTTTGGCTCGCGATGTCCAAGAAGGTGCATCGACTTACTCAGTGGCAAATTTAATTCGGTCGCAAGGCGCCGGCGCATGACTTCAGATATCGCGCGCTCGCCCTTCATGAGTCGTGAAAGTAAAGTCGCATCAACCTTAAGGTCTCTAGCATAAGCACGCAGTGAATAACTTGGGTTGCTCTCGCATTTAGTTAAGAAAACCCTATTCAGATGCGTTCGTAATTGATCATTTATGATTTCTGTTCTCATGCGGGCATTTATACAGCAATGCGCTGATGCCGACAAATTTTCTGGCTACAAAGTGTAGCCAGGCCCGGCTACATAGAATTTCTATATGGGGTGACTAAAAGTTCGACAGATATAAAAACGAATTGGCGAGAATTCGTGCGCCGCAAGTAAACTTAACCTGTTTTCTTGCCGCCGCCAAAAACAAAACTCTTGAGGCCTGAAGCCACTCCCGATTCGGGCTTTTTAATCTCCGACGGGGCATCTTCAGTTGAATGAATTTGAATATCTGACGAAGCCGCGGCGGCTGGTGCCGCAGGTGCAGGTCTTGCGGGCGGAGCCGCGGGTTTCGCGGCTGCAGCCGCTGCTGCGGGAGACGGCCTTGCCGCTTTCTAGATAAGACTGGATAGGTAGCACTATTCCAAAAGCACTTCATTCCCGGCCGCAAAATCACTAAGAATCAGTTTTAGAATTAGATCGTAGCGGCTCGGGCGCGTGGCCGGGTCGCCTGATGTCTTTGGGCAGAGCAAAGGCAGAGGGCACGTCCTTCGGTCTTACGATACGTGAGCGCGCCTTTTTAAAATCATTGTCGACAAGCCACAAATGCACCCCAAGAGCCTTAAAAAGACTTAGGAGGCTACCCAATCGCGGGTTGCCACCTTTGCCGAGCATTCGATAAAGACTCAAGCGGCTGAGCCCAATTTGTTGGGCCACGCTTGTCAGGCCTACGGATTTCACCACAAGCAACAGCCCCTTTCGGAAATGCGCCAGATCTTTAGATGTATCGTGTTCAAGGGCCAGCTTTAGAAAATCTTGATAAATATTTGGTTGCGCCAAGGCGCTCAAAAGATCGGCTTTTGTCAGCGTGCGATTAGGCTTTTGGTACGCCATGAGCACCGAATAAGCTTCGATTGCGACGTTTTCTTCTGAGCGTGACCAGCGACCTTTTGCCATAGTGGCGTTACTTATACGTAACAAATTAGTCGTTGTCTGCATTAAAATGGCGAATTTTAGTTTTGAAATTTCAATAACTTATAAATTATTTCAAATTTATTTTTAGGCGTGTTTTTGGCCAAAGTTCGCTCTTAAAAATGCGATTATTTAGTTCTGGCGTCCGAAAAGTGCGCCCTAGATGTCAATTCGCCCTTTTATATACACCACTTTTTTCTTCTCTTCTACTCAACCCAATCTCTATTTCTACTGATCCTCTAGTTAATTATTAAGGGTCAAAAAAACAATGACGGATTTTATCGATCGAGGGCTAAAGGCCTTTGCGGTCTATTGGGGCGGCATTCACCTCATAGGCTTAATGATGTTCTCTAACGGTCAAACTGGGAGAGACGATTGGTTATGGGGGCTGATCTCACCCATATTCATTTTAGAGGCGTGGCTGTTTGGCCTTGTTGTTGCTGCCGTAATTATTTACCTGGTTTATGATTTTTGCACATTTGGTGATGAAGAGTGCGAAGAGCGAGCAAAACAGACGCAGCCGAAAGCTATATCGACCGTCGAGCACCATCCTAAACCCACCAACGAGCCCACGGCGCTTCAAGAAATATCCGTACCCACTCCAACTGCTGAGCCGCCGAAACCTAGACCGCCGTCGCCACCCACGCCTGAAGAATTAAAACGAAAAGCATTGCGCCAAATTACCGGCAAGGAGTTTTAAATGAAATTAAAGTTACAAACCCGCGATCAAATTCTCATGCAAAAAATTAATAGCTACGGAGTATTGAGCACCAGACAAATCACATCAATTTGCTTCAACAATATTGCTCAGGCGACAGTCTTAAGACGGCTCAGACTTCTTCAGGAAGCAGGTTTTATCATCAATTGTGGTTATCTGCCCGACGGCGCCAAAGTGTGGTCGATTTCAAAACTTGGCAGCAAAGTTATAAATGAAAAAGAGCCTTTTCGATTTTCTAATCGCAATACTCACCACCACGATGTGTGTGTGGCCGACGTTCGCTTTACTCTTGAAAACATTGGTTTTGGTGACAACTGGACTACAGACTTTGAGATGAAACGAAATGTTTCTGCCTACAACCGCGAAGATAAAATCATCCCAGACGGTATTTTCGTTGCAGATATGATGGGCCGAAGCCACATCGTTGCTCTTGAGCTTGAGTTGCATGCAAAGTCACACGCAAGATACAGAAACCTCTTCATTGATTACACATTTAAAGATGCGATCAGCCTCATTTGGTACGTGGTCAAAGATGTTTCGATCATTAAACCAATACTCAAACAGTGGCATGGCGTGAAGGCTGAAAAAGATCGCTGGAATCATCCGCAAGAGATAATTTTTTGCGAGTTCAATGATTTAATTGAAAATAAACTCAGCGCGCAGATCATGAATGATGCGGGCGAGTATAAATCACTCTGGCAACTCCGAAATCCTTTTAAAAACGACCAGCCCCTGAGCAGTTCGAGCGAGGTCAGCCAGAGCGGGCAAAAAGTTTTGAATTCTCGCGAAGATCAAGAAGTTAGGACTGCTCCCGAATTTCAAATGCGAGTGTCTTCCGGCATCGACTCCACCCCATCAACATCGGGGAGATAGGGTGGAGTCGAGGCCTACAGACACAGGGAGAAATTCGGGAGCAATGGGGTTAAAGATAGGAGGTATGAATGTAAGAATTAATTAATGCCAAGACAAAACGAGAATAAAAATAACACGATAAATCAAATAAAACGGAGCAATAAGTATGAATCAAGAGATTGAAATCATTCCTATTGCGATTCAGGCAAGTCGCTACAATCTTCAAATCGCAAATTTAGTTGAACACCTACTTTCAATTGACCGAAAAATGTATTCGAGCCAAAAATTAACTGAACCAAAGGGGGCCTAAGTGAAACGAGTCGCATTTTACATTCGCGTAAGCACTGAAGAGCAAGCTCGTATTCAAGATGGCTCTCTCGTCTCTCAACGAAAACGCCTTGAAGAGTATGTCGAAGGCCAAAACCGCCGTGATAATGGCTGGGGTCAAGTCGTCGGCATTTACGTCGACGAGGGGCGCTCGGCCAAAGATATGAAGCGACCTGAGTTTCAAAGACTCTTAAGCGACGTACGATCAGGCAAGGTCAACCTAATCATGTCGACCGAGCTTTCGCGCATGTCGCGCTCAATCCGTGACTTCTGCGAAATCTGGGATCTCTTTAAAAAGCACAATGCTAATTTCGTCACCCTTCGTGAACAATTTGACACAACTTCGGCGGCTGGCGAAATGATGGTCTTTAATCTTATCAACTTCGCCCAGTTTGAGCGCAAGCAAACGGCTGAGAGAATATCTGCGAATTGGGCTTCGCGCGCTAAGCGCGGCCTTTGGAATGGCGGCAGCATTCCGCTGGGCTACGACCGCAACCCGAAAAACGCTAGTGAGCTACTTCTAAATGCTAAAGAGGCCGCTACAGTTCAAAAAATATTTGAGATTTTTCTAGACAAAGGGTCTGTTCGAAAGACCTGTCTAGAACTAACCCGAAAAGGGATTTTCGTTAAACGCTTCACCAACAAACACGGACTAGAAAAAGGTGGCGGTCACTTCACAATCTCTGCTGTTCAGCGTTTATTAACCAACAAAGCATACATTGGTTTGCGCGAAATCGGTAAATCAAAAGGCAGCACAGAGGTCGTAAAAGCCAATTGGCCCGCGATTATCGAAATCGAAACTTTTAATAAAGTTCAGGCGCGACTCGCTCTAAACAAGAATAAATATAAACCTGATGAGTGGAAGAAATATCCTTTTCCGCTCACAGAACTTCTTGTCTGTGGTGAGTGCGGCAAACATCTTGGCGGCAAATCGGGCCACGGTAGAAACGGCAAACACTTTTATTACGGTCACCCAAGAAAGCCCAGTGCTGATGGTATTTCGCACTTAAAGCGCTGCAAGTTAGAGAATGTCAGAGCGCCACGACTCGAAGAGATTATTTTGCAATCGCTTAAGAAAATGGTGAACGACCCCGCCTTGCTAACATCATGGCTTAAGATTTATGCCGCCCAAACTCATTCAGAGCTGCCAGCTCTAGAGGGTCGCCTGAAGTCGATTGAAAACGACATCGCTACTCAAACTCGTAGACTTGAAAACTTAACTTCGCGCCTTGCTGATCTGCCTAAAGAAATACCCGCCGACCAGATTTACAAGCAGCTTGAGGCCATAAACGACAAACTAAAGGGGCTTGAGAATACCAAAGCAAGCTTGCTACTCGAAAGCAGCCAGATGTCTGCCGGAGTCATTGACCAAAATGAATTAATGTTCAGGGTTAAGCGCGCCATCAACAGTCTTGAGCAAGCCCCTGTCGAAGACCGACGACCCATCTACTCAAATCTAATAAAATTCGCTGAACTTCACCCAACTAAGATACGGCTGGGGGTTTACGCCCCCACCATTCCAACTGCTTTTTCTAACTTTTCTAATTTTACCGGCATGAAGCGTGCCGGTTCGTGTACTGATTCATTTGGTGCCCCGAACAGGACTTGAACCTGCACGCCCTTTCGGACATATGAACCTGAATCATACGCGTATACCAATTCCGCCATCGGGGCACGACAGTAGGTGGTTTCTAGTCACCAGCAATATTAAGTCGACAGATCAGAATGTCAAAACCCAAACGCAAAGGCGTCGTAGAAATGTTATTTCTCTTGGTCGTCGGGCCGAGGCGTCGCCGGCTTGTTCTTTTCGTCGCGCCTATGGCCAGATTTTACATTAGGCTTTTTTGGCTTGGCGTTTTGTTTTTGTTGGCGCTCAAATTTTTCGTGCATCTTCTTTAGCATCTTCTCGCGACGTTTCTGATGGGTCGGCTGTGGCTCCGGCGACTGAGCGGACGAAAAAGCGGCGCCAAAAAGCATTAATGCAAAAACCAGTGCTCTAAACATAACCACCTCGCGCAAGAAAACCCTTGGCACCTTTCGATTGTAACGCTCTAATATAGAGAACCAGGAGGCAACTGCAATGTTAAACAAAATCACCGCTTTCACTTCGCTTGTTCTATTGACGGCCCTAATTGGCTGCGGCAAACCTCAGAATTTAACTGGCCAAACTCAGGCTTTTGATAAATCACAAGTGGGCCGTGTTTTTGATTTGCAGTCGGTCGTTTATAATAATAATTCTCAACCAATATTTGTCGCGCACTTTGGCGACATGAGTATGCAAATCAACAATCTCGACGGATTAACTGGCAATATTTATTGCAACGCCTTTTCAGTTGCGACCGCTTGGGGCGATAAAGGGCTGATCCGCACATCTCACTTTCAACAAGGGACGGCTGTGTGCCCGGGCAAGCCGGCGATCGCACCGTTTAGTTTTTCTGACACAATGAGATATGAGCAGCCGACTCCAAATCAATTGCAAATTAGTGACTCTGACGGGTCATTTACCGCTACCTTTTTACGAAGATAGTTTAAAAATTTAAAATATCGAAACAGTTCGCGTTGCAAAACGTATGGTGCTCGCACGTGTGCGCCAAACATCTGGTGCACATCGGCCCCGATTTGCTCGGCCCATTACTTGCAAATAAGGGCCTTTTGAACGGTTAGTGTTTTTTTATTAACCAATTAGGGGGAACAATGAGTCAAATAGGGTTCGACAGAACCACATCACCAAAAAATTGGTGTGCTTCTGACACTGCTTTACCGCGCGCCGACGTGCGGCAAAGTTTAAAACAAAATTCGCGGCGTCGCTCGTGGGTGGCATTTATGATGCTAGTCGCAGCGACACAATTTTCACTTTACACGCCGAGCGTTTTCGCCGGCGACCTTGAACCCATGACGGCGTTCACGACTCCACCTAACCACGGTGGTGGTGGCAGCGGAGGAGGAGGCGGCGGTGGCGGATCGCGACCAGAACCTCCATCACGACCAGAACCACCTCCTTCGCGACCCGAGCCGCGACCGGAACCTCCATCGAGACCGGAGCCACCTCCCTCACGACCCGAGCCGCGACCAGAGCCTCCATCGAGACCGGAGCCACCTCCTTCACGACCCGAGCCTCGACCGGAACCTCCATCGAGACCGCAACCACGGCCCGAGCCTCCGGCTCCGAGACCAGAACCACCGGCTCCGCGTCCGCAACCTCCGGTAAGACCTCCGCAACCTCCGGCTCCACGACCGGAACCACCGGCTCCGCGTCCGCAGCCTCCGGTAAGACCTCCGCAACCTCCGGCTCCACGACCGGAACCACCGGCTCCGCGTCCGCAGCCTCCGGTAAGACCACCGCAACCTCCGGCTCCACGACCGGAACCACCGGCTCCGCGTCCGCAACCTCCGGTGAGACCTCCGCAACCTCCGGCTCCACGACCGGAACCACCGGCTCCGCGTCCGCAGCCTCCGGTAAGACCGCCGCAACCTCCGAGACCGCGTCCGCCACGTCCTGAGCCGAGACCTGTGACTCCGCCTCCTGCGCCGAGACCACGTCCTCAGCCGCCGACTCCAGCGCCGCTGCCGCCTCGTCCGATTCAACGACCTCCGACTCAGCGACCGCCTGATTTCAGACCGCCCAATGGTGGCTTTGATAGAAATCAGCAAAATCGCCGAGACCAAGAGGCGAGAAATCGTCAGGGCGAAATCGATCGCGAGCGCCAAGCTAGAAATCGCGATGACTTAGATAGAATTCGTCAAGATCAGCGCAATCGCTCAATCACTGAGCGCGAACGCGAGATCAATGATCGTATGCAAAGGCGCGATCGTGACCACGACCGTTGGGACCGCGACCGCCGAGATATTGACCACCGCCGTGATTGGTCACGATACGACAACGACGATCGTCATCGCCAGTGGCAACGACCACGCGAAGGTGGGCCTCGTTGGGGCGATCGCGATCGTGACGATTTTTGGGAATGGCGATATCGCCGTTGGTACGAAGAGTGTCACAGACCATTGCCTCCGTATTGGCCAGGCGCTGATGACGTAATCTACCCAGTCGTCCCGTACCCGAATGATGGCAATTATTACGACCAGTACAACGTACTTGATATGGCGACGAACGTTGAGAACCTCGCTTTTCAAATCTACCAAGTTGCACAAGTCGAATTGCAAGATCAAACGGATTGGAATCTCGAAACCCTCAGCGAACTTTACGACGTGACCACAGCCGCGCAGAATTATTTGTCGGCAGTTAACGCAAGTTCGAATGTGTTTGTTGATACGATCGACCAACTCTTCTCTCTTGAAGATCTGGTTAACAAGGCCGGCGCGCGAATTCTTTGCGCACCTGTTAGCAGCAAACTGCGCGATAACTTCAGCCAGCTGAAGTACTACGTGCAAGAACTGCTCTGGCAGTATCGTCTCGACACTTCTTATTCTCGACGGAGCATAAGCAGCGCGACACTCAGCAGCTCGATGGATAGCGCAACGAATGCTGGCTCAAATATGTCGACAGGCACGTCATCTGATATTTCAGGCGCGACGCCTGATATGTCAGCCGCCTCGGCATTCGACCAGCCTTCTGATATGAGCGCAGCGGCTGATCTTGCCAACGCTGATATTTTAAGCTGCGACGCTTCGAGCTTTCAATATTCGCGACCGTACCAAGAGGTGACGTTCGACATTACCGCCGCTAGCAACAATCAAACTGTTGCGGCCGACACGCTTTCTATCGGGGCCCTCAGCACCCGTGGCTTGCGCGGCACAAACGGTATTGGTGGCATTGTCGCCTTGATCGTCACTTACTCAGATGGCACTCAGGATGATATGATCCAAGTGGCTGCGAGCCTTGGCGATCAGCACTTTCGCAAGGGTCAACTGGTCTTGAATAACGATCAAGATCGCATCGACCTGCCGGTGAACACGCAAAAATCAGTCGAAAGCATTTATGTTATGGCCGATAGTTTTATCGCCCAGACTGTGCCGGTAAATCTGACTTTCGCGTTGTCGGTTGCGCTCGCACAACCCGCGGCGTCGATCGTAACGCCGTAAGCAAATCGTCGACGGCCGATTTCTAATAGCCTAATTTCGAGAGCCAACCCACCGCGGTTGGCTCTTTTTTTTGCCCAAAATAAAAAGGCCGCGCTGCGACCTCGCCCATTCGCGCAAGGCACCAGTTGCCAACCTCACCAAAAGCCAATTACTCTTTCACTTCGAACTTTTTCCAAATATTTTAACTTTAAGGAGTCACCCCCACTATGGATAAACACTATTACAACTCTGACGACCTCGCCAAATTTCCGAAAATCACAGAATTTCAAAAAGAAATGGGCGACAAATTTTTCTCTTGGTACAGCTCGGTCTTTAAAGCCGGCGCCCTCACCGAACGCGAGAAATCACTGATCGCTCTAGCCGTCGCCCACACTGTACAGTGCCCTTATTGCATTGACGCCTACACCCAAGACACGCTTCAAAAAGGTTGCACCGAACAAATGATGATGGAAGCTGTCCATGTCGCCGCCGCCATCCGCAGCGGTTCGTCACTCGTTCACGGCGTGCAAATGATGAACAAGGCGCAGAAACTTTCGATGTAGTCTCCGCGGGTCTCGCAGTTTTCGCGGGTCTCGCAGTTTTCGCTCGCGCCATTGTTTCGGCTCGCGTCGTAGTTTCAGCCAGCGCCGCTGAGGGCAGCAGCGCTGCCGACTTCGCTCAACTCGAATCGCGTGGTTTTAGTTTTTTAATCTTGCGCGGAGTATAAGCGATGACTCCGGCCGCCTCGAGTTCATTTTTTAAAATATAAGCACAAGCATTGGTAAAATCGCGCCCCCAACCGACGAGTCGGGTGAAGGGCCTGACGACCCATTTAATTTTTGTTTTTTTCGCCAGCGCCCCCGCCACAGCCCGCACGAAATTTTTATAGTCCTCGCGCTGAGAGATTTTAATTAGAGCGTGGCAGTGGTTCGAATTGACCGCGAGTTTGTAAATTTTAAGCCGAAACTGCGTTGCAAATTTTTTGATCGTCTTTTCGACAAAACTTTGGTGGCGCCGAAGCGAACCTGATCGCCTAATATCGCCTCTTAAAACTAAATGAATTGGCCGCCGGGTCGAAAGCGGCCTCTGTGATTTTCGTTTACCGCGCAAAAGTTCACCGCCAAATTCGCTGATGACTTTTTCGTTAAACAATTCGAGTTGTTTTATTTTTTGCCGTTTTAAAATTTGCTTTTTCATGCGATCTATTTCTAACACGGGTTTTTTATTTTTCGCTTTTACGAAATTTCGCGACGTTAATGTCATTTTCAGATCTCGCCTGCGCAGTATTTGTCGCGCGCTACAGACCATCGCCCCAGAGCCAAAAATCAGGAGCACGCCGCGGGCTATCTCGAATTTTTATCGAGCGAACCGCGCCTCGCCTGACGCGCCAAATATTGGTCAAGAAAAAAATAAAATGGCCTTTGATTTTTCGAAAAAACTTGGCGCGATGGCTACGCTTAGAAAGCCGCGTTCGATTTGGGAGTGATCTTCGCCTCGGCCGCAATCTTCGCGGCGTCCGCAGTCTTCGCCTGCCGTCACAATAATCGGCGACACCTGCGACCGCTCCCGCGCGCGTCTCATTCCGAGACAACTAAGAAACTTGAGGCCACTCCCCGCCAAAACCTAAATCTAAACAATTCTTAATAACTCGCGCGAGTCGCAAAATTGCGATCTTCGGAGACAACGCGCAGCCAGCGAACGCAACACCGTCCGCCATCGCAGCGCAATCTAAGACCGCGACACTACCTAAGACCGCGACACTACCTAAGACCGCGACACTACCTAAGATCGCGACACTACCTAAGACCGCGACACTACCTTAGACCGCGACACTACCTAAGACCGCGACACTACCTAAGACAGCCCCACTCCCCCAAAAAACCGGATTTTTTCGTCTAACTAATAGTCACGCGCCCCAGCTAACGCGGGCGCTTACGATTGTAAAAATTCCTACCAAAAAGTGCTTGGCGCCTTTTACAGACCTTCCGATAGGTACTAGGCAGGGGGCTAGGCGAAAAAACCATGGCACGTAAGAAGAAACTGAAATTCACCAGTAGTGAGCTTGGGCTTTTGTCGCTGTTTGGCTCGCTCGCGTTTCACGTCGGGGTGATGATGACGTTAGCCTATCACAGAGGCTTTAAAGTACCGCCGCCCACTCCCAAAATCGAAATTACAGTTATCGAAATAGAAAAGCGTGCACCGGCCCCGCCCATCGCTAAAATCGAAGAGCCGAAACCGGCGCCGCCCCCAAAAGACAACACGCAGATCGTGGCGCAAGATCAGAAACCGACGCCAAGGCAGAAGCCCAATAAAGAAGCGAAATATCTTGGCGCTAAAAACAACAAAGTAGCAAAAGAAACCACGGCTAAAAAAGCGGGTGCCTTTAAAAACGCCGAAAAAGAAAAAGACGAAACTGTCACCACTGACAAAAGCGATGTCGCCCAAGAGCAGGCATCGAGCCAAACCGATGATTATCTAAAAGACGTCGCCGCTGGGATGCAAACCATGCTCAACACCCAAGAGTTTGCCTACTACAACTACTATCAAGCGATTAAAGAAAAAGTGAAAAAACATTGGGAGCCCATCATCGGCGAACGAATACATCTCAATGTAGAACAAGGCCGCCAACCTGCCTCAAATAAAGAACACATGACTCGCTTGTTATTAATAATAGACAAAACTGGACAATTGGCCAAAATCGACATCGTCGGCGGCAGCGGCTTAAAAGATGCCGACATTGCGGCGCTCGAAGCGTTTAAAAAGGCGGCTCCGTTTGGTGCCCCACCCAAAGGTCTTATCAATGCCGCGGGCGAAGTTCGCATGCGTTGGGACTTAGTTCTAGAATCACTCGACCAAAATTGAGGCACTGTCTCGCCTCATTCTAAGCAAGACCTCAACACAAATAGACAATTTGAAAACAACGCGTAGCATCAATAGGATGGACGCTAAAGGTTATCCGTTTTGAGACCGAGAAGTGGTTTGAGATTGCTATGTATTAATGAGGAGCACTCGGTGAAACCATTCAATGTAGTAAAACTGAATTTAGCGTTTTTGGTCGTAATGGCCTACTCACACGGCGCACGTGCTACTGATGTACACGCAAGCTACCCAGAGGCTGCTCTCACCGACACCCTGTCGAAAGAAGAGATAGAGCAGAAAAAGGCTGATGAGCTCGAAGACAAAGCAACTCGAGAGCGCGATCAATACGAAAAGCACAAGCGCGAAGTTGAGCAGAAGATTTCTGCCCACAAATATAATGTCGAAGGGTTAAAAATGCGCCAAGAAAAAGCGCAAAGTGAAATCGAAGAACTCAATGCCGCCCTACGGGACGTAGATGGTCGTATTGAAGGTTTGTCTGCGCAAAGTGCAAAACTTGAAGAAGACACTCAGCGCACGGTCGAGTATCTCGACACTCTTCGCACTGATTTTGCCAATCGCCAAAAAGCTTTGACTGATAAAATGGTGGCTTTACAAAAAGCGCGTCAAGATTCAGAAAACGTTATCTATATGAAGTCAGTTGAAGTGCAGCGCATGAAAAATGAGCTCGCCATCGCTGAAACAAAAGTTCAAGACGCTGAGGCTCTTCGCGCTGACCTAGAAGCCGAAGAAATGAAAACTCGCACAACTTGGATGCAAACCAAACTTAATATCTCAGACAAAATGCATCAGAAAGACGAAGCACTTGCTTCTGCTCGCGAAGCCAAAGAAAAAAATGATCGCGCGCTGGTCGAACTTAACACGGCCCGCACTGAACTTGCAAAAGCTGAAAAGGTTCGCTCTGAAACTGCTAAGAAAACCGCAGTTGATGTGGCTCGCTACGAAAGCGAAATGATTGCGGCTAGCAAAAACAAAGTAGCGGCTGAATCTGAGCGCATTCGTTTAGAAACTGAAGCCAACAAACTTCACGACTACGCTTCACGCATCAAGACAACTCGCGATCAATCTGTGTCAGAGTCTCAAGACGCTGGCAGCATGGTTCTTCGTACGAAAGTGGCTGTTGAGACAGCCCGCACTGAGCTTGCGGCTTCTATGCAAGCCAATGACCAGACTGTTTCGAGAAAGAAAAAATCTGAAGCCCAAGAACGTGGCTTGGCTAGCGCAAAAGAAGCAGCCGACCTTTTCGCAGGTGCCCGCCGCTGGGTGGCCACTGCAAAATGTCGCGCTTATTCTAAACCGAAAGCTGATGGCCCTTTTGAAGCTTACTCCTCTGGCAGCCGTGTAATGGCGCGTGAATACTCGAACCCCGACTGGGTTGAAGTTGTATCAGGTAGCGGCGTATCCGCTTACTTGAAATCTTCTTGCGGTCACTTTGAAGATTAGTATTTGAGCGACGATTTGTTTTAGAGACAAGAAACTCAAACTTTGTCTGCATGAGAGAGGATACAGTGGGACGTTTATCTAGTGCGAAAAATTTTGCTATCGCAGCCCGCGCAAGTGCATTTGCTCTTACGATGGTGCTCGGCCTCGCCGCTTGTAAACAAGGCGGCGGTTCGGTTAGTTCGGGCACTGGTGGCGGCACTTCATTCACAGGCTCTCTTGCCATCACGTCAATTTATCCAACGTCATCGGGCAACACTTGGACCCCTATCGTTCTAGCGTCACGCTACTATATTAAAGGTCTTGCACTTACGATCGAAGGCACTTGCTCAGCTGGTATCAACACGATTGCCGTTAACGAAGGCGCTGCTGATTATCCAGAAACGGCCACTTGCGATTCGAATGGTAATTTCGTTTGGACCAAAACTTATGCAAGCGATGCGACCTCTGACAAGCCATTGGCTTTGACTGGTAAAGATGTTTCGAACGCGGCCATCACCGGCGCCACAGCTTCTGTACTTGTGCGCATCGATAATACTTTGCCCGCTCAGGTTGCTATTACTGCCCCTGCAACGAACCCTTACATAAATAATTCGCTTATCGCCACTTATCTTGTGACTGGCACTTGCTCGGCCGACACCGTAAAAATAACGAGCATCTTAGACGGCGCAGTGATCATCCCGACCGGCACCACCTGGAGCCACACCGTCACTCTCGTCGACAACGCATCGTTGAACTTCACTTTTTACGCTTGGGATCTCGCCGGCAATCAATCAGTGGCTAAAACCCAGACCATGACTTGGGCCCCGATCATTAGTCTTTCTATAGCTGGCATTTACCCAGCCACGGGCGAAGAAACCGACGGCGGTACTGGATATAGGATGGAAAACACCATGCTCGAAGTTCAACAGACCACGACCAACGCCACTGTCACACTCGACACTGGCTTCAATACTGTCATAAACAATGTGAGGGCAAACTAATATGAAAACACTAAACCCCTATTTGGCGTTAGGATTAATCTTAATTCTAGCACTGCCAATGAAGTTGATGGCAGCGCCGACCATAGATTCTCTGCAAGTGCAGGGATATATGAAGAAGGGGAACAACACCGCGGTGACTGACGGAACTTACACCCTCGCGTTTGGTGTTTTTCAAAACGGCACTGCGATCTGGGGTACTTCACAATCAGTGACGATCACCAACGGTCTTTTTGCCCAAGCTCTAACGGGCACCGGCTCAAACCTAAGTGCCTTACCTGCTGGCGTAGGCACGATGAAAGCTGACTGGACTGGCGCAACTTTGAACCCGGCCCTACTCTTGGCCTCGCCCTCGGGCGTAATAATGGTTCGAGTTTATGCCGTTACAGCGATCAACGCTTCTAACCCTCAATTTGATATCAATATTGATTCAGTACCGTCTTCATTCTTAGCTGATACAGCCCTTCACGTAAATGCAGGGTCAGTGACACTTGCTGGTTTAGCAACTGCCGCTTACACAAACACTTCCGTTGCTGGCGCCAATAAACTTTTGCAATTGGATAATTCGGGTCTAGTAAACGTAAATATGTTACCTCCCGTACCCGCTAACACAGGCCTTACTGGTACAGCCGGTGTTGGCAATGGTGGTACTGGTCTTACAACTTACGCCCAAGGTGACATTTTATATGCTCCGTCAGTTAACACTGTTGGCAAATTGGCTGTAGGCACAGCCGGCCAGGTCATGACCAGCACAGGTACACTGCCACAATGGTCGTCTTCACTTGGCGTCAGCCAAGGTGGTACGGGCCTCACAACTCACGTAATTGGTGATATCACTTACGCTTCAGGTGCAACGACACTTGCCTCTTTGGCAGGTAACACTTCGGCAACACCTAAGATATTGACTTCAACTGGTAACGGCACAATCGCTGCAGCACCGGCTTGGTCAACTGTAGCGGGCGCAGGCACAGCTGCCAGCGGCGCGAACTCTGACATTACATCTTTAACTGGTTTGACGACTGCTCTCGGCGCCGCTTACGGCGGTACTGGCCAACTTGGCGGTTACACAATCGGTGACACACTTTACGCATCGGGCGCGACTACACTTTCAAAACTCGCAAGTGGTGCAGCCGGTACAGTGCTCACATCGGGCGGGGTCGGCGTCGCACCAGCATGGTCAGCCACTTTTGGCGGCAACGCTGCATCGGCAACTACGGCTACTACAGCAACGACCGCAACAAATATTGCTGGTGGTTTAGGCGGCAGCGTCCCCTATCAAACAGCAGCTGGCGCAACTTCTCTATTGGCTAACGGTACGGCTGGTCAGGTTCTTACTTCTGCCGGCACGACACTGGCACCAACATGGGCAGCACAGACAGTCGCCTCGAGTAACATCACAGGTACTATTGGCGTTACACATGGTGGCACAGGCATCGCGATCGCGGCTCTTGGCGACTTAACATACGGCTCAGGCGTTAACACTTTAGCAACTTTGGCCGGTAACACTTCGGCAACGACTAAGTATTTAACTCAAGCTGGCACCGGCGCGGTTTCGGCGGCGCCAATGTGGGCGACGATTTCAGCAGGTGATCTCCCCACCGTAACTACGGCTACTAACCTTGCTGGTGGTCTTGGTGGCCAAGTCCACTATCAGTCCGCAGCTGGCACAACTGCCATGTTAGCGAACGGCACAGCCGGTCAAGTATTGCAATCTAACGGCACGACACTGGCACCATCATGGACTTCGAACATCACTGGTAGCGCTGCAAGCGCAACGACCGCAACAAAGATTGCTGGTGGTTTAGGCGGCAGCGTCCCCTATCAAACAGCAGCGGGCACAACTTCTCTATTAGCAAACGGTACGGCTGGTCAGGTTCTTACTTCTGCCGGCACGACACTCGCACCAACTTGGGCAACACCTTCTACGGCAGCTGCAACTGCTACCACAGCAACTAACCTTGCTGGTGGATTAGGTGGCAGCGTCCCCTATCAAACAGGCGCTGGCGCAACAACGCTTTTAGCGAACGGTACCGCTGGTCAAGTCTTGCAATCTAACGGCACGACACTGGCACCATCTTGGACTACGAACATCGGTGGTAGCGCCGGAAGCGCAACAACCGCAACAACAGCCACTAATATAGCTGGTGGTGCGCTCGGCAGCATCGCAGTTCAAACAGGCGCTGGTGCAACGGGCTTTTTAGCAGACGTAGCAACAGGCAGCGTGCTCACCTCAGGTGGTGTTGGCGTAGCCCCTGCTTATCAGACTTTATCAGCGGCAGGTATCGCGGCAAAAGGCGCGAACGCTGATATCACAAGCATGACGGCTGCGACTTCGATTTCAAATGCGACTCTGGGCATTAACAATACAAATGGAACCTCGACGGTCACTATCGGTGGCAACAGCACAGCTGCCACGACTGCGACCACAGCAATCGGCCCCGTATCTGGCGCCGCATTGACCTCCAACACCGCTGTCGATATCGGCAAGAACACAGCGACTAGTACAGGTGTTTCAGCTGTGACGATTGGTAACATCACCAGCACAAGCGGTGGCGCCAATACAGTACAGATCGGCAATATCTCGGGTATTGCAACTGCGGTATCAGCGATCTCGATGGGCTCTGTCAGCGCCGCTGATGCTCAAGCTAACACGATCGATATCGGCAAAAATACGGCCGGTGGCGCGGGCGGTTCGACAACCGTCACCATTGGCGCCAACCTTGGTGGTGCGACGACTTATTCAAACACCGTCAAGATTGGTGAAAACTCAACTACTGCGGGCGCAGTCACAACTGCGACTGTAAGCATCGGTCAATCGAATACGAACAATCCGACTGGCGCGACAACTGTCAACATCGGTAACGGTACGTCAACGAGCTCGACTCAAGCTGTAGTGATTGGTAGCACAACTAACGCCGCCAACAGCACGACAATTGCGGTTGGTTCAGGCGCTTTGGCTGGTACAGGTAACCTTTTGATCACCGGTCATATTGCGACTGGCGGTTCGGGCTCTCCTGTAGTCGGTGGCGCTGCAGGTTGCACATTAACCTCAGGCAACGACACCGCTGGCAAAGTTACTGGTTCAACTGCAGGCGGTACTGCATGTACAGTTACCTTTAGCACCGCATATGCTGTCGCACCCAAGTGTGTAATGAGTGTGCAGGCCGGTACGATTTTAATTTCAACAGCCCCGTCAACAACGGTGTTCAGTTATACCGCAAGCTCTGCAACGGCAGTGTCATATTATATCTGCATGCAATAATAGCTAATTCATAAAAAATGAAATCCGAAAACCCAGGCTTGCCCTGGGTTTTTATTTTAAAACCTGCACTGGCGCTGAAGATCTGTAGCCCGACCCATTACCAAGCTGCCCAAATTGATTAGAGCCACGGCAAAATACATTATTGCTGCTATTCATCATACAGACAAAATCGGCGCCTAGGTGCACTGGCCCCTTGGCCGTCCCCACGACAACAATGCTCGATAAAGGGTCAGAAGTATTATTAATTTTTTCCGAGCCCAACTGCCAATAGTCATTTGCCCCCCAACAGGTGAGGCCCTCGAATACAAAGGTCGCACACGCCATTCGCTCATTAATTGAAAAATGTGAAATGTCGGCCACCTCTTTAGTTGGCGCGAATAGACCTGTGAAAATCTGATTTATTTTGCCGTTACGAATTTCAACCCAGCATTGAATTCGATGCCTAGCATTTAGCGCACACACCGCCTCGGCATTGCCGACAAGCTCTTCAATCGCCGCAAGTGCGAGCGTCGGCTTTGAACCATTGACATCCCAACACCACACCTCTGATTTTGTATTTAGGGCGCAAGCCAATGTTTTTGTCTGCACCAGTTTTTTGATATGCGGGACTGGCGCGGTCGGCCCCTTCGTCGTCCCCTCACCCCAACAGGTGACCTGATCGTCAGCGAGGGTCACACAGGTGCGGTGACCATAAGAGTTGATCGCCACAGCATTAGAAATATTGGGTGTCGACGGGCCAAACGCGCCGGGTTTTGGCCCAATGTTGAGCTCGCCCTTGTTATTTGACCCCCAGCATGTGACGTGGCCATCAGCCAAAACGGCGCAACTAAAATCCTCTCCTGCCGATATTGCCTTTGCCGATTTTATACCTGGCACCCCGACCGCGATACCCCAAGTTGAAATTTGACTGTTGCCCAATTGGCCCGAACCATTAGCGCCCCAACAAATGACTTCGCCGCCAATGGTAATCGCACACGCGTGGCGCGCACCCAACGCTATTGACGAGGCCGTAAGCGGTTCGCCATGAACTCCAATTATGGTTTCTGATAATTTGGTTTCAATATTTTCGCCCGAGTGGGCAATTTGGCCAGCAACCGCAAATGCGTAGGGCGTCCCTTTCGCCAAGCCAGAAATGTCGATTGCGTTCGTTTCTATGGTTCTTTTTGTCGCCGATTTAGAATCGATTTTCGTGCCGACGCTAACGTAAACATCATAAGATTTAATGCCAGGCACTGTTTGCCATTTCAAAACGGCGGCCGAGTCAGCAAATGACACTCTTGGGTTTTGGGGTGGCCCAATAGATATTGCCGTTTTCGCACCTGCCGCGAGCTCCATACGAAATTCACCATGCGAATGTTCTTCGGGGGCGTTGTCGTTGACCGAAACCCAAGTGCCAGTGATAACACCGGCGTCAAATTGACCGGTAAAAATAACTCTAAAAATCGGCATCAATAGCCCGTTGGTATCTGACATACATTCAGACAAAATAAGGCTTCTCGGCATGTCGGTTGAAGTCATGTCAAAACGAATCTGCTTTTTGTCGCTATTACCAACTGCCACTACCCACGAAGCTTCAACTGAGGCTGGAGTACCCTGCATTCGGGTGGGCATTGGATAAACTTTTTTATTCACAGCGTGCTTGCCGTGTTCCGTCGTCACGGACGAAAATTCGGCCGTGCCTACGACCGGCGGTTCGCCCGCACTTCGATTTTGGTTCTGCAATAATTTTTCAAATTCCATTGAGAAGAGAATATCGACCGAGCCCGAAATATCGAGCTGGCCCTGGCAGATCGGCATAACATTTGTGCCGGTCAGCTTGGCCGACCATATTTGATAATTTTGCGAAATTCGGTCGGGGGTATTTTCAATCGTCGATGGGGGCTGACCAGTTCGCTTTGCATACCATAACCCGGCCCCAGCCGCGGCCACTGCTGCGACTAGCAAAATTATGCCAATATTTTTTTTTGTCATGCAGAAATTTTAGCCGAAACTTAAGCTGCTTTGCAAGAGGGCGGCAGATCAGGCTTCAGTCGCAAGGTTTTGCCAGCGATTACATGCGGCGGCTGCACCGACCGGTTATCTATCCAACTCCCCCACCCCAAAACGAAAAAACCCAGGTTTTCACCTGGGTTTCTATAACGCGACGTCCACCTTAACGCGATTGCGATCTTAGGAGGGCTTTATTTCAAGCTCAAGGCGATCGAGTCGCGCCTCAAAAGAAACGAATTGCTCGGTGCTGACTTTATTTCGGTAATTTTGCTCTTCGAACAAGGCCAGCATCCGGTCGAGCTTGGCATCTTGCTTAGTGAGCATCACCTTTATTTCTAGAATATCAGATTCAATTTTCAAAAACCGCGCTTCGAATTTTGCATTCATTTCGGCAAAACGGGCATCCCACTTGGCATCCATCTCGGCAAGGCGCGCTTCCCATTTCACGTCCATCGCGGCGAGACGTGCTTCCCATTTAGCGTCCATCGCAGCAAGTGTCGCCGTCCACTTCGCATCCATCTCAGCAAGGCGCGCATCCCACTTGGCGTCCATCGCGGCATGGCTTGCCGCCCACTTCACGTCCATCTCGGCAAGGCGCGCATCCCACTTGGCGTCAGATGCCGCAAAACGCGCATCGATTCGCTTTTCAACGGCCTTGATTGAGTATTGAACAGCACCAATCCGATCAACCAGCTCGTCGCGCACAGAGTCGAGATGCTCTACGCTCGCCGGCCATTCGCGCGCGCGGGTGGTTTTAACCTTTGGCGGTTTTCTTTTTTTTGACGGGCTCATATCTGAATATTTTAGCAAGACCAATGCCATCGTGTGCTCCTAGGTACCGCAATTGGCGACCAAGAACCGACGAAACTAGCCGAAAAACGGACAAAGACAAAACACATTCGGAAATATTCTGCGCGCAACAATCTAAACGAGCGCGCCCTGACGACCTGCGGTGCCAGGCTACTCGGTTACGACCCACAAGGGTCTGATGAAGAGCCGCCCTTGCCTCCTGCCTAGACCTTCGCAAAACGAAGCGAATCAAATTTTTCGTTTCATTGTGAGACAAAGTCATTGAGCTCCCATCCAAATCTCACGCAATTTAACCGATAAGTTTTTACATGAATAAACAATTTGTAAGTTGGAAGTCTGGTATGTCGACAATTTCTTAGAATGGATTTCAGACCAAGGCTATCACATCGAACTCAACGGCGACGAATTCGAGCCGTATGTTATTTCGAATAAGGTTGCTTGATGCCGTGGGCGGCCCCGGTTGGGCCCCCGGATAGGTGCCAGATAAATAGCGGCCCCACTCCCCACCCCAAAACGCAAAAAACCCAGGCTCTCACCTGGGTTTCTATAACGCGACGTCCACCAGAAATGGGGCCGGGTATTATTTCTTCTTACACTCAGTTTTGTAATGATCAACCGACGAATCTAGCTGACGAAGATCGATGGCGCCTTCTTTGTCGCGATAGATCTTGTATGAATCCATGCAAGTGCCAGGGGTCTGCCAACCGTACACGATATTCGAAAGTGTCTGCTGCAATCGAGCACTCGCTTTTGAAAGTGATTCGTAAGCCGGAGTACTTGTGCAAATTTTGTCGCGGTTCTTGCGATAGCCTTCAACTTCAGTTGTAAGCTCGCGCATTTCTCTTTTGGCTTTGTCATAACCGATGCTCGGGTCATACAAAACAAATTCAGTTGCGCCGGCTGTGCCGTCTAATTCGTCAGCCAATTTGACTACGCGTTTTTCGATCTCATTAAATATATTGCTTTTTGCTGAAGCCACTTCAGAAGTTGAACCTGAGTTCTTCACTTCGCCCATTCTTTTAAATTGGGGCGATTTGCCATCAACCATAAAAGTACGCTCGTAACCTTTGCGACTTTTTACCGTTACATATGAGTTAGACTCAGATGCGTCGATAAAGTTTGCAACGTCATCGGCGCTCATAACTTTACGTTCGCGGCCTAAAACCTGACAAACCAAGGTAGAGCCTTTGATATTGCAATAAAGTTCGGCCGGTGCTGCTTGCGCGTGGCCCATTGCTCCAATAGTGGTCAGAACTGAAGCCCCGACTGAAATCGCAAAGAAGAAAAATCTCTGATGCTTAAACATGTTAATGCCCCCTAAATCGCATATTGATTCATAGTTATGCTAACAAGATGAATCTTCTGATGTAAAATGAAATATGCGCTGGTCCAGTTTTTGACAAAATGCTGAAAACACCCAAGAAGATTGCTAGCCAATGACATTTCGGTGATGCTAGCCTTTAGTTTGTAAAGTTAAAACCACATCTAGCCTAGCAACATAAAAGGGGTTTAAAGACCATGCTTACGCTTAACAAAAACAACAGAAATTCAGCACGCGCAGCCTATTTATCACCGATCGCTATAGCCTTGGCGGCCTGTTTGATTTCGCCGATGGTTCTAGCGCAAAGCACTCCCAGCCCGGCTCCTAGCACGAAGCCAAAGCTCAAAGCGCCTGCGAAAAAGCCTGTGGTTGTGACCGATGAAACCGTGACAAATGCTGCGGCGGCAAAAGCCGCAACAGCGCCGGCCACTGCAATTCAAGCCGCGCCGAGCACTTCAAGTGAAGACAAATTGCTACTTAAGTTTGACACCAACAGCGAATCGACCAGCACAGATGTTCGCGCGCCGCTTAAGTTTAAAGTGCCGGGCGAAACCGATGCGAAACCAGCCCCTGAAGTCGTGAACCCTCTTGCCGAAGACGCGCCCTATAAGGCTTTCATCGGCTATCCAAAGCAAACTCTCGGCGCTTTCGCCGAATACTCGGATCTCGGCGCGACTTGGAAGTACATCGGCCAAAGCTTTAACTTTAGTGATACTCCAATAGCCTATGGCGTTAATTACAAGTACTTGGCAACCCCGCTTCTCACTTTTGATATCGAGTACATGCACTGGTCTGATGCTGTCACCGATGCCACGGTTCTGCCCTTTGTTATTGTGGCTTCGACCTATTCGTACGACACCTTATTTGTTGGCGGCAATTATTGCTTCGTTAGCGAGCTGACCGCCCTTCGACGTTTTTGCCCTGGCATCACAATCGGTCGCGACGAATACCCCATCTTAAACTTTGGCAGCGGTAACTTAACGCGATTAACACTTAATAAAGTGGCTGATTTCACGATTGGCGTAAATGCGAAGTATGAAATGCCGTTTCGCGATAATATTTTGTTTACGCTCGTCGGCGGCTACAACATGGGCACAGGCGCCGGCAACTCAGGCAGCCTCACCTCAACTTCAAACTCAAGCTACTATGTAAAAGCCCTTACGGACTGGAATGTAAAAGGCAATCACACAGCTAATTTTCAATTTGATTATTCGGCTCGAGCCGCAAAACTTGAAGGTAAAATCGGAAGCAACTCGCCGAAGTGGGACACCGACTCGACCATTATGGGTTTACGTGCCGGCTACACTTACACATTTCAATAAGTTCTCTTAATTCGTTTTCGAACGGCTCGCGCACACATTTGTTTGTGGCTGAGCCGTTAGACTTTTTTCAGTCACTGCCACTTGGGCAAAAACATCTTTAGATAATTTACCATCACGAGCCTTAACAGTTTTCAAAACTCGTTGAGCATCTTGCCCCTTCAGATTTGAAAGCACATCAACCACTCTTCGCAAAACGAACATGCTTGGCTCAGCCGATGCCTCTTGCTGCAAAATGCGCCAGTAGCCCTCGGGGCAAAGCTGCGGGATGGCTTCAATCGCCGCCGCCCGCACTTCTGGGGTCTCATTCTGCACAAACTGCTGAATATGCCCATCAAGGCCATTGATATTGGTCGACATCAACTTTCGTATCGCCGTCACCTGCACGTGCGCTGCACGATTTTTATCGATCAAAGTTAGCAGCCATTTTTGAGTGGTCGGTTGGGCGCCAAATTTATTGCCAATCAACTCAATCATTCGGCCTTGCTCAACCGAGTTAATGCCATTGAAATCTTCAAAAATACCTTTCAATCCATTTTGAATTTTTGCTGGATCTTTTTCGAGCGTCAGTAAAATTGTCTGACTCAGGGTCTGTATGGCCATATCGGGGCTCTTGGTCAGCTCCTGAAACCATTTTATGCGTGCCTCGGTTGGGCGCGCAGCAAAAGCGTCGAGCGCATTCATACGCACTTGTTCATTTAGGGTCGGCCAGACTACTTTAACCTCGGCCAATACATCAGAGTCTTTGTAGTAAGACAACGCGGTAAAGCCGCCGGCTTGAGTAAAATCGGTATTGGTGTTCACCCAGTTACGGGCGGCGCGCAAACCAGCCGCATCTTGTGCCTTTGCCAGCACCAGCAATGCTTCGAGGCGATCGATAACCGATGCCGTTGTCGAATTTACTTTTTGGTAAACCTTCGCGTCAATTTTGGGCCGCGAACTGCGCATTATTAAACTTCTTGTCACCAAACTCGCGCCCATGAGCAAAAGAACGACCACGCCGATTTCTAAACGTTTTTTCACCTAAGACCTCACTTGTTGTATTTCAACCTCTCTATTCTCACTCATACTTTAAGCTGGCGAAACATTTGACGACGCTGACCAGTCTATTACTAGACTCATTTTTCAGTCGCGACGAACTTGGACTCGACTTTTAGTCTCAACGAGCTTGCCCTTGACCATTAGCGGCCACGACCATCGGTCGGTTTGCAAACGGCAATCATCAGAGAGGCACTAGGCAGAGGGCACAACATCCGCTACATTCGTCAGCATGCCTAGCCAACCACGAAAGAAAATAAAGAAATTAAAATCCTCTCTCACCTCGCGCATGTTTTCGCTTTCGAAAATGACAATCAAAGCTGGCTCACAGGTCGCGATGTACGGCCTCTCAAAAGCGTTTCAAGACCCTGAGTCTCGCCTGAAACAATGGCGCGAACTTCTGGTCGCACAAACTGAAATGCTCACCACTGAGCTTAGCGAACTAAAGGGCAGCCTTATGAAGGCTGGTCAGCAGCTGAGCGTTTACGGCGAACATTTTTTTTCGCCCGAAGTTAACGCCATTTTAAAACAGCTTCAGGCCCAATCCGCCCCGCTCGAATGGGGGCCAATTGAGCACACCTTGAAAGAAAGTTTAACACCAGAACAGCTCGCGCGACTCGACATCGACCACGAGGCCCTATCGGCCGCATCGCTCGGTCAAGTGCATCGCGCTCGAATAAAAACCACTGGCCAAGAAATCGTTCTTAAAATTCAATACCCCGGCGTCGCGCGCGCGATCAATGCTGACCTGCGCGCCCTTCGCACATTTTTATCTGTTACAAAACTTTTGCCGAGCGGGCCACAGACCGATCAACTGTTTGATGAAATTCGCTCGATGCTTGTGCAAGAAACCGATTTCGCGCAAGAGGCCGCACGAACCAAAGAATTTGCCACCCTTTTAAGCGGCGATTCGCGCTTTATTTTACCAAAAATTATCGACGACTTTTCGAATTCTCGGGTCTTGGCGCTTTCATTTGAAGCCAGCCATCGAATTGATTCGCCCGAAGTGCAGGGCCTTTCGGCTGAGCGCCGCAATGCCCTCGCCGTCAGCTTTCTAGATCTCTACTTTAAAGAACTTTTCGTTTTTAAGGTCATGCAAACCGACCCCCATCTTGGCAATTACGGCGTGCGCTTGGCGGCCGACGCCGGCAGCCCGGGCGCGCAAGATAAAATCGTGCTCTATGATTTTGGCGCCGTACGCAGTTACCCCGACGAATTTATGCAAGCCTATTACGAATTGATTTCGGCGGCACTTAAAAAAGATCGCGCGCAGATCATGAAGGTCTCTTATAAGTTACGATTTTTATTTGAGGCTGACAGCTCCGAGCTCAAAGATCTGTTCTGCGACTTTTGCTTTGATATGGTCGAACCTTTCTATGGCCTTTACGACTGGAAGAACTCAGACCTCCCGTCACGCCTTGCCAAACGCCTCTTCGCCATAAAAGATAAGTTTTCGGTACGGGCGCCCCCTCGCGAGACAGTTTTTCTCGACAGAAAAATGGGCGGCGTTTTCATCGCACTTTCAGTGCTCAAGGCCAAAATTAATATTAACGCGATGATCACAGACTATCTCGAGGCCGCGCTCAAATAAACCGAGAGAATTCGTTTGAATCTAGAGCCTCGTTCGGCTAACTATCTTTCGTTCAATCAACACCGGCCTTGCTTCAGCGCGAGATCCGTTTTGCGCAACTTCAGGAGTCTCCGTGACCTTAAAATCAATTATTACGTCTTCATTTATTTTTTCGGCACTCGCGCTCGCTTCGCAGGCCGGAGCTGAAAATATCCTCAACCCCGATTCGCGCCACGCCCAATACCTCACCTACGGTTTATTTTTTGAGCCGCAGTCGATGCTGATCACCAAAAGCGGCGGCAATGCTTGGGCCTCAGTTGGCGGCTATGTTCCGCTCGTTGAATTTCGAGGCTTACCGTATACTCCTCAGCTGGTTTTGCACGCGACAGCCAATTGCTCATATCGCCTCGTGACCGAGTGGTCGCAGAGCTCAATCTTAACAAAATTTGAGACAGTCGATGCGCGCGTCGGCCTCTCTTACGATATGAAAATTCGCGACGACTATCGCGCCAGCATTACCTGGACTCACCTCTCGGGCCATATCTCAGATGACGTTATCGACAAGACCCTCATCGGCCCTGACGTGGGCGACGAAGTTTTTGATTTTCGATTTATACGCGACTACCACAAAACCTGGCGGGTTGGGGCTGGCTTTCGCCCGACTGCACGCTCACATCCTAAAATGGAAACCTTGGGTTTCGAAGAATTCGCCGAATGGTACCCGTACCAAACCGCCGCCGACTCACATCACCTCAAACCCTTTATCGCAGCCGGCCTTGAGCAATACGGCAACAACAGCCTCGAGCTGACCGCGCACCTTCAGGCCGGCTACACGACCGCCGACCACTTCTCAGAAAAAGATGATAAGGCACTTCGCTTCGTCATCGGCGCCTACAGCGGCGCCGACCCACGACTCAAATATCTGCAGTACCGCAATATGACTCAGCACTATATCTATGGCGGCATCGTCGTTGATCTATAACTACCCGGCCTGTTTTCTGGTGGTCGGCGCGTTAGACGCGCCG
>CAILEP010000006.1 GCA_903833275.1 uncultured Bdellovibrionales bacterium
GGAGTTCCCGTCTTCAGCCGACGCACCGAAAAACCAAAATCTCTCAATTGATCAGATATTCCGTAAGTAGCTTTATCACCGATCCGGCCGCCAGAAATTTTTTTAAGGCCAAAATGCATAACTGCATTCATAAAAGTGCCGGTGGTTACAACCACAGACCTTGCGCGAATCTCAGTGCCCTCGATCGATACAACCCCTACACACCTTTGCCCCTCTAGAACTAATCGCTGAACCTCAGAGCCAACAACAGTCAGCCCCTCAGTCGAATTCAACTTTTCACTTACAAACTTACTATATAGATCTTTATCACATTGAGCTCGTGAGCCACGAACGGCCGGGCCTTTGCTCGAATTCAATCTCTTGAATTGTATGCAGGTCTTATCAGCCGCCTCGCCCATCAGGCCGCCTAAAATATCAATCTCTTTGACCATGTGGCCCTTAGCCAGGCCGCCAATCGAAGGGTTACAACTCATGTACCCCATGCGCTCGAGGTTATTAGTAATAAGGAGCGTTTTCGACCCAAGCCTTACACTCGCAAGAGCGGCTTCGACGCCGGCGTGGCCGGCGCCAATAACTATCACATCATAAAATCTATCAGAGCTTTCTTGATTCAAACTATTTTCCTAAACAAAAATCGCGAAAAACACGATCAATAACTTCATCATCGAACTCTTTGCCGAGCACTTTCATACAAACTTTTAAGCTCGACTGTATTTCAGCAATAACAAATTCGGAGCTAACACGATCTCGAAGCAAACGAAGACCTCGGTCGACAAAATCCATCGAGTCTTTAAGCATTTCAAACTGTCGCAAACTTAGAACTGCCGGCGCTTCGTCGGAAATCTGAATAGAAATGAAGTCCGCAAGTCGTTTAGATAATTGTTCAAGGCCAGTGCCTGTCTTCGCACTCACTAAAAAAGCGCCCTCAGGCGCTTGATACCCAACGACAGTGTCGGCCAAATCACCCTTATTAATCACCCTAACTACCGTCTTATTAAGATTGAGCCCAATATCCATTGAATCTTTAGGGGCTGAAGAAATATCGCACACCCAAAGAATAATATCGGCGCGCTCAACTTCTGCACGACTTCTTTCGATGCCCAACGCCTCTATCTCATCTACGGCTTTGCGAATACCGGCCGTATCAATGAAAACAAACCTCGCGCCTGAAATAATAGCCTCCGCCTCGATAGTATCTCGTGTCGTCCCGGCATAAGGCGAAACGATCGCGCGGTCCTCGCTAATCAATCGATTTAACAAACTTGATTTACCGACATTTGGCTCGCCGACAATCGCGACCCGAATGCCTTCAACCAAACTGCGGCCGCTACTATAGGAGTTTACGGCTTTACCCAAATTCTCGTGGGCGCGGGCCAAATGCTCATAAATCGATTCTTCACTCGCAAACTCGATATCTTCAGCCGAAAAATCAATATTGGCTTCAAGTCGAGAAAGACCCCAGGTCAAATCATCGCAAATTTCGGTGACTTTTTGCGAAAGGCCACCGCGCAATTGCCGTAGCGCCGACTTTGCGGCCGATTTGCTTCGACTTTCAATAAGTTGCAAAACACTTTCTGCTTGAATGAGATCGATGCGCCCATTTGAAAAGGCGCGGTAGGTAAACTCACCTGGATCTGCCATCCGTGCACCGTGGCTAACCATTAGACGCAAAATCTCGCTTATGATAATTGCGCTGCCGTGGCATGAAAACTCAACTGAATCTTCGCCGGTAAATGAGCGCCCGGCCTCGAAGTAAGTGGCCACAATTTCATCAACAATTGCGTCATTCGACGGGTCTTTTAAGAACGAATAATTCGCACGATGAGATTCAATTTTACTTTCTGGGATTTCAGGGCTTAAGGCCTTTAGAATTGCGAGAGATTGAGCCCCACTCAAACGAATAATCGCCAACGCCCCTATGCCAGGGGCGGTTGACTGCGCACAAATAGTGTCTCTTTCACGATCTAGCGAAAACATCTTGTCTCAACTAAATGCCCTCAGGCTGTCGATCATCCATCATGTCGTTAACTTCGCTCTTGACTGGGTAAATCTTAATTTTCTTAAAAAGGCCTTCACCGATTGAGCGGCTCTTAACTCGGCCATCTTCAGCAAGATACTGGTGGATGACTTTACGATCTCGGGGCGGCAATGCTCTGAAATACACAGGCTTGCCCTTTTCGAGAGCCACGTTCTTCAATTTTTCAGCAAGTTCTGTAAGCTCTTGGTTCGCTTGTTCGCGAAAGCCGGCATTATCAACTTGAATTGTAACGCGCTCATCTTTCATCTGGTGCTGCATTACGCGCGTCAAGAAAAGTTGAATCGCGTCGAGCAGCTGACCTTCGCGTTCTCTCAAAAGCTCTTCGTCGTCGCCATAAATCTCGACAAACATGATCTCTTTATTCTCACTCTGGCTTACGTCAAAGTTAAAATTGAGATTTGAAACTTCGAATAGTCCCGATAGTACGTCCTCAATTAAATTGACCTGTGAACTCTCTTCGTTCGACTTTTTGCCGAACAACTTACCAAAAAAACCTGTCATAAATCCTCTCCTTGATTAAGATTTGACCGTTAAGGCTACATTCTTTTCTTTCGTAAAATAAACCTGCTGCAAAATACCAAACACTGAACTGATGAAAATATACAGAGTCAGGCCGCTTGGTAACGAGAACATTAAGAAGCAAAAAATAATCGGCATAAACATCATCACCTTCTGCTGTGCTGGGTCCATGTTGTTCGGGGTAATTTTTTGCTGAATAAACATTGTCACGCCCATAAGAATCGGCAGCACAAAAAACGGATCTTTCGAGCTCAAGTCTTGAATCCAAAGGGCAAACGGGGCTTTATAAAGCTCTATGCTTTGGCCAATTACCTGATAAAGAGCAAAGAAAATCGGAATTTGCAAAAGCATCGGCAAACAACCACCCAGGGGATTCGCCTTATTTTCTTTCATCAAGGTCAACATCTCTTGGTTGAGGCGCTGGGTATCATCCTTATATCTTTCGCGAAGACTTTTAATTTGGGGCTGTATTTTAGCCATCGTTCGCATCTGCTTGTAGCTCATGATGTTTACTGGCAAAACAACCAGACGAACAAGAAGGGTCAAAAATATAATTGAGATACCCCAATTGCTAAACACCGAATGAATCAACTTCATTAACCAAAAAATGCCTTTGGCAATGCTGGTAAAAAAACCAAAGTTAATTAGATCCGTCATCTCTGGCGAAATAGTCTTGAGTAAATCGAAAGACTTCGGGCCAACAAAGCCCGTGTATTTAAGATCAAACGTATTTGAATTATTCAGTTTCTTGTATTCAAGAATGCTAATGGCCTTTGAGCCATTCGTGATTGTCGCTTTAAACTCTGGCATAACATCAGAGTTATCTATGATGGCCCCGCCAAAATACTGCGAACCAAAAGCCGCAACCAAGGTCTTACTAAAAGATTCGGATGTCGGCTTGCTTGGGTCGGCCACAATTCGCGTCGTTGACCCTTCGTGGTTAATGAAAAATTCTTGATGTTCAAAGCGCGACTTAAAGAAGCCCCCCGCTTGCGCCTCGACTTTATCAACTGACTCGGTAGACAAGCCGCTAAACGCCGGATTCTGGCCCTCAACGTGAACCGTTGTTTCGATTGTATATTTCGACGAATCTATATTTACATTTTTGGTTACTTTTAGGCCCAGTGCCTTAATTTCGGCAACGCCCACAAACTGCCGATCGCTGATTTTTTCTATATTAAAGTCCAATGGCTGATTGCTGCCGAGAAGCTTGGTTTCAAAAAGAGAAAAACCCTCTTCATTCGCAAAAACAATTTTCTCGTCTTTGCGATCGGTATATTGCTTCAATCGTATATTTTTAAAGGCCATGCCAGTAGACGACATACTCAGCGAAATGCTGTCGTCTTCAAAACTAACAAACTTTTCAACTGGCGTAGCATCATGTTTTGAATCGGTATTTTCGGTCAGGGTCGCCTGACTGCCTGTGCCGGCTTTACTCTTATCTGCGGTGTTTGCGTCAGTGGGGCGGGCGGCGGCTGTCTGCGTCTCGACCTGCGAAGGGGTCTTTTTGCTATAGGCTTGTGGGTATTTTTTGGTCAGATAACTTTGCCAGCCCATCCAGGCAAATCCGATTAATAGAATCGCAGTAATAAAGCGTCGGTCAAACATTTTGGGTTGCTCTGGTGCTGCCATGACTTATCTTACCTCTGTGTCGAAAGGGACTGGATCGAAACCCTGACCACCCATTGGGTGGCAGCTCGAGAGCCGTCGAAAGCTCAATCGTAATGCCTTATTTAAAGTGAATTTAGAAAAACACTCGTGACAATATACTGAGCAGCTCGGGTAATACCGACAGCGGCCGCCAAAAATGGCGCTGAAACTCATTTGATAAATACGAATCAAAAAAACACAAGTTGCAGAACAGAAACTAAATACTAGTGCTTTCAACTTTTCGAAATGCTTCGAATAAAGCGGCATTAAAAACCTCACGAGTCACGTTGCGATAGAAGTCCCCGTCTCGACGACGCAACAGAATATTCACATCAATCGGGGTTTTTTTAAGATTTTCTGAAAATGTCCGAAGGTTCTCTCGAACCCATCTCTTATATTTATTGCGAACCACTGCTCCACCAATATAGGTTGGCATCGTCCAGCCAACGCGCAGCTGCTTCTTGTCGTTCTTCACGAACGAAAGCAATAGCCACTTATTAACTCCAACCGAAAATCCTTTGTTACGGATTTTGATGAAATCTAAGCGACTTTTTAAAACTGGAACTGCTTTCTTATTTGCCACCGATGGCCACGGTAAGGCGCTTGCGGCCTTTCTTGCGTCGGCGTGCTAACACCTGACGACCGTCTTTTGTGGCCATACGAGAACGAAAACCATGAACTCTCTTGCGGCGTTTACGACTGGGTTGATAAGTTCTTTTGCTCATTTGCGACTCCTATTTGCGGTACGTCTATTATTGTCTTTCGCATAACAATACGACTTAATTAAACTAAATAGTCTTAGGCGCGCGTATAGAACCATATCGGTACGGCTGCGTCAAGACTCGTGTTAACAGTCCATTGAAACATCGCCCGGACCATGTTACTACCACTCCACTTTATTCCAGATCAGATTTGTAGCGATTGAAAATTTTCTTAGCTCGGAGGGGGGCGGTTGAATTTTCACGAACTTTGGATTCAAATTAAGCAGAATATCATCTCGAAGAACCATCAAAATCAGCCTTTGATTATGTGGTTTAACCAGACGGAGTATTTAGGCCTTGAAGCAGACGCTAATGAGGCGGGCTTCGTGTTTAAGCTGAGCGTACCCTCAGCTTTGCATCAATATTGGATCTCGCAAAATTTACTTGAAACAATTTCATCTGAAATATCATCGGTTTATGAGCACCCCTTTCATATCGAACTGGTTGTCGTAAAACCTGATCAGTCCAAAAACGATGAAGTTCTTGTTGAAACTGTTGAAGCCGTTAATCAGGTTAACTCTGCCCCTAGGGTGTCACACAACACAGCTAGAGAGATGTTAAACCCTGAATACACGTTTTCGACCTTTGTGGTGGGCAGGAACAACGAATTTGCCCACGCCGTATCATATAGTATTGCCAAAAGACCTGGGGCTGAGAACTATAACCCGCTCTTTATATGTGGGCCGACCGGGATGGGTAAAACCCACCTTTTGAACGCAGTTGGCAACCATATTCGCGAACAATACCCCCAGATGTCGATATGTTACTGCTCAGCTGAGCGTTTTTTAAATGACTTTATTTCAAGTATCCGCCGCCACGAAATGGCCCGATTTCGTCAAAAATACCGAGAAAAATGCGACATTCTACTAATGGATGACATCCAGGTGCTTGGCCGTGGCGATGCTGTACAAGAAGAATTTTTTCATACCTTGAATGAATTTTTCGAAAAAGGTCAGCAAGTTATTGTGGCTAGCGACCGGATGCCCAAAGATATTAAGAATCTCGAAGACCGAATTCGTACCCGCCTCGAGTGGGGCCTAATTGCCGATATCCAAATGCCCGATCTTGAAACCAGAATCGCTATCTTACGTTATAAGGCCGAGCGTCGGGGTATTTCACTTAGCCCAGATATCGCAAGTTATATTGCACGTATATCAAAAACCTCAATTCGCAAGCTTGAAGGCAACCTAAATAAAATTAAAATGTTCGCAGAACTTCAGGGCGTACCCATTTCTTTAGAATTAGCTCGAAAAATCTTAGCCACTCATGATGATACAAAAAATCTAACTATAGAAGATGTCCAAAAAATTGTAGCCGACCACTACAAAGTTAGAGTTGTTGATCTAAAAGCACGATCTCGCACTCAGCCACTCGTAACTGCGCGTCAGATATCTATGTATTTGGTCAAAAAACATCTCGACAAATCGCTGGTTGAAATTGGCCGATCTTTTGGTGGCAAAGATCATTCGACAGTTATTAACGCTTTACGAAGAGTCGAAGATCAACTGGCGGCGAACCCTGATATCAAGAATGATTTCAATGAAATAGAGAACAGAATCCACAATCTCACAGGGGTGTGAATAGCTGATGTGTATAAACCTGTGCACAACTGTGTGGGTTAAATTGTGAATAGCTTTTAACCACGTTTTCGGACCTCGGCCCTTGATCGCACAGCTAAAATTATCCACGTCGAATTTTTAATGATTTTAATGATTTAAAGGCAAAAACACGTTATCAACGTCCCTAGTACTACTACTGTTATTTAATTAATAAAAATAATAGAAATAAGACTCTTAATAAAAATGAACCAAGAATTTGTGGGTCAATATGAAAATAAAAATTAGTAAGCCTGATTTATTAAGCCTCGTAGCCAAGACACAAAACATCGTTGAACGAAGAAGCACCATGCCTGTGCTAATTAATATTCTACTCGATGCTCAAAAAGATAAATTGAAAGTCTTCGCCACTAATCTCGAAGTCAGTTTAACAGACGAGGCCCCTGCAGAAATTTTGACGGCTGGTAGAGTAGCCGTTAACGCCAAGAATCTTTTTGATATCGTAAAAGAATTGCCTGACGGCGAAATGCTTTTAACAAAACAAGATAATAATTGGCTGAAAATTACTCAAGGCACCTCAGTTTTTAATATCGTAGGTATTAGCCCTGACGAATATCCTGTCTTCCCGACCCACGCCAAACAAGAATCTATGCAAATCGATGCTAAAGTATTAGCCGACATGATTGGCAAAACAATCTACAGCGTTTCAAACGACGATACTCGTTATCACCTGAATGGTGTTTATTTTGAAAAACGATTATCGGGAGCATCAGGTTCAAGCCTTTTAATGGTGGCAACTGACGGGCATCGATTGAGTTTGATAAATCGTGAAGGTATTGGAGCAAGTGCGAGCGTACCAGAAGGAGTTATAATCCCGAGAAAAGGTCTCGTCGAAATCTATAAATTACTTGAAAATGTCGAAGGTAAATTTGGTATGGCCATCGAAGGCCCTCAACTGATTGTTACCCATAAAAACACAGTTTTGATGATTCGATTAATTGAGGGTAAATATCCCAATTATCGACAGCTTATTCCACAAAATCTAAGTGAACATGTGAAAGTAAATCGTGAAGCCTTGCTTGCGTCACTTCGAAGGGTGTCTTTGCTTTCAAATCAAAAATCAAAAGGCGTCACGCTCAGTTTTTCGAACGGTCGTTTAGAAATCACTTCTAATAACCCGGAACTTGGTGACGCAAAAGAAGAACTAGAAATTGATTACAAAGGCACAGGCCTTAAAATCGGTTTTAATGCCAAGTACATCATGGATGTTCTTACTAGTATTGAAGACGAAGACATTGCAATGGATCTTAAAGATCAATTGTCTCCCGGCGTAATGCGGCCCAATGCCGACAAGGATTACACTTGTGTTATTATGCCTATGAGAATTTAGGTAACAACTCTTGCGACTTCACAATTTTAGGCTAGAGAATTTTCGAAACTATTCGTTAGCAGAGGTGAAGTTTAACCCGAACGCAAATTTACTTTTGGGCCAAAATGGGCAAGGTAAGACGAATTTAATCGAGGCTATTTACTTTGCCTTAACCGGCAAGCCATTTCGATATGTCGTAACCGAAGATTTAAAAAAAACATCCAAAGAGATCGACTATTTTAAAATCGAAGCCGCGGTCGAAACCGAGATAAGCACCTACCAAACCACCGTGAGTTATCAAAGAGGCTCCCTCAGTCGAACAATAAATGAAAAAAGAGCGTCGACTACAAAATTGAATGAACTCTTTCATCTCGTTCTTTTCACCCCTGATAGCCTCAACGTTATAAAAGGGGGGGCTAGCGAAAGACGCGATCTCATCGATGATATTTGGTTGGCGTCGGACAATACTGCCGCAGAAACCCTCAAAGCCTACAACCGCTGTTTAAAATCCAAAAATAAGCTGCTAAGAGACGCTCTTTCAGGGGTGTTAAAACCGACTGAAACACGTGATATATTACTAAGTATAAACGCGTCATTTTTACCGCTTGCGGTAGATGTAGTTTTAGGCCGAACCGCAGCGATAAAAGCCATACTGCCGTTAGTAAAAAGCGTAGCAAAAGCACTATTTAACGACCCAATTGTGGATATATCTGTTGATTATGTGGTTTCGAAAAAAAGTGCCATTGATTGGTCAAAAAATCAGGTCTATGATGCTTTGAAATTGCGTTTGGAAGAGTTGAAAGAAGCTGAGTTACATTCTGGTTCGAGCTTAGTAGGCCCGCACAAGAATGAAATTAACTTCTATCTCAATCAGCAAGACGCTCGTTTTTTCGGGTCGCAGGGTCAGCAGAGAGCAATTATTTTGGCTTTTAAAGTGGCACAGATAGAACTGTACCGACAAAAAAAAGGTCAACTACCGTTGATGCTTTTAGATGATGTCTTTTCTGAGCTCGATTCGGAGAAACGTGGGCAGTTGCTTGAGATATTGCTCGAAATACCGGCGCAAATTTTTTTAACGTCAACGGATTTGGGTACGGAGAAACTCTTCGCGCACAAAGAGATGACGGTGTTTAGGGTCGAAAAGGGGAATGTGAACTTTTAGGATGGAACTCGTGTCGGAAAACCAAACAGTTACTGCAGCAAACAAAAACTATGACGCCGGATCAATTCAAATTCTTGAAGGGTTAGAGGCTGTTCGAAAACGTCCCGGGATGTACATCGGCGACACTGAATTACGTGGCTACCACCATTTGGTTTCAGAAATTGTCGATAACTCAGTGGATGAAGCCCTCGCTGGTTTTTGTAAAAATATTCTCGTATCAATTTACGCCGACGGTTCAATCAGCATAGCTGATGATGGCCGAGGCATACCGATCGATGCTCACTCAAATGGTAAAACCGCACTCGAAGTCGTTATGACAGTTTTGCACGCCGGCGGAAAGTTCGACAACACAACTTATAAGGTTTCGGGCGGACTACACGGGGTTGGGGCTTCGGTTGTAAACGCGCTATCGAGTTTTTGTACAGTTGAAGTTAAGCGCGGTGGGCACATCTATCGCCAAACTTTCGAAAAAGGAGCTCCACAAGGTGGGCTGCAGAAAATTGGCGACACTACGGCGACGGGCACTAAAACAACATTCAAGCCAGATACGCTAATTTTTAAAGGCGAAAATTTAAAATTTGATTTCGGCACACTTGCCAAAAGATTTCGAGAACTAGCATTTTTAAATGCCGGCCTTAAAATTGTTTTATCGGATGAACGAACTGGTAAAAAAGAAGATTTCCATTACGATCGCGGCATAGTCGAATTTATTTCGCATATGAACGAATCGAAAAAAACGATTCACCCAGAAGTTATATTTTTCAAGGCCGAACGCGATGGAATTGAAGCTGAAATAGCCATGCAATGGAACGATTCATACACAGAATCAATCTACACCTACTGCAATAACATCAATACAGTTGAAGGTGGAACACATCTAGTTGGTTTTCGTACGGCCGTTACCAGAACTGCCAACGCGTACGCCAGCGAAACGAAACTTCTAAAAGAACTTGATGCAAATCTCGAAGGTGAAGATATTCGAGAAGGACTATGCGCAGTTATTAGCGTTAAAGTTCGTGAGCCTCAGTTTGAAGGTCAGACCAAGACAAAACTTGGTAATGCTGAAGTTAAGAGCTGCGTAGAAACATTGGTTAATGAGAAATTAGCGGATTGGTTTGATCGCAATCCCCCCTTGGCAAAAGTAATTATCGGAAAATGCGTCGATTCAGCAAGAGCGCGCCTGGCGGCCCGTAAAGCCCGCGACATGGCGAGAAGAAAGACGGCCTTTGACTCTGGGTCTCTGCCAGGAAAAATGGCCGATTGCCAAGAATCCGACCCTGCACTTTGCGAACTTTATCTGGTTGAGGGAGATTCAGCAGGTGGATCAGCAAAGCAAGCCCGTGATAGAAGAACACAGGCAGTCCTACCGTTAAGGGGTAAAATTCTTAACGTTGAAAAAGCACGTTTTGATAAGATGTTAGGCAACGAAGAGATTAAGATGTTGATCGCAGCACTCGGCACTGGGATAGGCCGTGAGCATATCAATATCGATAAGACTCGTTATCATAAAATCATCATCATGACGGATGCTGATGTGGATGGTTCGCACATTCGAACGTTAATACTCACGTTTTTCTACCGACAGTTACCAGAACTTTTGGAGAAGGGTTACATCTACATTGCGCAGCCACCACTCTATCGAGCAAAAAAGGGTAAGTCAGAAACTTATCTGAAAGACGAACCGGCGCTGTTAGAATACTTACTTTCAACAAGTTTATCTGAAATTAAAATTAAGAACTTAAATGCCGGGACCAACGAACGCGAGCTTAAGAGCCTTATTTTTAATATTCGAAAATTTGACAATTTGTTGCGTACAATTTCAAATCGCTACGAGAAAGATGTTCTGATTCAATTTCTAAAATCGAATCTTGATTTAGTTTCGACACTTTCTAGCGAAGAGGCCATTAAAGCTGAAACCTCAGCTCTGCAAGCGTGGGCTAAGCAAAACCCATTAAATGGCGTGACGGATGTTAGCGTAAAAATTGATAAGGATACTGAATATAACAATTTTAAATTCTTAATTTCTCTCACAAAGTTTGGCTTGAAGACTATCGGGTTATTCGACCAGCGATTTGCCGAATCGCCTGACTGGAAAGAGTTGAAGCGGATCTGGGGCGAAATTACATCGATAATGACTTTGCCAATAGTTGTAACGGCCGCCGATAAAGATGTTGAATTTAAGGATTACTCTGAGTTTTACGCTCATGTGATGGAATCCACAAAACAAGGGATTTATGTTCAACGATACAAGGGACTAGGTGAAATGAACCCCGAGCAGTTGTGGGACACGACACTCAACCCTGAAAATAGAAATCTTTTGCGAGTTACAGTTGATGATGCCATGAGCGCCGACGAGACCTTTAGTGTTTTGATGGGTGAGTTGGTCGAGCCTCGGCGAAAATTTATTGAAGACAATGCATTATTAGCAGGCGAGCTCGACGTTTAATTTAATTCTGATTTTAAAGGCGAAATATGGAAGCGAATGGTTCATCATCGGGTCGAGTAACAGACATCGATATCTCGAAAGAGATGCAAGAGGCGTATCTACAATATTCCATGAGTGTAATTGTGGGGCGAGCGTTACCAGATGTAAGGGACGGTTTAAAGCCCGTACATCGTCGCGTACTTTACGCGATGAACGAATTGAGCAACACTCATGATAAGCCTTATAAAAAGTCAGCCCGTGTAGTCGGTGATGTAATTGGTAAATACCATCCGCACGGGGATATGGCGGTCTATGACACTATCGTGCGAATGGCGCAGGATTTTTCGCTTCGCTTTCCGTTAATCGATGGTCAAGGTAACTTTGGTTCGATCGATGGGGATTCCCCTGCAGCTCAACGATATACAGAAGTAAGAATGACCTCACTCGCAGAAGAGCTACTCGAAGATATCGATCGCGAGACCGTTCAGTGGGGGCCAAATTACGACGACTCGCTGCAAATTCCTTTAGTATTACCGGCGAAATTTCCGAACCTTTTGGTAAACGGAAGCTCGGGTATTGCAGTTGGTATGGCGACAAATATCCCGCCTCACAACTTGGGCGAAGTCATCGATGGCTGCCTCGAACTTATTAAAAACCCAACTGTTCGAATTGATGAACTATTGAAACTTATACCGGGGCCAGATTTTCCGACAGCAGGCGTGATCACGGGCTCTAATGGCATTATCCAGGCCTATAAAACTGGCCGAGGCGTAATTACCATAAAAGCCGTGGCCGAGATTATTACCAAAAAAGATCGAGATTTTATTATTGTCACTGAATTGCCCTATCAGGTGAACAAGGCACGATTAATTGAAAGTATTGCGGCCCTGGTTAAGGAAAAAAAGATCGAAGGGATCTCTGATATTCGCGATGAGTCGTCTCGCGAGGGTATGCGAATTTTTATTGCGGTTAAAAAAGGCGAACTGCCACAAGTCATTCTCAACCGACTTTATAAATTTACCCAAATGCAAGTCAGCTTTGGGCTTAACATGCTAGCGCTTGATTCGAGAAATCAGCCGCGGCTCTGGACTATTAAAGAAATGCTCGAAGCGTTTCTTAACCATAGAAAAGATGTAGTCACCCGTAGATGTATTTTTGATCTTAAGAAAACCGAAGCACGCGCGCATATTCTAGAAGGTTTGAGAAAAGCCCTAGATCATATCGATGAAGTGATCCAGACGATCAAGACATCTCGCGAGGGAGAAATTGCCAAGGCCAATCTAATCGCAAAATTTGCTTTCTCCGAAAAACAGGCTCAAGCCATTTTGGACATGAGACTGCAAAGAATCACAGGCCTTGAAACCGAGAAAATAAAGGCTGAACTCGCTGAAGCCATGAAACACATTGATTGGCTTAAAATGGTGCTTGGTGATGTTAATGAAATTTATAAAATCATTAATGCTGAGCTCGTGGAGATTAAAAAGAAATATAACAATCCACGTCGTTCGAAAATTGAGCCGGACACGACTGAGCTTGAAGATGAAGATCTTATTGCCAGCGAAGATGTTGTCGTTTGTATCACCAAAGCGGGCTATATTAAGCGCATTCATACCGACGAATATCGCTTACAAAAGCGTGGCGGTAAGGGCCTAAAGGGTGCCGAAAATAAAGAAGAGGATTACGTATCGAAGATTTTGGTGGCCAATACGCTCAGTACGATATTAGTTATTTCTGACAAAGGTAAAATCTACTGGTTGAAAGTTCATAGAATCCCAGAGGGCACTCGAATATCTAAAGGCAAAGCAATTGCGAATGTCTTGAATATGGCCCCGAATGAAAATGCTCGAGCGTTTATCTGCGTTGATAAGTTCGAAGAAAACAGATTTTTAATTATTATCACTGAAAAAGGCACGATTAAGAAAACGAGCTTGTCTCAGTTTTCACGCCCGCGACCGTCAGGCATTATCGCGTTAACAACGGAACTTGATGACAATGTAATGGATGCGAAATTATGCGAAGAAGGGTCTCATATTTTCATCAGCACGACCGAAGGTATGTCGATACGATTTGATCAAGATGATGTACGAGCCATGGGCCGAGTTGCTCGCGGTGTAATCGGCATTAAACTTGGCTCACCGACCGATCGAGTGGTTGGGATGGATATTATCCCGGCTGACTGTAAAGAAAAGATTTTGGTTGTGACAAAGAATGGTTATGGAAAAAAGACGACAGTCGATGAGTACAGAGTTCAGGGCCGTGGTGGCGTTGGCATTATCACTCAAAACGTAACGGATCGGGTGGGCAATGTCGTGTCTGTTCGTTTGGTTTCGGAGTCTCAGCAAGTGATGATTACGACCGACAAGGGCCAGTCGATTCGTATGAAGGTTTCAGATATTTCGACTCTTGGTCGAAATACCCAAGGTGTCAGATTGATTAATCTAAACACGGGTGAGTTCGTAACTGGGATGGCGATCATAGAAGATGATGGTCAAGACGAGGAGCAAAACGGGGCTGCTACTGAACTACAATAGTCTTTGGGTTATTGTAGTCGCGGTGGCCATGACAGGATGTAACCTGTCGTTTACAAGCCTTGAGTACAAGCGTGGGCAGAAGGCATTGGGCGCCCAAGATTATCGCGAGGCACTCGGTCACTTTAAAAAAGTTATAAATCGTGACCCTGAGTCAGAAATGGCCCTCAACTCGGCTAGAGAAGCCGCTAAAATTAGTTTCTTTCAAATACGCGATTTTGCGGTGGCTGAAGAGTTCTATACGCACCTCGTACGATATTCACGAGATGAGCAAGAGCGACGGGCGGCGCAAAAAGCGATCGCAAACATTTATTTTGAAAAACTAAGTAATTACCCCCGGGCTATCGAGGAGTATAACAAGTTACTAAATCTGCGAAGCTCGAAAGAAGAACAGGTTGATTACCACTTCAAGATTGCGCGCTCGCAGTTTTATCTCAATCATTTTCAAGAAGCGCATCACGAAGTCGAATCAGCGCTCAAGATCACCGAAAATCGAGATGAGCAATTCGAATTAAAGGTGTTTGGAGCGAATGTCGATTTCAACACGCGACACCTAGACGCTGCGGTCAAAACCTACGAAGAGTTGATAAATACCTTCCCGGAAAAGGCCCGGGCAGAGAACATCGCGATGAATTTAATCGTCTGTTACGAAGAACAAGATCAGTTCGACAAAGCGATAACAGTGCTCGAAGAATTGCGACCCACCCACAAAGACACCGAATTTATTGATTTAAAAATTAAGCGTCTAAAAGAGCGAAAAGCGAATATGCCGGGCTCAAAAGGCCTTCGAAAATGAAGAAGGCCACAATTTTCATGGGCATCGGTTTTGAACTACTTGGGCTTATTTTGGGGGCCCTCTTTCTTGGCCGCGAGATTGATCGGCACTTCAATTGGCCAGGTTATGGCGTGGCCTTTATGGTCATAACAGTAATGGCCGGCTGGATGTATCACCTCATAATACTGCTTAAAAAATTCATGGATGAAGCCACTGAAGATAAGCCCGATGCCTGACATTAAACAGGTCGCACTTCTACACTTCGCCGTCGTAGCCCTACTTGCCCTCGCGCTATTCGGGCTTAGCTCAACGCAGCAGAGCCTCAATTGTCTGCTGGGCGGGCTTTTGATCGGCGCCAATATTATTTTGATTGTTTGGGCGATGAAAAGACTCTTCGTTAAGAAATCGATTGCCTTGGCCGCTTTTGTAATTGTAATTAAGTACGCCGCATTTATTGCAGTCTTGGTTGTGCTTTACACTTTTGGGTGGCGCGCAAACTTCGGTTTTGTCGTAGGTTTAACCTCGGCGCTTCCGACGGTTGCTTTAGTGGCGTACAGATATTTGAAGCAGAGTGAGAGAGATGGTTCATTTTAATTGGACACAATTAATCCCCGAAGTTGGCCACGAGTATGGCCATGTGGCGACTATGGGCATTGCGAGCGTAGTCGTTTTGTCATTGGGTCTCGCTGCCAGAGTGAGCCTCGGGCACGGCGAGCAAGCAATTGCACCAGTAAAGTCATTTGGCCTTCGCGCGATTTTCGAATCAATTGTTGAGTTTATTGCTTCAATTTCTGAAATGGTGATCGGTGAAGACGGCCGCGCTTACGTTCCGTTTTTCTCGACTATATTTGCATTTATATTTGTGAATAATTTAATGGGACTACTACCGGGCTTTACCCCGCCAACGGACAATATCAATACGACACTGGCGCTCGGCTTGTTTATTTTTGTTTGTTATAATTATTTTGGCTTGAGAGCGAATGGCCTTGGCTACCTGAAACATTTTCTTGGCCCATTGATGGCTTTAGCGCCAATTATGTTAGTTCTTGAAATCATTTCGCACATTGCAAGACCATTAAGTCTCGGCCTAAGACTTCAAGGTAATATGGTGGGCGATCATACAGTGCTAGGGCTATTTCTTGATTTGGCGCCCTATTATTTATTGCCTGTGATTTTTTACGGGCTAGGTTTATTTGTTTGTTTTATGCAGGCTTTCGTTTTCACGATGCTCAGCATGATTTACGTATCAATGGCAATCGCACACGATCACTAACAAGGGAGAACAGAATGAGAAATTCAATTTTAATCAGCATCGCAACGTTGTTAAGCGCGGCCCCAGCGTTCGCAGATGGCGGCGCCTCTTCGGGGACGCTCAGTAACTCAGCGCTTTATGCTTTAGGAGCCAGCCTCGCCATTGGTATAGCAGCACTCGGCGGCGCCCTCGGCCAAGGTCGAATTGGTGCTTCTGCGATGGATGGTATCGCCCGTAATCCACAAGCGGCAAAAGCGATGTTTGTTCCGATGATTCTGGGTCTAGTTTTGATCGAATCGTTGGTTATTTACGCGCTTGTTATTGCATTCATGCTTCAAGGCAAAATCTAAACGATAAAATTTTTAAACTTTGGTCTGGCCGAGCAAGGTCTAGTCAAATTTTTAAAGAAGTGATCGTTAAAAGTGGCTGGGGTTTTAAACCCAGCCATTTCTATTTAAATCCAAAAAAAACAAAAGTTTACGAGGTAAAAGCCCGATAAATTATCCGGAGCATGTGATCTTCAATTTAGATTACAACAGGGGCTTTTTTGTCTGATGTGAAAGATGGCGGTCGCAAGGGCGACGCTACAATTGAAAACCCGCAGGGTCTGCCGCTTAAGGCAGATGGCTCTGTCGACATTGATAAAATTCGACTCAAACTTTTATTTATTTGTCGTGCAAAACCACCGCTTGAGGTTGTTGCGAACTACCTTACTCGTCGCGGCTGGGAGACTGTTGTTACGCGCGAAATGGTTGAGGCCTTTAAAATTGTGTCGACCTTTAAACCTGACTTTGTGTTGGTCAGTGTAAACATACAATCACCAAAGCTGCCACAACTGCCGACAGTGCTCTACCAAACATTTAAAGTGCCGGTGATCATTTTTGGTGAATCGCTTAATACGAAGACGCTTAAGGGCCTGCAAACGATAGTTGCGAATCATAAAATGCCAGGGGCGCTTAGCGGGCCAAGCGTGCACAGGCGCCTAAAGCAGATTCTGCAAGACATGTATGCGCCGGAGGCCGCGATCTCGCTAGAGGCTGAGGAGCAAAATAATGGCTCCGTCACAAACCAAGAGGGTAAAGGCAAAAAGAAGGGCGCGTTTGGTAAAGCTACAGTTTCAGACGACGAAGCTGACAGTAACGAAAAACAATCTGAAATGATGAGGTTCTCAAAAGACGAAGAAGAAAAAGGCTCGGGGCTTTACATGCCCGATGGTGAATCAGAGCAGAACCCGAAGTCGGCGAAGAGAAGCGCAAATGATCGGCACAAAAGCAAGGATGGAAGCGATGGCGACGTACTTGATGGCGAAGAAGAGGACCTAGATTTTGCCGCATTGGCAGCTCAATATGGCGCTACCAAACAAGATGATGAGCCAACCGGAGGGGTTGGATCAGTAACGGCTTTGGATGAGAGCAAAAAAAGAGAGGCGGCAAACAGTGGCCCAAATAAAGCCGCGAATTCGGCAACAGAGAATAGCCAAGCAGACGCTAAGACAGCAACCGAAGGTGGCGAAAAGAAGCGCAAACTCATCTATCAAAAGAGTGCCCCCAAGGCCGGAGCTAACGCAAATCGAACGAATAGCAATGTTGACCTAGAGGATGCCGGCAAAAAAACTGAGTCGGGCAAATTTCAACAAGGAGAAGCGAATCCTACAGATGGGATGTCGCCTGAAGAGCTAGCGGACTTTCTAGCCGGCCACCCCAAAGCTGAAGCCGAACAAAAGGCTGTCGATAAAAAAACCTCTAGCGTCGTAGTGCCCCAAGGCAATGCCCCAGATCAAAATACGGCGGTGAAACAAGAAGAGAGTCAGGCGATTTTCAAGGCGATTCAAGAAATTGCAAAAATCAGCATTCTACCCCTTGAAACCGGGCCCGAAAAACATCGAACGGTTTTTGAGTGCACAGTTTTCTCTGTGAAGATTGCGGCACAAACTGTCTATGCAATGATCTTTGTCGAAGGCGCCGTTCACGATGAGATTCAATTTATTTCAAGATTTCACGCAAACCTGGTCGAAAAGCTGCCAATGGAAGTTGATCAAACTTCAGTCAGCGAACCGGTTAGGTTCGCACAGCAATTTAAAGCCGAAATGTTGCAAAACTCAGTAGAGAAGCCAACGGCAGCCACATTTTCTTTACGAAGCGGAAGGGGTAATGTTCACTTTGTTTTGGTCGGCTCTGAGCAGGTGACGACAAAAATTGGCCCGGCGCTCGATGGACAAAAAGCCCAAATCACGCCCGAGGATCTTGTTGCTGACTTGCCGGTCGGGGTCGATGTATTTTTATTTCTGCCGAAAAATAATAAATATTTTCTCTATTTAAAGCCCGAATCGTCGATTGCAAAAGAACAGAAAGATCGCTTCTCTGAGCGCAAAGCAAAACTCTACATCAGCAAAGATGACATCGAGTCATTCAAAGAATCGCTCAAGCGAAATAAAACGATGGAGCTGATTATCACTCCAAAGAAAAAAGTTGCCTAAAGAAGCGGCTGAACGACAGCGTTGATTTCATCCGAAATTTTTCGAAGACCAACCTCAGTGTTCGACTCAAATCGCAAAACAAGAACCGGCTGCGTATTTGATGCGCGGGCGAGCGCCCAGCCATTTTTAAAGCTAATTCTGATCCCGTCGATAAGGTTTACTTTATAATCCGGCGAGGGTGCCGAATATTTCTTCTTAAGGGCCGCGACAATTGAAACCTTTTTTGCTTCTGTCGTGTCGATTCGAATTTCAGGAGTATTATAGGCACCAGGTAGATCGGAAAGAATCTGTCGAATAGTCTTCTTTGTTTTTGCAAGAATCTCGATGACACGTAGTCCGGCGTAAAGAGCGTCGTCATAGCCGTAATTTCGATCGGCAAAGAACACATGGCCGCTGAGTTCGCCGCCGAAGGGCGAGCTCTCAACTTTGATTTTTTCCTTAATTAAACTGTGGCCGGTCATCCACATAATCGGGGTGCCGCCATGCTTTTCGATATAGGCGTAAAGGCGATCAGAGCATTTTACGTCGCCGATAATCTTAGCGCCAGGATGTTTTTCGAGCACAAAGCGAGCGCAAAGGGCAATGAGTTCATCGCCGTAAATCATGTCACCATTCTCATCGACAACACCGATACGATCTGAATCGCCGTCAAGGCCGATGCCAACAATGGCTTTCGTCGAACGAACAGCCTCGCTCAGCGCGACGAGATTTTCTTTTACTGTGGGGTCGGGATGATGATTCGGAAAGCGGCCATCTGGCTCTTCGAAAAGAATTGTTGGCTTAAGGCCGACAGCTTCGTAGAGGCGTCGCGCAACAACACCGGCCGCGCCGTTACCGCAGTCTAGAATCACCGGCACATTTGGTAACTGGCCGAATTCCTTTTTGTATCGCTCAACATAGGTAGGGAAGATATCTATTTTGGATTCACTGCCCGTGCCACTCAGAAAATTTGAATCGTTAATTATTTTTTCTAAAGCTTTTATGTCTTGGCCGAAAATAGTAGTTTTGCCCACTGATATTTTAAAGCCATTGTACTCGGGTGGATTATGGCTGCCTGTAACCATAAATGAGCCATCAATATCGGGCACTTCAAAAGTTGAAAAATAGGCCATGGGTGTTGTGACCATGCCGAGTAAAATTACATCGGCCCCTGACAAGCGAAGACCCTTGCTAAGAGCCTGAACAATGTCTGGGCTCGAAAGTCGTGCATCATGTCCGATCGTGATGCGTAATTTTTTTTTGTTGGTTTTCTGGTTTATAAAAGAGACGAGCGACCGGCCAAGTTTTTCGGCGAAATCGAGGTCAAATTGCCCATTGTAAACGCCACGGATATCGTACTCTCGAAAAATCTCAGGATTAAACATTTAAAACCTCATCATTTGGCAACTCGAAGCGCCCAGTTGAGCGCTTCGATCATTGAATTTGGGTTCGCGCGATTCAGTGAGAAAAGATCTTTCGCCGTGCCGTGGTCGACACTCGTTCTCACAAAAGGCAGGCCCAGAGTCATGTGCGCACCAAAATCCGCTCCATGAACCATTTTGAATGGTATTAAACCTTGATCATGATAGGGACAAACAAAAATAGAATATTTGGACCAGTTTTGCTTCAAAAACGCCGCATCGGGCACTAATGGCCCGATAACGCGTATTTTTTTTCTCTTCGCCCAGGCCAAAACGGGTCGATAGAGCCGCTGTTCGTCGTCACCGATTAAGCCATTCTCTCCGGCGTGAGGGTTGAGGCCCACGAGAGCAAGCGGCCGCTGGCGCTGCACCGGCGGCAGAAGAGCCCGCAACTTGTTCGCGTGCTGTAGCGCCGTCTGAAGGGCCTTCGCTGTTAGAGCGCGGCTCAGTTTGTGGAGGGCAACATGGCCCGTGGCTAAAACCACGTGAAAATGTCTGCCTAAAAACCCCATGTTAAGTGGGCCGCTGCGAGCAACGCGACGTAAGATTTCAGTATGACCGATTGAGGTCATCCCCTGCTCGACGATTAGAGTTTTTGATAGCGGGCCGGTGATCATGCCTGCGAATTTTCGATCGAGACATAATTTGGCGGCCAAAACCACCCATTCGGGCGGGGTCGATGAGCATTCGACAAAGACAAGCGCGGCTTTTGAATCCGGGATTTTAAAATCGGAAGTAGACCCAAGAGTAAGCGTTGTTGCTCGAAATTTTTTGATCAACTGACGACGCAATGGTCTTAAAAACTTCGGCGCTACTGACGCCTCAAATACAAACATCTGGGTTCTTTTTGGAATTCTAATTTTAAGCAATGCCTTATAGGTCACCTCAAGGCCGATGCCATCAAGGTCGCCCGTGGTAATAGCAAAACGCCGGTGATTTCGCGAAGCCAAGGTCATTGATTTATACGAATAAAAGAATCGCGACGCTTTTGCTCAACCCATGAGCGAAATTGGCGCTTGAAATTTTCGCCCATAAGCTGTCGACGAATTTCTTCGCGATGCTCTTCAAGATCGGGCGAGGGCACGAGTGTCTTTTTCAAAACTTTAAATATCTGATAGCCATTCGACATGTGCACAACGTCCGAAACATCGCCGGCCGACAGGCGACCCATAGTTTCACGCACATCTTTATTAAAATCAGCCAAACGAAACGTGCCGAAAGCCCCGCCCTGCACAAACTGTGGGTCTTCACTTGATTGTGCGGCAAGAGATTCAAACGGAACCCCTTGCGAAAGTTTGGTGCGGGCCTCGCGAGCACGTTTAAGCGCGGCATCGGCGCCACCATTAGAATCCATAAAAATAATATGAGCCAAGTTATATTCATAAACGAGTGCGCCCTGATTTGGATGTTGAGCGATGTAATATGAATTCACTTCTTCGTCAGAAATTTTTATTTTCGAAGAGACTTCTTTCTGCATAAGGGTCTGTCGTTGAAGACTTGTTTTTATAAAATCTTGATAGTCAGAATAAGCAATCCCCTCTTTTTTTAGGGCGGCTTTGAGTTGCGCGCGTTCAATATGACGGTTTTTGGCAATATTTCCGATTTCACTCTCAACCTGCTCGACAGGCGAAACGATGCCCTGATGCTTGATTTCAGAGTCGATGGTTTTTTCGTCAATCAAGTAGCTAATTAAATATTTTGAATCACTCAACAGCTGCTTATGGTCGTACATGGTAATAAGCGACTCATCTAATAGCCCGTGATTTTTTAACTTCTTTTGAAAAGCAGAAATGTCAGATTGCGTAATAGCCTCATCGTTTACGATGGCAACAACACGATCAATAACTTCGGCCTTTGCGCCCAGAGTAAACAATATTGAGAAAATTAGCGGAAGGCCCAGGCGAATTGAAAGGCTCATTTATTACCTCGAGTTTGTACGTAAATTTTGCGCAAGAATTCATCATCTTTGAAAACGCGTGCTTTTAGAATCTGGGCTTCAAGCCACCGCGAATAGTTCTCCTGTTCGCGAATGGCTGTTAGATGCTTTTCGATTTTGGCTCGAGCCTCTTCAAAGGCTAAAGACTTGGCTTGTCGTCGACCGACAACCTCAATCAAATGATATCCGAACGGGCTCTTGAGCACCTGGGTGCGCGCACCAATGGCCAGTTTTGAGGCGGTGTCGAAAAGATCAAAAGTGCCTTTTTCGATCCAGCCAAGATCGCCACCAGCGGCACCTTCGGGCGTGATTGAAAATTTCTTGGCAAGTTCGGCAAAATTCTTTCCGGCAGAGAGTTCTTTTTTAATTAATTGGGCGTGATTTTCAGTTTTGAGAACGATCTGTCGTAAATGGACGGCGGCGCCCAAATTAAATAGACCCCTGTTGGCTTGGTAATACGCGTTCAGTTCTTCAGCTGCCGGTGGCTTGATTTGCTTTCTCAACTCGTCAAGAACCTGGCGCTCAAGTACAGTCATTTTTAAACGAGACTCCCAATTATCATAGGTCTGGCCTTCATCCGCGAGGGCTTTACGAAATGCCACGTCGTCTGGGTAGGCTTTTCGGATTTTAGTTAACTCGCTATCGAGAACTTCTTTTCGAACAAAAATTTGATTTTTTTGGGCCCAATCTTGGGTTACGGTTTGAACAATAAAATCTTGAACAATTGAATTCTTGGCTTGGGCGATAACACCCGAATCTTTGGCGGCTAGGCCGTTAAAGGCCTTGAGGCGGGCCGCGAGCATATTTGAGAAATCTTCGGCGCTTAAAACGGAATCATTTACTTTAACAACTGGCCGCGACCCAAGCTTAGCCTCGTTGTGGTTGCAGGCAGACAGCATAAGGCAGAGCGCAACACAGACGGCCCAATTGAAGGGCCTTCTGCGAGCTAACGAGCACCAAATTTCTGCTAAAATCATTTCAATGATTTAACTAACTTTTCATTCTTAGTCACTGAGTAATGGGCGGCCAACTGCTTGAAGAGTTGGTCGAACAACTCTTTGCGCTTTTCGTCAAAAACAATAGCGCGAAGCTGACGCACATTTGCATCTTGAAATGCATGGCGGCCAGTCATTTTAATAATATGCCAGCCGTACTGAGTGCGAACTGGGCCAGAGATTTCATTGGCCTTCATTTTAAGTAAAGTTTCATAGTAAGTGGGCACAACCGTTACGCGATTTTGAAAGCCAATATCGCCGCCGGCATTCTTACTGAGGGCGTCGTCTGAGTAAAGGTGTACAAGCTCTTCAAAGGGACGTTTGCTCTTCTTTACTTCGGCTAAGATTTCTTCAGCGCGCTTGCGGGCGACTTCGATTTGCTCAGGTGTTGAGTCGGTTTTAAACTCAATTAAAATGTGGCTCGAGCGAATCTCTGGGTTTTTGTCATAGTGCGAGCGCAACTCAGCGTCGGTGACTTTGATCCCATCAATTTTCTTGCCAATTTCCTTTTCAATGTAAGTTTTGTAGAGCACCTGATTGATTCCGTCTTGCACAACGGGGTCATTTCGCAGCTTCTTTTTGTCGGCTTCTTGAACTCCGATATAAAAACGAACTAAATCGTCAAGAAACACTTCTGGAGTCGGCGGGTTTATAGTCTGCCGCTTAGTTTCTGCGTATTTTTCTTTAAACTCTTGAAGGGTAATTTCGACCCCACCAACCTTCGCCACGGCTTCGGCGTGAGCGTGTTGAGCCAGTGCGGCAAGAGTCAAAACGATAAACACTTCTTTAAGCATGTTGCGTCCCCAAATGTGTAATAGTCCTAAGAAAACGCTAGCACCCGTGTCAGAGAGTCGCAATGGTTTTAGCCGCTTGCTGCTTGGCGCCATCAAGGGCTGAAGAGAGCTGCGCAACCCATCTCGGGTCTTTCGGATCATCATCTTTTGTGAGGGCCGCGATCGGTGCGCCAAAATATAAAACAACTTTTGAAAAGGGCAAGGGCAGTTGGGCTTTGTTCCACGAACGCTCAAATATGTGCGCCTTTTCGATAAATGCTCCAGACGGAACAATGGGCGCGCCGCAAAGTCGCGACAGTTCAAATACGCCAGGCTTTGGCACATAAATTGGCCCGCGTGGCCCGTCGACGGCAAACGAAGTGTTGCGGCCAGATTTACAAAGTCGCACCATCCCCTTGAGCGCCGAGATGGCCCCCCGGGTGGATGAGCCGCGAGAAGTTGAACCGCCCAGTTTGTGAATTACGAAATCAATAAGCGAGCCGTCCTTACTGGTCGAAGTCATAGTGGCAATTTGATAGCGTTGAACGGCATAGACTAAGGCGAGCTCGTCACCATGCCAGTGGGCAAATATGAGTGGTGTTTTCTGTGCCAGCATCGCCTTGAGCTCAGGCGCCTCAATAACTTCAATTCGCCAGAGGGCGATTAGAGTGCGGTAGATGAAGTAGACAAGCCACTTTAGAATCACGTCAGCGCTATTGTAGAATTTTTTTAAATTCTGCGGTTAGGGTCGGCAGAATCTCGAAAACATCGCCGACAAGCCCGTAGGAGGCCTTTTGAAAAATCGGGGCATCGGGGTCTTTGTTGATGGCGACAATAACCTTACTGCCGCTCATGCCGGCGAGATGCTGAATAGCGCCCGAAATGCCGCATGCGATGTAAAGAGTCGGCGCAACAGTTTTGCCGGTCTGACCGACCTGCATAGAGTGAGAAACCCAGCCGGCGTCGACAACGGCTCGCGAAGCACCAACAGTGGCGCCGAGAACGGCGGCGAGGTCATCGAGCAATTTGAAGTGCTCGGCACCTTTCATCCCGCGACCGCCGGCAACGATAATATTGGCCTCAGTCAAATCAAGTTTTTCGGTCGCACCCTTTACGATTTCTTTGATTCGAGTTTTTAAATCGACTGGAGTAAGAGCAATTTTTTTAACTGTAGTTTGACCCGAGCCAGCTGTCCCAACCGGAAGTTGATTGGCGCGCATGAGAATAATTTTGATTGCGCAGTTCTGAAAATCGACTTGGGCAGAACACTTGCCAGAATAAAGCGGCTTTCGAACTTGCGCCGCGCCACCCGTAAAGGTCAACTCGGTGCAATCGCTAGCAACGCCCGCGCCGATTTTTTGCCCTACCCGCGGAAAAAGATCTCGGGCGAGCATTGAGGCAGATGCTAAAACATAATCGGGCTTTTCGCTTGCGAGGAGATCGCTAACAAGCTGGCTGTACAGTTCGGGGTTGTAATTTTTCAAAGATTCGTCGGCACACGCGAGCACTTCACTGACGCCCCAGGCACCAAGCTGAACCCCAATTGAATCGGCGCTCGGCCCAACGACCAGTGCTTTCACCGTGTGGCCCGATTTTTGGGCGGCGGTTAATAACTCAAAAGCGCTTCGCTTAAACTCTTTTCCGTTGTGTTCGGCGAATACAAGAACTGAACCCATTTGTGAACTCCTTAAAGAACTTTAGCTTCTTCGCGTAACATGCGAGCTAATTCGTGTGATTGTGCGGCGGCGTCGCCCGAAAGCATTTTTACAGCCGGCTTTTCTGGCGGAAGTTTGAAATTTGAATAACGCAAACGGGCTTGGCCGGCGTCGACACCAAGCGCCGAAAGGTCGTAGTCTTTTAGCACTTTCTTTTTTGCTTTCATAATGCCGGGCAGACTTGCATAGCGAGGCATATTTAAGCCTTTGTTGGCGCCAATAAGGGCGGGCAACGAAAGTTCAACAACTTCTTTTGTACCGCCCTCGATCTCTCGCTCGACGGTAAGCACGTTGCCCACCAAAGTCATTTTCGAAATAACGGTCGCGTGCGGGATACCAAGTTCGGAGGCAATCATTTGGCTGACGCTCGCCGCATTGTCATCGATTGCAAGGCGGCCCGTAAGCACCAGATCAAATGGGCCTTCTTTTTTTATCGCAGCGGCAAGGGCCTTTGCGGCCAATGAATTATCAAGGCCATCTGCGCCTTCGATTGCAATGCCTTCATCCGCGCCCATAGCCAGGGCGGTTCGCAATACTTCAGACGCACGGGGCTTTGGTCCAACTGTAAAAACAAAAACGGTCGAGCCGGCGTTGGCCTCTTTCAATTTTATGGCCTCTTCAATTGCATGCTCGTCGTACGGGTTAACCACCCATTTTACGGCGGCCGTATCGATACCTGAGTTATCAGGCTTGAGTTTGATCTTGGTTTCGGTGTCGGGCACTTGTTTTACGCAGACTGCGATTTTCATAAATCCCTCATAGAAATACCTGATGAATGGTCAGTATGGATTTATATCGGTGAGCGAAAGAAATTGCAAATGCAATGCTCGTCCGTTAGCCTTAGACAATAAAATCTGAGGTAGCGTTCAATGTCTAGATTTGGGTCTTACTTATTCTCGACTGTTGGTCGAAAGCAATCGATGGCGGTGGCGGGGCTTGGCCTTTGTGGCTTCGTGCTCACTCATGCTGCGGGCAATATGCTGCTATTTAAAAGCGCAGAAGCCTACAATCGGTACAGCCATGCGCTGGTCACGAATCCACTCATTTATGTGGCAGAAGCCGGGCTTTTGGGGCTCTTTCTTTTGCATATAGTTTTTGGCATTGCGCTTACGATTCGCAATCGCATGGCGAGGCCGACTCCATATGCCATGCATGCAGAGGGCGCGAAAGAGACGTCCCGCACGACTCGATTGATGGCCGTTCAAGGCGTTGTGGTCTTGCTTTTTGTCGTTCTTCACTTGATTACCTTCAAATTTGGCACCTATTACGACGTGACATACGAAAACATTCAGATGCGGGATATTTTTAGGCTTGTGCACGAAGTTTTTCAAAATCAACTCTACGTTTGGTGGTATGTCGTCGCGGTCACCCTACTCTGCTTTCACGTGAGCCATGGGTTTCAGTCTTCACTTCAAACGCTCGGCATGAATCACCCGCAATATACTCCAGCGATTAAAAAAATATCGTTGCTATATGCAGTGGCTGTGACGCTGATGTTTATTTCTCAACCCGTCTACATGCTGTTCATCTTCAAAGGATAGGTAACGTTCTCATGGCAAAGCTTGACGCAAAAATACCACCAGGGTCCGTTCAAGAAAAGTGGGAGAAACACAAGTTTGATATGAAGCTTGTGAACCCGGCCAATAAACGAAAATTTGATATTATAGTGGTGGGCACAGGTCTAGCGGGGGCATCAGCCGCGTCGAGCCTGGCAGAGCTAGGTTACAATGTAAAATCGTTTTGCATTCAAGATTCTCCGCGCCGCGCACACTCGATTGCTGCCCAGGGAGGCATTAATGCGGCAAAAAATTATCCTAACGATGGCGACTCAATTTATCGTTTGTTCTATGACACTGTAAAAGGTGGTGATTTTCGTGCTCGAGAGGCCAACGTTTATCGTTTGGCAGAAATCTCAACGCACATTATCGATCACTGTGTAGCGCTCGGCGTGCCCTTTGCGCGCGAATATGGTGGCTTACTTTCAAACCGCTCTTTTGGTGGCGCGCAAGTGTCACGAACATTCTATGCGCGTGGCCAGACGGGGCAGCAGCTATTGCTTGGGGCCTACTCGTCGATGATGAGACAAGTGGCTCTCGGCAAAGTTCAATCGTACGACCGCCGCGAAATGCTTGATCTCGTTATGGTCGATGGTTTCGCGCGAGGCATCACCTGCCGCAACCTTGTGACAGGCGAAATTGAATCACATGCCGGTCACGCTGTTGTTCTTGCGACTGGCGGATATGGCAATGTGTTTTATCTTTCTACCAACGCGAAAAACTCAAATGTCACGGCCAGCTGGCGTTGCCACAAGAAAGGCGCGTCCTTTGCGAACCCGTGCTTTACACAAATTCACCCGACCTGCATCCCGGTTTCTGGAGACTATCAGTCAAAGCTAACGCTAATGTCAGAGTCGCTTCGCAATGATGGTCGAGTTTGGGTGCCCAAAGCCAAGGGCGATAAACGCCATCCGAGCGAAATTCCAGATGCCGAGCGCGACTATTATCTTGAAAGAGTTTACCCAAGCTTCGGAAATTTGGCTCCACGCGATGTTTCGTCGCGACAAGCGAAGTTTCGTGTCGACGAGGGCCACGGGGTCGGCGAAACCGGCATCGCAGTTTATCTCGACTTCAGAGATGCAATTAAACGTTTGGGTCAGGCCGCGATTAGCGAAAAGTACGGCAATCTTTTCGAAATGTATGAAAAAATAACCGGAGAGAACCCCTACCGTCAGCCGATGCGAATTTACCCCGCCGTACACTATACAATGGGCGGGCTGTGGGTTGATTACAATTTAATGAGCACAATCCCCGGCCTTCATGTTCTGGGTGAGGCTAACTTTTCTGATCATGGTGCAAATCGCTTAGGGGCATCGGCCCTCATGCAAGGTTTGGCTGATGGTTATTTTGTGATACCGAACACAATGGGTCATTTCTTGGCCTCGAATTCGCTTAAGCCCGTCACCACCGAGCACGATGCGTTTAAGGCGAGTCGTGATGAGGTAAAAAAACGTCTCGATCAGTTTTTACACATGAAGGGCAAGAGAACGGTCGATGATTTTCATCGCGCGCTTGGGCACATCATGTGGCAAAAGGTCGGAATGTCACGAAATGCGAAGGGGCTAAAAGAGGCCATTTCCGAAATTCAAAAGCTACGTTCTGAATTTTGGCAAGACGTGCGCGTGCCGGGCGAGATGAATTATAAAAATGAAGAACTTGAAAAAGCCGGCCGCGTTTCTGATTTTCTAGAGCTGGGCGAACTAATGGCGCTCGACGCCCTTACCCGCGAAGAATCTTGCGGCGGCCACTTTCGGGATGAATTTCAGACGCCAGATAACGAAGCAAAGCGCGATGACACCAACTTCTGTCATGTCGCCGCTTGGGATTATAAAACTCAAGGCAGTCAGATATCTTGGGCGCTTGAAAAAGAAGCACTCGAATTTGAAAACGTTCACCTCGCGACTAGAAGCTATAAGTAACAGGAGTCACCATGTCGGGTTCATCAAAAGAAAAATTGAATCTTAAGCTCAAAGTATGGCGTCAAAAAGGCCCGAACGATAAGGGCGAGTTTATGGAGTACGACGCGAAAGATATTTCGACCGACATGTCGTTTCTCGAGATGCTCGATGTGATGAACAACGATCTTATTCGAAACGGCAAAGACCCCGTTGAGTTCGATCACGATTGTCGCGAGGGTATTTGCGGCGCCTGTTCGCTCGTTGTAAATGGTTCGCCTCACGGGCCAGAGGTCGCAACGACGACCTGCCAATTGCATATGAGAAAATTTAAAGATGGCGAAACGATTTACGTCGAGCCCTTTCGCGCTAAAGCCTTTCCGGTAGTGAGAGACCTCGTTGTCGACCGCAGCTCTTTTGATCGAATTCAACAGGCCGGCGGGTTTATTTCAGTCAACACCGGCAATGCTCAAGACGCCAATGCGATTGCTGTCGCAAAAGATAACGCTGATGCAGCCTTTGAAGCGGCGGCATGCATTGGTTGTGGCGCTTGCGTTGCGGCCTGCAAAAATGCGTCTGCAAGTTTATTTGTGGCCGCAAAAATCACGCATCTTGGATTGTTGCCGCAAGGGCAGCCCGAGAGAGATAAGCGCGCACTAGCGATGATTGCACAGATGGACGCGGAAGGTTTCGGTGGTTGCACCAATACCGGCGCATGCTCGGCCACTTGCCCCAAAGAAATTAGCCTTGAGACAATTGCCAAAATGAATCGAGATTACCTTGTTGCCACGGTGCGTGATCGGCCGAAAAGCGAAACACTAGGCGCAGGGATCTAAAGTCTCCCAATCACCAAATTTAGTAAACTTGTAGACAGTTTGCACACACTTACCCACATCTGGGGCGGCGATCCACAGGTTTATCCACATAGTTTAGCTTATTCGGCTAACCGATAGACCTCTGTCTAGTGTCTATCCTTTTGTCGGCGGATATTTCAGTTTCAACTCGAGTAGCACCTCAACGAATCCAGACAAACGGCCGATATAGAAAAGAGGGCGCTATGAAATCCATAAAAGAAATTATGAGTGAACTAGGCTTTAACGCAGATGCGCCGTTAGACACCCAGAAGGCATTTTTCAAGAACTTAGTCGCGGCGGCGAATGCAACCGCGCCTTTTTCACAACACAAAACGCAAATAATCCCGACGATGGTCGAGAAAAAAGCGTCGGAACCGACACCGGCACCAATTAAGAAACAAAAAACACCAGTGCCCGAGCAACTCGCGTTCGACTTCGCATCTATCAATCGCGTCTCTTGATCAAAGTACTAAAAACATAATTCTAAAAAATAGTACTTAGTTGAACTCTTCTAAGTTGGTACCATTTTGGAACTACTAGTGGAGATGGATTTCGCTAGCTTTAGGGGGGTCATCAATGGTTCACGGAAGAATAACTGTAGCCACCTCATTGTTTTTACTTTTGGGGGCATCAACAGTTTTTGCTGCTACCCCAACCGTTGAAGCTGTGCCGGGTGAATACTTAGTACAAGTTAAAGATCAGAAGGTATTTCGCAAAGAGGTTGCATTGCAAGCTCTCGGCGCAGAAAGCACAAGGGTGGTTTCGAAAGATCGAAACATCTATTTGGTTAAACGAAATATATTAGAAAAATCCGAATATGCGATTTCTCAATTGAAATCGTCGAATGCGGTCATCGTTGAGCCAAACTTTATCTATCATATAGTTAAAGCTCCAAACGACCCGATGTACGGCGAACTTTGGGGTATTCATAACACCGCTCAAAAGGGTGGCCACGAGGGCGTTGATATCGATGCTGAGCGCGCCTGGGACGTTACGACAGGAAGTCGTGATGTACTGGTTGCAGTCATTGACACTGGGGTTGACTACACGCACCCCGATATCGCACCAAACATCTGGACGAACCAAGCCGAAGCTAATGGCAAGGCGGGTGTCGATGATGATAACAACGGCTATATCGATGATATCCACGGTTACGACTTTGCAAATGACAAAGGCGATTCGATGGACGATCACGGCCACGGCACGCATGTGTCGGGCACGATCGGTGCAAAAGGCAACGATGGTAAAGGTATCGTCGGTGTAAATTGGGACGTTACAATCATGGGCGTTAAGTTTCTTGATGCCAGTGGTAGTGGCAGTCTTGAGGGCGCAATCAAGGCAATCGACTACGCGACCAAAATGGGCGCGATGATAGAAAGTAACTCATGGGGTGGCGGCGGCTTCTCTGATCTTTTGAAACAATCGATCGAGCGCGCTCGCGACAAAAACGTATTGTTCGTAGCCGCAGCCGGCAACGAATCAAACGATAATGATGCGAACCCCTCTTATCCGTGCACATACGATACCGCAAATATCGTTTCGGTTGCGGCGGTAGACAACAACGGTAATATGGCCGACTTTTCGAATTGGGGCCACAGCACAGTTCACGTAGCCGCACCCGGTGTAAACATTTACAGCAGTCTTTTCGGCAACAAATATGATTCGTGGAGTGGGACGTCAATGGCGACACCACACGTATCTGGAGTTGCGGCGCTGATTAAATCTGTAAACCCAACGTTCGGTTACAAAGAGTTAAAGGCCCGCCTGATTTCTTCGGCTCGCCCGCTCTCTTCAGTTCGCGGTAAGGTTTCGACTTCAGGCCTTGTAAATGCGTACTACGCCGTAACAGGCCTAACGCCTCCGCCAGACCCAGAAGATCCGATGAACTGGCCGACGGCAGCGAACCCGCTTTCGTCACCGCACCCGTACACTGAAAAAATGCACAAGGATTACACGATCAAAATAGACGGCGCGAAATCAGTCGCAGTTTTCTTTGATCGCTTTGAGTTAGAAAAAAACTATGACTTTGTGCAATTCAAAGATGCAAGCGGCAACACCGTGGCCTCTTGGACCGGCGTACACAATGGTGAGTTTAGCCCAGCCGTCGCTGGAGACACTCTAACGATGACAATTGTTTCAGACGATACAGTTGATGCTTACGGCTTCGACATTTCAAAAGTCGCGGCAAGAAAATAATATCAAGATCATTATCAGGGCGATTCGAAAGTTTCGCCCGGATAACCCACCGACTCTAAAAATTTCTCAATACGCAAATTTACAAAATCAGGCATGTCGAGTTGAGTGCAATGCGAGCCGTAAGGCACCATTAAAAACTGACTTTTCTTAATTTTTAAATTCATTTCTTCTTGATACTTTTGCGGAGTAACGCTGTCCTTCTTTCCGCCAATCACCAACGTTGGCACGTCGACGCGATCAAAAACAGGTCGCGCGTCATACTCCATCATATTCTCAAATAGTTTCAAAAAGGCATTTACGTCGATTGCGGCGACGCCCTTCAAGTAAATCTCTATATCTTTTAAGTGGGTCAGAGTTATATTGAAGCCGCCAAGTAAAGCCGTGCCCTGCGCGGCCAAGGGGTTGGTCAATATTTTTTGCCAAACGTAAGAAAGTGTTTCGGGCGCGAGATCAAAGCCAGCTTTAAACAATTTAAACGATTGGGTTGCGAGATCGTTGCCAAACATGCCAGCGATCGGGTTTGAGGCAAAACCGTTAATGAAAACAAGATTATGAAAATATTTAGGGTCAATGTCGTAGGAGCGTAAAAGAACCTGAGTGCCGAATGAGTGACCAAAGAGGCTCGCCTGCTCGATGCCGAGATGATCAAGCATTCGGTGAATGTCGCGGGCGATAGCATCAATAGAAATCTGCTCGCGGTCTTGGGGCATCTCGCTTTTATGATGCGCTCGAAAATCAAAGACGATAGTTTGATAGCGCTGCGAGAAATATTTAATTTGATTCTGCCAATGATTGATTAAGCAGCCGATACCATAAGCCATGACGATAGGTCGGCCCTGCCCGCGCACTTCGTAATAAATTTTGGTGCCATCAAAACTTTTAAAATATCCAGTCGATTTTTTAACTGCGTTCATTCTCGATAACTGACGCGAATCACGGTGTCGCCGATAGTGATTTGGTCATCTCCTCTAAGTGTTTCGGCCGAAAGACTCTTATTATTAAGTCGAACCTTCTTCGGCGCAGTGGTTTCAAATAATGCAAACGGCCCTTTTGGCGTAACTGTAAATGCAATGCCCGGGGCGTGGCTGTCAAACAGTGGCAAATCGACCGTGTCGAGACCGACATTACGAGGGCCATACCCGACTGTCCATTCGGTGCCGATTTGTGGGCCCTGAATGATCGAGAGAACAAGAATTGGGTCAAACGGAGCAAGAGGAGTAGAGTGATCCGACACTTTTTTTTGAGATCGAGCAGCGAATTGAGAAAGATATTCGGCCCAGCCAACCGGGGCTGCCGGCTGTATTGGGCGGTCCAACTCTAGAGTTTTGAGATTCGGGCCCGTTTTGGCCATCGAGACTTCGTTTGGTAGCTCAGGGGGTTTTGATGGAATGGGGTCGGCGGCAGTGGGTATTGCCGGGACTTTCGCAATTGGTACTGGGGGTAGCGGCAAAAGTGGCGGCGGCGCGGCAGCGATCAGCGGATCGGGGGCCGAGATCACCTCGAAATCGGTATTGCCGATTTTCAAAACTAAGCCGGCGCTTAGGGTCACCTGAGCCAGTCGCTTGCCATCAATTTTAATGCCGTTTCGTGACCCCAGATCAGAAATAACCCACGCGCCAGAGGGGTCTTTTTCAATTTTAGCGTGTTGTCCCGATATCTTAGCGTCATCGATTGAGATGTCAGCGTCGGTTCGGCCGAGGGTGACCCCGGCCTTCAATTCGAATTCATTGCCGGCTTGAGGGCCTGATTTTATCAGAAGCTTGAGAACCATAGGGTCAATATAAACTAAAACATCAGAATAATTAAGAAATCTTGTCTGAAATTTAAGACCATGTTAGAACCTGCGTCTTAATAAAAATCCTTGCTCCTTCGAACCGTCAAAGCGGTGAACGAAAGGGCTTTAACCGGAAGGAACAATATGAGCACACCGACCAACACAATTTTGTCAAAAGATGAGCGTTCAGCGCGCAATTATGAAGGGGTTATTATACTTCACCCCGACGTGACCGAAGCCGAGCAGAAAGTATTCTTCAAGCGCAACCAAGACACCATTCAACAGTTTTCTGGTCGCGTGAATCATATCGATTCTTGGGGCAAACGTCGCCTAGCTAACCCAATCGAAAAAATGAAACTAGGCAGCTATTTTCACACTACCTTTGAAGCCAAAGGTGACTGCGTAGCCGAACTTGAGCGCTTGATGAGAATCGACGAGCGCGTATTGCGGTTCATGCACATGAAACTCGACGATCGCAAACCGCTTACTCAACACGTTGAAGAATTTCATCTTGCTCTTGCTGAATCACATAAGCGCGAACAAGAAAAAGAAGCGAAGGCCCAAGCTCGTCGAGCCGCAATGGGCGGTGGCGGGGGCGATCGCGGAGACCGCGGTGATCGCGGCGACCGTGGTGGCGATCGAGGCGGCTTTGGCGCTCGTGGCCCACGCGAAGTTTCTTACGGCCGCAAAAGCGGCGGGCACGAGGACGACGAATCTGGCGAGGAGAACTAGTTGCGAAACCCGCACCTCGGCCTGAAAGTTCCGTTCTTAATATTATGGGCCGTCATTTTATCTGCATTTACAGCTGTGCTCAGCGGAGCGCCGCTTAAGGTGTTACGCACATTGGTTGGCCCCGCCGCCTATTGGATGGTGGGGTTTGCCCTTGCGTTTACTACCTGGGGTCTTCACCTTTATCCCCTTGCCTTCATCATAGTGACTCAAACAATTCTGGTCGGGGCTTATTGTGAATTCGACGAACGCGACTTCTCGATTCGGCAGTCGGCCCTCTTATCTCTGGTTTTAACGGCTCTTGTTATAAGCTCCACGTTTTATCTCTGGGTCGCGATTCGTGGTAAAAATTGGCTCGGCACGCTGACGGATTGGATGAGCCAATTCTTGCTAAAAGCAACCGCGCTTAATATTCAGATTCTTGATGGTGTAAAGCCCGAGATGCTGATTGCGCAGATACCTTCGGCCATATTGATATTTCTCATTCTCTCACTCGCATTCTCTCTTGTTTTTGAAAAAACAATTTCGAAATGGGCCGGTTTGCCGATCAAAAGACGCGAGAAGCTTTCAGATTTTTCGGTTTTTGACGCAATGATTTGGCTCTTTATTGTTTCATTACTGGGGACTTTCGCGCAGACCGGCGTGAAGTCGCTAGAGATTGTTTCTCTTAATGTTTTTAATGTTTGTGTAGCGGCCTATTTCTTTCAAGGCCTAGCGATCTTAGCGAAATACTTTGAGATTTTTAGAGTAGGGCCCATTTGGCGAGCTCTTTGGGTGTTCTTATTGGTAATTCAATTGCCAATAGTTTTAAGTTTAGTAGGCGTGATTGATCTGTGGGCGAACTTTCGCAAATTTTTTTCGCGTCGGGCCGCAGATTTAAGAAAAAAACGAATTCAAGAATAATATAAAAGAGAGGTAGTTATGAAAATCATACTGCAAAAAGATGTTAAAAACGTAGGCAAGGTTGGCGATGTTGTGAGTGTAGCGACGGGCTACGCGCGTAACTTTCTATTTCCTAGAAAATTAGCGGTTCTTGCGGCCGAGAAGAGTGTTAAGGCGTGGGAGCATCTTAAAAAAGTTTCAGAACAAAAAAAGAAGAAAGCACTGGCAGAGCGCCGAGCGACTCTTGATAAATTAGCGGGTGTTACTTTGACGTTCAAACTTGTAACAGGCGAACACGATAAAGTTTTCGGTTCTGTAACAACAACAGACATCTCGCGTGAGCTTGAGGTTAAAGGTTTTTCAATCGATCGCCGTGATATCCAATCTGAAGCGATTCGCGTACTCGGTCAGCACAAAGTGACCGTGAGCTACGGTGAAGGCCTAAGCGCTGAACTAACGATTGTTGTTGAGAAGGCGTAGTCGAAGTTAGCCGTTTTCGATTTGGGCGAGCAAAGTTTCCTGTAGGTATGCTGCAAGCAGCTCGCGCAAATGGTCCAATTGAAGATTGTCGATAGAGAGAGAGCGAGCCTGTGCGAGTCGCGCAAGCTCGTTGCGAACTGCCTCTTTGGGCAGCCCGGTCGCAGATACAATGAGTTCAATAAGATCTAAGCCATTCATGGCAATTTAAGTAGACAGCCTGTCTACCCCTCCAATTTGAAGACATAAATAGTAGAGCAAATGGTTAAAAGCCGAACAATAGCTGGTCAAAAATCTAGACCAGCTGGGCGGCGCTAATTGGCATTAAGGCGACAAATTTGTTTGGGGGACTAAACGTTCGGAGCGAAGTTTCGTGGCTTGCCGCTGTTATATGGTGGCACCTGCGATAGTCGACCACCCGAGCCGTGCTGTTGCCCGCCTTGTGGTGGAGTTGGTGCCGGCCCGTTCGGCGTAGCTTCGATATTATTATCAAATAAACCGTACTCGGGGCGCCAGCGCAATTTTACTGCACCTGTAGGCCCGTTTCTGTGTTTGCCGATAATAACTTCAGCAAGACCCTTAATCTCCGGAGTATCTCGATCGTAATAGTCTTCGCGATAGAGCATCATAATAACATCGGCATCCTGCTCGATTGAGCCGGACTCTCGAAGATCTGAAAGCATTGGGCGCTTGTTTTCTCGACCCTCAACACCTCGATTGAGCTGGGCAAGCGCGATAACAGGTATACGTAATTCGCGAGAGATCCCCTTGAGAAGCTTAGATATTTCTGAAACTTCACGTTCGCGACTTTCAACCTTTTGCTTGAGGCTCATCATCTGCAAGTAATCGACAATAATCATATCAAGGCCGTGCTGAGCCTTCATTCGACGAGCTTTGGCGCGAATATCAAAGGGGCTGATCGCCGACGTGTCGTCGATAAAAAGTGGAGCTTCGCTCATTTTGGCGGCCGTATTAATTAATTTCGGCCAGGCGAACTCGTCGATATTACCACTTCGAAGTTGTGAAGCCGGAATTCTGGCCTCGCTCGAAAGCATACGCATCATTAACTGCTCTTTGCCCATCTCGACTGAGAAGTAGGCCACTTTCTTTTTTTCTCGAAGCGCCGCGTTCAGCGCAAGATTAAGACTAAACGCTGTTTTACCCATCGAGGGGCGGGCGGCGACGACGATCAATTCACCAGGCTGAAAGCCCGAGGTCATTTTATCTAATTCAAAGAAGCCAGAGCCAACGCCCGTGACCTCGCCCTTTTGGGCATAGAGTTGCTCAAGTTTTTCAAGGCTGAGCTTAACAAGCGAAGAAGCATCCATCAGGTCGTTGCTGCTTGTGGTCTCGGCAACCTTAAAAACTTCGCTTTCAACATAATTTAAAAAACTATCAAGATCGACGAACTCTTGAGTGTAAGCTTTCTCAATAAAGCCGTGACTCAAATGGATAATTCGACGAAGAAGAGATTTCTCGCGCACTATCTGCGCATAGCTCTTAATATTTACGGTCGATGGAGTCTGATCCATCATCTCGGCGAGATAAGTGGGCCCACCAACGGCGTCAAGCTGCCCAGTCTGCATTAAATAATTTGAGATGGTAACAAGGTCAGTGGGGTGGCCGCGTTTATTTAGCTCGCGAATAGAGCCATATACAGTGCGATGGCTGGGCTTATAGAAATCATTTTCGGTGAGGATGTCTGAAACGTGATCCCAGGCATCTTGCTCGAGCATAAGGCCGCCCAAGACAGATTGCTCAGCTGGAATATTTTGAGGTGGTACGCGACTTTCCATGTTTCAGAGCCCCCCAACCCCTCACCAAAAGACGATGTTTATAAAATTTTGCGGGCCTTAACCAAGATGCAAATCGAGAACACCCGCTGATGTAATTAAGCGTTAATTCGACTAGTTCTAACTCGTATTTTGTAAGTATCAATCTTTTTCTTAAGAGTATTGCGATTGATGCCAAGCCACTGGGCTGCGCGCAATTGGTTGCCGCGGCAGTTCAGGAGCGTGAGCTCAATCAAGGCCTTCTCTACCTGTTCTATGACAAAGCTGTGAAGCCCGTTCATTTCAACTTGGGTTTCTTTCTGCTGTTGAAAAAGAACTTCAAGTTTACTTTTTACAAGTTTCTCAAGGCTGACGGATTGTAGGTTTGCAACTAATAAATGATCTGAATTATTCAGAGAAGGAACCAAGGCAGCGACCCCCGAAAAAACAGTTAAACTCCGCGTGAATCAGGTGACCAGATATACTTATGCAGCTGCAATTGCAACCGCGCAGATGATTTTTCTTTTAATATTTTTTCTGCGAGCCATCGAGGGCTAATGGCGTCAAACATGGGGCTGAATAACACTTCATATTTTTCATTTAAACGGTGTGTGCGCACAAACTTATCAGACCAATAAAAATCTTCTTCGTTGCAGATCACAAATTTAAATTCTGAGTTGACATCGGATAAATCCAAATTTTCAACGCAAAATGAATTGCCTTCACCGCTGCCTGGCGTTTTAACATCAATTATTTTTCTGACCCGCGGGTCAACCTCACGGCAGCTGATGTGGCCGCCGGTCTCCATCGAAACGTGATAGCCCAGATCGCAAAGTGAGCGCATCAGTGCCAGCGATTCTTTCTGCAGAAGTGGCTCGCCTCCCGTAAGACAAACGCGGTCAGCGGGGTGGGCTTTGATTTGCTCAATAATATCTTCGAGTGAAACCTTTTTGCCCTCGTAATAGGCGTAAGTCGTGTCGCAATAGTGACAGCGCAAATCACAACCAGACAAACGTATAAACACGGTCGAAAGCCCGGCGGAGGTTGACTCGCCTTGGATACTAAAAAAAATTTCGTTAACTTTTAACATCGGGCCTCAAAACCGGACTACTTTAAACCCTGATGCGATGTAAACTATTGAAGTGCGTAATCTATTTAAACGTTTTGCGAGAGATATCACAGGGCTTCTTTGGCTGTCTATGGGTATTTTTTTAACCCTAGCGCTGGCAAGCTACCATTCGACAGATCCGTCGTTAAACACTATTGGCAGAAGCCTAAAAGTTCAAAACTATTGCGGTTACTTTGGCTCTTTTTTAGCCGACGTTTTGTATCAGTTACTTGGCTTAAGCGCCTGGTTAATTGCACTAATTGGCCTACGTTTGGGCTATCAGAATTTTCGCGGACAAGCACGAAAAACAGAAAGATTGCACGGCCTATGGATCAGTCTTTTGCTTCTGACTGGCGCGAGTCTGTTGTCTTTATATTTGCCAGAAAAAAAGATTTTTGGCGGACAGGTTTGGATTGGTGGTCTCGTCGGCCAGGTTACATCAAAAGCGCTCGTGCGAGTATTTAACCCAGCCGGTGTCGCTGTCATACTATGGACCTCAGCGCTTATTTGGATCGTTTTTTACACCGAACAGTCGCTTGGTGAGCTATTTAAATACCCCCAACTGTTGCTTGAGAAATTAAGTTCGCCCGTAAAGGGGCTCGGTCTTGGTGGCCGTCTCAAAAATATATTAGGCCTCACGGTTGCGCGGGCGCGGCAATGGCTTGAAGAGCCGCCACTGCTCGCGGCGAGTGGGCCAGGGTTTGAGCGAAATCGATTTTTACCAATCGAAAAAGACGAGCCGCGAATAAGCGCAAGGCTGAAACTTGCTAACTCGACGGAGCTGCCCGATTTGTCAAACGCAGGCGAGAGCGATAACGAAGAAAATTCAGATTTGGCTGAGCGTGATTTGGCTGGCGAAGACGCTGTAGCAGAAAGCCAGGAATCGGCAAAGGCACCTGGGGACATCCCGCGAAGAAAAATAAGCCTAAAAGCAAAAGTTCAGCGTCGAATCGAAAATTGGGAGCTACCAAAAATCTCGATTCTCGAGGACCCACCATATAATCGTAAAAAGGTGGATGAGCGCGAAATTCGCGATAAGGCGACGCGCCTGTTAAATAAACTTAAACATTTTGGTATTTCAGGCGAAGTCGCAGGGGCAAAGCCGGGCCCCGCGGTGACGATGTTCGAATTTAAGCCAAGTGCCGATGTCAAAATCAGTCGGATAACAGATTTGGCAGACGACTTGTCGCTTGAGCTCAGTAGCGAATCGGTGCGTATTATTGCGCCGATACCTGGTCGAGATGTAGTGGGCATTGAAACTTCAAATGCACATCGAGAAACGGTGTATCTGAAAGAAATTCTAGCAAGCGAAGAATTTTGGTCGGAAAAAATAGCCTTGCCGTTAGCGCTCGGCTGCGAGGCCGATGGCTCGCATAAGGTTGTAGATCTGCGAAAAATGCCACATATGTTAGTGGCGGGCACGACGGGCTCGGGCAAATCAGTATTTGTTGTATCGCTACTGACGGGGCTGCTCTTCAGACATTCGCCGAAGACGCTACGAATGATTTTAATTGACCCTAAGCAAGTCGATCTTGCGGCGTTTAGTAAAATTCCGCACTTGATAATGCCCCCCATTCGTGACCCGAAGAAAGCCATTAACGCTCTTCGCTGGGCGATACGCGAAATGGAAAAACGCTATCGTTCAATGGCCAAATTCGGCGCTCGAGATCTCGAGTCTTTTAATAAGATTGTAGGCGGTTTTTCGACAAGCGAGATCGCTGATCATGAAAAAATAAATCAAGAGGCCGAGGCCGCCCAGCATCATCAGGCGACCTATTACTACAATTCGCAGCCCTACCAGATAATAGTAGTCGAAGAATTTGGCGACCTAATGGCCGTCGATAAATCGAATGTTGAAAACTGCGTAGTTCGGTTGGCTCAAATGGCCCGGGCGTGCGGCCTGCATTTGATTCTTGCCATGCAGAGCCCCAGAAAAGACGTTGTGACGGGTATGATTAAAACCAACATACCCGGAAGAGTTAGCTTTAAAGTGGCAAGCAAAATGGATTCGCGAATCATTCTTGATGAGAGTGGCGCCGAGCGACTTCTCTCGCGCGGGGATATGCTCTTTCTTGCCCCTGGCGTTTCAAAACCGCAGCGCCATCACGGGCCGTGGGTGACCGATGCCGAAATTGAAGAAGTTTCGAGGTTTTGGACAAATCAGGCGGAACCTGAGTTTGACCCTCATGCCATGAGAATGCTGGAAGGCGTTTCGAGCAGCCTCGGCGGGGCTGAGTCGTCTGACGATTTGGGCGGCGGCTCAGGGGATAGCGAGTATGATGAGCGCTATGACGAAATTTTGGCCTATGTTTCGGCCCTTAAAGAGGTGAGCGCCTCTCATATTCAGACCAAATTTCGCCTAGGCTACCCTCGCGCAGCGCGGCTTATGGAAGTTTTTGAACAACAAGGCGTCGTTGGGCCCACGAATGGTAGTAAAAAACGCATAGTCCTAATTAATGAATTAAAATGACAATGTAACTTGTGCTAAAAGAACCGAATGCGAATTAAGAAAACGGCGTTAATTTGTCTTCACCTTATGGCGTTCAGTGGCCCGTATTTAGCCCATGGTGCCATTTTGCCGGCTATAAAAGAAGCTCGCGAAAAGCTCGCGGACCGCAATCGCAGTGAAGCGATCACTATTTTGCTTACAGCAATTAAAAAAGAGTGGACAGCCGGGCGTCGGGACGAGCTCGAGGCCGAACTTAAGAAAACCACCGAAATATTTTTAACCAACGAGGGCCAGCGGCTTTTTGAATTGGCCGAATCAGCTCGCCATGGGGGCAAGCCGGGCTTCGTCGCGCACTATGAAGAAGCGCTGAAGGCCGAGCCGCAAAATGCAAAAGTAATAGCGGGTTACGTTTTAGCTTTAATGGCCACCAAAAAATGTCGAGCGGCGAATGATCCGCTCACGCAGTTTGAGGCCGTAAACCCCTATTCTGAAGAATATAAATTGTTGAAATTTAAATATCAGGTTTGTTCAGAGCCAACAGCAATCACCTTGGCGCAAGAAATCGAGCTTGAGGGCAATCGTGATTTTGCAGTTATAAAGAAAACCGCGCGGGCGCAGGCTGAATTTGCAAAGGCGCACTATGATTTGGCACTCAATTTGGCACGTGCTGCTGCAAAGAGTGACGACCGCTTTGCGAGCCCTTACTTCTGGGCCTGGAAAGTGCTGGCGCGTGATGGCCAGGGCCTCGACGAGGCACAGCGCTATTTAAGTTTATGTAAAAACATTTCACCTGAGACTAGGCGAAAATACTCTTATGACCCTGAGCTATGTGGCAACACTGAAGAGGTCGAAGAGTTTCTACGAGATGAGGAGTCTGGAAAGCATGTGCAGTAAATTTCGCAAGAATTTTAAAAAAATAGAACTTATCGCCCTGGGCTTCGCTGCAGCGGTAGCGCTCATTAACTGTGGCGTTAAGGGCGACCCCCTGCCTCCAGAAAAAACGATAGAACTTGGACATGGCCACGCGAACTATGCGGGGGCGTTTGCCAAAAGAAAAGCCGAAGACTCGGCGCAATCAGTAGGCCCGTCAAAGAAAAAGGTAGATGATGACGAAGATCAAGATGAAAAAGAAGAAGGCAGCGAAGATAACGCCGAATAATGGCTCACAGTTTGCCGGAGTAATTACGGCCCTAATCACGCCTTTTAAAAAGGGGCGAGTGGATTTGCCATCACTAAAGCGCCTTGTTGAGCACCAGCTAGAAAACGGCGTGCAGGGCTTTGTGGTCAATGGCACCACTGGCGAAAGCCCAACCCTCGAACGTGATGAGATTGAAACGATTTTTCGACTGGTAAAGAAGATAGTTGGTAAAACGGTGCCGCTTCTTATTGGCACGGGCTCGAATAGCACAAAAGAAACATTGAAGAAAACATTGCATGCCCAAAAGCTAGGTGCGGACGGCGCGCTTGTTGTCGTGCCCTACTACAATAAGCCCCCGCAGCGCGGTCTCATCGCTCACTATAAAACCGTGGCCGATGGGGTGCGTTTGCCCGTGGTTCTTTACAATGTGCCCGGCAGAACAGTCGTTTCGCTCAGGGCTGAAACAATTATAGAACTTTCTCGAGTCAAAAATATCGTGGGGGTTAAAGAGGCCTCGGGAGACCTGAGTCTTTTTGGTGAGATTCGAGAAAAGGTTTCGAAACAATTTTTGCTTTCAAGCGGCGACGACGTGACAGCAGTTGATTTCTGTAATCGCGGTGGCCATGGGGTCATCTCTGTCGTTTCACATGTTATCCCTGCTGAAATGGTCGATTTGATTGCCCGGGCCAGAAGGGGTGATGCCAAATCAACACAGAGCTATCAAAAGTTCACGGCGCTCAATAAATTAATGGGCATTGAGCCTAACCCAATCCCAGTTAAAATGGCCCTGCATCTCATGGGGATAATAGATTCGCCCGAGCTGCGGTTGCCACTAGTCACGCTTAACGATGGTGACCAGCGCTTGTTGGCAAAAGAGCTTGAAAATCTAGGGGTTTTAAAATGAAGGCAAAGGCGAAGGCGCAAATTATTTTAGTTGGTTCGGCGGGTCGCGTGGGCCAAGAGATTACAAAACACATTGAATCAAGCGCCGCGGCCGAGCTTTATGCTTCGATTGATCACAAGGGCCGCGGTGATTTTGTAGCAATTGATCGCGTACGGCCAATTAAAAATGCAGTTGTGGTCGACTTTTCAACCACTGCGAATTTTCGCGAGTCATTGGCCTGGGCAGTTAAAATGAAGCTGCCCTTTATTAGTGGCACAACGGGTCTTAGCGCAAAAGATTTCGCCGCGCTTGGCACCGCCGCCAAGACGGTGCCACTAATTTGGTCATCAAATATGAGCCCAGGCATTTGTTTGTTTCTCGATTTTATCGAAAACTTTGGTAAGCGCTTGGCGGAGTATGACCTTTTAATCGAAGAGGCCCACCACAAGCGTAAAAAAGACGCCCCAAGCGGTACGGCAAAGACTCTTCAGAGCGTATTGGTTAGGTCGACCAAGAAAAAGTGGCCAGAGCCTATCTCAATTAGGGGCGGGGGTATTTTTGGCGTACACAAACTTTGGGTTATGGGTGAAGAAGAGACTATCACCTTTGAGCATACCGCACTCAATCGAAAGGTCTTTGCTCGCGGGGCTATTGCCGCCGCGGCCTGGATTAATAAAAAGAAACCTGGGCTTTACGCGATGAGAGACGTTTTTCGTTCATGACAAAAAAAACGATCTTTGCCTCAATCAAAACTTTTTCTAACGAAGGCCTAGAGCCCATGAGGCGGGTGCTACGGCACCTGACTCCAGATTTTGAGTTACTACGTATTTCGTCAATCTATCAGGTCGATCGGCTGGCCGAGAGTTTAACCGGGCTGCGCGATGTGCGAAAAGAAGAGCATCTTCAGGGGCTGGCGGTCGTATTCAAGGCCCGAACTGAGCTTGCGCCGGAGGCGGCCTTGGCCGCGCTACAAAGCGCTGAAAGAGTGAATCAAAAAGAGTTTTTGCGACGAAGCGTGAGCCTTAATCTACTGTTATATGAAAATTTAGTGATGATGAACCCGGGCCTAGCGCTACCGCACCCCGAAATGCATCTTAGGCCCGAAGAGATTGTTTTGATCAATGAAATACAAAACGATATTGTACATCCCGTATTGGGCGAGAAACTAACGAGCTTAGCTGAAAGATTTGTTCACGAACCATGGGGCGATTTTTTTGCGCAGGGGTCGGCCGTCCTTGAATCCATTTTAAAGACTTAAACCAGAGGTAACTATGAAGTTTTATATCGACACAGCGGACATCGAAGAAATTAGAACTGCCAATCGCAGAGGCTGGGTTGACGGGGTAACGACCAACCCAACGCTGGTGGCGAGAACGGGCCGCCGCCATCACGAGCTTATTAAAGAAATATGCAAAGAAGTGAAGGGTCTCGTTTCGGCAGAGGTCATTTCAATCGAGTCAGAAAAAATGTTTAAAGAAGGTCTAGAGCTCGCGAAACTTGCCGACAACGTCGTGGTGAAAGTGCCGATGATTGAAGAGGGGCTCGTGGCGGTAAAGAAGTTTACGGCTGAGGGCATTAAGACCAACGTCACGCTGGTGTTTTCGGCGATTCAGGCGATGATGGCCGCTAAAGCGGGTGCAACTATCGTTTCGCCATTCGTCGGACGCGTTGATGATACCGGAACAAATGGAATGAGCTTGGTTAGTCAGATTATTCAAATCTATCAGAACTACGATATGACTAGTCAGGTTTTGGTCGCGAGCATTCGCCACCCAGTTCACGTACTCGAGTCAGCTCTATTGGGGGCGCATATAGCAACTATGCCACTCAGCGTAATGAAAGGATTGGTTAGTCATCCACTTACCGACAAAGGCCTGGCTCAGTTCTTGAAGGATGCTGAGAAAGTGCCACAATAGAATAATGAATTATCGAGTTAAGTTCGTTTTTGTGTCAATAGCGACCCTAATTCTCTCGATTGCCGGATGCGCTTCAGGCACGGTTTCAATCGATGATCTAGACATCTCTATTTCTGACTTACAAAAGGCTGTTCACGAGTCTTTGCCGGCAAAATCTCGAGGGCAAAGTGCTTCGGGTCGAGAATTCAAGACAGTCTATTTTGTTCAAAAAAAGGGTGAGTTTGAAGAAGTAGAGGGCGGCCTCTATCGTTCTTATGCGTCGATTGAAATCCACGGCGATCGACGACCCTATTCAATTGTGGTGCAGGTCCCGGTAGAAAAACGCACCAGCGAAGGCCACTACGAACTATTCAAATATGACGAGGGCACAGCGCGTGTGATTACTCGCCGTATTCAGAAGGCCCTCCACGAACGTCGAGAAGATCGGAACATCATTGACGATTTTCGGGCTTTCTAATTAGACTACTCATGACTGGTCAAGGTTGATCAACCCGAACAACGTAGAGTGGCTCACATGAAATCGCGAGTCTTAGGTCTTCTATCATTACTATTTCTTTCGGCCTGGTCGATGCCACATCGACTTTCGGGCACTGACTTTCGTGCCTCCTTGCGCCCGCGACCAATAATTCTGGATGTATCATCGCCGGCCTTTGCTGCGGCCGAAGATGTTCGCCTCAATATATATGACAGAAACACAATAGATCGAAATGCACCAATCGGGTCCGCCGCCACTATCGTTGCGGGCGATAATCGCCGTGGCGCAAAACAACAGCTTAAAATTGGCACCCGCTTTTCTTGGCCGGTGGCAGAGACTAAAAGAGTTTTGGTTTTGCCGGCGACCGTTATCTCAAGCGGCAGTAAAGTTGATCATCTTCGCGCGTTGATTGCCTCGGTTAATGAAGCTCCGCCGGCAGAAGTTTCAGTTACTGACTATGCCGAGATTTTGGTTAAAGAAGAGCTGCATAAGAGAAATAAAATTTCGCCAAATGCCCCACGTGAAATTCTTTCGACGACGGGCACGACTATCGTGGTTTCTGGCCCGTTGGCGCCAACCGTAAAAGCGGGGACATTGGTGCTGCCAAACGGCCTTGGGCCCAAGCCCACTCGAGTGATTGCGAGCAATATTTCTCCGGCCGCTCTTGGTCGAAACGAGCCCAAGATTCTCGAGGCCTTTAACCCAAAACAAAAAATTCTATTGGCCGGCGCACCAGCAAAGAACGGGTTTGAGATTTCAGGGCTTCTCACGTTTGCGAAAGGGGCCGCTCTAATCGGCGGTCGCCAGGAGCTAACCGTGCGCCATATGTTAGATGGCGTGGTGAACGAAGAGGGCGTGGTCAACATACCCGATGGAAGTTATCACATTTCGACGGCGAAACTCGAGGGCGAAATTTTGGCAGAAGTGCGATCGCGTGAGGGCCAATTATTGGCGCGCGCAAAAGTAAATTTAAACGATCTTGCTGAAAAGTATGGACATGTGGCGCGAATTCGAGATCTTTCTCTCACAATCGAGCCGGCATTTAGTAGTTTGCAGGCCGAAGTGGTCGGCGCCGGTGATGTGGGCGATCGCAAATTTACGATAGCTGATGCGCACTTGCGAGTGCAGGGCCTTGATCGCGAAATCGCTTACGATCGAATCAAAAAACAATTCTCAGACGAAACGGTCGTGGCGCCATCAAGCTTTATTGCAAGAGCCAGCCACCTTATGCATTGGCCAACAATTTCAATTGCGCAAAGTGGTGAGAAGTTTCAATTGCAGCTTCTTCAAAATAAAGTCGTCGAGGCTTTGCTAAATATAACTCTCGACAAATTTAAAGCGCGTGAGGCACTCGAGCAGGGCCTTATTTGGGGCCGCGTAATGATGGGGTTGCAGCCAGTTTCGGGGGCGCAGATTCGAATTGTCGGCGAAACTGAAAAGCGGCCGATATATTTAAACGGTTCGATGCCTGAAAAAGATAGAACCACGACGGCAGCAAGTGGGGCCTATGCCTTCACATTGGCAGAAGCTGGCGAAAAAATGTTACGAGTTAATTTGGGCGAAAAACTCTATTGGCCGATTCTCGTGCACACCGAGAAGAAAACCGTTTCTTATGCCGACATGAAAATTGAACCCCGGCGTAATGTTACGATAAAAAGCGTCGAAGCGTTCACCCAAAAGCCGAACAATTCAGAGGTCGCGCCGCTAGGCACGGACGAAAAGTACTTTATTTCTGACAACGGGCAAACTCGAATTGCAGTCGACACGGTGAGCGGCCTTAACTACCTCGAAGCATTTTGCGATGACAAGCATGTAAATATTCGATCATTACTGCGCTCCGGGCAGACGGAGCTCAATTTCGAATTCGTTACAAAAGAATGGCTAAAGCATGCTCGCGAGCACCTTGGCCTCAAAGAAGTTTCGGGTGCCGGCGCAGCGCTCTTTTTTGTAAACGGAGACGAATACGAAGTCACTCTTGGTGCGGGCAGCGAATACAAGGACAAAAACATTGTCTATTTTGATTCGACCGGCCGCCTCATTGATCAGCCAGTCGATGACGGCGGCTTTGTTGTCTTGAATGAGCCGAGCGGGCTTCAATCGATTACGGTCATTCCGCAGAAATCCAAGAAAGTAATAACCCGCCTCGTGTATTTTGATGATGTTGCGGTCGCAAACGAAACGATCAGCCTGACGTATTAAACTTAAGACGTAGAGCGGCCTCTCGAACCGGCCTGTGTTTAGAGCGAAAAGCCTGAATGATTTGATCGCGCGCGGTCATCGGAAGTATCAAATGATAGCCGCGTGGTAAAACCGAGTTTTGTTCGACCGCTTTTCGCAAATCCAAATTATAAATAAGTAAGTCTTCGCGCGAAAGGCTCAACTGTTTCATGAGTGCCCTTACATGCGCGGGGTGCTCAAGCGCGACAACGTGATACTCAAGCCCAGCAGCAGACTCGAGCAATAGATTCGGAAAGATCTCGTGGTGATATCTTTGAGCGTGAAGAGCCGCGAGAAAGCAGGTGAAAAAATTAGAAGAGGCAAATTTAAAAGACTTGGCGTGGTAGCTCTCAATTAAATTTGCGATATCATCTGAATGAAGTTTTCGGCTGGCTTCGCGCAACCCCTGCCCGCCGTGGTTGTACGCGGTAATGGCAAATGACCATGATTTAAATTGTCGAAAGTTTTCTTTAAAAAGTTGGCCAGCGACAAGCGTGGCTTTTAAAGGCGAATTACGTTCGTCAATCGTGCTATTAACTGTTAGAAACTGCCGGCCCGTGTGAGGCATTATTTGCCAAATCCCACTCGCGCCAACTTTGCTCTCAGCTTTGACATTAAAGCTGCTCTCAACAAAGGGCAATCGGGTGAGTTCTGTCGGCAGCCCGGCGGCCGAAAACTCTTGCTCCATGATCGGCAAATAACTAGCGCTATAAATGAGGCCAGAAACGAAAAAGTCTTTCTGGCCAAGCTGAACTCGTAAATTACGAGCCGCGATCTGTACATTTTTATTAAGGCGGCCAGGCAATACCGAAAGTTTGTCTAATACAGCACGTTCAGCGAGGGTGAGGCTTCGGGTGTCGCTAAGGTTTTTCTTTTGGGCAAGGTGGCGCAGGGTGTTTCGAATTGCGGACACTTCGGCGCGAATATAGTTTTCGGCATTATGAAACTTTGTCCATTTCGGCAGGCTTGAGTTTAGAATTTCGCTCGTGTCGATTACTTTATAAACAAGCCAAGGGTATAGGACGTGATGAACAATGTGCTCATTGCTGCCATATCGAGTATAGACGTCAAACCAAAATGCAGTCCGATCACGAAGCCGAGCCGGCACCTTAAATTCTGCGTCGATTCGATTTTGCGGATCGGTGAGCGCATCTACGCGCTCGAAGGCGGAGACTGCATAGCTCAAGTGCATGTTAGGCTCAGTGTTCAAGGGGCCGATTGCAGCAAAGCCAGGCGAACCGATACAAAAGCAAAGCACGACGGCGACAAACGCCGATAAACTCTTGTTTTTAGTTTGAAAACTACGCACGTCCTGCATCATAATAGGGTGGTTAATAGCAATATGGGTGCCGTTAGGGCCGCCAAAAAGCTGAAGAATATCAGCCGGTTAATTTTCAGTTTCGGGCTGAGGGTGTTGATGTTTTTGACGTTCTTAGAAATTTTGCAGAAAATAGGCCTATGAGCTCATCTAATTCGAACCAAAAATACCCCGATTTTTCACGCGCCGAGTGCACGGCAGTAGTGAGTGACCTGCATCTATGCGAAGAAGAGCCGATTAACAAAAAATTTCCACTCTGGAAGAAATATAAAACGCGACAGTTTTTTTTCGACCAAGACTTTATGCTATTCATCGATCGACTTGAAGAAATGGCCAAGGGTCGATCGATTGAGCTCATTCTCAATGGCGACATATTCGACTTTGATAGCGTCATGAGCCAGCCGACCGATGCGCCCTATTCAGTCACATGGCTTGAAAACCACAGGGGTCTACACCCTCAAGAAGAAAAAAGCGTTTATAAAATTGAAGTTATTTTGGCGGCGCATGAAGAATGGGTCGCAGCGATCCGAAAATTTTTACTGCGCGGCCATCGCGCGATTTTTACTATTGGCAATCACGATCTCGAAATGCATTATCCGAAAGTTCAAGAGGCCATTGTGCGAGCCCTGCAGTTGCCCGGGGCGCAAAAGCAAAACGTGCGCTTCAACGAATGGTTCTACATCTCAAACGGCGACACGCTCATTGAGCACGGAAATCAGTACGACCCTTATTGTATGGCACAAGACCCGGTAAGCCCCTTTATCGTCAAGTTCAATCAAATTGAAGTGCGCCTGCCCTTTGGCAATTTGACGACCAGATATTTAATTAACGGAATGGGTTTTTTTAATCCGCATCTCGACACAAACTTTATTATGACTCCGAAGGAGTATGTGTCTTTTTTCTTAAAGTATATGCTTCAGGCCCAGCCCGATTTAATTTTAACCTGGTTTTGGGGTTCGATGGTGACGCTTGTGCAGTCGTTTTTTGATCGGCTGCGCCCGACCATTTCTGATCCGCTGGGTATCGAAGATCGAATCGAAACTGTGGCCGAGAAGGCCAACACCACTCCGCGAGTGGTGCGAGAATTGAAAGAACTATTTGTGGCACCTGCCGCGAGTTATCCATCCATTATTTTGCGCGAGCTTTGGCTCGATAGAGCCTTTTTGGTTCTGCTGACAATTTTTGTGCTTTATTTTATATTTCTTCAGATTGATCATCTCTTTAGAATTTCAATATTTTGGACGTTCATCCCGTTTTTTCTCTTTATTCCGTTCTTTCTTTTCTACGCGCGCTCAGTGCGCTCAGAAGTTCACAACTACAAAGAGCCGCGCGAGCGAGAAATGAATTTAGCGGGCGTCATCGCCAAAGTTTCGCGAATCATTTATGGCCACACCCATATAGTTCGGCACGAAATGATTGGCGCCATTGAGCACCTAAATAGCGGCACCTGGTCTCCGGCCTTTCAAGATGTGGAGTGCAATCGGCCCATGGGTCAAAAGACCTTCATTTGGATACAGCCCAGCGATGAAGGGCGGCGCGAGGCGCGCGCTTTTCAAATTAAAGATGGTGAAGTTATTGACGTTTTTCCGGGAGCGGGCGGAAAAATCGATCGCAAAAAAATGGGCAAAAAAGAACCAAATGACGCATAGCTCGGGGCTAAAAACGAACACAACGCAGCTAAAGTCTGGACTTCGCCTTTTTGGTCTGATAGTTCCAGTCATTATAACGATCCGAAAGGGGTATTCTAATGGCTGAAGTTCTTGTCGTAACAAGCAAAGTAAAAAAGTTTATCAAATCAATGGGCGACTGCAATACGTCAGCGGAGACCGTAGCCGTTTTGAGCGCAGCCGTTGAAAAACTCTGCCGCAAGGGCGTTGATAGCGCAAAAGCTGACGGTCGCAAAACCGTTATGGCTCGCGATATCGTTATCGATCATATTTAATTATTAATAATTTAAGTATCGGTTAAGAGTCGATTAAACTCGGCCCAGTCGATAATTTTAATATTGAGATCGCGGGCCTTATCTAATTTAGAGCCCGCAGCTTCTCCGGCAAGAACGAAGTGTGCATTCTTCGTCACGGACGCTAGACACTTACCACCATTTTTCTCTATCAAATCTTTCACTTCATCGCGACCCATGGGCAGTGTGCCGGTTATCACAAACGATCTGCCGGCAAGGGGCCCATTCGGATTCATTTTTTCGGGCGCCTGAATTTCGACTCCGCATTTTTGTAGGCGTTCAATTTCTTTTTTCAAGGGGCCTGATTTTAAGGATTGAAAAAGAGAATGCGCGACTTTCTCGCCCACTCCGTCGAGGGCAATAAGGTCAGGTTCGGAGGCTTCGAGTAAGGCCTCGATTGTGCGAAATTGCCGGGCCAGAATTTTTGCAGTCTGCTCACCGACAAAGCGCATGCCCAGGGCGTAGATAAAGCGGGCAAGAGTCGGGCGTCGACTCTGCTCGATGCTTTTTAAAATATTGTCGGCAGATTTTTCGCCCTGGCGATCAAGCTCGAGCAGTTGCGGTTGGGTGATTTTATAAAAATCAGAAAAGCGTGTGACGAGGCTAGCATCAACAAATTGTTCGACCAGCTTATCGCCGACCTTATCGAGGTTCATCGCCCGACGGCCTACGAAATGTTTCAAAGACTCTTTCAAAATAGCCGGGCACAAAACATTTGTGCAGCGCTGTACGACTTCACCCGCGATCTGTTCGGTTTTGTTGCTACAGGCTGGGCATTTGTTTGGGATCACGAAGGGCTTTGAGTCTCGTGGCCGTTTGTCGAGCACGACCGATACGACCTCGGGTATTACATCCCCGGCGCGTTGAACGATAACGGTGTCGTGTTCGCGGACGTCTTTACGATTAATTTCGTCTTGATTATGAAGAGTTGCGTGAGAAATTGAGACGCCGCCGACGCGAACAGGCGTCATTACCGCAACAGGGGTCAGGGCCCCTGTTCTGCCGACCTGAACGACAATTTTTTCAATTGTCGTTTGGGCCTGTTCGGGTTGAAATTTAGCGGCGCTGGCCCAGCGTGGGCTTCGGGCAATTGCGCCGAGCGCTTTTTGTAATTCAAACGAATTTACTTTTATCACCACACCGTCGATATCAAACGGAAGGGTGTGTCGCTTATTTTCAATATCGCGATAGAACGCCACCGCGGCATCAGCCCCTTTGCAAACTTTTGAGATTGGTGAGGTGGGTAAGCCGAGATCTTTCAATTGCTGAGCAAATTCAAGTTGAGTCTGGGCCTGTGAATCGTCGACAACTCCGGGGGCATAACAGAACATTCTCAAGGGGCGCGAGGCGGTGATATTAGAATCAAGTTGTCGGACGGAGCCCGCGGCCGCATTTCGAGGGTTCGCAAAGGTCTGAAGGCCCTCTTCTTGTTGGTGCTCATTGAGCTCGCGAAAATCATCTTTAAACATAATGACTTCGCCGCGCACCTCGAAAATAGCCGGCGGCTTCTTTGCCGCTAGCAAGAGCGGGACTGCGCGAATTGTTTTTACATTATTAGTGACGTCTTCGCCGACATCACCATCGCCCCGGGTCAGGGCGCGCGCTAAGAGGCCGTTTTCGTAAATCAACTCCATGGCAAGGCCATCAAATTTTGGTTCGCAGAAGTATTCGACCTCAGAATCGTCTTTTAGAAATTTTTTGACTCGTTCGTCAAAGGCCATGATGTCTTCGGGCGAATAAGAGTTTTGCAGCGAGATCATCGGAGTGCGATGCGCAGCTTTTTGAAAGGAATCAAGGGCCTTGCCAGAGACTCGTTGGGTGGGTGAGGTGGCGGTGACTAGTTTGGGGTGTTCGAGCTCAATTTTTTGAAGCTCGGCAAAAAGTTTGTCATACTCAAAGTCTGAAATGGAGGGCTGATCGAGTACGTAATACCGATAATCGTGGCCCTCGATAAGTTTTCTGAGTTCGGCGGCCCGCGCGGCCAGATTTTTCGACGCTGATGTCATATGAAACACAAATACGTGAAGACCCAAACGCGAGCAATCAAGACAGTTTTTCGCAGCGCGCAAGGCGGGTATGGTCGAGCATTGATTTGCGGGTCTCTTGTCTTTAAAACGAATGTCTCCCAAGGAGCACTAAAGTGATTGATGTAAAGAAGGTTGCCCATTTGGCTCGCCTCGCCATTAGCGACGATGAAGAAAAAACGTACAAAGCTCAGATGAGCACGATCTTTAAACATTTCGAAGAAATTGCGAGTGTTGATACTAAGAATGTTGAGCCGCTGATTACTCCAACAGATATGAAGCTCGTCTTTCGCGAAGATAAGCGCGAGGTTGTGCTAACGGTTGAAGAGGCGATGAAAAATGCTCCAGAAAAATCAGGTAACTTGTTTAAAGTTCCGCCGGTCGTGGGGTAGGCGATGAGCATTATTGAAAAAAACCTTACAGAACTTTGTGATGCCGTACAAAAGCGCGAACTTAAATCTGAAGCGATTACTAAGGCGTTTTTGGATCAATCGACTCGTCTCAATCCAAAACTTAACGCCTACATAACGATGAACGAGAAGGCGCTTGAGCAAGCGCGCGACGTGGATAAAAAAATCGCGAGTGGCGCTAAAGTGGGCCGCTTGGCGGGTGTGCCGATTGCGATCAAAGATATGCTTTGCACAAAAGGCATAAAGACCACGGCGGGTTCGAAAATTTTGCATAACTTTATACCGCAATATTCGGCAGCGGTTGTTGAGAAGCTTGAGGGTGCTGGCGCGATCACCATCGGCAAAACAAACCAAGACGAATTTGCTATGGGTTCAAGTACAGAAACTTCGCATTACGGCATTTGTCGAAACCCCTGGTCAACAGACTATGTGCCCGGCGGCTCAAGCGGTGGCTCGGCAGCGGCTGTTTCGGCCAGAATGGCGCCGATGGCAATCGGTACCGACACGGGTGGTTCGGTTCGGCAGCCTGCAAATTTTTGCGGCATCGTTGGCGTTAAGCCCACATACGGTCGAGTTAGTCGTTATGGGATTGTAGCCTACGCGTCGAGCCTCGATCAGGCGGGCCCAATGGGGCACACCGTTCAAGATTGCGCGACAATCATGGAAGTTATTTCTGGCAAGGACGTTCGAGATACGACCTCGGCCCAAGAGGCTGTACCTGAATGGTCAAAAAATTTAACCGACAATTTAAAGGGCCTTAAGATTGGTTTGCCGAAAGAGTATTTTGCTGAAGGCGTTAGCGATGATGTTCGCAAGGTCGTAAAAAATGCGATTGATATAGCCAAAGCAGCGGGGGCTGAAATTGTTGATGTCAGTTTGCCACTGACTCATTTGGGCGTGGCCGTTTATTACTTGGTTGCAACCTGTGAGGCGTCTAGCAATCTTGCGCGCTATGATGGCGTTCGATTTGGATATCGATCTGACTTTGAAAAAAGCCCAGCCGTTGACGTTGACGACTTTTATAGCCGCAATCGAGGCGAAGGGTTTGGCTCAGAGGTGAAGCGTCGAATTATGCTTGGCACCTACGCGCTTTCAAGTGGCTACTACGATGCCTACTATAAAAAAGCCTGCCAAGTGCGGCGGCTCTTGAGACAAAACTTTCTCGACGCATTTAAGAAATGCGATGTGTTGTTGAGCCCCGCCAGCACTACTCCGGCGTTTAAGATTGGCGAACGCATTGAGAGCCCAATTGAAATGTACTTAAACGATATTTACACCACTTCGACAAATTTGGCCGGCCTGCCGGGGATGAGTGTTCCGGGTGGCTTTAGCAAAGACAAGTTGCCGATCGGTGTGCAGATTATGGCCGCCCATTTTCAAGAACAAAAAATGCTCAATGTTGGGTACGCAATTGAAAAAAGTTTAAATCTAACTCGCGAGGTGCCCAATGTCGTACGGTAATTGGGAGCCCGTTATCGGTCTCGAAATTCACGCGCAACTCATGACAGACAGCAAAATGTTCGCGCCCGAATCAGCAGCGTACGGTGGGGCTGACAATGAATACACCAGCCCGATAAGTCTCGGGATGCCAGGTGCGCTTCCGTCAATTAATCATCGGGCGGTCGAGTTTTCGATTCGCATTGGCCTCGCGCTCAATTGCCGAATCAACCCGCATTCGGTCTTCGCGCGTAAAAATTATTTTTACCCTGATTTGCCCAAGGGCTATCAGATCTCGCAATTTGACCAACCACTTTGTGAAAAGGGCTTCTTGGACGTTTTTATCGACGGCAAGGCAAAACGGATAGGCATTACCCGCGCACACATGGAAGAAGACGCCGGCAAGTCGACCCACCACGGCGACTATTCGTTAATAAATCTAAATCGCGCGGGCGTACCATTGCTCGAGATTGTTTCAGAGCCCGATATAGCTTCAGCACAAGAGGCGGCGGAGTATGCCCGTTCAGTTCGAAATATATTGCGCTACCTCGAGGTTTGCGACGGCAATCTCGAAGAAGGTTCGATGCGCTGTGATTGTAACGTGTCTGTTCGAAAAAAGGGCGACACAAAACTTGGCACCAGAACCGAAATTAAAAACGTAAACTCTTTTCGCTTTGTAGAAAAGGCGATTGATTACGAAATTCAAAGGCAAATCGCGAGCATTGAATCGGGCGAGCGCATTGTGCAAGAAACCCGACTTTATGATTCGACCAAAAACAGAACATTTACGATGCGAAGCAAAGAAGAAGCGCACGACTATCGTTATTTTCCGGACCCTGATCTATTGCCGCTTGTTTTTGATAGTTCGTGGACGGATCAAATTCGCGCCAAATTGCCCGAACTACCGCGCGAAAAGGCGACGCGATTTCAAACGCAATACGGGTTGCCCGAGTATGATGCGCTTGTGCTGACTCAAGAGCGGGGCGTTTCAGAATATTTTGAGGCGGTTGCTAAAATTTGCGGCAACGCAAAGGCCGCGTCAAACTGGGTGATGGTTGAGCTGATGCGTGAGCTGAAAGAGACCGACAAATCTATCGAGGCACAGCCGATTAAATCTAACCAGTTGGGCGATTTGATTCTACTTATCGATAAAGGCACGATTTCAGGCAAAATAGCCAAATCGGTCTTTGCCGAAATGTGGGCAAGCGGTGGTAACCCGGCTGATATTATTAAAGCTAAGGGCCTTGTTCAAATTAGTGACACCGGTGCGCTTGAGAAAATAATTGCCGATGTAATTGCGGCTAGCCCTGGGCAAGTTGCTGAATATCGATCAGGCAAAGAGAAGCTTTTTGGATTTTTTGTCGGTCAAGTGATGAAGGCCTCTAAGGGCCAAGCGAACCCAGATCTGGTTAACCAAATTTTGAAAGAGAAACTGAAGGGGTCGTAAATGAAAATTGCGGCGCTCGATCTTGGCTCTAACACTTCATTGCTTTTGGTCGCGGACGTCGAAGGCGGCCTAGTGACAAAGGTTTATCGTGACGAGCTGACGGTTACCAGAATGGGTCAAGGCGTGCACGCAACCAAAAAACTGCACCCCGAGGCGCTCGCTCGAATGGATCAGTGTCTCAAAAATTATTCGCAAATTATAAATATCGAAAAGCCTGACCGCGTGATTGCAATGGCGACAAGCGCGGCGCGAGATGTGTCGAATGCCAGCGAGCTATTTGAGATTGGTAAGCGCAACAACATTGCTATAGAAATTATACCCGGCGAGCGAGAGGCTCAGATTACTTTTGATGGGGCCGTTTTTGATCGAAAAAACAAAGCTCATCTTGGGGTGATCGATGTCGGGGGTGGTTCGACTGAGGTTATTGCGCTCGGTTCAGATGGCCGCGTTGTGGGCGCAAGCGTAAACGTGGGCAGCGTGCGGTTGACCGAGTTGTTTGTGACCAAGTACCCGACCCCATTGAGCGAGGTGAATAAAATTTTAGAATACTCGCAACAAAAATTTGCCGACATGAGGGCCCAGTTGCCGAACGGCCGCATCGATGAAGTGATCGCAGTAGCGGGTACACCGACAACGTTGGCGGCGGTATTGCAAAAACAGAAATACAGCGATGAGACTGTGAATGGATTTGTGATTAAGATAGAGACTCTTGAAGAGTGGCTTTATAAAATTGCCGAACTCAACCTCGAACAGCGCATGCAGCTGACGGGCATGGACCCAAAACGCGCCGATGTTATCGTTGCAGGTTCGGCCGTCCTTTTGACAGCCCTTAAGTTTCTAAATGCAAAAAAAATGACGGTGTCGACCCGCGGGGTTCGCTACGGTATCGCGCTTTACGGGGCCCAGAAGTGAGTCGCGGCGTACTTTTAAAATTATTTTCAGCGTTTATGATCGGCGGGCCCATGGCAAGTTTTCTTTCGACAGAGGCGAGTGCGGCCGAAGTGCAGTTTTCTAAAGCGCGCCTGAAGCTTGGCTCGACCACTCTCGCAATTGAACTGGCAGAGACGAGTGCCCAGCTTGAGCGCGGCCTTATGTTTCGAAAAGAACTAACAGAGTCAGGTGGGATGCTTTTTGTTTACAAAAGAGAGGCGCCGCTGACGTTTTGGATGAAAAATACATTTATTCCGCTCAGTATTGGTTTTTTTAATGCCAAAAAAGAACTTATTGATATTCAAGATATGGAGCCCGTTAAGTCAGAAATGCAGGCCCAGGTGCCGACCTATGAAAGCAGAGGGGCTGCCCAATATGCGCTCGAGGTGAGGCAAGGATGGTTTGAGCGCCATAATATTAAAGTGAAAACCAAATTTGCTTTAGAAAAAGAAAAAGCCCGACCATAGTCTAGGCCCGCACGGCTTAGTCGAGGGCGACTTTAGTTTGGCGCCGAAACTAAATGTTTCTTCTAATAGTTTTCATGTGTTTAAATGTGAAAGTGAGAAAGGATTCTCACTACATAACGCAAGGGCTTGTAGCATGAAAAACAAGATTCTCGTAGTTCTCTCATTAACCCTCATGATTTTCTCCGTGGGTTGCACAACAAAAAATGTCGACCAGAGCGCGCCCGATGGCGACGCGGCCGAATTGACCGGCGACTCTACTGGCGGTGACGCAGCAGCAACTGCGAAAGCTGATAGCAAGAGCGGTTCTTCAGAGCTTGGCGATGATTTTGGTTCTGACGATCAGAGCAAAGCGAGCACTGAAACCGCGAAGACCGGCGATGCAGCGGCAACGCCACCAGCCGCCGGCGGCACCGATGATCTCGCGGGCCTTGATGATGCTTCAGCGACTCCGCCGATGGATACAACTCCACCACCGTCAGGTGATTTAGCGGCGACGCCACCGGCAATGGATGATACCCAAGGTTTGTCAGGCGCAGCAGCGATGGGTTCGGTCGATACACCGAAGCCCGTTATCCCGCTTCAAAAAATGGTGAGCGCGCCTTACACCAAGGGTGGGGTTCTCGCGAACGCGCTCTATGTTGCGCGGCCAAGCGACACACTAAAATCAGTATCGCAAAAAATTTACGGCCAAGATAAAGTGGCTGAGCTCAAAAAAGTAAACCCAAATCTTGCGCACCGAAAATTGAAAGTCGGCGATAAAGTTTACTACAATTCGCCCCAAAGACCGGGCGACAATTCGCAAATGCTGACTTACTACGAAGACAAGGGTCTGGCGCCTGAAGTTTATTTGGCACAATCGGGTGACAGCCTAAAAGCAGTGAGCAAAAAGTTGCTCGGTGATAGCAATAGTTGGAAAGAACTTTGGGCGACCAATCTTGATGTTGAATCAAAAGGTGATTTAGCAGAGGGCACGCGCCTTCGCTACTGGAGTAATGAGTCAGCTCCGGCTGCGCCGATGAACGAACCTCCGCCGCCGGCCCAAAACTTAGCGGCGAACACGCCGCCTCCTCCGACCGCAGCGCCAGCGCAAGTGGCGCCACCACCGATGCCGGCAGAAGCGCCCCAAGCGGCACCACCACCACCTCCGCAAGCGGCAGCAATGCCAGCTGAACCGCCACCACCTCCGCAAGCTGCAGCAATGCCGGCCGAACCGCCACCACCTCCGCAAGCAGCGGCAGCCGTGCCGCCGCCTCCGAAAAAAGCTCCGAAGGCACCGGGCGCAGCGGCCGATAAAGATGCGGGCGGTCTTGGCGATGATCCAGATCAAATGATGGCTCTTGGCGTAGGAGTTATTTTACTTCTGGCCGCCGCAGCACTGGTTATTATTATTCGTAAGAAAAGAGCGAAGCGCTCCATCGATTTTCAAACGGCTTCGCACACTCAGATCGAATAGTTGCAATTTAATTTTAGAGATGAAGTGGTTGGCCTAGAAGTTTTCTAGGCCACTTTTTTAAAGATGCTATCAAGCACTTCGCGCTGACTATCGCGAGAATTTTCAACGAAATACATAAGGTCGTCCACAATTTGAACGTCGCGATTATTGGTCGGCAAAAACTTAAGGCCGCAGCCAGAGTCACTGTTCCAAATCACATGTGCGCTGATTTGCCGGGCGCGCCCGCTCACAAAAAGCGTGATTAGGACTTTATCTTGGGGTGATAATTTGCGCGGTAACGCCGTCTCAAGCTCAAGAAAGGCACCGGTTAAACTAATATTCTTTAATCGGCCCTTTTCTCCACGGCGCGCGTAACTACGGCGAAATTCGATTTCTAGTTGCAATGGCATGCGCGGGGCTGGGCTGCTCACGTTTTCACCGTCCATAAAGACCTCCGAGGCTATCTATTCTATCGGCTAAAGAAGCGAAATCATTTAGACCAAACGGCCAGGCTCTCATTCTGATACGATTTGACGTCCCAAAATAAGACGGGGTTGCAATGGCCGCTCATTTCGTGCAGTAATAAGGGGGTTGACAAACCTTGTCGGTACTCGCTAGACATGGAGCTGTCTTTCAAGGGGATACCAGAAATACCCGTACGTACAATACGCCGCGAGCGCCCAATAGGGCGGGTTTTAGACAATAATTTTTAGCTTTAGATAATAAATAAAAATAAAATAATAAAATATAAGACGGGCTTTGTGCCTGCAAAAATAAACAAATAAAACAATAAAACCCATACAACCTAAAATAGAGAGTGCGAATGTCAGATTCTTCTGAAAACAACGATAAGTCTCCAGAAACAAAACCGCCAGCAGCAGCAAATGAACGATCAGAAAAGCCTTCAGAGGGCTCGAGCTCATCAGGGCACGAAGGTGACGACGACGGTGGCAGACAAAACCGATTTCGTCATGGCGGTGGTGGCGGCGGCAAGCCCAGAAGCTTCGGCGGCGGTGGCCGCAGCAATAATCAGCGAGGCGGTGGCGGACATCGTCAACAGCACGGTGGCGGCGGGGGCGGCGGCTATCGCAACAATAATAGTGGTCAGTCGAGTTTTAGGTCTCAACGGGCCCCGGTGCCGGATGATGACTTCGTACCAGGAGGGGCTTCTACGCCCCCAATAACACCTGTTTCAGCTTCTGATTTGGCAGACATCAATCTGACCGACGAAGAGAAAAAAGCCCTCTCAAGCGAGCATCTAAAATCAAAAGATATCCAATACATCATCAATCTCGCCGAAAAGCTAAAAATTGAAAACGCAGCTGGCATGCGCCGCCAAGATATTATTTTTGAAATCTTGAAGCGTGCGGCCCTTCTTGGCGATATTTATGGTAACGGCGTTCTTGAGATTCTGCCCGATGGCTACGGCTTTTTGCGATCGCCCGACTACAACTATTTGCCAGGCCCCGATGATATTTATGTAAGCCCCTCGCAAATCCGTCGCTTTGGCTTGAGGACTGGCGATACGGTGACCGGCACTGTTCGGCCGCCAAAAGAAGGCGAGCGTTATTTTGCCCTCTTGAAGGTCGATGCCCTCAACTACGAACCACCAGAAAATTCAAAAAACAAAATATTATTTGATAACTTGACGCCGCTCTACCCGAGCAAGCGACTGTTGCTTGAGTTCGAGCCAAACGAGTGGACCACTCGTGTTGTTGATATGATGTCTCCGCTTGGCAAAGGCCAGCGTGGTCTCATTGTAGCGCCTCCACGAACCGGCAAAACGGTGCTGATGCAAAATATCGCCAATGCGATTGCCAAAAATCATCCTGAAGTAAAACTGATCGTTCTTTTGATCGATGAGCGCCCTGAAGAAGTGACAGACATGTCACGTTCTGTAAAAGGCGAAGTGATCAGTTCAACTTTCGACGAACCGCCAACCCGCCACGTTCAGGTGGCCGAGATGGTAATCGAAAAGGCGAAACGCCTGGTTGAGCACAAACACGACGTCGTTATTTTGCTCGATTCGATTACGCGACTTGCCCGGGCTTACAACACCGTTGTGCCGCCATCTGGCAAAATTCTTTCTGGTGGTGTGGACTCAAACGCTCTTCACAAGCCGAAAAGATTTTTTGGAGCCGCTCGAAACATCGAAGAGGGCGGCAGCTTGACGATTATCGCTACGGCCCTAATCGACACTGGCTCGCGTATGGACGAAGTTATTTTCGAAGAGTTTAAAGGTACCGGTAACTCGGAGATCCATCTTGATCGCAAGTTGATGGAGAAGAGAATCTTTCCGTGTATGGACATCAATAAGTCTGGAACACGTAAAGAAGATATGCTTATGAAAAAAGAAGACCTCAACCGGCTATGGATACTGCGCAAGGTTTTGGCGCCTATGAACGTTGTGGATAGCATGGAGTTCTTGCTCGACAAAATGAGAGCTACGAAATCAAATGTTGATTTCTTAAAAAGTATGGGCGGCCAGTAAACTATCGAAATAATTAGGAAAAAATAGCTGACTTCTGTAAAAGAAGTCAGCTACGCAGAAAGCAATGCTGCGCATCAAAAATGTGGATAACCCTGTGAGTAAGTAGGCCTCGAGCGAAAGCTGAGGGCTTCTAAAAGAACATTTCGCAATTTCTTGATGAGTTGGGTAAAAACCCTAGAGCACCGACGAAACTTCGACTGTAGTTAAATTGTGAAAAAAATTTATAGTTTAAAATCACTGATGTTGTAAAGAAAATAAATCGAAATGCTTAAAAAACTTGAAGAAGTCGAAAAAAAATTTGAACGAATCAGTTCTGACCTGCAGGCGCCGGGCGTTGCCGATAACCAAAAGACCTATCGCGAATTGATGAAAGAGTACGCAAACCTAGAGAAGGTTGTGGTTACTTTTCGTGAATTTAAAAAGCTCCTAAAGAACATTTCTGAAAATAAAGAGCTCTTAGGTAGTGAGAACGATGAAGAAATGCGAAAACTCATCAAAATTGACCTCACTGAACTTGAGAAACAAAGAGACCTAAAAGAAGAAGAGCTGAAGCTCTCGCTTTTACCGAAAGACCCCAACGACGATAAAAACATTGTGCTCGAAATTCGGGCAGGCGCTGGCGGTGACGAGGCGAGTCTTTTTGCCGAAGAACTTTTTCGAGCCTATTCAATTTATGCGAGCCATCGCGGCTGGAAGATGACGGCTGTGTCTCTTTCGGCGGGCAATGTTGGTGGCTACAAAGAAATAATCGCGATGATCACCGGCGATAAGGTTTATAGCGTTATGAAATTCGAGAGCGGCGTGCATCGTGTTCAACGCGTGCCAAAGACTGAGGCCCAGGGCCGCATTCATACTTCAACAATCACGGTCGCGGTTTTGCCAGAGGCTGACGAAGTTGATGTTCAAATTAACCCGGCTGATTTACGAATCGACGTTATGAGGGCCAGTGGCGCGGGCGGGCAGTCGGTGAATCGTACCGAGTCAGCCGTTCGAGTGACCCATTTACCTTCGGGTATTGCGGTGGCCTGCCAAGAAGGTAAGTCTCAGTTAAGCAATAAAGAGCGCGCCATGCAGATTCTTTATGCAAAGCTAATGTCTCTTGAGGAAGAAAAATTTCGTCGAGAAGCTTCAGATGCCCGTCTTGCCCAAATCGGCACAGGCGATCGGTCTGAGCGAATTCGAACATACAACTTCCCGCAATCGCGCATAACCGATCACCGAATTGGGTTTACCACTCACCAGCTGAGCTCGGTTATGGATGGTGCTTTCGAAGTGATGCTTGACCCAGTTGTCAGTTATTTCAGAGCAGAGCAGTTAAAGCAGCAAACGGTGGGCGCTTAATTCAATGCGCGTTCAAGACCTCTATTCGACAGTGACCAAAGCATTGCGGTCAGGCGGAGCGCTTTCTTTAAAGCCTAATATAGAGTTAGAGGCCAATTGGATTGTCGAACATTACACCGAGCTTAACTTTCTCGATCGCGTTAGAGACCCAGCCAAAGAGATTTCAGAAATTGCCGCAAATAAGGCCATAGAGGCCGCACAGAGATGTTTAGCCGGCGAACCGCTTGCGTATATTTTGGGTTATAAAGAATTCTTTGGGCTCAAATTTCAGGTGAACTCGAACGTGCTTATCCCGCGGCCCGAGACCGAGCTGCTTGTCGAGTGGGGCCTTGAATGGCTTCAAGACCACACCACGGTGATGGACGAAACGCGCGTACTTGAGCTCGGTACGGGTTCGGGCTGTATCGCAACAGCCTTGGTAAAACACTTTAAAGGGCTAAGGGTTGTCGCCGTTGAAAAGTCGCCTGGGGCATTGGTGGTGGCAAAGGCCAATGCTTATGCTCACGGTGCTCAGAACCATATAGAGTTTCTCAATATTGACGCAGCTAATGTCGCCCAAGAGTTAAATGGTCAAAGTTTTGATTTGATTTTAGCGAACCCGCCGTACATTGACCCAAACGACACCGAGATTGAGGCGTCAGTAAGAGACTACGAGCCGGCCGAAGCGCTGTTCGCAATGGGCGGGCTTTCTGCGGTGCAGTCGTGGCTGCATGCGGCGGCACCGCTTTTAAAAAATCATTCGGCGCTGGGGTTTGAAATTGGCGCGCGCCAGGGAGCTGATGCTCTCAAACTCGTTCGTGACCTAAATGTTTTTTCGAAGCAATATGTGCTGCAAGATTTGTCAGGCCGAGACCGTTTTGTTTGTGGTGAAAAATAGGCCGCGAAGGGTAACAAGCGATGGATTCTGTTTTAGTTAAAGGCGGGCGTGTTCTTAACGGTGAAGTTGAGGCAAGTGGCGCGAAAAATTCGGCCTTGCCGCTGATGTTTGCAACATTGCTGGCTGAGGGCGATCATGTTTTTCACAATACTCCGCGGCTAAAAGACATTCAGTCGACTTGCGAACTACTAAATCTTTTTGGATGCCAGACTCAACACGACGGGCATTTGCTAAAAATAAAAGTCAACAAGCTGAAGACTCGCGAAGCCCATTACGATGTGGTTCGAAAAATGCGAGCGAGCATTCTGTGTTTGGGCCCATTGATTGCCAAGTATGGCGAAGCCCATGTTAGCTTGCCTGGCGGATGTGCCATTGGCACCCGCCCGATCGATCTACATCTTGAGGCCATTAAAGCGCTTGGCGCCGAAATTCGCATGGAGAACGGCTATGTCGTGGCCCATGCGAAAAAACTGAAAGGTGCGAATGTTTTATTTGAGACCACCACTGTTGGTGGCACCGAAAATATTTTGATGGCGGCCTGTTTAGCTGAGGGCGAAACGCGAATCGAAAATGCGGCGAAAGAGCCTGAAATTGTCGATCTCGCAAATTATTTAATTAAAATGGGTGCGAAGATTAAAGGTGCCGGTACGAGCATTATCACGGTTGAGGGCGTTTCGACTCTTAAACCGGCCGAGCATGAAATTATCGCTGATCGAATTGAGGCCGGCACTCTATTGATCGCTGGGGCAATCACCGGTGGCGAAGTGACTGTGAAAAAGTGTCGCCCCGATCATTTGCCCGCACTGATTGAAAAAATGCGCGAAGCGGGCTTCAAGATCAGCCAAGAGGCCACGACTATGACAGTTCATAAGTGCTCAAGCTGGAGTGGCGTCGATGTCACCACAGCGCCCCACCCGGCCTTCCCGACCGACCTTCAGGCCCAGTTTATGGCGCTGATGACACAGGCTGATGGCACAAGTGTTATCACTGAAACAATATTCGAAAATCGATTTATGCATGTTCAAGAGCTTGTGCGTCTTGGGGCGGACATTACGCCAAAAACGCGTGTGGCTGTTGTGCGGGGCAAAAAAGGCTGCCTTCAGGGCGCGCCCGTTATGGCCACAGATTTGCGGGCCAGTGCGAGCCTTGTTATTGCCGGCTTAGTTGCGTCTGGCGAAACGCAGGTAAACAGAATCTATCATCTTGACCGTGGTTACGAGCGCCTCGAAGACAAGCTCAACGGGCTTGGCGCCAGCGTCATTCGTAAAAATACCTAAATAGTAAAATTGCAAAAAAAAACCCGAGCGTTCGGGAGGGGCCGTCAGCTCGGGTGGTAATCATTACTGCACAATAATTTTTTGGAGGGGAATCAGTGCGCAGTAGTGTTTAGACCTGTTAACAAAAACAATGGGCGTTCAATTGCACCGCCACCAATACTTGGCTTCTGGTTCTCAAGGACAAGACCAGAAACGTCGATTTGGTGGCCGATGTACTTTTTCAAATTAATAAAGGGGCTGCGAACTTCAAACGCTGTGTTTTTATCGACAATAACGATAAGCTTGCCGTCGTTCATGACGGTAAATACTCCACCAGCCACTTTTTGAGTTGCGAATGGAAATTCAAACGAAAATTGACTGAAGTCGACTTCTGCGACCTGTAGTCCGTTCGGGCCAAGAAAGCGGTAGATGCCGTTAACATCGACGTGAAGGTCGGCAAGATCGTATTTAAGAGAACGAATATCAAAAGCGAGTTCATAGGTCCCGCCGACCATTGTTACAGCCATGCAAACGTCGCCGGCCATTTCAGCGGCAACACTAAGTTGAAGAACGCCAGTGTCTTTGGTTACGGTCAAAACAGGGCGCGGTGATGCGGCGCAAAGATTTGGCATGTATCCTGAGATTTTTACGATCATAGAAGTCGAACTGTACTTAAGATCGCTAATTGGTGCGGCAACCATATGTATTGTTGGGGCGGCAGCGCGAGCAAAAATTGCGACGGTAAAGGCCAATGAGAAAGTTAAAATTAAAAGGAATTGTTTCATATGCCCCCCGGCTATATGGGAGCAATAAGCAATATTAATGCCAAACATAAAATAATCCCTATTCTAATTTATTGATATAGGACGGCATAATGCTTAGCATAAACAAGGGGATCGGTTCTATTTTGGGGCTTAGTTATGAAACCAGCGCCAAAGTGGAACCGCTGAAAAATGGCCGATCAGAAGAATAAAAAAAGATGGTTGATCAAAGACCGCGAGGGACGCGTTCGCGGCCCTTTTTTTACTGACGACGTTTTGGTGAGGATCAAGTCTGGCGAATTTTCGGGCGAAGAGCAGATTGCGCTTTACCCAAGTGCTGACTGGTCGCCAATATCAAACGACCCCGAATTTTACGACAAACTTCTTGAGATATTAGAGGGCGCCCCGAGCGAAGTTGAAACTCCGCAAATTGAGATCCCGCACGATGATGGCGACACGGGCGAAATCCCAGACGATTTTATTCAGTCGTCAATAAAACCAGCCGCCGAGGGCCCGCGGCGAAGTAAGGCCACAGTTGTCGAGTCGAATGCAGGCACGTCGTCAAATTCAAGAGCCAAAGAGTCAACTGCGACAGAGCCAAAAGAAAAAAACCGCGCAGAGCGTGTGACCAAAACCAAACGCGAAGACGAAGGCGGTTCAGATAGCGTCATCGAATTAAAGCCGCGAAAAAAAATATTGAAGCGCGCTAAAGCAAGAGCGCTTTCGTTGCCGCTCTTTTTGATTGGCTTAGCGGTTTTTGGGGCGCTCTATCTTGTTTTGGCGCCGGCCCATTCGGTGGACGATCGAATACAGCTACTGATGCCGCGAAAGGGGCAGCCTGAGCTTTCAAAAGACCAGGTCGCGGCCAAACAGAAAAGCGCGGTGGGCGAATTCGTGCGCGATAATTTTTCAGACTATGTGCGAGCCGAAGAAATTCTCGTAGAGATCATTGAGGGCAACCCTAAAAACCCGGCCGCAATTTCGATGCTGTGTTTGACCTATCTTGAGCTTTGGCCTTACTCACGCCAGGATTCGCACGATCTCTACGCCGTATCGGCGGCAGCACAGCGGGCCAGTGCCATTGACCCTGCCGGCTTTGAGGCGGCCACTTGCCGAGTGGTAGATCTGCTCAATCGCGGTCGCGCACTAGAGGCAAAAAGTCTAACAGACACTGTGCTTGATACTTTTTCGGGAGGGGGCACTCCGCCAATTGCTTTTTACTATTTGAAGGCGCGATTATTTGATCTTGCGGGTGATTTTCAATCGGCCATTAGCTATTCGCAAACCGCCGAACAACTTTGGCCTCAATGGTTAAGGGTCTACGCGTTTGAAGCGGCCGAGCAGGGGAAAAATAAAAATTATAGCGAGGCCGCCAATCGATATCGAAGCGTGCTAAAGGCGAACCCAAAGCATCAAGTGGCCCAAATCGAACTTGGTGTTATCGAATACGTGCGCTTGCAAAACTATGAGGCCGGCAAACAGATTCTTGAAAATGCGATGAAGAGCGCCGAGCGGGCGCCTCGAGATGTTATGGGCCGTGGCTATTTGGGCTTGGCCGAGATTTCGTTGCGCCAGCAAGACAAGCGCGCGGCCCTTTCGTATGCCCAAAAAGCGTACGGACTAAATTCAACAGATGCGCGAGCCAAAGAGCTCATTCTACAAATTGGTGGCGAGAAAAAGCTTAAAGAAACAAAAATCTACGACACTCAGCTTGTGTACGAGGGTGATCAGCTAGTGCGCGAGGGTGATTGCAATGCCGCGCAAGCGCACTACAAAGAGGCTTTTGCAGCAAACAAAAAAAACGGGATTGCTGCGATGAAGGCGGCCGAATGTCTTTGGAATTTAAGCCTCTCGACAGAGGCCATCGAATGGCTCAACAAAGCCGTTCAGGCCGACCCGAACTTGATAGATGCCTATGTGTTGCTTGCTGATTATTTTACTCAAAGATTTAACTACGATGCCGCCGGGCAAATATTGGCGAAGGCACAGTCGGTAGCGAAAAACAATTACAAGGTTTACAGCGGTTACGCTCTTGTTGAATTTCGCCGAAATAATTTTGCCGGCGCAATCAACTATGCCAATAAGGCTATTCAGCTCTACGAAACCGACGTCGATAGCTACGTGATTTTGGCAAAATCGTTGATTCAGACACAAGATTATCCAAAGGCCTTTGAGGCCGCGAGCAAAGCGATTGAGTTAGATATGAGCAATCGTAAAGCTCAAGTCGTTTTTGCCGAAGCCTTGGCGATGACTCGCGGGATCAACGTGGGCATCGATTATCTCAATCGACTTGTGGCGACTTACCCGACACTGACTGAATATCGAATGGCGCTTGGCCTTCTATATAAGAGAGATCAAAGTTACACTTCAGCGGAACAGGCATTTAACCAGGTGATTCGAATCGAAGAAAAGCCAAAGCAGGGTTACCTCGAGCTCGGTAAAGTATTGCAGCTCGAAAAACGGTATGACGAGGCCCTGGCGGCGCTCTTTAAGGCCGCATCTCTTGACCCCTCTGATGTTGAAGCGCTTTATTTAGCGGGTCTTATTTACTTGGAGGCTAAAAAGCCGAGCGATGCCCGAACACAATTTCAAAGAGTGATTAGAATAAATAAAGATTATCCGCTAGTGGATTACCAAATCGGCCGTGCCGAAATTCAAATGGATTCACCGCAAGAGGCGCTTGAGCAGGCAAAGCTTGAGGCTGCGAAAAACCCCAATATGGCTGACCCGTATTTGCTAATGGCTGAGGCCCACACCGCAATGAAAGAATACAGCCAGTGCGCCGGTGATTATATGCAGGCCGTAAAATTACGCCCGCAGGGAGCCGACATCTATGTGAAGATGGCGCGTTGTTACAGGCTTTCTGGCGATCTAGATGCGGCGGTTTCAATGATTAATCAGGCGTATAGGCAAGAGTCTGGAAACCCCGAGGTTTGGAAAGAGCAGGGCGCAATTTACGACAATCGCCAAGAGCGAATAAAAGCAATCGAAGCCTACAACCAATATTTAGTATTAGCGCCGAATGCGCCGGATCGAGAGCAGGTCCAGCTTAGAATCAAAGCCTTGTCACAGTAAGTTTCGCCGGGTTAAATCTGATTTATGAGCCAATTTATTGAAGACCTACATTACCGAATTAAAACCTCATCGAGCAGCTTGCTGTTGTCGTTCGTTAAAATATTTATTGGGCTGGTTTTGGGTCTGACCTTTGCCATGATTGGTCAACAGATGGTCAATTACGGTGATCTTTCATTTCTGCTTGTGACTGTGATCACAATTGCAACGCTCTATCGAATCGCCCGCGGCTGGAAGTGGTCGGCCGTCTTTGTTTTCGCGCTGGTGTGTGTCTTGATTGGCCTTTTGCTCAAGATGTATATCATGGTCGCACCCGGAGCTTAATTAAACCGAAATGGTACCAAAATGATCGACATTCGCGCTCTCGAAAAAGACGAACTCAACCCATTTATGAATCAAAACTACGTTGCCGGCTATAGGGCGGTTTTAAAAAATCGCGGGGCTGAGCCCACCGTAGTTGATGAACTTTTGGGTCTAAATAAGACTCGAAAAAATGCTCTGACCGAAGCGGAGACCGCAAAGGCAAAGCAAAACAAGGTCAGTGGGGAGATTGCCAAGCTAAAACGTTCGGGCGGTAACGCTGACGACCTGTTGCGAGAGATGCAGGGGCTGGCCGAGCAAATAAAGAAACTTGAGAGCGACGCGGCAGCGGCAGATGCGCGAGTGTTAGATCTCGCTTTGCAACTGCCAAATATTTTGCATAGCTCAACCCCGGTTGGTCACTCGGCTGAAGAAAATAAAATTGTCCGCACAGTCGGTACGCCCGGGAGTTATTCGTTTCAGCCCAAAGAGCATGGCGATATTGGCGAAAATCTAAAAATTATTGATTTTGAACGAGCCGGCAAAGTGACTGGGGCACGGTTTGCATTTCTAAGAGGGGCGGCGGCTCGACTCGAGCGCGCGCTGATTCAATTCATGATGGATTTGCATTCGAACCAGCATGGTTACGAAGAGATGATCCCGCCGTTTATCGTGAATGCGAATAGTCTTAAGGGCACCGGGCAGTTTCCGAAATTTAAAAACGATGTGTTTTGGATCACTACTCCTGAATACTATTTAATCCCGACAGCTGAAGTGCCGGTGACTAATTTTTATGCTGAAGAAATTCTTGATGCGAGCGAATTGCCTAAATCTTTTGTTGCCTACTCGCCATGTTTTCGCTCTGAAGCGGGCAGCCATGGCAGAGACACCAAGGGTCTTATTCGTCAGCATCAGTTTAATAAAATTGAACTGGTCAAGTTCACTCGACCCGAAGAATCGGTTGAGCAGCATGAAAAGCTAACTGGTCACGCTGAAGAAATCTTGAAGCAACTTGAGTTGCCCTACAGAACAGTGGCGCTTTGCTCGGGTGATATCAGCTTTGGCGCGATGAAATGCTACGACCTCGAGGTTTGGCTGCCAGGGCAAAAGGCTTATCGTGAGATCAGCTCATGCTCTAATTTCGGCGACTTTCAGGCGCGGCGAGCCAACATTCGCTTTCGTGATGGCGCGAAGGGCAAGCCGCAGTTTGTACATACGATCAATGGTTCGGGGCTTGCTGTTGGTCGAACGTTAATCGCAATTCTTGAAAACTATCAAAAAGAAGACGGGTCGGTTGAGATACCGAAAGTTCTTGTGCCCTATATGGGATTTACGAAAATCGTAGCAGCCAATTCGAAATAGTGAATGATCAAACAATTCGCACCGTTTCTAAATCGCTGGCGATCTTCAAAAAACAGAAAGCATGATTTAGATATTTTGATAGATCGCGCTGACCCGCGAGCGGTGCTGTATGATCGCGTAGTCTGGTTAATTGATTTGCTGCAATGGGTTCGATATTCGCGAAGCTACCTCGATACCGAAGACATCAAAAATATTAGAATACCCGGCACGCGAGTAAAGTTTTTTTTGAATCTATTAGAGAGAAACATTGAGGTTAAGCGCAGGGTCGCAAAAACATTGCGCTCGGTTGTTCGCGATATGAGTTCAAGTGATCTTTTTGTCGAGGTGGGGCTGCCAAAAGAAGAAGGCGTCTGGGCCGAGCTCAATGATCGGCTGATGCAGAAGATTTTGCCAGAGGCAGCGGTGACTTCAGGCATGCCCAATCTTTTTTCAGCACTTTTTGCGCGGCCAACGGATTCTGAATGGTTGATGGCCATAGAAGAAGACGTCATAGGTAAAGTCATTGGGTTGCTTAAGTTTGAAGCTGACGCAGATTTAGATAGGTGGAATTCTCTGCAAGAAGACATGATGCAGGCGATGGTACTCTTGGCTGTCGACATTCAGGCGGCTGGGCTCTCTCAGGCGGTGCGAAAGCGCATGGGTGCGGATCAGTTGAGTGAAATTCCGTTTGTGGGGCTTACCAATGAGGTAGAGCAACTCGTTAATTCTGAAAACATGAGTATTAGAAAAGATCGTGCTGCCCGACTTCATTCTAAAATTCAAAATTGCCGAAGCGCGATTTCGAGCGTCTATCGTCACCTCGACGTCTTTGGGGTGAGTTCGCGGGTGGTCTACACCCTTGATTCTTTAGAGGCCAAGATGCGCCGCCTCGAAGAACTTATTCTTTTTCATTCACGCGAGACGAGCGACCCGAATTTAATTAAACAGTTTATGATTCGTCTGATTGAAGAAAACCAAGAGCGCAAAAGCATTTCGGCCCTTTTCTTACACAATTCAAAATTACTCGCAAAAAAGATCGTTGATCGAAGTGCAGAGGCCGGCGAGCACTACATTGCGCGGTCTGATGACGAATATAAGAAGATGTTCAAGGCCGCTGCCGGGGGCGGTTTCATAACGGCCGGCACTGTCTACTTCAAAATGATTTTGGCGGCGGCAAAGCTGTCGCCATTTTTTCAAGGTTTATTCTATTCGCTAAACTATTCGGGCTCGTTTCTGCTAATTCAATATGCCGGGTTCACTCTGGCAACGAAACAGCCGGCCATGACCGGGCCGGCGTTGGCGGCACGAATGCGCAATTTTGATAACGAAAAAGACTTCAATAAGCTGATAGATGAGATTGTTAATCTTATTCAAACACAAAGCATAGGCATTGTCGGCAACGTGGGCGTCGTTATGCCGGCGGTGATTATGATAGAAATTTTGGTTGAGATATTTTTTCGTCGTCATTTTCTTTTGGCCGATCGAGCCGAATATGTATTTCATTCCACCAGTATATTGGGCTTTTCGCCTATTTATGCCGCGCTAACGGGCGTGCTTCTTTGGTTTTCGAGTTTGTTCGCGGGTTGGGCCGACAATTGGTTCGTGCTCAATCGGCTTGACGTCAATATTCGCTACAATCGTCGGCTCATTTTCATTTTTGGGGTTGAGCGTTGCGAGGCGTGGGCGGCGTTTTTGAAGCGCAATATTGCGATAATTTCGGCCAACATATCGCTCGGGTTTTTGCTGGGCCTCACCCCGGCTGTTTGTCAGTTCTTTGGGCTCAATTTTGAGGTTCGGCACGTGACTTTGCAATCGGGGGCTTTTGCCGCGGGGTTTATGTATTTTGGCCTGCAGTCGTTTAAAATGCCTGTGTTTTATATGGCCATCCTGGGTTTAGTGGCAATCGGCGCTCTAAATGTGGCCGTTAGCTTTGGGCTAGCGTTTATAGTGGCCGTTCGTTCAAGAGATGTTCATGCCCTCCAAAGGCGATTGATTTACCTCGCTCTTTGGAGGCGTTTTCGCCGTAACCCCTGGCGTTTTTTCTTTCGTGGGCCCGCTCACAACCGTTGACAGTTTTATTCGTCCTACATAAATTGGCCGACGGAGGGATGGCTGAGCGGTTGAAAGCACTAGTCTTGAAAACTAGCAAGCTCTTACGGGCTTCGTGGGTTCGAATCCCACTCCCTCCGCCAGAAAGAAGGCATCCTTAACGGGATGCCTTCTTTGTTTCTACCTATCTGCATCTTATTAGCGAGAAGGGTGGCAGCAGCATTGGTCTCGATCTTATTAATTTTATAAGGGTTCGTAAGAAAAGCGACATGCCGATTGTTGTAACAACGGGTATGGATTTGATTTCTATCGATAAAATTTTGAGCCAAGGGGGCAAATCTTGCCTTTAATAAGCCGCTGAACGTTTCGCTCGAAGAGTTTGCGGTTAAGGTTGAGGGCCTAGTAAAGGCCAAAATGTAGAGAGGGGCCGAGGCGAAAATGGAAGAAATTGAAAAAAAATTTAAATGCCCCTACTGCCTGCAGAAGATCTCGATGATTCTAGATCTTTCTATCGGCGACACCCAGGCCTACATTGAAGATTGTGAGGTCTGTTGTCAGCCCATTCAAATTACCTTTACGGCAAGCGAGGGCGCGCTAAGTTCTTTCGTGGCCGAAAAAGCAGGCTAGGGACAATCTAAGTGTGTTTCTAGTGGGCGTCTACAGGCGCGACGGTCTTGCCTTTAATTTTAAGAAAATAAAACGGAATAAATGAGAGTGCAAAAATAAACATCATTATCCAGACGAGTTGCAGAAAACTGAGCATGAACACTTGGCCTTGTACGCGCATATATAAAAGCTGAATGGCAGCCGAGGGGCCATGATCTGGGGTGAAGCCAGTCACATTCAACATCTTTGTGCCCATCGCGCCGACCGTAGATTTGTAGGCATTGACCGTGGCGCCATTCAGTAACGTAACGTGATTAGAAAGGTCGGCGTAGTTCTGGTGCCCGCTTGAAATAAGAAGTGTGCTGACGAGTGCGACCCCGGCGCTACCGCCTAGTTGCCGAAATAAATTTAGAAGGCCCGACACCTGACCCATTTCTGCGCCTTTAAATTGGCTCAATATACTCGAGTTAATTGGCACAAACAAAAATGCCATTGCGGCACCGCGCACGAAAAGCATCTGCAAAATTTGCCACTTCGATGAGCCTGGCGAGAAATAAGTCATCATAAAAAGGCAGACTTCAATTGAGGCGAGGCCGATAAAAATTAAAACCTTCGGATTTGTGCCTTTTGACATTGTTTGCCCGATAAAGGGCATCATGAGTGCGGTTAAAATCGAGCCAGGGATAAAAAATTCGCCAACTTGAGTGGCGGTGTAGTGAAATGAGCGAGCCAAGAATATGGGCAGGGTAAAGACCACTCCGTAGAGAAAAAAACCAAGCCCGGCCATCAGGCCGACGCCGCTGAACACGACGGGCAATTTAAAAAGGCGAACATTAATAATTGGGTGGGCCACCTTGAGCTCCCAAAGAACAAACCCTGGCAGGCAAAGTGCGGCCATTGCGGTGTTAAAAATAATAGAGCCCGAGGTGAACCAATCGTTGGCTTCGCCGCGCTCTAGAACAAATTGCAAGCATCCGATGCCCAACACCAAGAGGGCGAGGCCAATGGCATCAAGCTTTGACGATGCGACGGTCTCATTAAGTTCTTTTTTGCGGTCAAAAATAACGGCACTGCCAACGAGAAAAGCGATCATACCGAGGGGCAAATTGATATTGAATATAGAGCGCCAGCCGAATTGGTCTGTGAGATAGCCGCCCATTACAGGGCCGAGAGTCGGGCCAATCATAACACTCATGCCGAATATTGCGCCGGCGATGCCAGCTTTTTCTTTCGGAAACTGCTCATAGATCAGGGCTTGCGAAGTTGGCAAAAGTGCCCCGCCCATTAATCCTTGAAAAATTCGAAAAATAATAAGAGTAGTTAAATTCGGGGCAAGGCCGCAGGCCACAGACGTTGCGGTAAAGGCGAGAATGCAGCCGAGATAATATTTGCGGCGCCCAAGGCGTTCACCGAGCCAGCCCGAGACCGGCAATACGATTGCATTTGCGATTGCGTAGCCGGTGATCACCATACTGATTTCATCAAGCGTGGCGCCGAGGTTGCCCATCATAGTGGGTAGCGCCACGTTAACGATGGACGTGTCGATAATTTCTAAAAGCGAGGCCATGACGGCCACAAATATAATCAATGGCGCTTTTGAGTTCACGGGCCCTCGTTAGTGTTTGCGAACGCGAATGACGACCGAAAGACCTGCGCGCAGAAGCTCGAGATCTTGATCTGTTATCTTCTCGATTTTCACTTTTACCGGTACGCGCTGAACGACTTTAGTGAAGTTTCCGGTCGCATTATCGGGCGGTAAAAGTGTAAATGTAGCGCCGGTCGCCGAGCTAATGCCAGACACAGTGCCTTCGTACGATTTGCCAGAAATGGCATCAACGTCGAAGTAGGCCTTTGAGCCAACTTTGATGTCTTCGACCTCAGTTTCTTTAAAATTTGCGGTAACCCAGCGCTCGCTGCTGCTGACAAATCCGATAAGGGGCACGCCGGCAGCGGCGAGCTGGCCCGGCTCAGCCGATTTTTTTGCAATGATGCCGTCTTGGGGTGCGCGTATTTTTGTATTTTCGAGATTTAACTCGGCCTGGGCAACTTGCGCAGCCACGGCATCGTACTTGGCCTTGAAGTTTGAATAGGCGGTCGAGGCGGCGTCAAACTGCTGCTGAGAAACCGCGCCCGATGAAAACAAAGAAGAAAGTCGCTTGTTGTTTTTCTCGGCGTCATTTCGGCTAGCCTGAAGGGATGAGAGCTCGCCTTGAATCTGCTTCAAGGTGTTTTGATAATCGCGATCGTCGATCTCGACGATCACGTCGCCCTTTTTCACGCGTTGGCCCTCTTGCGCATTTACGGTCGTAATATAGCCGCCGACTTTTGGCGTGAGCATAACGGCCGGAGCATCAATTTGGGCGTTGTCGGTTGAGACGTACACAATGTGTTGATAGACAAAATAAAGTATAATGGATGCAATGACGCCGGCGGCGCCAAAGATTGCGCGTTTTCGTTTATCGATAGTCATATAGCTTTTGTCCTGTCGTAAGTTCGAGGTTAATTAAAGCTTCGATCGAGCCTACCTGTGCGTTCACCTGACCAGCGCGGGCTCTAAAAAGTTCGCTTTCGGCATCTAATAAATCAGTGTTGGTTCGAGCGCCGACACGGCGGCCCTCTTTAGCGAGCCGCACACTTTCTTCAGATTTGGCGACATCGCTTACGCGAGACTGATAAACCGAGCAAAAATACAAAAATTTTCGGCGCCAGAGATCAAACTCCTGCTTCGAGTGAATCTCGGCGATTCTCAATTGGCGATCGGCTTGGTATTTTTGTTCGTTCGATTCGTGCGCCCGGGCGACGGTACTAAAGCCGTCGAAAATGTTCCAGGTAAAGTTGAGGCCGACGTTATAGGCCTCGCGATAATTGGCCCAGTCGTCAAACCGATCGTTTCGATTATTATACTGTTGGTACTGTCCAAAAAGTGCAAGTTTCGGCGACCAAAAGCGATTGTCGGCGCGATCGAGATGTTCGAGCCCGCGAACTCGATTCTGCAGAGCCGCGAGATCAGCGCGGCTGGCCGTCGCATCAACCCGAGCCTGTTGCGAAATTTCAGACTTCAGCACGGGCAGGTCGCCGGTGGGGGTGCGGTCATCGGCTTCGCGGCCCAGAGTCTCGGCCAAGCGGTTTTGGCTTAAAATCACATTGTCTTGAGCGTTAAGAAGATCACTTTGTGATTCGCTTACTTGAACCTCAACGCGTAGCACGTCAAATTTGGTCGAAGCGCCGGCCTTGCGAAATTGGCGGACGTCATTGAGATGATCCTGAAGAGTTTTTACATTTTGCTCGGCCACCTGTCTTAGAATTTTTGAGCCGAGAGCCTTGTAATACAAAAGCGCTACTTCGCGCGAGATTCGAAATTGCGCCCATTTGTAATTAAGCTCTTCGGCCGATTCGAAAGCTCGAGCGGCCTTGAAGCGATTGGTTCCGGCAAAGCCATCAAAAAGTGGAAGCTTCGCATTTAACTCGTAAATCGACGACGGAATAACTTGTGGAAAGCTCGCCGTACCGCCGCCCAGGTTAACATCTAGAAATGCATATTTGTGCAATGTTAAATAGTCGACTTCAAACTGTAGGGTTGGCAAAAACGTTGAGAAGCTTTCGACTTTCTTCCATGTGCTCTCGGCGGACGCGGACTTTGCCTTTTGCACTTGCGGAGAGTTTTGCAGTGCCTCATCGATCGCGCTTTGCAAAGTCAAAGGTGGTGTCGACTCAGCCCAGACACTCTGAAAAGCCAACATTAAAAATAGAAAGGTAATCTTGACGACCGGCCACTTCATGCACTCACCCCGTCTCATAGTTATAATAATAAATAGTTTGTGCCGCAAACCATTTATGGTACGAGTTACTAATGAAACGAATGGCTAATGGTCACCAAAAGGACAGTGCGCTACAGAGAGGTTTAGACGGTGCCCCCGTGCACCCCGTGCTTAAGTCCTACTTTGGTTATTGCATGCACAAACTTTCATCACAAATGCGAATGGCGTTTGCAAAAAAGCTATCTCCGCACAAAATTTTACCCCACCAATACGGGATATTAATAGTTCTTAGAGAGAGTGGAGAGCTTAGCCAGAACGACCTTGGGGCCCAGATCGGCATTGACAAGGCCTCAATGGTCAAAATAATAAATGACTTAACAAGGCTTAATTACGTTTCGAGAAAGACAAGCGGGCGCGATCGCCGGGTGAATCTAATTGAAGTAACCCCGCAGGGGCTACGTGCGCTTCAGAAGTTTTCAAAAATTAGACAGAAGGTCGAAGACGAATATCTGGCCCCGCTTTCTCAGCGCGAGCGCAAGAGTTTAAGGCAATTAGTCGGTAAATTGATTGTTAGCTAAACTAATTCCAGCCCGTGCGGGAGTCGAATTTTTCGGCTGACAGCAAGCAGAGGCCTAGTGTCGCCTTTGACTCACAATAAATTAAATTAATTAGCATCATTAAAATTGGCGTTTTATATCGCGCAGCCTCATGGGCCCATTGTCGTGGCAGAGAAAGCGTGCGGTCCGCACGCGGGTCGGGCGCCTTTTGCGCCTAGACCAAGGTCCATTTCGATTTCTAACTCGCGGACCTCGCTACCTCGACTGAAGAGGAGCGTCTAGCATTGGTTGGTCGTTAATTAACGAATTAAATAATAATTCTCACGGAGGGGATTTATGAAACGGATTTCATTAATGCTGCTGCTATTGCCGAGCTTTGCTTTGGCAAGTTCAGTAGCGACGGTTGACGTAAAGGCACTTCAAACTAAATTGAAGAAAGAAAACATTGGCTGGCAGGCTGATGACGCTTGGTTGAAAAATAACAGCGCGAGCATCAAGGGCCTATTGGGCGTTCGCAATGCACCAAAAACAGATGCGCAATTCGAAGTGCCGCAATCGCGCCTTCGTAATTTTTCTGCGACGACTGTCGACTGGCGTGATGTAAACGGTCTTAACTATGTTTCTCCAATTTTAAATCAAGGCAACTGCGGCAGTTGCGTGGCGTTTGCGACAGTTGCAACGCTTGAGACCCAAATGAATATCGCTTACTTCGGCGGTCTTTTTCGGTACTCGCCCCAAGCCCTTTTCGCCTGTGGTGGCGGCGCATGCGAAATGGGTTGGTTTCCGTCAGCGGCAGCTGACTATTTGCAGTCATCAGGCATCCCTGACGAAGCTTGCTTGCCGTACACATCTGGCGCTACTGGTGAAGATGTTGAGTGCTCGCGATCTTGCTCTGATTCAGCAAATCGTTCTTTGAAAATTGTGAGCTACACAACTCCGACAAACTATTCAAAAGATCTTGATTCGGTAAAAGCAGCATTGGCTCGGGGGGCATTAATGACGACGCTGACTGTTTACACAGATTTTTTACTATATAAGAGCGGAGTCTATAAGCACACAACGGGCAAGGCCGAAGGTGGTCACGCGATCTCTCTTATCGGCTACGACGATTCGAAGGGTGCTTTCATTATTCGCAATAGCTGGGGTGAAGACTGGGGCATGAAGGGCTTTGCCTATGTTAGTTACGACGATATTTCGGGTGTAGGTAACGAAACTTACGCGCTTGAAGTGCCAAAATACAATGGCTACGTAACGGTTCGAGCGCCGGATAACCGCGCTATTGTGGCGGGCAAAATGACGGCATCTGCGGAGTCAACCTTCGCGGGTCTGCAGAAGCTTGAAGTGACTGTTGTTGATGCGCAAAATCAAGTGAAGAGTACGTATGATTGCGCTACACAGGCCAAATGCGCTGCCGAATTCGAGACGACAACGTGGGCTGATGGCACTTACCAGATCTTTTCGACAGCGACAATTGCGGGTAAGAGCCAAGAGACTTCTCAGCGCCAGTTTTTCTATGTTGAAAATACTGCGCCGAAGATGAGTCTGAACTTTGAAGGTAAGGATGTGAATTTGACTCAGCCTGTAAAAGGCCGAATCGTTTTCAATATTCACGCGGCATCAGGCGCAGCGCCACTGTCGACTCTCAAATTGATCGCCAAGCAAAATGGCCAGATCGTCTATACCCGAGGCACGAATATCGCGTTGCCAGAAATGACTTTGGGTTGGAGAACCGTTTCTGTTCCGAATGGCGAGTACGATGTTTTCTTGACTGGTACTCAAGTTGTGAACGACCAAACCAGCTCGGTTGAAAGTAATCACTTCACAATCACTGTAAACAATTAACGCTCAGATTATTTCGAAGGTCTTAAGAACGCGCGAGTTAAATCGCGCGTTTTTTATTGTCCACACGCGAGGTTCTTTGCGGCACTTACGGTTACAGACTCGAGTTCGAACCGTGCCGGAAAGATAGACTCGTCGACACCTTTTTGCCCGCCCAAATCGCCACCCACCGCAAGATTTACAACAAGAACAAAGGGCTTATCGTAGGGCCAAGTCTGCCAATCTTCTCCGTTTCTGTTGATTCGAAAGTAAACGCTGTCGTCGACAAGGTACTCAATTTTTTTCGGTAACCAAATAATTGAATATTTATGAAATTCATTTTCGGCATCGGGCACAAAAACGGCCTTGCCACGCTCACTGTGATTAAAGACATTATGCTTTTTCGAGTGCGCCGTTCCGAAAACCAGATTGGGTGAGAAGCCGACGTTCTCCATGATATCGAGCTCGCCGTTATCTGGCCAATAAGAGTCTCCGTAGTTCTTCTTTTCGGCGATCAGCCAGATAGCCGGCCAGAGCCCGCGCCCGTGCGGAAGTTTCGATCGAATATCAAAGCGGCCGTAAGTCCAGGCCTGAGCCGACCTAAGTCGGGCAGACGAGTATCCCGACCTGTCGTGGCGTGCCTCAATTACTAATTTTTGGTCGACAACACGAGAGTTTTCAACGGAGGCGGTGTAGTTTTGCAACTCGTGATTGCCCCAGCCGTCGCCACCGGTTTCATGTATCCAAAAATGGCTATTCGGAGAGCCGCTGGTTTTAAAATTGTCACTGGCGACCGGGGCCCACTCGCACGCCCTGGTTTTTTGTTGAGCCGAGGGTGTGCAGGCCGAAAGCCAAATTGGCAAAGTCGCGAGCGCGATAAAAGCATTTCGTCGAACTCTAAAGTTGGATATTGAGAAAATGCCCATCCTTAAATCGAAACACTTCTTTATCTACGGCACAAGATCCTGACCGAGAGACCTCGACTTACAGCTCGCTGAAGCTGAGATGAACGCGCTACCCGCTGCACGATGAATCTGATAACCTTCTTCTATTGGCTAGAGGGCCGTATCATGTCGAAGTGGACCGTACATAAATTTGGTGGCACGAGCGTCGCGAATGCTGAAAGGTATCAGCGAGTGGCCGAAATAGTTGGCCAACCGCAAGCCGCGGCAAGAACGGCTGTGGTCGTATCGGCGATGAGCAAGGTGACTGATGCGCTTATTGAGCTCACCGAACTTGCTCGGCGGCGTGACTCAAAATACGAGCAAAAGACCGAAGAGCTGTTGCGCAAGCACAGCGAATGCGTGGCGGCGCTTCTCGATTCTCCAGAGGCGGCGAGACTCAATGAAATTTTTAAGCGAGATATGGCCAATATCGCTGAGATCTTAAAAGGCGTTTGGCACGCCAAATCTTGTTCGATGCAGGTTCAAGAGCTGATTTCAGGGCACGGCGAGCTTTGGTCGGCCCAAATTATGTCGGCGACCTTTAATAAAAATAAAATAAAATCGGCATGGCTTGATGCTCGCGAAGTTTTAGTTGTTGAGCCTTTTGATCGAAGCGTACGAGTGCTCTGGCCAGAAAGTGAAGCCAAAGCAAGCGCTTGGTTTCAGACTCATCCGGGCGAAGTGATTGTCATCACAGGGTTTGTCGCCTCAACTGCCGACGGCGTGGCCACAACATTGAAACGTAATGGCAGTGATTTTTCGGCCGCCATTTTTGGTCGGCTTCTTGAAGCAAAAGAAATTCTTATTTGGACTGACGTAGACGGCGTTATGAGCGCGGACCCTCGGCTCGTGCCAGACGCGGTGGTTCTACCAAACGTTTCATACTCTGAGGCCAGCGAGCTTGCGTATTTCGGCGCAAAGGTTATTCACCCCGATACGATGGGGCCTGCCGTGCAGAAGCAAATACCGATTTGGATTAAAAATACTTTTAATCCAAAGGTTGCGGGCACATGTATTTCGGCCAAGGTCACGCGCGAGCCGCCGGTAAAAGGCTTTGCAACTATCGATCACGTGGCGCTCATAAACCTCGAGGGCACGGGCATGGTCGGTGTGCCCGGCGTGGCGCAACGGCTTTTCGGCGCTCTGAAAGAAGTGAATATTTCAGTCGTTATGATATCTCAGGCGAGCTCTGAGCATTCGATTTGTTTTGCCGTTCTGGCGGCCGACGGTGAGGCTGCAAAGAAATCTGTTATGCGAACGTTTGAAGGTGAAATTCATCGTGGCGAAATTCAAACCATAGCTCTTTTGCCCGATTGCTCGGTGCTGGCGATGGTCGGCGACGGGATGGCGCACACCCCCGGTATGTCGGGTCGGCTTTTCTCGGCGTTAGGAAAGGCGCGCACAAATGTACTCGCTATTGCACAAGGGTCTTCGGAGCGAAATATTTCAGTCGTACTGCCGCGCGAGGCGATTCACCGTGCAGTACGGGCCGCTCACTCAGCCTTTTTTCTCTCAAACCAAACGCTCTCGGTTGGGGTTATCGGCTCGGGCACCGTGGGGGCTACATTTCTTAATCAGCTTTCGCAACGAATTGAAGGGTTGAAAACTGAACGCGGCATTGATGTTCGCGTACGAGCAATTACAAATTCGAAAACGACTGCGCGCAGCGAGACAGGCCTTGATGTAAAAAACTGGAATGACCTTCTTGGCAAAGGCGCGGCTGCGACGTCGCTTGCTGATTTCGGCCAGTACGTGAACGAGAGCCATTACCCGCACGCGGTTATTATCGATGTGAGTGCTAGCGAAGAGACAACCGCTCAGTATCTTGATTGGCTTAAGGCCGGCGTCAATATTATTACCGCAAACAAGAAAGCGGGCTCTGGTGACCTCAAATATTATAAAGAGCTGCAAAAGACCGCGCGCGAATTAAACCGGTACTTTCTTTACGAGACGACAGTCGGCGCGGGGCTTCCGGTGTTGCGAACTTTGAGAGATCTGATTCAAACGGGTGATCGCCTTATCGAAATAGAGGGTGTTCTTTCAGGGACACTGTCATATCTTTTTAATGTTTATGACGGCACTAGACCGTTTTCTGCGTCGGTGCTTGAGGCAAAAAAATTGGGCTACACCGAGCCTGACCCACGCGATGACCTTTCTGGCGCGGATGTGGGTCGTAAACTTGTGATATTGGCGCGCGAAGCCGGCATTGATCTCAATCGCGAGAATGTCGTTATCGAAAATTTGGTTTCACCAGGCTTGCTTAAGGTGGGTCTCGACGAATTTCTTTCGCGACTCAGCGAGCTTGATAACGATTTCAGTCGCCGCCAAAAAGAAGCGAAAGAAAAAAACTGTGTTCTTCGTTACGTAGCTAAAGTTTCGGTTGGTGGCGGCGCGCAGGTTGCGCTTAAGGCGATACCACTCACGCACCCCTTTGCGCGGCTTTCGGGTAGCGACAATATTCTACTCTTTCGCACCGAGCGCTATGATCAGCAGCCGATGGTGATTCAAGGGCCGGGTGCCGGCCCTGCGGTTACAGCGGCCGGAGTTTTTTCTGAACTCTTGCGGCTTGCCGATTATCTTGGGGCGCCTCAGTGAAATCAGCCATTGCGTTTGCGCCTGCAAGTGTAGCCAATTTTGCCGTGGGTTTTGACCTATTGGGCTTTGCGCTTGAGGGTATGGGTGACACTGTTCGCGTTACACGAATCGAAGAGAAGACAGTGCGCGTGCGTTCAATCGAAATCGGCGAGGGCCTCGATCGCGAAAGTTTTGTTGAATTGCCGAAAGAGCCCGAGAAGAACACCGCGGCCATGGGGCTACTTGAATTTATTCGCGAGCAAAAGCTTGAGTATGGGTTCGAAATTGAAATCAAAAAAGGGATACCGCTTGGTTCGGGCCTTGGGGGTAGCGCTGCTTCAGCCGCGGCCGCCTTGCTCGCCGCAAATGCAGTGCTCGATCGGTCACTTGAAAAAAGTGCGCTGATTAAATATGCCATCACCGGTGAAGCTGTCGCGAGTGGCGCGAGGCATGGCGACAATGTAATCCCCTCATTATTGGGCGGGGTTCTCATCGTGGCTTCAGAAGAGAACACTTATGCGCGCGTCGCGCTTAAGGGCGACTGGCACGTCGCCGTTCTTTACCCTGGTTTTCGGTTGGATACGCGTCGAGCGCGCGAAGTATTGCCGAAAACGATTACACTGAAGGCGCATACGCGAGCCCAAACTCGATTGGCGATGGTGCTGGCGGGCTTGGCGGAGAATGATCCTGAAAAAGTTCGACAATTTTTGGTTGATGAAATTATAGAGCCCGCGCGGGCTTCGCTCATACCAGATTTTTACGAAATCAAACGAGCGGCTCTTGATGCTGGCGCCATTGGCGGTTCGATTTCTGGTGCCGGGCCGACGGTTTTCGCGCTCACCCAAGGCCGCGTTCAAGCTGAGCGGGTCTTGAAATCCATGGGCGATGCCGCCAGTACGCGCTACCCAAAGCATCTTCGAATGGTCAGTTCAATTAGCGCCGAAGGTGCGCGAGTGCTCAAATGAAGTTTTTCAGCACGCGCGACGGGGCCCACAAAGTTTCAATCGAAGAGGCCTTGCTTGCAGGGCTCGCGCCAGATGGCGGGCTTTATGTTCCAGAATTGTTTCCGAAGATTAATATTGAAAAGGCGCCCCTCGCGACGCATCGAGAGTTTGCAACTTATGTCCTCGCGCCGTTTTTTTCTGGCAGTTCGCTCGAGCGCCATTTGTCTAACATCTGTGAAAAAGCATTTTCGTTCGAAATACCAATTAAGAAATTATCGCCAACCCTTTCGGTTCTTGAGCTGACTCATGGGCCGACATGCGCTTTTAAAGATGTGGGGGCGCAGTTTCTCGCGGCGACTGTACCGTTTCTTTCTGTCGGGGCGAATCGGCCGCGCTTGGTTCTGGTCGCAACTTCTGGCGACACGGGCGGTGCCGTGGGTTGCGCATTCTCTGGCCAACCGAACACGCGTGTTGTGATTCTCTATCCAAATGGCGGGATTTCTGAGCGCCAAGAGCGTCAACTCACCTGCTGGCAAGAAAACGTCAAGGCATACGCCGTTGAAGGTTCGTTTGATGATTGTCAGAAGCTTGTGAAAGAATCTTTTCTCGATGCCGATTTAAAATCACAGTGGCAATTGCTTTCGGCCAATAGCATTAGCCTCGGGCGGTTGCTGCCGCAGATGATTTATTACGCATTCGCAGCGGCGAAGCACGCAAAAGAAAACAAATCCAGCGAGACCACAGTGTCGGCCCTCAATTTTGTCATACCGACCGGCAACATGGGCAATGCACTCGCGGCGATTTGGGCGCGCAAATGCGGCTTTCCGATTGGCAAAATCGGTTTAGCCCTCAACGCCAATCGGGCGATTGTCGACTTTTTTCAAACCCACAATTGGTCGCCACAAAAATCGGTGGCCACGTTGGCGAATGCGATGGATGTCGGCAATGCCAGCAATATGGAGCGTCTTCGCTCTCTGCTCACCATAGACCCGACGGTCGAAAATATAATTTCAGCAATATCTGTAAGTGACGAAGAAATTCGGTCAACAATTCGAGCGGTTTTCCAACAACACCAATACATTTCGTGCCCCCATACTGCGACCGCATTTTTTGCCGCTCAAAAATGGGGGTGGAAGAATGCGGTGGTTGTGGCAACTGCTGACCCGGCAAAATTTGAAAGTATTGTAGGCCCCATTATTGGTGAGTCGGTTCCGACTCCAGAGGCGCTATTGCAGATTCTCGACCGCGCCCTGCGCAGGGTTAAAATAGCGCCTAATCGGCAAGATTTAATAGGCGTTCTAAATGCCAAAAATAGCTAGCCAAGTGTCTAGACACTGGCCACGTCTCAAATTGAGACACCGCCTAACCCCCTGAAATGACTACATCTGGCCCCCGTTAAATTCCGCTCGCGGTGGCACCGGGTTCGCATTAACATTAGGTATGGAGGTCGTTATGAAAAAGACCATATTAGTTACAGGTGCTCTTATAATTGGATTGATCTCGGTATCTTCGTTCGCATGCCCATTTAGCCTCGATAGAAATGTAAATACCAATGTGAAGAAGAAGACTACGACCGTAGTGCCTACCGCAGGGCATACTCAGCAGAAATAACGGCCCACTAGCCGCGGGCGCTTTGACTCGCGGTTAGAGACTATTCTCTAATATTTTCTGATTTCACTGCGCGGCGGTCACTTGTCGACTCTGCGCTCTCATCAATAAATTTAGATCTAATTTTAGCCGACGTGGCCGATGCCTTTTCTTTTATCTTTTGAAATGTCGAAGAGGCTTTTACTTCTTCGTAGGCGCCTTTTGCGGCCTCCTCAACCTGTTCGGCTTTTTGCTTAACCGCCTTCTCACTTCGCTCAACCGAAAACGCAAGGTGGCGCGAGCCTGGCCGATTCTCTTCTTGCATTGCTTTTGAGAAGTGCGTGTCGAAAGAGCGATTGGCCTTAGTCCACATATTTCGTAAAAACACCACAGTGCCCTGGGCGGTCTTATTAAGCGGAGTCACCACTTCTGACGACGTAATTGCCATCATCACGTGGTCTTCAATAGTCTGAGTGCCCCAGCGGATCTGCATGGCCAGCACAAGTAAAACAGTGATTATTGTGGTGCGGATAACAAAGCTGAAAGATCCCATCTAAAACTATCCTCCGTGTGGTATCGGTCGTGACTTTGATTTTGAACCTAAACTCATCGTAGTTCTAAGAACTTTTAACAGGGCCTCGGCGGTGAAGGGTTTCGAGAGAAAGTGACTGCAGCCAGCCTCAAGCGCTTTAAGGGTCAGATTGGTTTGGCCCTCTGTTGAGCAGGCAATAATTTTGATCTTTGGCATTTCTTCGAGAATTTCCTTGGTCACCTCAATGCCATTTTTTTTAGGCATAACAAGGTCCATCAAGACAACATCAGGTTTGAGCCGTCGTATAACATCAACAGCCTCTTCGCCGTCGATGGCCTCGCCGACGTACTCAAACTCAGTGTCCCTGATAAGGCCACGAATGGCCTCACGTATAAACGGCGCATCATCAACGATTACGAGTTTAATTCCCATGGCTTATATTATAGTCTCAGCACTCTCGTGGAACGAACTAAATTTACGGTAAAACTCATTACTTTTCTCTCCGGCTTTAGTGGCATTAAAGCCTATGGCGTCATTCTTGGCGTCTTACTCGCCTGTGGTCTAGGTGTTCCGCTGCCTGAAGACATTTCGTTGATCAGTGCGGGCATTCTTGCGGCGCTTAAATCGATCACCCTTTATGGGGCTGTTATTGTCGGTTTCGCCGGAGTTCTTATGGGCGATGCCTTTCTATTTTTTCTCGGCCGACTTTACGGGTATCGCGTTTTCAAGCTGCCGCTCTTTCGGTCCGTGTTCACAGAAAAGCGCATACAGTTGGCGCGCCAAAAAGTGCTTTCTAATTCGAAGTTCATTTGTTTTACTGGTCGTTTTTTACCCGGCCTGCGCGCGCCGATCTTTCTAACGTCAGGGATTATGGGCGTCAGACCAATTGTCTTTTTGTCACTTGATGCGGCCGCTGCAATGATAAGCGTGCCCGTTTGGGTTTATGTCGGTTGGTATTTCGGTAAGAATTTAGATCAGGCGCTTACCATTGCGATTCGCACCCAAAAGTATTTTATTGCAGCCGTCACTTTGCTTTTACTGAGTTACGCCTGGTGGAAGATTCGAGCGGCCCGACATGAAGAAAAATCACTTGATCCGCATGACTTGCCGCCAATCCCGCCCGAGTTGCCTGAACTAGAAGTTCAATCTCCCCAAGAATAGCCAAGCTCTAAAAGAGTCGCTCCGGTGGTTACAGAAACGCCAGCTGGAGTTGCGCCAGTAGCCGGGTCAACGGCTGTTGCGTTGCCTGTATAAATTGATTTTTCGGCACGGTGTGAAAGACGCCAGAACACCCGATTGTTACGATCGAGATTGAAGTCTTCACCAATCGAAAATTTCAAGGCATAGGCGGTCGGCCCGCCGCCACTCTGCGCGCTCGAGGTCGTCGGCTGCTCGGTCACTTTCATTTTTGGTATGATTTCGCTGCTAACGGCCCAGGCGTGCGAAGGCCCTGTGGGTACAGCGAGCCTGAGCGAAAGATCTAGCCCATATTCTTGAAGACGGATTCTGTTTTGCTCGTTTTGGGCGACCATCATTTGATATTCGTTGTAACCGAAGCCAAAAGTGAGGCTTGGTGATTTTTTAGATAAAGAAAAATATTTTCTGAATAGAAAATTAACTGAAGTGTAACGATGGTCGACGAGCGTCGTGCGAGAAGTCGTCGGATCGCCGTTTAGATCAGCGGCTAAGGTCGTAAAATAGCCGATGTCGATTGCCAAAAATGGGGTCATCCAAATATCAGCCGAGGTCGAAATGCCGGGGCCGCCGCTGTGATATCGTCGAAACCAATAGGCACTTGATGAATCGATGTAAAGATACGAAGGTGCCACACTGAAACTTAAAATATTGAGTCGGGGGTCGTCGGGCTGAAGCTTATCTTTGTAATGTCCAATGCTGTCGCTGTCACCGCCAAGTATCATGGCTTGTACGGCTTCAGAAAAATTTTTATTTTCTGAATTTGCAACCGGGTTGGCACTATTTTCGAGGGCGGGATGGTTGGCGTATGCGGAGCTAGCCTGGGCGGCATTCGGCTGTTTTGCAGCTGAGTTGCCATCGGCGGCGCTTGTTGGGTCTGGTTTTTCAACCTTTGGCGCGGTGGGTGAGGCCCATCTTTTAATAGGTTTTGCGGCCTGAGTTGGCGCGACTGGCTTAACCACATACCGACCATTGTCTAGGTTGGCGTCGCTGTTTTCTGAGCCCGCAGAGCCAGGCTTTAACAGCAGCGAGCTAGTGGGGTCAACTTGCGCCAGAGCGGCGAAAGAGTAAAAGTGCAGATTGCCCAAAAATATTAAAAGTGAAATCAGTTTTTTCACGCTCAATCTCTTCGGATTTTTTAGTGCTGGGCTTGATGAAAATTGACCAGCAAACGCGATGCGAGCAGACTGTTTAAATGAGATTTCTGCTCTCACTGACCATCGTCGGCCTAGGCCTGTTTTGCCACGCACAATCTTCATCGGGCTATAAAAGCGATGAAGACGTGGCGCTTACTATTCGTACGCTTTCACTGCTGCCAGTGTTTGATAACTTGCGTGGCATTTATGCGCGACCGGTCGAAACCGCCCTCACCGAAAAAATAAAATCAGGTCATCGCTTTGAATTTATTGAAGCCACGGCAAGCGGCCCGGTGGTGACCCCAGACGAGCTTGAAGAAGATGTAGCCAACATTAAAAGCATGATGAAGGGTCTTACGGCCGATGCCGTGGTGGCCACCAGCATTTCAAAAGGCCCGGGCGGTATCGCCATTAAAATGGATCTCTTTCTAAAAGCCGATCAGACTTTGATTGCGCAAGAGTCACTGACAAACATTCAACGTTTCGATGTCGATGCCATAAAAAAACTTGCCGACCAATTGATTGAAAAACTTTTCAAAAAAATTCCGTACAATGGTTTGGTTTTAAGCCGCCAGGGCACGCGAGTAACGATAAACATGGGCCACAAAGACGGCGTTGAACCTGATCAAATTTTGCCGGTCATTCAAATCATTAAATCCGTTCGGCATCCCAAGTTTCATTTTCTGGTTAGTACCGAAAAAGAGATTATTGGTAAAATTAAAATCTTAAAAGTCGACGACACACTGAGCTTCGGCCGAATTGTAACTGAAAAAGGCGCTGGCTCGATTCAGCCCAATTCAAAAATCGCCACCCTTGAAAACGTAAGCTATTCAAATACGGATTCGTTGTCAGATATTCATACGGGCGAAGAAGTGCTGTCAGAAAAACCCGACGCAGCGGTCAGCTACGGCCAAAAGCCCGTCGCCTGGTTGCCCGAGCGAAAACCAACGTTTGGTGTCGTTGGCGCGCGTATGGGGCTCGGCACCTTTCAAGAGAACGTCGACACGGCGGCCGGCACGGCCCTTATGGCCAACGGCTCAATTTACCCCAGCATTATTCTCGAAGGTGAGCTTTGGTTAACCCCAGCGTGGAGCATGCACGCACTCATGCGCCAGGGTATTATATCCACCAACAACCCGGTTTCAGGTGCTCAGCCGACCAAGTTGTCGCACCGGCTTTCATCGTATGATTTTCTTTTTGGCTATAACTTGCGCCTGGCAAATGCCGTGTCGGCACCGAAGGTAGAATTGCTTTTCGGATTTTCGTCTTACGAACTCTTTGTTGATCAATCAACCCCAGTGGGCCTGACCACGAAAGCCTACAGTGGGCCGAAGCTTGGTATTGCGGGCTCGTACCCACTCGGTGATGGATCGCCCTATAGCCTGGGCGCGGATCTTAATTTTCTATTTCAATCGCGGCTCAATGAAACCCCGAGTGTTTCGGGCAACGGTTCAAATTCAGTTACCGCCTTTGGGCTTTTTGGCGACAAACAACTATATATAAATCTAAAGGCGCGAGCTCAGCTTGATTTTGAAATATATGCGACCAGTTTTTCAAGCGGCAGCTCGAGTCAAAAGCACACGACAGCTTCGGCGGGCCTCTACTATTTATTCTAAAAAAAGAGCCGGTTATTTCTAACCAGCTCAAGAGTCATTTTAATATTTGAGACGAATTCGGCATCGCCCTAAGGCGACCGCCGACTTACATCATCGGCATTCCGCCGCCCATGCCGCCCATACCGCCCATGTCGCCGCCGCCGCCGTGGCCTTTGTCTGCCTTCGGAGCTTCTGCAATCATGGTTTCAGTGGTCAACATAAGAGAGGCAACAGAAGCTGCGTTCTCAAGTGCGCAACGAACAACTTTAACTGGGTCGATTACGCCAGCTTCAACGAGGTTCTCATATTCGTCAGTCAAAGCATTGAAGCCCCAAGCAACGTCTTTGTTTTGAAGAACGCGGTCGATAACAATCGCGCCATCAAGACCCGCATTGCCTGCGATTTGACGAAGCGGCTCTTCGCACGCGCGGCGAATGATTTTCACGCCAAACGCTTCGTCTTCACTTACTTTCAATTTATCAAGAACGCGAGAAGCGCGTAGGAGGGCTGTGCCGCCGCCGGCAACGATACCTTCTTCTACAGCTGCGCGAGTTGCATTTAGTGCATCTTCAACGCGAGCTTTCTTCTCTTTCATTTCAACTTCAGAGGGCGCGCCAACGTGAATAACGGCAACGCCGCCAGCCAATTTAGCAAGACGCTCTTTTAGTTTTTCGCGATCGTAGTCGCTCGTGGTCTCTTCAACTTGAACGCGAATTTGTTTTACGCGGGCTTCGATCTCAGACTTTTTGCCGCCGCCATTGATGATGATGGTGTTGTCTTTGTCGATTACGATGCGTTTTGCTGAACCAAGGTGGTCAACAGTTACGTTTTCAAGTTTGTGGCCCATTTCTTCAGCTACAACTTCGCCACCAGTTAAAACGGCGATATCTTGTAGCATTTCTTTGCGACGATCGCCAAAGCCAGGGGCTTTAACGGCTGCAACCTGAAGGGTACCGCGCAATTTGTTTACAACAAGAGTAGCGAGTGCTTCGCCATCAACTTCTTCTGCGATAATTACAAGTGGGCGACCAGCGCGTGCGACTTGCTCAAGAACAGGTACTAGATCGCGCATAGTGCTGATTTTTTTGTCATGAATCAAAACGTAAGCGTTCTCAAGGACAGTCTCCATGCGCTCAGCGTTTGTGATGAAATAAGGAGACAAATAACCACGGTCAAACTGCATGCCTTCTACGACATCAAGTTCAGTTTGAGCTGTTTTGCTCTCTTCAACAGTGATAACGCCTTCTTTGCCAACTTTTTCCATTGCCTTAGAAAGCATTTCGCCGATTTCAGAATCGTTGTTAGCAGAGATCGAGCCAACTTGAGCGACTTCTTTCGGGTTTTTCACGGGCTTAGCAAGTGAAAGGAGTTCTTTGCGAATTGCATCAACAGCTTTGTCGATGCCGCGTTTAACCATAGTTGGGTTGTGACCAGCTGTTACGATTTTAACACCTTCGCGATAAATCGCTTGAGCCAAAACGGTAGCAGTTGTCGTGCCGTCGCCGGCGTCGTCATTTGTTTTTGACGCAACTTCTTTAACCATCTGTGCGCCCATATTTTCGAACTTGTTTTCAAGTTCGATTTCTTTCGCAACAGTCACGCCATCTTTTGTGATGATCGGGCCGCCGAAAGATTTTTCGATAACAACGTTACGGCCTTTTGGGCCAAGAGTTACTTTTACTGCATTGGCGAGAGTGTTAACGCCCTTCAAAATTAGGCTGCGTGCATCTTCGCTAAAACGAATTTCTTTGCTCATGTTTTTTCCTTTGTTTCTTTAAATTTAGTTAAGAACGCCGAGAACGTCTTCTTCGCGCATCATTAAGAATTCTGTTCCGTTTAATTTAAGTTCTGTGCCTGAGTATTTGCCGAAAAGAATTTTGTCGCCGGCCTTTACATCAAGGGGCATAACTTTGCCGTCTTCAGTTAGGCGACCTTTGCCTGTGGCGATAACTTCACCACGCTGGGGCTTCTCTTTCGCCGATTCGGGGATGATAATACCACCCGTAGTTTTCTCATCTTCTTGCAAACGACGCACTAGAATGCGGTCATGCAAGGGGCGTACTTTCGTTTCTGAAGTCGCTGCTTTTGCCATGTTTTCCTCCTGGTTTTGGTTACTTTAAATTCAAAGCAATTTTGGTTATTTTTGTTAAGACGGTCATCAATATGAACTCGCCCGCATCTCTGTCAAGCCAGGCCATAAAAAATATGTTGTTTAGGCAGAAGATTTCCTTAGAGATTAGAGGCTTGGTCGCTTGGCTCATGCGAACTTAGGTACATTTTCAGTAAAAGGGTCACTTCTTGGGGAGTTAGGTTGTGGGCAGCGGCCTCAATAGTGCCAGGTTCACGTAAGAAATGGCTCAAATATACGTTAAAATAGTCCTCAATTGTGAGGTCGCGAACGACCTGAGCCGCGTTCTTGGCAACGCGAAATTCAAGCTCTATTTTATTGATATCACTGACTTTTTTCGCCGATCCATCTTTAACAAGCTTGATTCGATTGCTTAAGCGAACGGCGCGGTTGTCGGCCTCGGTAATCTGCAAGCTCTTCCAGCTTGAGAAGTTGAGGATGTGCGGTGGCGGGGCATTGCCAACCTGGGCAAAGCAAGGCACAGAAAGACTTACAAGCAATATATAGAAAATTACCGCACGCACGAGAGCCTCCACTGGGTCAATAACGCATAGCTACAAGTTGTGTGCCAATGATTGCGGGCTCAACTGGTGCACACCGCCGACTCGCGCTGCGTTTTAAAGCCGAGTTTCGGCACCCAAAAACAAATTTTGGGCATTCGAAATGGCAAGAGCTAGAAACTTGTAATATGTTCAGCCCCATGACGGCATTCGAAATTATTCTCGTTTCAATCCTTGTTTTGGCTGGTTCTTTTGGCGCATGGGCGTTTTACCGCCGGATGCTCGAGCGCTTTAAAATTTTGGCGGCGGAGTCGCTCGCGGCCAATTCAGAACAATTCTTGGCTATGGCCCGGTCGACGCTTGAGCGCGAAAGCCTGATTGCAAAGGGCGATCTCGAAAAACGCAAACTGGAGATCGATCATTTAGTTGCTCCGCTCAGTAAGAAACTTGAAGAGTATCAAACCCACCTGCAGCGATTAGAAACCGATCGAGTGCGATCGTATTCGGCAGTTGAGGCGGAACTGAAACGAGTGGTTGAGGTGGGCGCGACGTTAAATCAAGAAACGGCAGCTTTAAAAAACGCCCTCAAAAAGCCGCATGTGCGGGGCCGCTGGGGTGAAGTGCAGTTGCGAAACTGTATTGAGCTCGCGGGGATGTCTGAGCACTCAGATGTGACTTTTCAAGACAGCAACACCGATGAAGACGGGCAGCGGCTGATACCCGATTTGACAGTGCGAATGCCGGGAGGGCGAGTGGTGATTGTCGATGCGAAAACGCCGATTGACGCCTTTATTTCTTCGCTCGAGGCGACAAGCGACGAAGTGCGCGCCGCAGAGTTGGCACGCCACGGTCGTCACGTAAAAGATCACGTCAAAAAACTCTCGCAAAAAGCTTATTCAGAGCACTTAAAAAATTCTGCCGATTTTACCGTTATGTTTTTGCCAAACGAATCGTTTCTTTATGCCGCACTCGAGTCTGAGCCCGATTTGGTTGAATTCGCAATCCAGAAAAAAATTCTAATTGCGACTCCACCGACTTTTATTGGGCTGTTGAAGGTCATTCGTTACGGCTGGAACGAAGAGCGTCTTGCCGAAAATGCCCAAAAAATTTCAGAGGCAGGCATTGAGCTGCACCGGCGGGTCGCTGATTTCTTAGAGGCCTATGTGGGTATCGGTAAACATCTTGACCGCGCAAGACAAGAATATGAAGTCGGGCTGGCTCGCGTGCAAAGTCGAATTTTGCCTCAGGCCCGAAAGCTTGAATCACTCGGGGCAAAAAGCAATAAAGAGCTATTGGGTTCGCCCTCAGTGGGCGTCGAATAAACTATCATCCGGCTTAGAGCTACTAGCCGGTGAGCGATTTTCAGTCGGTTTCGAATCAGCCGCTGGCTTTGCATCTGTCTCTTCGGGCTTTGGCTCCGAAGTGCGAGCTTCGATTTGGTCGCTTGAGTGCCTCAACATAGCGGGCTGAATGACCTCAATTAAACTCGTTTCGATTCGACTGATTTTCGTTGCAATAGCGCCGTCACCATCTAGACAAGGCACAAATTCTTTGCGGTCGCCGGCATAATTACATTCGTAGGTAATTCGAACTTTCACGCTGCCGCCCTCTTGGCGCATTTGTACATTTTGGCGCGCGAGAGTTTTCTTGGGGCCATTTGAATAGACAAAATTTCGTGGGGCTAACAGCAATATCCCGGCGGTTACGTCTTGTCTCTGCACGCTGTACTTATGTTCATCAAGCATCGTCTTAATGTCTGAAAATAACATTGAGGTTGCTTTGTCTGTGGTCAAAAGAAACTCAGAGGCCGCTCGATTTTTAGGTTCGGTGGCGCAGCCACTGATAAAAATAGAAGTAAAAAGCGAGGTAGAAAGAAAAACCAAAAGTAAATTTGAAACCTGTTTCATCGTTCAAAACCTCGTTAGCAAAAATCTCAACATGAGATTGTTAAGGCTTATAGATAAGTTATCGGAGGTGAAGTGCGCAAAGTTGAGGCGGCGCTCGACTTGTTTTGAGACAAAGCAGAATTTTTTAATTAAAAATGAGCCCCGTGGTTTATTCTTTAAGAAGGTTCAGGGTTTAATTAAATTGGATGTGTTGGTTAACCTTAGGGGTACGTGCGTGAAAAAGGTCACTTCGCCGATGATTGCGTCGCTAGGTCTTGTGCTCTTGTTTGCTGGGGTCGTAATCCAAAGTTTAAAACTAGTAGAGGTCGAGCCAGTCTTTGCGGTGTTGGCTGCAGCGGCGATTCTTGCTCTAGTCGCAAAATCGTTTAGCAATCAAATTAAGTTGAAAAAAATAGCAGAAAAGAAAATTCCAATTCTGCGCTTAAGAACTCAAAAGGTAGCCGAACGAGCGCATGACTTTATCATTGGCCGCGTAACTGAACTTCGCCGCCCCCTTCAAGGTCTTGTCGGGATTCAGGAGCTCTTCTCTTCAGACACCTCGGCCCAAAGTGCTAACGATTTTTTTGAGATTGCTGACTTTTGTTCGCGCTACTTAATACGTCAGTTGGAGCGCATTCAATTTTTCTCTGAGCTAGAAAAACAGACCATTCGAATTGAGAAGTCAGATTTCTCTTTGCGTACGATGGTCAGTGAAGCGCTTAAAATTGCATCCGAGCAGGCAAATTCTAAAGAGATCACCATTATTGAAGATTGGTCGGCCGATGTGCCAGATCAGGTGAGGGCACATCAACCAGCTCTACGGCAAATACTAATTGAACTCTTGGACAACTCGATTCGCTTCGGTGGGGGGCGCCGAGTCCATTTGAAAATTTCACCAGACCCGGAGAATAAAGACTCTTTCTTTATGCATGTGAGTGATTCGGGGCCTGGGCTTTCTGATCGTCAACTCGAATTGTTGAAGTCGCCAATTTCTTCAGGTGACCGATTGATACCGTGGTCAGAGATTCGCAAAGGGTTGGGCCATGCGTTGATTAAAAAATTGGCCGATCGAATCGGGGCCCGTTTATTTGTAGACTCGCGACGCGGGGTGGGCACGAGTATATCAATGTCATTTAAGGCTGAGCCCGCCGTGGCAGCAGTCGAGAAGAAAGGTGGGCCACGTACGCTCGTGCACCGCCGACCATTGCGTATTTTGGTTGTCGACGACGAGATCGTCACTCGCCAGGTGGTTTGCGGTTTGTTGCAAACACTCGGTTATCACGCTGAGACGGCGATCAACGGGCATGACGCCGTGATGCGTGCTCAACGCGACCATTACGATCTCATTATGCTCGACATTGAAATGCCGGTGCTTGATGGCATGCAGGCAGCCGATATTATTTTAAATGGCCTTCACCTTTCGCAAAAGCCCCATATCGCAATGCTGACTTCGCACTGCACGCAAGACGTTCGCGATAGCATTGCGGCCCTTGGGGTGACGCAGTTTATGTCAAAGCCAGCGGGCCGTGACGAGATCGCAACTGCAATCGATCAGGCTTACGAAAAAATTGAAGAGCATTTGAAGCTGACTCAAGAGGCTAGTGAATTTGTGAAGCTTGATAGCGGATCGAAAGAGGCCCCGCGTGAAGCCACGTCTTTGATCAACTTTAATAAACTTTATTCGAATTTCGGCGAGAACATTTCGTCTTGCCGGCAAGTTCTCTACAATGCCAGTGATATTTTGACCTCAGACCTTGAGGCCTTGTCAGAAATGATAACTAAGAAAAACCACATTAAAACACTTTCAGTTCTTCATAAAATTCGGGGTGAGGTTGGCGCCATAATGTGCGAAAGCGCGGTGCTGGCGATTGATCGCATGGCCGAATGTGTGAAAGAGGGCGACTCAAAAGTAATTCAGAAAGAATTTGATCAGTTGGCGGAGCTTATCGAAATGGTCTTGGTCGAGATCGAAGGCCTCAACCAGCAGAACCTTCAGGCGGCCTAGATGATGATGTTTGCGACAATTGTGACGGCGATCGTTTGCTTAGGTCTGAGTAGCCTTTTGCTAGGCGCCGTATATAAACGCCGAAATCAGGGTCTTCTCCGGTTAAGAGTTCGGGCAGAGAATCGCGAAAATCCTTACGCGCGCTCCAGAATCGCATATAATCCTCCCAGCTAGCCCAAAGACGCTGGGTCTGTTTCGTCATTTTTTCTTCATAAACCAAGATGAAGGCTCGTTCGAAAAGAGCGATGAGAATATCAAAAATAATTTTTTTGCGTTCAAGCTGCTCTGGCGAGAGCGGCATCGTTTCTGCGTCCTTCGACATGAGTTGTAAATCTGAGTTTTGAATCAACAGTCTTGAAAAGTCGGCGTACTCATCTGAAAGTCGCTGATAGATTTCTTCTTGGTCATTGAGGCGCTCTCGAACTTGTTCAAGATAAAACACATAGACCGCAAAAGGGACGCCAAGCACCGCCACGATGTAGTATGCGAGTTCCCATTTATCTTTTAATTCCATATATCACGCTCTTGCACTAGGCCCAATTCTCGGTCATCTTTATACCACAGGGGTTCTTCATGCACGCACTAATTGCACTATGGTTTTCATGGCTCAAATCTTGGGGTTACGCCGGAGTTATGGTTTTAATGGCCCTTGAGTCAACTGTACTTCCGGTCCCGTCCGAACTGGTTATACCACCGGCCGCATTTTGGGCGGCGCAGGGTAAATTTAATTTTTGGGGAGTTGTCCTCAGCGCCATCGTCGGCAGCTATATAGGTTCAGCAATCAGTTATGGCGTGATGCGCTGGGCTCAGGCCTTTGTTGCGCGAAAGTTTGGCGGCGTGCCGCTCGTGGGTGCAGAAAAAATGAAATCGCTCGAGGCTTGGGTTGAGCGGTTTGGTGCGCCGGGTGTTTTTTTCGCGCGACTGCTGCCAGTGGTTCGGCATTTGATTTCAATCCCTGCCGGGATTTTTAAAATGAACTTTGCGCGATTTAGCGTCGCGACTCTTTTGGGGTCGGCGCTCTGGTGCTACGTGCTCGCCCTTTTCGGCGAAAAGATCATTGGCCCCCACCCCGAGCTCATGAATTCACCTGAAGAAATGATCGCGGCCGTGCGCACAGAGGCGCGCGGGTTTCTGTTCGCAATCGTTGGGTTCTTTATACTTTATGTTTTCGTTGAGTTTTTGCGCCGGCGCATTCTCACGCGCCCGGCAAAAGAAACGGTTGGGTCGGTCGTTAAGTAACGACCACGTTACGGTTACTGGGCGAGCTCAGCGTTCGTGAAAACCCAAATTCCATCTTTTTGATTGGCAAGGATTAGGTTTATTTTTTCTTGCAGAGCCTTGCTCGCCGGGATCTCTTTGCGAACGATATTGTAGTCGCCATTGTCTGGGCCATTGCTTGCGCCGTAGCCACCCAAAAGATAAGCGCGATTTTCAGTGTTGCCCTTGATGCGAGAATCTCTCTCGAGAACAAGACACGCGCCCACCGTATTTAAATCACAAAGTCGGCTGTCGATTAATGCTTTTGCGACTGTGCCTGGGATAAAAGTTTCGCGAATAGACGGGCCCTTTTTATTGGCCTGCAAAATCGTTTTTGTTGATAGGCGAGTCATGTAGTTCAAGTCTTGAATCGGGGTTGCAAGCGGGTCTGCTTTCGAAACCTTAGCTAAGTTTTTAATTTGAGTAACGGCTGTGTAGATTTGAAAAGACTCCGCATCTAATTGAGATTTTGAAACGTAGTTTACAGTCAAAATATCGCTAGCGCCGCTAAGTAGCGAACTCGTGGCGGGTGCTATTGTCGCAGCTTGCGCCGGTGCTGCGGCGATCGGAGCAATTTGATTCTGAATAGCTGTTGGTGCGGCGTCAGTTGCGGCAGCGACAGCACCAGGTCGTGCAATCAGCGGCGCTTGGTAAGTCTGTTGCTGGGCTGCTGGCTGCTGGGCTGCTGGCTGCTGGGCAATTGCTGGTTGATAGGCTGGAGCTTGCTGATATATTGGCGCGGCTTGATATGTCGGGGCCTGTTGTGGGCGGCTCGGCGGGCAGGGCGCTCCAGAAATTGCATTGTTCGAAGTCGAGCCGCTGCTGCCGGTAACATAAACAACTCGTGTAACCTCAGAAGTGGTTACGTTGGCGCTAGAGGCTCGAGTGCTGGTTGAATCATCAGAAGTATCAACCGGGCGCCTTCTATTGGCACGTGCTTCGGCTAAACGCGCGCGCTCGGCATTTCGGGTAGCATCAGCCTGAGCTTGAGCGAGCTGCCACTGAGAGTTGGCTTGTTGATTCTGCGGGCCCATCATGTTGTTCATTCCGTTTTGTTGAAAAGGTGAGTTCGGATTGTAAGGGCGGCCATAGTTATTTTGCCCATAGGGGTTTTGACCGTAAGGGTATTGGTTATTTGGGTTTGTTTGATTGTTGTTTGAGCTTCCGCTGTCCTTCGAACAAGCCGAAATGGCAAGCGAGGTCGCCATAAGTACGACAAGTTTAGAAACATAAGCTGGCTTCATCATAAAAACTCCTTGCAGTAGGCCGCAATAGCCCATTGGTGTTCAGGACTGCTATGTGCACTGGGTGTGCCACTGTAACCCATTGTAATTACGCCAAAATTGTATGGTTTTTGTGACAATTAACGGCAACAGCGACATAAAATGGCACTCGAGATTGCCATATTTACAAGGCCCGGCTAAACCATTCGCATCAATAGCTTGTCGATTTTTTGAAAAGGGGAAGTAATGGCCATCAGTTTGGTGATCTTGAGTCTTCTGATAGTCATTGGACTTTATTTTTCGAACAATCCGCTACATCACACTCGAAAATTTATGGTTCGAAGATTCGTTAATTGGTTTCCGCTTGGGATGACCTACGCGTTTCTCTACATGGGTCGCTACAATCTAAATGTTGTTAAAAACGCTCTCGGGGCGGCGATAAGCAAAGAAGAGTTCGGGATCATTTTTGCGGCCGGCACCGTGACTTATGCCTGCTCGTTTTTCTTAAACGGCCCGCTGGTTGATAAAATTGGTGGTAAGAAGGGCATTTTGATCGCGGCGGTCGGCGCGTCTATATTTAACGGCTTAATGGGCCTGGTGACCTACCTATATCTAATGGGGCAATGGAAGACCAATTTAACGCTGACGTTTTCGATTCTCTATTCGTTGAATATGTTTTTTCAAAGCTACGGGGCTGTTTCAATTATTAAAGTTAAAGCCTATTGGTTTCACGTTCGCGAACGCGGGATGTTTGGCGCGATCTTTGGTACGCTCATTTCGTTCGGAGTCTATTTTGCTTTCGACTGGGGTCAGGCCATTGTTGATGCGGTAAAATTAAATTTGGCCGCGCCAACGCCCATGCAGTCATTTCTGCGAACTGTATTTGCTGTCGAAGGTTCAAAGACCGATGCTGTTTGGCTCGTGTTTTTTATTCCGGCGGTTATTTTAATGGGCTGGGCGTTGCTCGATCTTTTTGTAATTAAGGACACACCCGATGAAGCGGGGTTTGACGAATTTGACCCCGCCGATGCGTCGTCTGACGAGCCTGACGTTGAATTTACCATGCGCGAACTTCTGGCAAAGATATTTACCAACCCGATTCTTTTAACCGTCGCACTTGTTGAGTTTACTTCGGGAGTTCTTAGAAACGGGATTATGCAGTGGTATCCGATTTTTGCGAAAGAAATCCCGAGCGCGGGCCACCCTTTTCTGACTGAGCATTGGGGGCTAGTGATGATGGTAACCGGAATTATCGGCGGCTTTACTGCCGGGATGATTTCGGACAAGCTTTTTCATTCACGTCGTGGCCCTCCGGCGGTGATATTAAATTCGATCATGTTAGTGTGCATGACGGGGATGGCTTTCTTTCTGACGAGCTCGCCGACTGCGGTCGCGGTTTTCGTCGCCTTTCACGCGCTTTCGGTTATTGGCGTTCATTCGATTATGTCTGGTACAGCGGCAGCAGATTTTGGCGGGCGCAAGGCCACGGCTACAGCATCGGGCATCACCGATGCGTGTGTTTATTTGGGCACCGGGGTGCAATCAATGTCGCTTGGTTATCTTACGACGGCTAATTGGCATTTTTGGCCAGTGTTTTTAATTCCGTTTACAATTTTGGGGTTAGCGGTTTCGGCCCGCCTCTGGAAGAAACTGCCAGAGGCCACTCGACGCTACCTTCTGACCGTCGAGCAAATCAGCATTACAATTCGGACTGAGGAGCGACTGTAAAGACGCCCTTCATCATTAAAACTTCGCTCGCCATATCGCGAATGACATATTGGACATGTGTTTCATCAATAACAGTGGCTGTAAACCGCGCAATCAGGCCCGGCAATAAAAGAAAGCCGGTCGAGACGTTTTGATCTTTCGATTTCGAAATAATAATAGATCGGCTGATCGATTCATCGTCCCATTTCGAAAGCGCGTCCATTAGCTTTTGCTCTATAGTCATTGGCTCGCCAACAGCACGCTCTTCTCGGGTTTCAGTTACTTTCATGGCGATATCAAAGTGCTCCATAACTTTTTTGCCGAGAGCGCGGGCCAAAAAGATATGCATCTCTTTGCGATCGCGATAAAGGGGGTTGGTCATTTTGAAAATCGGCATCGTCTGTGAGCCAAAAATTGTAGTTGTGTAGACCGCGACGGTTACGGTTGAGGCGAGTAGGGCCGTGCAACCGGCAATTGCGGTGGATTTAAACTTTTTAGAGAACGTCCAATATTTGCGTTCGGCCTCAAAACTAGCCGGTTCTGCGGCCGGGCGAGCGGCCTTCGTCACGGCCATACGCTTGGGCATTCGGCTTTCGCCTTTTGCTAGCGGCGCGAATTGGCTGATCGCGAAAAATAGTAACACTGTGGATGAAATAACTTTTGGGTTCATGGTGTTAGACGTTGCTCCTTCTCGTCTGGGCTATTAGTAGTGCAATTGGATGCGCGGCCTTAGCTCGAAGCACAGGCCAACTCAGCGCAATCTCTGTGAAAGTCTTTCTTGGCCTCGCGGCAATTGTCAGCTTTGTTGACACAGGGCCTATTTTTTACAAACGCCTGGAGGCCCACAAATAATCATGCTATTAGCGCATAATAAATTACAAATCATTCATTTTATTAATTTCAAAAAAAGGCTTAATTACTTGAATAACAAATCAAAATATCGGGCCGGGGGGCAGCATGAGAACTTTTATTTTAACAATCGCGACGTTGATTAGCACCTTAAGTGTAGCCACGGCTAAGGCCGATGGTTTTACCTGTGTCACTGAAGATGGCGATTTAAAAGTAAAGTTATACAACTTTGTGAATGCCGACAATGGCACCCGTGTGCCGGCGCGAATGATTGTGTCGAGTGGCAATAGCAACGACGGAGCTAAGACACTTGCGGTCTTCAATGCTGAAAGCGGCAATCTTGAAGTTGCGGCAGAATCGGCGGCTAGCGCGGGCACAATATATGTAGGCAAGGTGGATCTTCGATTTTCAGAGTTAAATACAAAAGAAGCAATGCTACTTGGCACGCGTCTGGGCGACATGACAAAGCTAAGTCTGACCGTTGACTTTAAATATGGCGACAGTCTTGCAGGCGGCGAACAGGCAGAGGCGCTACTTACGATTGAAAGCCGTAACGGTATTGCGGTTCGAGAGCCGGCGATTTGCACACGCTACAAAAAGGTCGACTAAAAAAGATTTTTAATTTTTGAAACTAACGGAGGATTTTATGTTTAATAGAAAAGTATTTCTCGCAATCTCAATTTTGGCGGCATCAATTTCAAGCCTAGCCGATGCAACGATCGAAGAGGCTGGTGGCGCCGCAACTGTGGTTTGTGATTTTAATAAAGCTCAGAACCACGACTTCGGCGGCGGCGTTCTTAGCCTTACGGTTGATACCAACAGAGCAAAGGTTTCGGTAAAGTGTTCAGCCCCTGCGCCAGATGGTTTCTGCTTAAGCGGCAGTCAGGTCGGCGGCAATACGCAATGGGTTTTGAAATCTCGAGTCAATTTTGAAGGCCAAAAAACTGACTTCTCAGATCTCGGAAAAACCACAAACCTTTATGTGATTGAGGGCAACAATCAAGATGATCAACAGTTTCTTTTGAATCTAATGGTGTCTTATTCTTCGATTCGCAAAAATGGTGTTCATACCCAAGAGCCGTCAGCACAGGCTTACATTGTGGTCATGGAAGGTTATGACAATATTGAAGGCAACACGGGTGCCGTGAACTGTCAGATTTCAGCGAAGTAATATTTAATCAGAATTTGATTCTGTCGCCGATTTCGGCGGCGATTTCTCTGCGGCGGGCTGATCACCAACACTGCTTTGATCAATTGAGCCGCCACCACCAAGGGCATCGCGAACCAACTGCTCGCGGCGGGCGCGATCAGAATCTAAATTGGCATTACGGTCTAACGTTGCTTTGTGCGCCTCTTGCGGGCGAAACGGTGCAGAATTAAGGGTCTCGATGGTGGTTTGAATTTGCAGGGCTTCTGCTGGCAGTCGAGACGTTGAGTCGTCGGCGAGCGCAAAAACCTGGCGCGACAGCAAAAGGGCTAAGGTTAACCAAAGCCGTCTATTCATTACTTAATTTCACCGGATTTTTTAGGGCTGTGCGTGGCCGCATTTAAAAGAGCTGAATTTGCCACATCGCCCGGTTGCTGGACGGCGTTTCGATCTTTAGATGTGCTTTCTTTATTGCACCCAGATTCACAATTTTGGCCGACGGACTGTGATTCGGGTCGATCTGAGTTGAATTTCGAAAGGCCGATTCCGCCGACGTCGGCCGTCTGGCCCGCAGCGGGGCTCGCGGTCGTCGCACCTGTGCTCGCAAAACCGGCAAAAACCGGCGGGCAGGCGACCTGTATCGCCAGAAGGGCGACTAGGGTGGCGAGGGTGCTAGAGGTAGCGGCGACGGATTGAGATTTCACGCGGACTCCTGGTAAATAACTTAAATGTTGTTCACATCGGTTGTAGCCGGAGCAATAAGCTCTAGCAAGTTACTAAAAATACTAGCGACTTGATACGCGATCAGTGGGTCGTCAGAACTGTCAAATTTGTCCATGGTGCCGTCGGGCTTATAGCGAAATTTAATTGTTCCAAGGCCTGGGCGGTTGACGATGTAGGGCTTACCGAAGCGCTCTTCGTAGGTGATGCTAACTTCTTTTCGCGATTGATCGACAATATGGCTAATGCGGCCGCGAACGTCGTATTTAAGGTCTGCGGTTTGCCCTTCGCTGTTTTTCGCGGCGGCTAAATTACAGCGACTTGAATCATACATAAATTCTGTAGTGACGCTGCGGGATTCGACTGTCGAAGCGACTTTTGAGGGCTTACGATCACCCTTGCCGGTGCTTTGTGCGGCGGCGGCGGTGGGTACGCGAAAATTGTATTTCGCAATGACTTTCGAAACCTTGCCGCACTGTTTGCTGTACTCGAAATTAAAGGTGTTGCCAGCTTCGACTTTTGATCGCAACAGACCGTTTTGGTAATAATCAAATCGAGTGATTAAGCCATCCTGAATAACTTCAACGGGGCGACCATATTCTTCGTGATAGGTCGTTTCGACCTCTTTGCCATTTATCACCGACCTAGTTTTTGCAAGGTAGCGCTTGCCGTCTTTGGTCGATTTATGAACAAACTCAAACGAACTTTTATTCGTGATTTTGCCATTGCACTTTTTCTCTACGCCCGAGCTGTAATTGTTAAGCGGGTCGTGTTCGTTCGAGCTGTAAGCATATTTCTCTACGCAGCCGCGGCGGTCGCGAAAACTTGTCACCCAGTCTTTATCGTGATCATAGGTGAGCGCGATAAAAGAATTGTCGGCAAATGAGGCCTTGGTCATGTTGTGAACGTCGTCATATTCGTACTTGTAGGGTCGCTGCCAAGCCGAATCGGCCTGAACGAGATCTTCGCCCTTATATTTGTACGAAGCGACCATATTTTTGGGGCCCACAACTTGTTTAACGTAGTGAGTGTTGTCGTAATACTTGAAGGTCAGCGAAACTCCGGTGTTGTCGGCGACGCTCGCTATAAGTTTGCCGCGATAGGTGATCTTTAAATAATTGCCATTATGATCGTTGAGCTGAAGCAAATGGCCATCTTTGTCGAATTTTTGAAAAGTTCCGTTGGGCATTGTTCGAATGTACTCAGCCCCGTTGAAGGTAATAAAATCGGTGCTGCGGCCGTTGGTTACGTAACGAGCTTCTTTTGAAACCTTACCCGAGATGCTCAATTGTTTGGCGAATTCTTCGCGAAGATCGCCATCGATTTTTAATTGTGTTTCTAGGTTCTGAAAGTATTTTTCGTCGCGGCCTTTGTTGCGCTTTCGCACTTCGGCCATGATTGAAGAAATATTTTTATCGAGCGCCTTGTTGCTGAAGCCTTCTGGTACGTACTCCCACTCAAAGCCCGCGCCACAATCGGTGACTTTTAATGAATTTTCAGGGGTCACTTTGAGTGAGGTCTCAAATTCGGTGCACCAGCCAAAGCCGAACATCCCATTGTAGAGAGTACGACTGTTGTACGAGCGCTGAACTCGCAAATCGTAGCCGGAGCTCTTCACCTCAAGGTCGACCCAATTGTCAGAGAAATTGGCATTTCTCATGTCGACGAGCGCAAAACTTTTTGAAGAAAAAAGCGCGAGTAGAGAGATCAGGGCGATCGTCGCCACGGCGTAGCCGCGAGAGGAAAAAGTCATAAGCGAACTCCTTTAAGCAGTGCTTTAGACTTTTATTGTAACAATCTTTTTCATAATCACTCCACCAATGACTTGAAGACCTATCATTAAGATCAGTGAGAACCAGCCTAAAGGAGTGGTAAAGAGCGGCTTGACGAAAGGCGGGTCTACAAACAAAAGCATAATTAAAATAAGAAATGGCACGCAGGTCACGATGATGGCCTGCATTACGCCCTGGGAAGTCATGGCGTCGATGCGTTTCTCAATCTTTTGGCGCTCGCGAACGGTTTGAGTGATGGTGGTGAAAGTTTCGGCCAAGTTGCCGCCGGTTTCTTTTAAAATGTTCACGCCGGTCACAAACATTTGCACATCGGGGCGAGGGATTCGATCGCCGAACTCGTTAAGCGCGTCCTCAACCGAGCGACCGAGACGAATTTGATTTAAAACCAAAGTAAATTCTTGCGAAAGTGGGCCGGCGATATTTTCTACCACACGCTCCATGGCCTGTGTGAGACTCAACCCTGACTTCACGCCGTTGGCCATGATCGTCATGCCGTCGACCATTTGGTCAACGATGCGATTGCAGCGACTCTCCCACATGTTTTGTAAAATAATTTTCGGCGCAGACCACCCAGCTAGTGAAAAAAGTGTGCCGAGCAAAAGACCGGCAAAGATATTGGGCCACAGGCCAAGAAATACGATCGCCCCGAGACCAAAGGTCAAAAGTACAATTGAAACCGAAAGTTTTCTGCGATCGGCATCGACATACATTTTATCAAGCAAGCGAAAAAGCTCTTCGCGTTGGCCGAGAGTTCTCTTGTACAGAAAGCCGAGAACTTTTTCGGAGTTTAGATAGGTCAAAACAAAAACAGTTACCCCGAAAAGAATTGCTGCAAAAAGCGGGTCGCCGAAAAACTTACTCATCGTTTACCGCCGTCGCCACTGACTTTCTTTACTGGCTGAGTAATGCCTGTGGCCGTGGGCGTCGCGGCACTCGGTGTGCCGGCGGTACCCGTAGGTCGCGCACCAACCGCTTTGGCCGGGGCTGTGGGCTGCGATTGAACTTGAGTAGTGAACATTTGGCGTGGGACGCTAATGCCACGCTGTTCAAATTTTTCAATAAATGTAGGTATCAAGCCTGTGGCTTGAAACTGGCCTACGACACGACGGTTTTTATCAAACCCTTCTTCTTTAAATTTGAAGACCTCTTGCAGGGTGACGGTTTCGCCCTGCATGCCGACCACTTCAGTTATGTTAGAAATTTTTCTTGTGCCATCGCTTAAGCGACTAATTTGCACGATGAGATTTACTGCGCTTGCAATTTGCTCGCGAATAGCGCGAGCCGGTAGCTCCATGCCCGCCATAAGACAGAGAGTCTCAAGTCGCGATACCGCTTCTCTTGGATTGTTGGCATGCACTGTAGTCATCGAACCATCATGACCCGTGTTCATGGCCGAAAGCATATCAAGGGCAGCGCCATCGCGGCATTCGCCGACAACAATTCGGTCGGGGCGCATACGCAGAGAGTTTCGCACCAGGTCGCGAATAGTGATTTCGCCTGAGCCCTCCATATTTGCGGGTCGAGTTTCAAGGCGTACAACGTGATCTTGTTTTAGTTGTAACTCGGCAGCGTCTTCGATTGTCACAATACGCTCAGAAGTCGGGATGAACCCCGAGAGCACATTGAGCAGCGTTGTTTTACCAGTGCCTGTTCCGCCAGAAATAATAATATTCAAACCTTGTTCGACACACAGGCGCAAGAAGTCAGCCATTGACGGAGTCATGGAGCCCCATTTGGCGACGTAAGTATCAATGGTCGCACGATCGGTCGGAAATTTTCGAATTGTAAGAGAGGGGCCATCTATAGCGAGGGGTTCGATCACCGCATTCACGCGACTGCCATCTTGCAGGCGCGCGTCGCAGTATGGCATTTTTTCATCGATACGTCGGCCAAGCGGAGTGACAATTCTCTCGATCACATTACGTAGTTGCTGATTCGACGTGAAGTGCACTGTAGAGAGCTGAACCTTGCCGCCCTTTTCAACGTAGATTTTGTCGAAACCGTTAACCATAATTTCAGAAACAGAAGGGTCAGCCAAAAGTTCTTCAAGGGGCCCGAGGCCAAGGGCCTCGTCGAGCACTTGCTTGATGATTGACGAGCGTTCGTCGCGGCCCATGCCGGCGCCCAATTTGTCGACAAGCTGAGAGATTGTTTTTTGAGTTTTATTGCGTAGCTCTTGTTCTTTGGCGGGGTCACCCACCATGTTTGACATATCTTTTTTCAAATCCATCTCTCGAATAAGGGCCGAATGAATTTGCATTTTTAATTGAGTGAGTGGGCTGATTTCGCGTTGCTTGCCCTTGTTGCGGCCTGAGGCCCCGAGCTCAGAAGGTTTTGCCGACTCGAGCGCTGACCCTGGGGATGTTTTTGCTTTTAGCCCTGACGGTCGACTGAGGGCTTTTAGTTTTTGTAAAACGCCACCAGTCAATCGACGAACGATTTCAAAATAAGCCTGCGAGATCGGCGCTTGTGGTGCAGTCAAAACGAAAGGCGTTGAGCGCTGAACCGACGCATAAACGGTCACTTCATCTTGCGGGATAAGACCAATAACGGGTCGGCCCAGAGTTTGGGCAATTAATTTCGGGTCAAGGCTTGTGCGCCCCAAATTGTTAATTACCATTTGAAAAAATTCTGCAGGCACAGTGGCGGCAATGAGATCATTCATGACTTTTCGAGTTTGATTAACGGCGAGAACTTCAGGGGTCGTAAGGGTCAACAAAGCGCTGGCGTCTTCAATTACGGCAAGTTGAAGGTCAGAAAAATCATTGCCAAGGTCGACAACTATAAAATTGTAAAACTGGCTAAGCGAGGCGAGTTGTTTTTTGAAAAGTACACCTGAGCCACTCAGAACTTGATCGCCGCTATTGACGGCTGCGATGTAGTGAAAGCCCGAAGGGTGAACCGCGACCAATTGGTCAAGCGTCAGCGGTGAAAGTACGCCCGCGAAATTTGCGACTTCGGCAACAGTACGCTTGGGCTTCAGGCCGGTGATAATATTCTGATCACCGCAGGACCGCGAATCGAGATCGACGAGCAGTACGCGGGCGCGTAACTCGTTCGTAAGCGCAACAGTCAGGTTCGCGGCAAAAATGCTTTTGCCGACCCCGCCCTTTCCGCCAATAACCCCAATGAGATGACAGTTTTGATGAATAGCCATAACCACTTATCTTTTCGGTATTTTTTTGAGAATTGTTCAACGATTTATAACAAGAAGCGCCGTTTAGTAGAGCCAACTAGACGCGACGACTGTCTAGGGCGATCGGCTTGGCCCGTAGCGCTCTGTTTAAGCTCGCGGGCGAATCTGACTGGAGAAACTCACGAGCTAATCTCGGAGCCGAAATTTACGCTTAATGTTTTCGGCGCCAGAACTCGCTGAGGCCTTAATTATCGGCGTAACGAAAACCACAAACTGACTTTGATTGCGACTAAAGTCTTTTGAGGCATAGAGTGAAATCAAGGGGTTCGTACTCGCATTGGCCGGTAGCTTATTGTAACCGGTGGCCGTATTGCTCGAAATCAAGCCGCCTACGGCAGCACTAGCGCCACTTCGTACAACGATCTGCGTGTTAATTTCACGAGATGAGGTCATGGGCCCGGCGCCAGTCATCCCAATTAAGCTCTTTACCGAAAAGTTCATCTTTAAACTGACGCTATCAGAGCGGGCACCAATAACTTGCGGAGTAATGGTGGTGCGCATACCCGCTTCGGCAAAGCTCGTAGAGGGCAAGCCCTCGGCCGTCACGACCTGATAGGGGATATTCTGAAGTGAGTTGAGAGTGCCGGGTTTGCCATCTTCGACGATAATGCTCGAGCTTTGCAGAACGCGAGCGTGACCATGTTCTTTGGCCCAATTGAGCTTAGGCAGTAAATTGGTGATCGTACCGGTGATGGCAGAGGTGATGCCGCCCGGCGAGCCAGAACCGCTGGTGAACTTAACCGAAGAGCCGTCGCCGATATCGGGGGTCCACTGAAAGCGAAAGCCCTTAGTGTAATCCTTTTGCAGCTCGACGTAATGAACAACAATCTGAATTGTTTTGCTGGGCTCAGCCTCAGGGGCGGGCTTAATAGAAATGAGGTTAATCACAACTTCGGTCACCCGCTCTTGCACTTTTTTGTCAGCGACAGCTTCGTCGACAACGACATCTGGGATATAGGTCTTTGCGAGAATTTCGGCTTTGTCTTTTTCTTTTTGGTCTTCGGCCACGCCTTCAAGAATGTATTTTCCGTTAACGGCCTTACAATGAATTTCAGGGTTGCCAATGGCACGTTCAATGAACTGTGCAATTTTCACCTGGGCGGCAGGGCTCAGCGTGACTAACGAGGTGGCAAGATCGCCGTATTGTTTAACAACGCTGTGAATGCGCTTCATATCTGACGGCAGTAGAATTTGGCCGTCCACCACGACTTTATTGTTGGCGATTTTCACATGAATGCCTTCAATCTCATTCAATAAAGCTGTAATTTCACGCGCGACTCTATTTAAATCGGTTTTTCTAACATCTACTGTGAATTCGTAAACAGGTTTTCGCGTTGATTTATTGAGAATGACAAGGGTGCCGAAGCCTTCTTTGAGCGGCTTTAGGCGCAAAACTTTTTGGCCGTCATTATATTCTAATTTAACAAACGATTTATAAGTACCCGTTAACTCAAATTCGGAAGGCATGTCGGGCACGGGCTCATCGTGTAAAATACCAACAGACATAGCAATATTAGTCGTGCCAGATCTTTGAGCGTGAGCGAGATTAGAAAATGACGAAAAGACAAAGCTCGCTAGAAACGCGAGAACGGTTGCCCCTAAAATATTTTTTGCTATCGTCATCTTAACTACCTCAACTCAAAATCTGCGATAATTCGATTACAAATCGACAAAGCCGCCCTTTTTATGTTTTGGCTTCGTGCCTGGTGCGGCCATTTTTGGCGCCAACAAATTTGGTGGCGCTGCAACGGCGGCGCCAGCGGAAGCTGGTGCTCGTATCGAATTTGAAATCGTCGAATTGTCGACGCGACCAAGTACGGATTCAATTGTCGTTTCTGGCATAGTAAGCGGAGTGTGATCCGTCGGGTGTCGAAGGGTAACAAACAATGACCCCGGAGATGTGGCCAAAATATAGATTAAGTTTTGGGCATCAGTCGGCGACGCTTCAATTGTAATTGTATTGAAGTTTGTGTCAGCACGAATATTTTTAATGAAATCTTCTTTGCCGTTGTGTTCGAACAATCGCGGCAACTCATTGACAACCTTAAGGCCTGTTGCCAGCACGGCGACATCTTGTAATATCGTTTTAACTTCGCGATGCTGGTTGGGGGCGTGGCCAACATCAAGGGCGGCCACTAGATCGATGCGATCACCGGGTTTTAAAAGTTTTGCAACTCCGCGCATTTCGTCAATAGGCAGCGTCACGGCCCGTTTAGTTGGAGTCACTTGCAGCGACAGACCGGTCACCGGGCCAGGCTCCATAATTTTATTTTGCAGAATTTGCTCGCCGGCCTTGATGGGGGCAAGAGCGACCATGCCCACTGCGCGATCAACCTCAGAGAGGGCATCGGGCTGAACAAAGTCGACGGGCTTGTCATCGACCGTGAGTTTACTTTCGTCGATAGTCTCCATCTCGTTGATATCTTTAGAGGCAACCACGACACTTTTTCGTGCGCCAAATTTCTTAGAAAGTTCGCTGCTGCGCTCGTTGGTATAGCTGTAAAGCAAGAAGACAGCAAAAAGTGCTGCGGCGACTGAAATCCAAAGAGTTCTGGTTTCATTGTGATTCATGCTACGGGTCTCCACACTGAGCGTTTAAACAAATGCCATAGCCGACCATAACCCAAGCCGGCGAGGCCTCTACCTGGCCTTTTCGGTTTCTGCCGGCGATTTGATAAATATTTGAGTTGTGATCAACCACACTAGACTTTGATGTGGCTTCAGTGACGCCAAATGAAATCTTTCGAACCGTGGCCGTGGTGAAGTTTTTGTTCAGTGGGTTTGTCTCGTTGTTTACAGCATGAAAGCGATTGCCCCACTTGCGATATTGGGTGATCTCGCCATTGGTCTTTTCATCGCGAAAGTAGGTTAGGTCTGAGCGATTTCGAAAAGTTTCGAAAGCGTAAGTTCGTGAGGCCATTGAATTCATAATGGCAGTGTGAACGAGGCCGAAGAAACCAAGCCCAAAGCCTAGCAGCCAAACAAAAATCAAGAGAATCGGCAAAGTCTCAATCATCGCATTGCCGCGCTCGTTTGCGAGGCGGCTTTTGCGGGCGAAAAAAGTTCTTGGTACAAGGTCATTCATAGCTCAGCATCCATTGTCATTTATAAAAACATAGTCCGTTTGGGCGCCTCTTGGGGGCGCGTAGCTCGAGCCTGCCGGTACCGGCAAGCGCTTAATATTCTCCCAACGGTTCTGATTGAAGACTTCATTGCATTCTTGAAACGTAGGTTCACGGCCCAAGAAGGCTGTAATATTGGTGGTAAACGTGGGGCTCTTACCTGAGCTTTCGGTAGAACTTTTTGTGGTCGACCCAAAAAATGGGATTTGAAAGGCCAAAATATTGGCCTGAAATGGGATGACGACACCGTGAAATAGATTTCGACTCGGGTCCGATGGTGCATAATTTTGAAAAGCCTGTTCGTGATTTGGGATGTCGTAATCAATAATCGCGTTGGCGATATCGGCCTTAAACCAGTTGCCTACGAAAAGCGGGGCAACGGCCGGGTTTGCGGCGAGCGTTGCTAGCTTTTTAGTTGCTGCGTTTTTCTGTGCCTGAAGATCAGAGTTGCCGGCAAAAAAATTTCTGGCACCAGCAAAGGCCATGTATTGAACAGTTTCGACCATTGAAAGAGTCGCCGAAAAGGTCATAATGACGAGGCAAAAACCCGAGACCAAAAAAAAGGCAAATAAATAGTCGACCGTAATAAAGCCGCGTGAATTTTTCATTTTGCGAGGTCTCCTTCGGCTTCGACGTCGCCTTTCGGAGTACTAATTCGCGCATAGCCGTTCGGGTGTTGAGCCATCGTAATCTCAGGGGTGCCCCAAACGCCGTTTTGAATTAGGCCAGAAAGTTGCTGCCAGGGGCCTGAGACTAAATTTGCGAAGTAATCAGTTTTTTTGAAGAACTGAGCGGTAGAAGTCGCGACAAAAATCATTACGACGAGCATAAGGGCCATTTCAATCGAGGCTTGGCCGGCTTCGCCGCAGTGGCGGGCCTGAAGAGTATTTGTGGGCTCTGATGTTCTCATCAAAACGCCCCCTGTTTGAGACCAAGCAAAATGTAAGTAATCCAGGCGAGCAAGAGCGGCACTGAAAACGGCAATTTTTGAAATGTTGATTCGTCGCGTGGTTGAGCCGTCAGTAGGCGAAGAGTGTTCTCGGCGAGAATGCGACTGCGGCCTCGAACAATTGAAAGCACGATACCGAGTACTCCGGCCCATAGAAACGAAATGACAATGACCGAAAAAACGGCTGAGTAAGTTTGCGCGAGCCCAAAAGCAAAAAGTAATTTCATGTCACCGGCACCGAGTGCGCCAAGAATGACAAGCGGTAGCGTGAGAAGAAGAGCAAGGCCGGCGGCGAGTGCGCCCTGTTGAAGGCCGGCAAATTTAAAACAAAGAAAGCTGCTAATCAGGGCGAGGCAAATGCTGACCATGACCCACTTGTTATAGATCTTATGATTGCGTACATCTGTTATTACGGCGCCGAGAAGAATGATAGTGGGGGCGAGTAGAGACCATTCAATCACGATGGCCCCCTATTGATTTGGGTCATGCCACATAATTGTGGGTTCACCCGTATCTGCGCGGTTAAATTTATGGCCAACTGAAATGTCGCGTTCAATTTTTGCAGCAAGACGCGGAGCCGACGCTTGGAATGTTTTGACGGGGCCACGATTGCCGACAAGAGCGCCGAGTAAGATGAAGGCAAAGAGGCCGAGTAATAAAACGAATTCCGTGGTCACTGCGAATACTCCATCAAATAGTTTTAAGCGCCGAATTCATTCAGCGCCTATGCGTTAGCAGCGGATCGTATCTGGTTACGGCGAGCTTCCGCCGCCAACATTGAAGCTGCCGATTGCGCCGCCCAATTCACTAATTTTGCTCGAAACAATTGTCGAAATTTGATTTTTAAATAACATCGCAATGGCGACGACAACGACGAGAAGCAAAATATATTCTGTTGCCCCTTGGCCGGACTCGTCTTTGATCATTCGACGAAGAAATTCTTGTGCACGAACTTGAATGAGTCTTAGATTTTTCATAGGTATCCCCCTAATAAATTTATCGGTCGAAACAGACACTTACATTAGGCTCTTCGATAAAAGAGCAATGGTGAGAGGTAACGGGAGAAACCAATGTGTATCTATATATAATAGGGGTGAGTTCATAAAAATTAAAGGGCCGCGTGAGTTTTGTCTCATTCTGAGACAGCTAATGAATTGAAAATGCTTTTCTTCTTGTGGGGTATGGGCGCGTCTCATTTTTGCCGATGTAGAGGTGATGGATAGCGTGAAGGCCATATGGCGAAAAATTTATTCTAGGCTGTATCAAAATGAGTCGGGTCAGGCCGTCATTGAATACGTTTTGGTAATGATGGTTTCGGTGGCAATTGTATTGGGCGCGCTTTATCAACTTAATGATGCTTTTCGAATTTGGGCTGATAGTTATTTTGGTGATTATCTGGCTTGTCTTCTCGAGACCGGCGAATTGCCTGCTCTCGACGGCGGTGGCGGCACCTGTGGGGCCTCTTACTCGGATTTCAAATTAGATAAGGGTCGGCAGCTTGTTAATGGCGGCGACGGTTCGTCAAGTTCGTCGGGTGAAAATGGTGGCAATGGTGGTAGCGGAAATTCGGCGGCCAGTGGTGCTGCGGCTCGAGCCGCAGCGAATGGACAGTCGAATATTATTTCTATGGGCAACTCAAGATCAAGTTTTCGCGGTTCGACGCGGTTTTCGGCTCGCTCGTCGGCCGGTGGGGATGAAGATTCGAAAAAGGGTGGCGATTCAGATACGGGTTCGTTTGGTGCTACAAATTTATCAGGTTATCAACAGGGTCGAGTCATACGTATACCGCTCAGGCAATCTGAGCAAATTGCGAGAGGTCGTCGAGGCAGCGACGACGACGATAAAAAAGATAAGACAAAGATTAAGGTTGCGGCGACAGTGCAGGGGGCCGCCCAACAGAGGCGCGCAGAGCTCATGCGTATCGAGCGCAAGATCGCTTCTGGCAAAGCGCCGGAAATCGAAGAATTCACCTTTGGTAATTTTTTACGCTACATAATTATTGCCGCCATAATCATAGCGATTCTTTTTTTCATCGGTGGTCAGGCGATGCAGGTCTCAAAGTCGCTGGATTAATCTACCAGCGAGGTTATTGCCTGGGCCCAAAAAGCGCCGCCCCTTCAGGCTTTGGCTAAAGATATCCACACTCCAGAAGGGCCTTCAAGCGTAGCGTTTTACCAACTATATGTACGCGCAGCATCAGACCCATTTTTTCAATGTGCGCATTATTCTTGAAACTTCATCCGAAAACTGTTTTCTTCGTCGCCGGGGACAGAAACAGCATTGAGGAGGGGACTAATGCTAGTGGGGGAGAAACCAGCCGGGAACATTCTGGGCGGAGAAATCTTTGATTTCACACGCACAGGCCCGCTGACTTTAGAAGAGGCCAACGATCTTGTTGGCGTGCTTATTAGAGTTACAAGTAAATACAGCAAACGAGTTAATGATCTCATCACGCGCCTTGAAGGCTGCGATATAAAAGACAAAGAGCAAACTTCAAAACTTGAGGGTGAAATCACCCGCCTAATTGAAGAGTGGAATTCTCAAATGCGCAAACTTCGCGGAGTGCCTAAGGGCCTATGGCTTGTGGACATCGACGCGGGTGATGGGTATTACTGCTGGAAGTACCCAGAAACACAAATTGGCTTTTGGCACGAATACAAAAGCGGTTATTCTGGGCGCATACCACTATCAGAAAGGGCGAAGAGAGTGCCCGCTAATTTCACTAAAAATGTGGATGAAGCCGGCGTGATCTAGTTTGCAGTCGATATGAGAGTTGCGCTTGCACAAATTAATTCGCATCTAGGGCAATTTCAAAAAAATCGCCAAAAAATTCTTGAATATGTCGAGCGCGCGGTCGATCGCCGCGTCGACGTAGTGGTCTTTCCGGAAGCCTCGTTATTTGGCTACCACCCTATGGACTTACTCGAGCGCGCCGAAATAGTTGATCAGCAGTTGCGTGAGCTCGAGCTTTTGCACAAGCAAATCCCGGCCGGGGTTCTTGTTTTGGTCGGTGCCTTCACTAAAAACCCATCGGCTAAAGGTAAGCCCTATTTTAATTCGGCCGTCGCACTTGAGCGTGGCAAAAAGCCTAAATATTTCAACAAAGAACTTTTGCCAACCTACGATGTTTTTGACGACGCTCGACATATTGAGCCGGGTGACATGGCCAATAATGTCGTAAAATTTAAAGGTCAAAAAATTCTTGTGACAATTTGCGAAGACATTTGGGCCTGGCCGTCAACGACGAAAAAGTCGACGCAAAAAGCCCAGAGCCAAAAGTCATTTTACGAAAGCAACCCGATTAGAGATTTTAAGCGAGGTTCGGTTGATTTAGTTGTGAATCTAAGTGCTTCTCCGTTTTTTGGCGGCAAATTTAAACAGCGACTTGAGGTCACAACAGCAACGGCGCGCCATCTCGCAGCCCCGATTGTGTATGTCAATATGGTTGGGGCCCAAGACGAACTTATCTTCGACGGCGGTAGTTTCGCACTGAATGCGCGCGGGCAGAAATTGGTTCACTCAATGCATTTTGAAGAAGACTTAAGTGTGGTTGATTTCGCTCTTGATAAGGGCAGTGGGCACGTGACCGAGGTCAAATCTATCGAGTCAGTGCGACAGGCTCTTGTTCTTGGCATTCGCGATTTCGTACACAAAGTTGGGTTAAGCAAAGTGCATCTTGGGCTCAGTGGCGGCATTGACTCGGCGGTGGTCGCTTGCCTTGCGGTCGATGCTCTTGGGCCACAGAACGTTGATTTGTTCGCGTTGCCGGGGCCTCATAGCACCAAGCTCAGCCTCGATTTGGCTCGGGACTTGGCCAAAAATCTTGATGTCGAGCTTCACAAAATTGAATTCACGGCGGTTTACGAAAAACTGGCGGCGCTGATCGAGGCGGAGCTCGGTGCAACGGCTTTCGGTGTCATGCACGAAAATCTTCAAGCTCGCCTTCGCGGAGTCATTCTAATGGCGGCCAGCAATCGCTCGGGCAGTGTGCTTCTGAACACAACGAATAAGGACGAGCTCGCCGCAGGTTACGGCACGCTTTACGGCGATCTTTGTGGCGGCCTTTCTCCTATAGGCGATTTGCTTAAAGGGGACGTCTATGCGCTCGCCGAGCTTTATAATTCTGAGCGTGAATTGATACCAAGAAAAATTATTACTCGAGCGCCGACGGCCGAGCTGCGGCCTAATCAAAAAGATCAAGATACCTTGCCGCCTTACGACGATTTGGATGAAAGCGTTGTGCGTTTGATTGAGAAGAGAGGTGCGGCCCGCACCCCAACGGATAAGTGGCTCTTAGAGGCTTTAGATAAAAGCGAATTCAAGCGCTGGCAAGCGCCGCCGATTCTCAAAGTTCGCGAGCATTCGTTCGGCCGCGGCCGTCGAATGCCCATCGCTTAAAAGAGGATTACAGATCAAAAAGCCCGAGTTGTTTCGGGTTGGGCGTGATTTGCGGAAAGCGCAATTCGGTTTTGCCCGTAAGAGTAATCAAATTTTCAAGTGGCGGCATGTGCAGGCCACCCGACATTTTCTCTATAAGTTTTAAAAATAGTTGACCGCAGTATTGAGCATCTTCTTCAGCACGGTGAAAACCGGTGGCCGGTATTTCTAAGTGAGCCACCAGCGTGCCCAGTTTGTAATTAGCTAAGCCCGGTATAATTTTTCGTGCGATGTTACAGGTATCAAGTACGACCCCGCGTGGGGCCGGCGCTTCGTTTTTAACGATATCGGCATTTAGAAACTGATAATCAAAATTGGCATTGTGGGCCACCAAAATAGAATCACCACAGAATTCGGCAAAAGCTGGTAGCAGGCGATCGATAGTGGGTTTGCCGCGAACCATGTCATTTGAGATGCCATTAACGCGCGACGCGCCTTCAGGGATCGGCATTAGTGGGTCAACAAGTGTTGCGAATACAGCTTCAACCTCGCCATCGATGTATCGAATAGCGCCAATTTCGACGATACGGTCGACCCCGGCAATAAACCCCGTCGTTTCTAAGTCAAAGCTAATAAATGTCATATCCCCACCCTTTTCGCTCTATCTTGCTTGTAGATTTTTACTTAAGTCAGAATTAAGCTTAAATTCAATCGAAAAATGGCAAAGGTATTATTTTTACCCTCAAACAGAGAAATCGAAATTCGCGGTGAGCCGTCGCTGCTTGAATTGGCATTGAAAAACAAAATAAATTTAGAGCATTCTTGTGGCGGATCTGGTAGCTGCGGAACTTGTCACGTATTCGTCACCAGCAAGGCTGGGCCACTTGCGGAGCGTAGTGACGTCGAGGCCGCCATGGCTCTTGATCGCGGTTTTAGCACAGAAGAGCGCTTGGCCTGTCAACTTGACCCCGTTGATCAAATGATTGTCCGCGTGCCGGACTATACCGATTAAAGCGTCGGGCTAATTTAAATTTTCTCGCGAACACGAATGGGGTTTGTAAGAATCCAGTTCATCCACTTTGCTCCGTCGGGCAGCGGCAGTGGCACTTTCAGCCGAACAACGGCGCGATACACTCCTGGTGCGTGGATTGCAAATTGGGTTGTGGGTGAGGTCGAAGTTAAAACGCGCTCGCCGTCTTTATAAATTTCAGTTTCAAAAATTATTTCAGGCCTGGTCGGCAGATTCACTTCAAAACTGAGGTCAGGCCTGAGCTCGACATCTGAGCCCAATGGCCAAATGGTTGTGCCGCCGTTTTTTGGGCTATTCGGCGAAGTGGGGCGAGCGGCCCCGCTCGAAGAGGCGAACGCTTCGAACCCGCGAGGGTCTTGAAGTAAATCAAAGCTGAGATAAAATTGACCATGGCGAAGAGCTTCAGAAATTTTCTTGCGATCTTCTGTTGGCTGGCCGGTGAGTTCGGACCGTATAAGTACGTGATTGCGCACAATAGAAAACAAAGTTTCATACGATGGGATTTTCAAAAACTGTTCGCCCCAAAGTCGTATTCGAGCCTCAGCGTCGGCTCCGGCTATAGCCCAAGTGGATTGACGGGTGTTCAATCGATCCCATAATACAATTTCGCGAGAGCCGGCATTGGCGAAGAGTCGCACGAAAGCCAAGTTTGAATTAAATGGGTAAACAATTAAGCTCCACAGAAAAGACAGTTTTGATTTAAGCCAGGTCTCTTGCCAAATGCCTTTGAGATTATAAAGTTCAATGCCGTCGAGCCCCGGGGGGTAGTCGCCATCCCAGCGATAGCCGGGTTTAAATGGATGAGCGAGAAAAATCAAGCCAGCGTCTCGGTCGTGATTGGTTGAGGCGGTGCTGAGAAGATCTGAAAAAATAACCTGCGAGCGCCCAGGGCCCTCGAGATGATCGCTAGAGCGCAAGTCAAAATTCAAAAGCTGTGCATCAAGGTAGTTGTATTTTCCCCCGTGAAATATCAAAAGCTGACCATGCGAGCGATCCGTTGCAAGATCGGGCGCGAAATCATTGAGGTCGGTTAAAATCAGAAATTTAAGGCCGACGGCCTCGGCGGCAACAGCTACGGTCGAAAGATCACCGCTGCCGGTGCTTTTTTCAGTCTGCACGTCGATAACGCCAGCGTAATCATAAAAATGCCGGGTTTGTTGTGTGAGAAGTGGCGGCCAAACGGTAGGCGCCCACTGGCTTATGACAATGCCATAAGACACATGTAAAAAAATGAGCAGTAAAAAACTAAAAACCAGTTTGCGCACGAATCACATTTTTTATTTACGGAAATTTTATTTTAACTGGTTTGCCGAGAACGCCCGGCACACCCTTTTCGTGACCATTGTGTATTAAATTGACCATTCCACCATCGGCAATTTGCAACTCGATTTGCGATTTCGCTTTTATCGTGTGAATGCTCTCGGGGGTTAGCTTCAATATTTTCGCGGGCTCGCCATCCACCTGCACTGTGACCTCGACAGAATCGAGCGCTTCGATAATAACTTCTTGCGGTTTACCGGCATCAAGAGGTTTTGCAATGTCAGGTTTTTGAGCGCTTTCAGTTTTTGATGGTGCCGGCGCCTTTGCCACGGCTGAAGGGGGCGCTGCTTTCACTTCAGGCTTTATTTCGGGCTTCGGCAGCGCCTTCAACTCGGGCTTTGGTAGCGCTTTCAACTCGGGCTTTGGCTGGGGTTTCGCCTCAGGTGCAACGGGTGCCTTGGGTTCGACTTTAATTGGTGGTACATCAGCCACGATTGCGGTCACCGGGGCCGGATTTTCTTCAGGGCCATCGGTTTCAGTTTCATCAGCGATAGCAGCCGCGCCCGTAACAGCGGGGGTCGGCAGTGCGCTCGCAGGGGCCACTCCGGTCAAAATGAGTGAAGAAGTATCGCCTGGAGTAGGCACGGGCCCGGTCGTCGCAGCCGAATCAGTTGGGTTTACAATCGGGGCCACATTGGCAATAGGTGTATCAACAACGCGCTCATGCGCGTATTTATCCACAACTTTTTTAATACCAATAATCAAAATAACCATAACAAGCATGGCGCCGATCAAAAGGGCTCGCGAAGGCGAGCGGGCCTCGCTAAACGGTGACGCCGCTTTTTTTTGTGCGCTGGCTGAGGCCAAGGTTTTTGCCACGGGTGGTGTGGCGACCCCTGTTTCTGTTTTCTGGCTGGATGTCGAATCGGGCGGGCTGTCTTTTTCAAAAGTCGCGCCGCTGCCAACGGTGGTTTTTGTGTTGTCGACGACGCCGTCAAAAGATTCTAGTAACGGCTTGGGGTCAATTTTCAAATATTGGGCGTACGTACGAACGAAACCGCGTGCGAAAGACTTTGCCGGCAAGAGCTCGCGCTGACCATCTTCTATGGCTTTTAAAATTCGCGGATTAATTTTAGTGGCGAGGGCGACATCATTTATTGAAAGCCCAAGTTTTTCGCGAGTCGTGCGCAAAGTAAGGCCAGTTGAATTATCGATCGTCTCGCTCATTTCATTAGCTCCAGCATTTCTTTTGCCTTCGTAGCGTAGGACCCATGCGGGTAAAGCTGCAGCACTTCTTCAAAGCGAGTGCGCGCAAGCTCGACACTCCCTAGTTTATAAAAACTCATGGCACTATAGAAGTGGGGCTCTTCGAATTTGGACTTTTCGCAGAGACGAATGGCTTGGTCGAGACTCTCTGCCGCCGTTTTAAATTCTTTTAGTTCAAAGAGGGTGCGGCCATAGTAGTTCATCGTATAGCAGCTGCCGGGGCGCGACTTGAGACTATTCAGAAAGGCCACTTTTGCGCGCGGATATTGGGTCGAAAAGAAATAGGCTTGGCCTAAATTCGACCAAGATTTTTCGGGCTGATCATAGGTCAGGTCTTTGGCCGCAACCTCAAGTTCTTTCACCGCGCGGGGGAACATCCCAACGTCGAGGTAAAGGCGGCCTAAGTTATTTCGGGCATCGGTGTAGTCAGGCTTTAATTCGAGAGAGCGCTTAAAATGGTTTTCGGCGACGTCATATTTTTCGCGCACAAGATAAGCGATGCCGAGATTGTTTTGCGTTATCGGGTTTGTCGGGTCGAGTCGCTCTGAATCAAGAAGCGCTCTAAGTGCCGATGGGTAGTTGCCTTGCTGTAAATGCGATGTGCCTAATTGTAGATAAAGTTGGGCTTTCTCTTGGTCGCGAGGTTTTGGAGTGCTCGAGCAATCAACGAGGGTCAGGCTGAAAAGGGTGGCGATAAGTGCAAAGGCCGAAGACTTCACGGCTAGGTCGATATTGGGGGTAGAGCTAGATCTAAATAATTGGTTAAAGAGCATGTCGAGACGATAGCAAAGATTCAGAGGCGGCGCAAAAAATTAGCGGCTTGCGCGAGGCACCAACGAGACAACGGCTTCGATGTACTCGGTTTGCGGAAACATATCGAGCCCAACCAACGCGGCGACCTTGTAATCGGCCGTCAGCGCCGTGAGGTCTCGAGCTAGGGTCGAAAGATTGCAAGAAACGTAGATAATGTGATCGGGCCGCAAACGCAAAAGGTCAGCGCAAACCTGACTGCCAAGTCCCGCGCGAGGGGGGTCGGCAACGATGAGAGTTTCTGGGTCCAAGATTCTCGTCTTTGCTAGAAAGGCTTGAACATCCTGGGCGCGAAACTGCACGCCGAGGCCATATTGGTTTTTTGCCTTGGCCCGGGCAACGGCGGCTGAAGAAAACTCGACCCCGGTGAAACGCTCGACCGGTAACTCCGCCAATAGTGCAAAAGACAAATTGCCGTCGCCGCAGTAGAGATCGTAAATCGACTTCGGCGGGGTGGTTGAGCGAGCCCAATCGACAACGGTTCTCTTTAAAATTTCATTTTGTTCAGTATTCACCTGGCTGAAAACGCTTTCTTCTTCGCTCAAATTTCGAAGAACCCGTCGGCCCGCGTTGTCGAGAGCGATCTCCACTTTTCGGCCACTCTTAAATTCGGGAGCGCGCCAGTTGAGGCCCTTAAAAAGGCGCTCATCGGCGATAAGGCAATCGTTGATTTCAACTAGATCATTGGTGCCGGCAGCGAAAAAGCCAATCTTTTCACCTGAAACGTGTAGCTGCACGCGATTTCTGTAGCGAAATTCATTGGGCGACGAAATTATTTTGGGGTTTGCCATCTCGGGCGGCAAGACTTTTTTAAGCGCAAATGCGAGCTGATTCTGCTTCTGTGTGATCTGCTCTGGGTAAGAAATATGCTGCCAAACGCAGCCGCCGCAACTGTCGTAAACTGGGCAAGGGGCTTTTCGCCGACTGGGGCCGGCCCTTACCAGTCGCCGTAATTTAGCGACCCCGAAATTTTTTTTAAGCTCAACGATATCGGCTTCGACAAGTTCGTCTGGGCTGGTGCCTGCGACGAAAAAAACAAAGTCATTGAGGCGGCCGACTCCGCGGCCACCGTCATAAGAAAGTCGGTCAATTTGAATTTCAATTCGATCGCCGACTTTCATTTGCGAATGAGGCTTAGCGGTTTACGAACTCTTCTTTTTTAAAGAAGAGGGCAAGTTCGCGAGCAGCACTGGCGGCGCTATCGCTGCCGTGTACCGAGTTTTCGCCAACATTGTCTCCGAAAAGAGCGCGAATTGTGCCTGGGGCCGCTTTTTTGGGGTCCGTTGCGCCCATAATTTCACGGTTGCGAGTTACGGCGTTCTCACCAGTGAGGGCCATCAATAAGACGGGGCCTGATGTCATAAACGTTACAAGTTCGCCAAAAAATGGACGAGCTTTATGTTCGGCGTAGAATTCTTCACAGAGGGTTTTGCTCAACACAACCAACTTTGCAGCTGATACTTTTAAGCCGTTCTCTTCAAATTTGTGAATGATGCCGCCGATAACGTTCTTTTTAACGGCGTTGGGCTTAATAATGCTAAATGTGGTTTCGGTGGCCATAGTGACTCCTGCAATTAAAGTAAGTTTTGTTAGTTCAAGGGGTATAGCAAATGACAAGGCCGAGGTCACGATTTTGAATTTGAGGGCTTTATAATAAATACATAGCGAGTTGGGGGCGTTGACGGCGGCTTCAAAAATCGCGATTTATGGACGTATTCATAACACTTTTTTTAAGGAGTCTGCGAATGCAGCTTTCAAACGTAAAACAAATGATGAAGTCGAAGAAAATCGCAATCGTGGCAGCTCTCTTGCTTGGCACGGCCGGCATGGCGGGTTTGTCGAAGGTTTCTGAGCTTAACGCAGCCATTGCGAAGCTTGTGGCACAATACAATTACAAGGGCAGCAAGGTGTCTTTGGTTGTTAGTAAAGCTGAAGTCAATGCAGAGCGAGCTGTCGCTTTGCAGGGCAAGATTGTCGTAAAGAAAGTCGGTCAAAGTGCAGCCGGCGCTCTAAAGGGCGACGTAAGCTATAGCTACCCAGTGCGCGCCGATGCTATTCCGGTTCTTAGTTTTTCTGCAGAGCTCGATGCTCGACATGGTAACATGACGAAGATTCTTAACAATCTTGGCGTCAGCGAAGATGAAGTTCGACGTCTGTTTGTTGAGACTGAGAAATCAGTACATGAATCGGCAAACGAAATTTTAAAAACCTACGGTGATGCGGCAACAGTTGTCGTAAAAGTGAAGCACTCAACGAAAGACAAAGCCGGCAACTATCGCGATTTGGCATTGCAGTTGGATGTAAAATTGGACCTTACCAAATTGCCCGCGAACATAAAGCCCGAAGCTGTTTTGTTGCTTGCGGCAAAAATGGATGTCGATCTTGATCTAGATCGCGGGTTCTCGGTAAAAGGCAAAGTGCTAATGAATAAGAACTACACAAGCTTTCGCTCGGATGAAGTTGGTTTGAAAGAGTATGTTGAAGCTCTCTTGAAGCAAGATCCTGCGGCAATGGCAGAGCTTTCTGGCATCGCGATGCTCGGCAACATGCTCATGGACCAAGCGGTAGGCAATCACCCCTTGGGTTCGAACTAAATAAAAGCGGGATTTGAGTTTTTGAAGGCACGGTTTCTCGTGCCTTCGCCCTCGTTTTTGGGGCATAAACCACATTAGAAAAATAACGCGTCGTCCACCAGAAGTCGAGTGGGACAGCGCCACCGGCGCTGTGGGGCCCACCGACGGCCGGTTATTAACCGAGAGCTTCTTTTAACGTGGTGCCTAGCGTGGCTGGGCTTTTTGCGATCTTGCATCCGGCTGAAGCGAGAGCTTCGAATTTCGCGGCCGCCGTGCCCTTACCACCACTGATAATTGCTCCGGCGTGGCCCATCCGTTTGCCGGGCGGCGCTGTTGTGCCGGCGATAAAAGCGGCAACAGGTTTTTTAAACTCGCGCTTGATGTAATCCGCAGCTGCCTCTTCAGCGGTGCCACCGATTTCGCCAATCATGATCACCGCGTCGGTGTTCTTGTCGCGATTAAAGAGCTCAAGAACATCGATAAAGTTTGTGCCGTTAACGGGGTCGCCACCGATACCGACGCACGAAGATTGGCCGAGGCCAAGGTTTGTAAGTTGCCAAACGGCTTCGTAAGTGAGCGTGCCTGAGCGAGACACAACGCCGATACGACCGGGTTTGTGAATGTGGCCGGGCATAATCCCGATTTTACATTCGCCGGGGGTTATGACTCCGGGGCAATTCGGGCCGATAAGGCGCGACTTTGTACCTTGCATAAATCTCTTTACCTGAACCATGTCGAGCACCGGTATGCCCTCGGTGATGCAAACGATCAGTTCAACGCCAGCATCAACAGCTTCCATAATCGCGTCGGCCGCGAACGGGGGTGGAACATAAATGACCGAAGCATTGGCGCCCGTGGCGCGAACACACTCTTCGACGGTGTTGAAGACGGGTAGGTCGAGGTGCTTGGTGCCACCTTTGCCGGGGGTTACGCCGCCGACCATCTTAGTGCCATATTTCACGGCTTGTTCAGAGTGAAAAGTACCGTTTTGGCCAGTAAAACCCTGACAGAGAACTTTGGTGTTTTTATCAACTAGAATTGCCATTTTATTTATCTCTCACTTTCTGCTGCGAACGGCTTTTACGATTTTTTCAGCTGCATCATCTAAGTCATCGGCCGGGGTAATGTTGAGCCCGCTTTCTTTCAATAGTTTTTTACCCATGTCGACATTCGTGCCTTGTAGGCGCACCACAAGTGGGTGCTTCAGGCCGAGTTCTTTCGAAGCGGCGATAATACCTTCGGCGATGACGTCACACTTCATAATCCCGCCAAAGATATTAACCAAGATGCCCTTTACATTCGGGTCTTTGAGAATAATTTTGAAGGCGGCCGTTACGCGCGCTTTGTCTGCGCCGCCGCCGACGTCAAGAAAGTTCGCCGGGGTTTCGCCGTGCAGTTTAATGATATCCATTGTCGCCATGGCGAGCCCGGCGCCATTCACCATGCAGCCGATGTGGCCATCAAGCTTGATGTATGAAAGTTCGTGCGATTTCGCTTCGGTTTCAATTGGGTTTTCTTCTGTAAGGTCGCGGTATTCATTGATGTCGGGGTGGCGAAAAAGCGCGTTGTCGTCGAAGTTCATTTTCGCATCAAGGGCCAAAATATCGCCCTCTTTTGTAAGCACAAGCGGGTTGATCTCGGCGATGCTGCAATCTGAGGCCACAAACGATTGATAGAGCGAAAGCATAGCTTTAACGGCTTTATTGATTGAGGTCGCGGGCACGCCAATTTTAAAGGCCAGCTGTCGAGCCTGAAAGGGCTGCATGCCGGCCGCCGGGTCAATGACCACGCGATGGATTTTCTCAGGGGTTTTATTAGCGACTTCTTCGATATCCATGCCGCCCTCAGAGCTCGCCATCATCGTGACACGGCCATATTCTCGGTCGACGAGAGCGGCGACGTAATATTCTTTCTGGATATTGCAGCCTTGTTCGATCAGAACGTGCAAAACTTTTTTGCCTTCAGGGCCAGTTTGATGGGTCACCAAGGTCATTCCGATAATGGCCTTTGCATGAGCGCGAACTTCATCAATAGATTTGGCAAGCTTTACCCCGCCGCCTTTGCCGCGACCGCCGGCATGAATTTGGGCTTTAACAACCCAAACGGCTCCACCCAATTTTTCTGCGGCTTTAACCGCTTCTTCTGGAGTTGTGGCAACCTGACCTTTGAGGGTCGGCACGCCAAACTTGCGTAGCACTTCTTTGGCCTGATACTCATGAATATTCACAGATGCTCCTTCTCGCCCCTGCAGCGTGGGCTGCAGTTAAATTAAAATTCAATCTTCTTAAGTGCGCCGACAAGTTCTTGAACGGCGGCCACCGAGTTGTCGAGGCCCTTGCGTTCGACGTCATTTAGTTTCACCTCGATAACTTTCTCCATGCCATTACCGCCAAGTCGGCAGAGAACGCCTAGAAAAAGATCTTTTACTCCATATTCACCTTGCAAAAAGGCCGCGCAGGGCAAAATTCTTTGCTGATCTTGTAAGATCGCTTCGGCCATTTGCACGGCGCTAGCGGCAGGGGCGTAAAACGCCGAGCCGGTTTTTAGCAAGCCAACGATTTCGGCGCCGCCATTTCGGGTGCGAGTCACAATTTTATCAATTGTGTCTTGATCAAGCATTTCAGTCAGCGGCACACCGCCAACAGAACAATGGCGCGGCATTGGCACCATGGTGTCGCCGTGGCCACCGAGAACAAAAGCATTGATGTCTTTCACACTAACGTTAGTCGCTTCAGAAATAAATGCTTTGAATCTGGCTGTGTCGAGAACGCCGGCCATCCCAATTACGCGTTCACGCGGAAAGCCCAAAACCTGCTTCGCCACATAGGCCATTGCATCAAGCGGATTGCTGACGACAATCACCACAGCATTTGGAGCATGCTGCTTTAAGCCGTTGCAAACGTCTTTCATAATCTTGGCGTTAGTCGCAAGAAGATCGTCGCGACTCATGCCGGGTTTGCGCGGGATGCCGGCCGTGATAATAACAACATCTGAGTCAGCCGTGTCTTTGTAGTCGTTTGTGCCGATAACGCGAGAATCAAAATTTTCGACCGGTGATGCTTCATAAAGGTCGAGAGCCTTGCCCTTTGCAACGCCGTCGTTAACGTCAAGAAGGACCACGTCACCCAATGCTTTCGATGCGGCCCAATGTGCGCATGTTGAACCAACGAAGCCTGCCCCGATTACGCTTATTTTTTTTCTTTTGTGACCCATGATGCTGACCTTTCTGTTTAAAACGGTTGCGAAATGAATTTGACGAGAGAGTTTTATTTTAGTGGGCACTAGTTTTGATGGCAACAAAGGTTTGCGGAGGTCTCGAATCTTTGCCAAGATGTTTTAATAAGGAATTACGGCGTGGCGTCACCTGTGCTTGAACTTAAATCTGTTTCACTATCATTCGGCGAGAACAAAATTCTTAGCGACGTCAGTCTAGTTATCAATCAAGGCGACGTTCTTGTTCTTATGGGGCCGAGCGGTCACGGTAAATCTTGTTTGCTTAAATTGCTCGCAGGGCTTTTGGCGCCAACGCGCGGCGAGCTGATTGTCGAGGGGCACAACTTTTTCAGTTTGACCGAGATCGAACGCGATGTGCTGCGGCGAAAAATGGGCATGCTTTTTCAAAAGAACGCGCTTTTCGATTCGCTGACGTCGGCTGAGAACATCGGCTTCCCGCTCAACGAGACGACGACGCTATCTAATATTGAAATTGAAAAAAGGATTTCGCGTTTTCTTACGGCCGTTGGTCTAGCTGAAGCCCGCGATCGCTACCCCGATGAAATTAGTGGCGGCATGCAAAAGCGTCTTGGCATCGCGAGGGCCCTGGCGCTCGACCCTCAAATTATTTTTTATGATGACCCCACGGCAGGGCTTGACCCGATTACGAGCCGCAAAATTATGGAACTCATTATCAGTCTAGCGCGTGAGCAGGGCACAACGGTGGTGGCGGTCACCAATGATATGAATCGTGCCTATCAGCTTGGCCATAAGCTTGCGATGGTGGTGGACGGAGAATTGATCGTTACAGGTACTCCAGAAGAGACCAAACAGCACAAAGACCCACGGGTTCACCAATTTATTCGCGGCGATCTCAAGGGGCCCCTTACCGCTATGCTCGAATCGGCCGACCAAAATCACGACTCAGGCGCCCGGCATGATTGAGTTTAAGAATTTACGCAAAAGTTTTGGCACCCGCGAAGTCATTAAGGGCCTCAATTTGACGGTCAATGAAGGTGAGATTCTTTTTTTACTTGGTACTTCAGGCACCGGAAAGTCGGTAACGCTGAAACTTCTCGTGGGGTTGCTTGAATCGACTAGCGGCGAAATTTGGGTGGATGGCGAGGATGTAACCAAATTTAGCGAGGATGAGTTTCTGCGAATTCGCCGCAAATGCGGCATGGTGTTTCAACATCCCGCACTTTTTGATTCTCTCACCGTTTTTGAAAATGTCGCTTTCGGTTTGCGCAAGCTTTTCAAGCTCGATGAGAAAGAAATCACTCAACGGGTGCGCCGCTGTCTAGAGATGGTGCATGTAAGTGGCGTTGAGCAGAAAACCCCTCCGCAAATTTCATACGGGATGCAGAAACGCGTGAGCCTCGCGCGCACTGTAGCGACCGAACCGCGAATTCTTCTGTTCGATGAGCCGACAACAGGCCTTGACCCGGTGACGACAAATGCCGTCAATCAATTGATCAAAGAATTGTCGCGACGACTTAAGACGACCTCGATTGTGGTTAGTCATGACATGCAATGCGCCATCGAAATTGCCGATAGGATTGTCGTTTTGGATCAAGGCGCGATTGTCGATATTGGCACTCCGGCTGAAATTATGAAATCGAAGCACCCCTTGGTGAAAGATTTTATGGCCGAGGTGAATCAGGCTGCCGAAGCGCGAAGCGGGGGCCTATGATTGGGGCCATTTTCAGCGAGGTTGGTCTGACCGTTCTCTTTTTAAGAGATATCGTGCGAACGGCTGTGCGTAACCCCATAAATGGCCACTTGATAGCCGAGCAAATTGTGAAGGTCACCCAGCAAAGTTTTGCGACGACAGCCCTCGCCGGTTTTTTTGTCGGCGCTATTTTAACGGTTCAATTCACCCTCCAGGTGAAGCAATTCGGCGCTCTTGGTTACCTCGGCGGTCTCGCCACCAGCGGTACAATTCGTGAAGTGGGCCCCCTGCTTATTGCTTTCATGTTGAGCGGCAAAGTGGGTGCGTTTACTTCAGCCGAACTGGGTACGATGCGAGTGACTGAGCAAATCGACGCCATCCGCTGTCTTGGGGCCAACCCGCTGCTTGAAATTATTCTGCCGCGTTTTATCGGCATCGTGATCTCAAGTTTCTTCTTACTAGCGATCGGTCTCTTTATGTCAATTTTTGGCGGCTTGCTAATGGGGGTTCTTTTTTCGGGCATTAACCCTGACGAATACCTTCGACACATCCCAACTATAGTCTCGTTAGTTTCGATCGCGAGCGGCCTGATTAAATGTTTTGTCTTCGCTTTGGTGCTCGCAACGATTTGTACTTACAAAGGTTATGCAACGACGGGCGGGGCGAAGGGCGTCGGCCGCGCGGTTGTAAGCACGGCGGTGGCGACGATGGTTTGTATTGTGATTGCTGATTGGTTTACCAGCTTTATCGGCGATGTCGTTATGTTTTTGTTTATCGGAGATTGATTGATTTTTGAAGCGCAAGCGGCTCGAATTGGCCGACCCATTGAAGAAAGTTACCGTGCCACACGCGAGTTCGTGAGCCTTTTCGCTCAAGCGATCATCCAGTCTTTCGTACCGCCCTATCGCGTGAAAGATATCTTTAAACAATTGAGCTTTATGGCGGCCGAAAGCGCGCCAGTCGTTATATTTTGTCTTTGTTTTGCGGCCGTCGTGACTATTATTGAGTCATCGTTTCACATGAAGCTTATTATTCAAAACGATTCGTTGGTGCCGGGGTTCGCGGCACTCCTTATAATAAGAGAACTTGGGGCGGTGGTGACCGCGCTACTAGTGACCTCACGAGTAGGGGCAGGGATTGCGGCTGAAGTCGGCTCAATGCAGATCACTGAACAGATTGACGCCTTAAAAATGCTCGGCATTAACCCGGTTCGGTTTCTTGTCGTACCACGATTTGTCGCGAGCCTTTTGGGTGGCGTCTTATTAACCATCATAGCCAACTGCGTTTGCCTCTATGTGGCCATGCTCGTCAGCGAAGTGAAGCTTGGCTATACTCCTGGAAGTTTTATTATGGCCATGCGAGCCTTTGTGCACTTCAAAGATATGTTCTTTGCGACGATTAAAGGCGCATGTTTTGGGGCCGTAATACCAATATTTAGCTGTTATTTTGGTTTTCGTTGTAAATCGGGGGCTGAAGGCGTGGGTCTCGCCACCACAAATAGCGTGGTGGCAACCTCGGTCGCGATCATCATTATTGATTTTGTATTATCGTGGGTTTTCTCTTATCTTTATTAACGGGAGTTCTTGCAGATGAAACCAGAAGTTAAAGTCGGAGTCATGTTTGTTGCCGCGATATTTTTGATCGGCGCTTTTGCGTTCTATCTCGGTGCGCTGAATCCATTCTCAAACTCGAACGAATTGTGGGTGGCCTACAACTTTGCCGGCGGAATCGAAGTGGGCTCACCAGTTCGTGTAATGGGCATTAAAGTCGGTAAGGTGCGTGAGATTAAGTTTGACCCGACCTTCAAATTGCCAAACGGCGAAGAAGTGAAGCTGCTTGTGCGTATCACAGTCGATAAAAAAGCCTGGCCGACAGTTCGTCAAGACAGCCAGTTTTTCATTAACTTGGCCGGTGTTATCGGCGAAAAATTTGTTGAAATCAGCCCCGGTACGGTGGCTAAAGGTGAACTTGAGAACGGCCAAACGGTTCGAGGTGAAGACCCGCCCCGCATCGATCAATTGATATCTCACAGCTATGGTCTTGCTGGTAAAATTATGACGATGGTGCAAAATAACGAGGGGTCGGTCGTCGATACCATCAACATGATCAATAATTTGGTTACAAATCTGAATAAACTCCTGAAGCAAGTTGATCAAACAGCCTCAAATAAAGAGACCGCTGCCATTGTTAAGAATCTTAGTACGGTTATTGCCGACCTTGCGTATTTCACCCAAAAAATGCGCGGAGAAGACGGACAAAAGAGTATAGAGTTGTTGAACCAGTTGCTTTGGCGCTTAAAAGATCTTGATGGGCCAACAATTCGAAAATTTCTGCAAGAAGAGGGTATTAAGGCCAAAATGTTCTAGTTTTGGCTAAGATTAAGCGGGGGTAACAAATGACAGTACAATTGTCGCAGAAAGCACTAGGCCTAATAGCAATCGGTCTTTCGGCGTTTTATCTGTTGATGCCCTCAACTTTCGCAGCCGTTTTGGTCGACGAAAGTGCTCAAGATAGTCTTTCGGGCGATAAAGTTGAAAGCAGTTCGATTTTTTCAGGTGGGCATTCAAGTTCTTCTTCAGCGCGAGCCAAAGATGTTTATGAAGATCTCGCGAGCTTTAAGCGTAAAAAGAAAATGGGCATTTCGACGACCTTTGCCGGCGCAACGGGCCTCATTGGGGTCAATCTTGACCTCAATATTTTTGAAGACTTCGCCATCTCTCTTGGCGGAGGGGTCTCACACGGCTTCAACTCGTACAATATTCACGTCAAGCAAACTCTAGGTAACGACGCCTTTCAGCCGTACTTTGCATTTGGATATTCGCGATGGTTTTCAAACGGCGGCGGGCCTGTTGACCACACTTCGCCAAGTCTTGTGGTAAATAAATTTCTATCTGAGGGCGCTAAGCACAGCGGCCAGTTCGCTGAAAACATTCTTTATCCGGCAATCGGACTTCAGTACGTTAATCTGACCGGCGACTATCAGGGCCTTGGCTTTTTCGGCGAGTTATTGATGGTGATGGACATGAACAATTTGGCAGTCGGCCCAACGGCCGGAGTCGGCTCGATATTCTATTTCTAAGATACCTTTTGCGGGGGGCGCTAGGCGCCTCGAGCTATAAATCGTAAGCGTAAAACTCTAAAAATCAAAAAAAAAGAGCCAGCTTTTCAGCTGACCCTTCATTTCAAATTCACAATGAATTTGAAACTCTAACTACTTTTTTTTGCGAGTAGTAGTTTTTTTAGTAGCTTTTTTAGTTGCTTTTTTTGTAGCTTTTTTAGCCATGTTAGTTTCCCTTCTCAATCATGACTTTTTCATGAAAGAAAAAATGTTATTGGTTTCTGCGAACTCTGACTTAAACAGTTTGCCCTGCATCGTGTAAAAACGTCAACAAAAATTTAAGCAAATTTAATTTTTTCTCGCACGACTTTTGCACAAGCAATGTTTTGGGAGAAAAAATGGAAAAAGCATTTATCTTTTTCGAGATATTGTCCGGTGTTTTGATTCTTCGGCGGATATCGGATGAAATTCGGAGAAATTTTCTGTTCAATGAGCGGCAACTGACAAAAATTGTCGCTGCTTTTCTGCTCGCGAATATGCTTTTGATACGATTATCAACTCGATCTTTGTCGTTATTCACTCTCGTGTGGGCTGTTATTGTGTGTTTGATCGCATCTTTGCCATCCTTAACCCGGTTGAAGCGGCAAAATGAGATGAAAAGACAAATCCCATTCATTCTAAACGCGCTTATTCTTAATTTGCGAACGGGGATGGCGCTTCGGCCCGCCATTTTGAAAGTGGCCGAGCAATTTGGCGGTTATTCGGGCCTCAAGTTGAGGCTTTTGCATGAACACCTCGTTGTGAAGGCGACGATGGCCCAGGTTGACCCCGTACTTTTCGAACTTCAGGTCGTACTCAAAGATTGCGACCGCGAGCCGCACCTCATCTCGCAGCGGCTATCTACCTTTCGACATAAGCTGAGCGTTCAAGAAAGCTTTATCAAAAAGAGGCAACGGGCCCTTCACCAAATACGCGCGCAATCGGCGATCCTGACTCTGATTTATGTCGGGGTTTTCATATTCGTTGTGCGACGGTTTGGCTTTGCCGAGCATGGGCAAAATCTACTGTTTTCTCTGATGCTATTTGTAGCGGGTGTTTTTGTAACGTTTCGCCAGGGGGCTAAAATTAAATGGAAGAGTTAGCGCCATCATTGCAGTTCTGTCTAACCTTACGATTTGCAATAGAGAACGGGTCGTCGGTATTCGTGGCTTCAAAGAAGGGCATTCAGAGTATTTCTGGTGATTTCGCACTGGATTTAACAGCACTTATTGTGGCCCACGAACAAGGGCGATCGCTTTCTCAAAGCGAGTTGCGCTCGACCAGCCTTTATCGTCGCGCGCTAATTGAGGTGGTGGCCGCGGGCCTAAAAGGTGAGCCAATAATTAAACAAATTGCCGAAATAGAGGCTGAATTGTGTGCGGCTTGCGAGGCCGAGGTCGATAATTTTGTGGCGAAATTGCCTATTCGGGCATTGTTGCCGCTAATGCTGATGCAATTTCCGGCATTTCTACTTTTGGTCTTGGGGCCGATCATGTCTGAACTTACACGGGGGCTAAATTCATGAAATCCAATATTTTTTGCAAGCGACTAATGGTGGCGGTGGGGCTTAGTTTCTATACTTTGTGGGGGCAGGCTCAAGATCATTTCAACAAAATCGAAATTGCGACCATAAAAAACGCACGAACAAATGAAGAGTTGAACGAGCGGCTACAGGCAATTGAGGCATTACGGGTGAAGCAGGGGGCTTGCGAGATTCAACTTAAAGCTGAGCGCTTGCCTTACGCTTGCTTTGAGCTTCAGTCATCGTCGGTTAATTCAACGGAGCTCTCTAGCGAATGTGTGCGAATCGCCCGGGCAACTAAGGAGATAGCACTCTATTACCCAAATAAACTTCCCGCAGATTGCATAAAAACCGCAAAGATCCGGATTCAAGTAAACCGCTATAAACTTGGCAAGGTTCTTGAATAGTAAGTGGTGGATGACGTCATTTAGTGTCGTAGCTCATAATTATCGAATCGTAGAAAGCCTCGGCGAAGGCGCAAATAGCTGTGTTTACCGCGCTTTTAAAGACTCGGAAGACTTAGGCGTTCGCCTTGATGTTGCAATTAAAATTCTTAAGTCCGAGAAACTTGTTTCGATTTGGAGAAATGAATTCGAGCGGTTGAGCCAAATTAAGTCGCTTTATTGCGTGGGCCTTTTAGGTTGGGAGATCACGGCTCAGGGCCCGGCTTTAGTTCTAGAATATGTCCGCGGTGTAAACTTAAGAGAACTTCAAAGCTCATGCGCACTTGGTGCGAAAGATCTGGAGGATATTCGCGGGCAGGTGGCGCAAGGGCTCGTCGATTTAGCTACCGCCGGCCTTTATCACGGTGATCTCAGCCCGCAAAATATTATGATCGGCATTGATGGCCATGTGAAGCTGATCGACTTTGGGGTCACAGCCGGAAGCAAGAATGCGCGCCCCGGTGACCAAAAAGTGCAAATGATTACTCCGAAGTATGCTTCTCCGGAGGTAATCAATGGCCAATTGCCAAACCTCAAAAGCGATTTATTTAGCCTAGATTTAATATTGGGCGAAATCGTCGAGAAAAACAGAAAGGAGGGGTCGGACGCGTGGTCGCGGGGGGCGGAGGCGTCTCTTGCCGAAAAGGTAAATGAGGCGTTCAAAATACGAGGGCAAATTCGGGCCAAAACTGCACAGCTGAGCCAAGAAAGAAAGGGTCTGTCGTTGGCGGCGCTGTGCTTGCGAATTGCGAGTTATGTTTTAATTGCCCTTTCTTTGCTTATTTCACAGAGAGATTCAAAGGCCGCAAAATATTTTTCTACGGCCAGGCTCATTGCGCGCTCGGCAAAATGGGTTGAGATCGAGGTGGATGGCCAAAATATGGGGTATGCGCCGCTCAACTTGTCGCTGCCGAGTGAAAGAAAAGTAGTGTTGAAGTGGCGTTCTTCAGGTGCGAGTGGGCAAGAAATATTGTGGCCGCAGGAGGGTGGAGTCATCACGCTCGATGATCGCGTATTTATGAAGTAATCGGGGTGGGGGTCGAGGGCCAGGGGCCTATTTTGTATTTGGGTAAATCGCGAATTTGGTGATAACTATATAAATAGGGGTGTCATGATGACTAAAGAAGCGCGCATTTCGGCTCTGAATCACCTGGTCGACGAAATCACCAAAGACAAATACGACGACGGCATTGTTCGTCAATTAATGGCGCAGCTGCGAATACCCTACTGCGACGACCCTATGCAACTCCTTAACAATGTTTTAAAAGGGATTCACATTATTGAGGAGCCATCGGATGAAGAACCAGAACAATTGGTCTGATAAAGAATTCGGATTTGATACGCGAGCCATACACGCGGGGCAGGTGCCTGACCCGACGACGGGCGCGATAATGACTCCGGTTTATCTAACTAGCACCTACGTGCAAGAATCACCGGGCGTACATAAAGGCTATGAATACAGTCGAACTCAAAACCCGACTCGCGCGGCCTACGAGGCCTGTTTGGCAAGCCTAGAGGGTGGCCTTCATGGGTTTGCTTTTGCCTCGGGTTGTGCGGCCACCACCACAATTCTGCATCTACTTAAAGCCGGCGATCATGTTTTGGCGAGCGATGACCTCTATGGCGGCACCGTTAGGTTGTTCGATCGCGTTTTCGCCCAACTCGGTGTTGAATTTTCGTATGCTGATTTTTCTGATTTAAAGAATGTTGAGAAGAACAAGCGCCCCAACACGAAACTTTTATGGATTGAAACCCCGACGAATCCGCTTTTGCGTCTTTGCGATATTGAAGCGGTTTCGAAAGCCGCACATACTTTTGGTGCCATTGTTGCGGTCGACAATACCTTTATGAGCCCGTACTTTCAGACTCCGTTAAGTTTGGGTGCTGATCTCGTCATGCACTCAACCACCAAATATATAGGTGGGCACAGTGATCTAGTCGGCGGCGCGGTCGTGACCTCGCGGGCCGATTTGGCTGAAAGAATTGCGTTTCTGAGTAATTCGATGGGGGCCATTGCGTCGCCGTTTGATTCTTTTCTTTCGATGAGAAGTCTCAAAACCTTGCCGGTCAGAATGCGTGCACATGAAATTAACGCAAAAGCGGTTGCTGAATTTTTAGAAAAACATCCCAAAATCGATAAAGTTGTTTACCCGGGCTTGTCTTCGCACCCCCAGCACGAGCTTGCGCGCCGCCAAATGCGCGGCTTCGGCGGTATGATCACAATCTTTGTGAAGGGTGGCCTTGAGGGCTCGAGGCGCTTTGTTGAACGACTGCGCATTTTCTCTTTGGCAGAAAGCCTTGGCGGAGTCGAATCTCTAGCCGATCACCCGGCGATCATGACCCACGCGAGCGTACCCCTTGAACGACGCCGCCAGTTAGGGATCGACGACTCTCTTGTGCGTCTAAGCGTCGGCATTGAGACCACGGCCGATCTTTTGCGGGACCTAGATAACGCCTTGAGTTGACGATCAGGGCGACACTCTGGTTGACACCTAATCGAGCAAAAAGTACCAATGTCCATTCCAAAAAAGAGCGGCCCGGTAGCTCAGCTGGTAGAGCAGCGGACTGAAAATCCGTGTGTCGGCGGTTCAATTCCGTCCCGGGCCACCACTTATTTTTTGACAGGTTGGTATGAACCCATACGTTAGGTTCGCGCGCGCACTTCTAATTTCAACGGTGATGGTCGGCGCGCTTGAGGCCCTGTCTATTTCAGCGGCGTATGCGAATATTTGCGGCACCGATTACCAAAGGCTCTACGCCAAAAGCGGGGGCAACCAAACTTTCGTCATCCGCAGAACGCCTTAACTCTGATTCTAAAATTGTTAAAATTCCGCATTCCGTAAGCGCGATTTAATATCTCATCCATTCTTCTATGTAAACCCTCCGTAATTGAATTTGTTTTTGAAAATCTCCACATTCTCACGATCTCTTCTTTCCACGCGTCCAGCGTGGTTCCTAAAGTAATTAAATTTCCAAACTTCGACTCTTTTAAGGCTCGAATTTTATTCAAAAATTCTCGGATTAATGGTTTGGCGTCGTGCTTCGAATACACCCTCGATAAAATTAATTTCATCAGATCTTGTTTGAAGTCGTAAATTGCACCAATAGCCGGGTTTTCTGCGAAGTACCGGCGCAGGTTTTCGCGAGAACTTTCTTTCATCGGTGACCATGCATGCCGGCGCATTAGCGACAATAGCCCGCGATGCTTTCGCCCAACATGATCAAGCTCGGCCCAGGTTTTTAGAAAATGATGATTGATAAGCTTCACGACGTGAAATCGATCAGCGACGATCAGTGCTTTTGGAAAATGCATTTTCGCTACGTTTCGAAATGGCTCGCACATATCCATGACCACCACCTTACAATTGTCCCTGTTGGGTATTTTTGTGACGTATTCTCGCAAAGACAGCTCAGATCGGCCCAGCGTTACGTCGTAAACTTTGTGGCGCTTGAGATCGGCAAATGTCGTCATGTAACCGAGCTTTTTTGTGAAGTGCTTTTCATCGATACCCAAAACCTTTGGGCAAGACGCACTTTTGTGCTCACTGGCGTTTGTGTCGAGATAGCCCTTGTAGTAGCGCTCGACCGTCGCAGCACCAACACCGAGGTCTTGAGCTGCTTTATGAAGGCTTGTGCCGCCATGATGTCGTAGCGCCACCTGGTCTTTGAACGGTTCGGTCGCTCGCTGATAGGGCTGCACACCAGGCAATCGTTGGCGAAAATATCGGCGGCAAGCACGACAATAGAATTTGTGGGTTTTAACCAAAAGAAGGCTGCGGCTGATGCCAATAGAGTGATGCCTCAACTGCCTAATAAAACTATCTTTCTTTCGTAAATTTGATGATGCGCAATGCGGGCACTTATTATGCCCGATGTAATGGGCTTCGATCTGGATCAAATTAGTGCCATTTGCTGAAATAATTTTGAAGTCGGGCAAGCCGATGATAGGTTCGTGAAGGGGCATGTCTAGATCCTTTCTGTTAAACAAAGTTGTGGTTAACTAAGTATAACAAAAGTCCTGACTGCCCCCGTTATTGATGTAGAGCCTTACCAAAATTTTAACCCCACAACAAACGGTCTAGATTTTGTCACGGTTCAAGCGTCAGAGACTATCAAGCCCTGCTTTATCAACATGGGCCTTTTTCTAAATTATTCGGCCGACAGTCTCACTTACACTAATAGCGTTGGCTCAACACAGAGTGGGCAAAAGCAACATGACCGAATTTTGTCTGACGATTTGAGTATAGGTGTGGGTCTTACAGATCGTTGGGATTTTGGCGTAAGTGCGCCAGGAGTGCTTAGCCAATCCGTTCAAGATTCGTCGAACGCTTCGGTTTTTTCGCAGAAGGGTTTGACGGAAGTTAAAGCCAACACAAAATATAAATTCTGGGGGGATGACACCCGCGGGGTCGCGGGCATTCTGTCGATTAACAAAAATTTAATTGAAAATAACCCTTTCAGTGGCAGTGGCGCCGGCCCAACCTTTAATTTTGAAATTGCGGCTGATACGATTTTGGCAAAAAACTGGGCGACGGCAATTAATGTTGGTTACCGCAAACGCAATCCAGGAGATCAAATACCAAACGTGCCGTTTGCTCCGCTAAAAGATCAGTGGATCTATTCAGCCGCTGCGAGCTATTTAGTAGAAAAGTTCGACACCAAAGTTATTTTTGAAATCTACGGCAGTCGTGTGGCTGAGCCTGTTAGTCAGAGCACAGATCGCAGCATGAATGCGCTTGAGGCGTTGCTTGGCGCCAAACACGATTTTACCCACAATATGGCTGGCCACTTCGGCGCGACAACGCAGCTTGATTCTTCTCTCGGCGGGCCAGAGTGGCGGGTTTATGCCGGCATTAACTATGCTCTTGGCCCGGTCTGTAGAACAGCGAGCGTATCGGGCGGCGGAGACTCTCGGGTTTATCAGCTCGATGTTGAGGTTCTTTTTGCTAACGATAAAGACATTATGGATGTGGATGCAGTCGGCGAATTGAATGAATTTTTTGCGGATTTAATGAAAAAAGGTTTTAAAAAAATCGAAATTTCGGGGCACACCGATTCGGTTGGCTCGCGTGAGCACAATATCGATCTCAGCCAGCGACGTGCCGCCAACGTGAGAAAGTATCTTATTGAAAAGTTTAAGTTAGACCCCAAAAAGATAGAGTCGGCCGGTTTTGGCCCCGACATGCCAGTTGCCAACAATGGCAACTACCAGGGTCGCCATAAGAACCGACGAGTCGAATTTAAAGTCTGGCAATAGCGGCCCAGCAAGGGTTGTGCTATACAGTTCAGCGTGAATTTACTCTCAGAATTAAAGAAAAACCCATTTATATTAGCGCCGATGGCTGCGATCACCGATTGTGCCTTTCGCTCATTTATGCGCGAAATGGGCGCTGGCATTATGACGACAGAGTTGGTGTCAGCCACAGGGCTAAAGTATTCGAGCGAGAAAACCCGCAGAATTATGAAATTTACTCCTGACCAGCACCCAGTTGGGGTGCAGCTTTTTGGCGAAGAGCTTGAAGATCTTTATGCCGCGGCCAAAGAGGTTGAGCAGATGGGGGCCGACTTTGTCGATCTCAATTTTGGTTGCCCAGTGCCAAAAGTCGTTAAAAAAGGTGCGGGCTCGGCAGTACTAAAAGATTTAAATAATCTTCGCCAAATTTTGCGAACAGTAAAGTCGGCGGTTCAGATCCCGGTGACTATTAAAGTTCGAACGGGCTGGGATGCGAATACGCGTAACACTTCAGAGGTCGCTCAAATTGCCTACGACGAGGGCATTACTTGGGTTTCAATTCATGGTCGAACGCGAGCCCAGGCCTATTCTGGAGAAGCCGATTGGCTCTATATTTCTGAAGTAAAAAGTAAAGCGAAGTTACCGATTATCGGCAATGGTGACCTCACCAATCCGCAACGCGCGTGCGAACGATTAAAAGAGTCGGGCTGTGACGGCGCGATGATTGGGCGGGGTTGTCTCAAGAACCCTTGGATATTTTCAGAGGCCCTCGCGCTTTGGGCCCCTGGGGCAAATTCTAATTTAAGTGCGGTTGCGGCCGGAGAATTAAGCCGCGCCCAGGCTCACAAAAACTTTGTTTATTTGTTTGAGCGACTGCATAGCCATTTGGCAACTTTTTGGGATGAGCGAATGATCTCGCTGCAATTAAAGAAGCTATCGGTTTGGTATTCGGCGGGCTACCCGGGGTCAGCCCAGTTTAGAAAAACAATTTTTCAGGTCACCGAACATCAAGAAGTCTTGTCTAAAATTCGTGAATTTTTCGAACGCCTAAATGAAATCAATCAGGCCGACACTTCGAGCGAAGCTTTCTTAATGGGCGGGCACGGCTAGAAATGCCTGAGGCGCGAATTTTTTTCGCTGCACAATCTCGACCTAAGCCTCGTCACAGAGCGAACATTAGCGCTTGAAGCGCAAGCGAGCTCAGCTGATAATTTAAGACAATGACGACAAACCAAGGCGCTGAAAAAGCCAAAGTGATTGAAGCCACTAACCTGGTAAAAAACTATGGTGATCGGCGTGCCGTCGATGGCATCAGCTTTACCGTCCATGCCGGGGAGTGCTTTGGTCTACTTGGCCCCAATGGCGCCGGCAAAACGACCACCTTCAAAATGATTTACGGCAGTGCTCAGATCACTTCTGGCGAGCTCTTTGTGCTCGGCCTAAATGCCAAAAGCCATATTCAAAAAATCAAAAGTTCGATTGGTGTTGTGCCACAAGAAAACGGTCTAGACCCAGATTTTACCGCCCTTGAAAATTTACAAATTTACGCCAACTACTTTGGCATTGCTGAGAAAGCCGCACGAGATCGGGCAATGGAGCTGCTGTCGATGATGCAGCTCGAAGACTACGCCGAAAAATCAATCGACACCTTGAGCGGCGGGATGAAAAGGCGCCTCACCCTGGCTCGCGCATTGATAAGCAAACCGAAGTTGATATTTCTAGATGAGCCCACCACCGGGCTCGACCCGCAGGCGCGTATTTGGATATGGGACGAGCTTCGTAGTTTGCAAAAGCAAGGCACGACTTTATTTTTAACGACGCATTATATGGAAGAAGCCGAAGAGCTCTGTGATCGCCTGATTATTGTTAACAAAGGCCGAACTGTGGCCGAGGGGCGACCACAAGAATTGATTGAAAGCTATGTTGGCCGCGAAGTTGTCGAGTTTGAAATCGGCCCAAAAGAAGTTGAATACTTTGTTTCAAAGATCAAAGATCGCTTCGCCTATCAAGTTATGCGCAATCGATTGAAGCTGTTTGTTCGCGGCCAGCAAACAACGCGCGACGCGATTAACGAAGTTTCAAGCCAAAATGTAACAATGCGAAAAGCTTCACTGAATGACGTGTTTCTAAAAATATCTGGGTATGAACTCAATGACTAATTCATTCGTTAAAGGCTTTATTGCTGATCTTTTTTATTTTCCAAAAATCGGCCGCGGAGTGCACTGTATTTGGCAGCGTAATTTTCTTTATTTTCGGCAAACGATATTTACTTCAATTACTTGGATTTTCGTTGAGCCTTTGCTCTATCTCTTTGCCCTCGGCTACGGGCTTGGGCGGTATGTAAATCAAGTCGAGGGGCTCAGCTACGCAGAATTTATTGCGCCCTCGATGATGGCGACGTCAGGTATGTTTGTGGCCTTTTTTGAGGGCACGTATGGCACGTACACGAAGTTGACGCGTCAAAATACCTATCAAACAGTTATATTAACTCCGGTAAGCCCTGACGAGGTGCTAATCGGCGAAATTCTTTGGGTCACAACGAAGGCATTTATCAGCGTTCTTTCAGTCGCAATTGTCCTAACCCTGATGGGGCTTTTGCCGCTTGCGGGCATCATACCGGCCTTGGGTGTTTTATTTCTTATGTGCTGGGTTTTTGCTTCGATCGGCGTTTGGCTTGCGAGCCTCGCGAAGTCTTACGAGTGGTTTACGTACTCACAGTCAGGCTTTATTATGCCGATGTCGCTATTCTGCGGCACTTACTTTCCGCTCAGTCAGTTGCCGAAGTATCTTAAATATTTCTCGAATATTTTGCCACTCACGCATGTGATGATGAGTGTAAGAATGTTCTTGCATGGTGAAGTGACTTCTATGTTTTTGATAAACATAATTTACCTGATTGCGCTCGGCGCGATCTTTACCAATTTGGCGGCGGCCCGATTCGTGCGGCGCCTGGTTTTTTAATATTCAAATTTGATTACGGCTCAAAAGGTGAAGAGGGGCTCGGGCTGGGCGTGGGCTCGGGGGCTGTCTGAGCGTCGCCGTCTGTGGGTTGATCGAGCTGAGTGGCGTCGATTGTCGGCTCTACCCCTGGGTCGACAGCTTGGTCAATCTCTGAGCCAAGAGCGGGGTCGGCGGCTGAATTCTCAGGTGGGCGGTCATTTGTTCCGCTTGGGGCAAGCGTACTTTCGTCAATCGCGTCGTGGATGTCGGTTTGAGTCGAGGCACTACCAAGGCGAGCAAGCAACTCAGCGGGCAAGCTGTACCAGGGGAAGAAATTAAGAGAGGCTTTTGCCGCCTGGTATTGATCTTCAGAAATTCGTTTTGTTTTCATTAGGCGGTAGCAAAGGTCAGTTATGCGACTCTTCGAAAAAGGTGTCAGTTCAGATTTTAAAAAAGTTCGATAGTAGATTTTAGGGTTCGGTATTAGGTGCGTCAGGTAGGCGGCCTCGAGCAAGTTGAGCGACTGGGCCGATTTTCTAAAATAGAAATGGGCGGCAGCCTCAGCGCCGTAAATATTTGGTGCGAATTCAATAACATTTAAATATTTTTCGAAAATTTTATCTTTAGTTAAAATGGTTTCAATTTGTACAGTAAGAAGTGCTTCACGCGCCTTTCGCAACAATGTTTTGTCCGAATTCAAAAAAACGTTCTTCGCCAGTTGCTGCGTGATGGTTGAGCCGCCACGAGCAGCGCGACCAGCGGCAAGATTTCGTTCAAAGCTATTTTTCAATTCAGCCCAATCAAATCCGTTGTGACCGTAAAAGCTCGCGTCTTCTGAAATTAAAACCAAATTCTTAAGATAGGGGCTGATTTCAGCGAGTCGTCGATAATTGGGGTTTTCATTGCCTTCGCAAAGCCAGACTTGGTAGAGCGAGGTTTGTAGGCAGCCTTTTATATCGGCCGCGTTGGGGGTGGTGAGCATAATCCAAATAACAAAGCCGATAGTCGAGCCGAGAATGAGGGTGGCCGTCCAAGTAAGTCTGTAGAGCATTATATGACACCGTGAGATTTCATCCAGGTCACGCTATCACGAATGGCATCGTGTGAGGGGCGTGGATTGAAATTAAGATCTCGTCGTGCTTTTGAGCAATCAAACCAATGATAAAGAATAGAAGCTCTTGCGCTTTCAGAGCTAACGGGCCCTTTTTTGCCTCGGCGCTCGAGAGCCTCACTGATTTCGGCGAGCGCGCGAATTACAATATTTGGCAAAAGCCAGCGGGGTGGCGCTACGCCGGCACAGTCGGCGATTTGAGCAAAAAGGTCGTAGATACGAAGATTGTCACCTGAAAGGATATAGCGCTCACCGCTTCGACCTCGTTCGGCAGCTGAAATCAGCGCGTCGGTTACATCATCAACATGAACAACGCTGACTCCGCCAGAGGTGTAGTAAGGGAACTTTCCGGCAGCGACCTTAATCTGAGTGCTGCGACTGCCTTTTTGGGCATCGCCTGCGCCGTAAATATTCGAGGGGTTTAACACGACGGCGTCAATCTCACCATTGCGCGTGGCCGCGAGCACAAGATTTTCGGCCGCCTTTTTAGTTTCGAAATACCCGAGATTGAGCGGGTGCAGGTTGTATTCAGAGTTTTCGTCGAGAGGCTTTTGGCCATCAAGGCTTGCGCCAACTGCAGCCACCGAACTCATGTGTATAAGCCGCCGGCACTTTGATTTCTTAAAGGCTTCGATCGTATGGCGGGTGCCCCCGACATTGACGAGCTCCATGATTTTTCGATCTTTGATTGAATAGCCGACGACCCCGGCGAGGTGGTAAACGATTTCTATGTTTTCGGTGGCTCGCTGCAAACTTTTAGGGTCGGTGACGTCACCAATAAAGACCTCTACCTTTGTCGGGTCAAACTGCCCGTCTGGTGGGGGCTTGCGCAATAGAATACGAACTGCCGACGCAGGGTTGCGATTAATGAGTTTTTGAGTCAGCGCGTGGCCGACAAAACCTGAGGCACCAGTAACAAGAACTTTCATTTATTGACTCCGACCTGCTCAACTTATCTACTTTTAATATTGGAGTCTATTATGGGTCATGAGAATTTGCTTAAGAAATTGTATCTATTTAAAGATTTGAGCGATGCCGAAATCGAAATCATCAACCAGGCGGCCACAAATAAATCGTATTTGGTGGGCGACGAGGTGTTTTCACAAGGCACACGCGCCAAGGCCCTCTTTGTCATTCAATCTGGGGGCGTAAGAATTTCTCAAACCTCAGAAAGTAATGAGCAGGTAGAGGTAACGAGACTGGGGCCGGGCTCTCATTTTGGCGAAATGTCATTTCTTGATGGCGAGTACCGTTCGGCCTCAGCTGTTATCATCGAGCCTTCCGAAATTGTTGCTCTAGATTATGACAAGTTGAGCGAGATAATGATCAAGCACCCTGGCATTGCGGTGTATTTCTACCGACAATTCGCCCACTTTTTGTGTGGGCGCTTGCGGGTTACAACAAAAGACTTGAGTTTTTCACGTAGCAAAGTGCTTTCGCACTTTTAACGGGGCAGTTACTCGCGAATAATTTTAACCGATTTAATGGTCACCGGTGTTACTGGCGCGTCCGACATTCGACTTGTTTTAACTGCACCGATCGCCTCAACAACGTCCATGCCCTCAACAACTTCACCAAAAACAGAATGATGTTTGTCTAAGTGTGGGGTTGGGCCGAGTGTAATAAAAAACTGACTGCCATTTGTATTTGGGCCAGCGTTGGCCATCGAAAGAATTCCGGCTTTTGAGTGTTTCAAATTAGGGTGAAATTCGTCATCAATTTTAAAGCCCGGGCCACCAGTGCCGTCGCCAATGGGGCAGCCGCCTTGAATCATAAAGCCTTTAATGACACGGTGAAATTTTAGCCCGTCGTAAAACGGCGCTTTCTTCTCGGCGTGTGTGTCTGGGTCTGTCCAGGTTTTTGTGCCCTCCGCAAGGCCGGCAAAATTTTCAACAGTATTTGGAACCTGCGTGTGAAATAGCAAAACCTTAAATTTACCCATGCTTGTGTCAAATTGTGCGAACATTTTTGTAAACCTCTTTTTTTTAGTTTCAACTTTTTTTACAGGAGCAACTTCTTTTTTTGGGGCCGTCGTGGCTGTAGTAGTGGTAGCCGCGGGCACGGGCGGTTTTGCGACCGGAGCTGCAGTTGCGGCTGCCGCCGCGGGTGGAGTTGTGGCCGGGGCCACTGGCTCGGCGTGGGCGCCAAACTTGAATACGGCAAATGCCAAAAAGTAGATGAAAACAAAAAGAAAATACCGTTTAAAACCTGGCACTAGAGACTCCTTTTGAGCGATTGCCAAAGGCTATTTTCTCACCCGTCTCGGGTCAATGTTTTTTAGTATTTCGTCGCTCTCTCTGAGCAAATTCTTTAGGTGGGCAAAGAGTTCTTCTGGCTCTTGTTTAAATAATTGGGCGACACGAAGGGCGCCATTGGATCTGGGGTCAAAGGCAGACGAGGCATGCTCTTCAAAGAGTTGAAGAAATTGTTCGAGCCCTCTCAGTTCACGCATAATCGACGCAAGGCGAGAAACGCCTTTCGTCTCTGGCAAAGGGCGGCTGCTAATCTGCTGTAGCAGCTGAGAGCTATTTGCAGTCGACGGCAAGATCTGATGGTTTAAAAAATAGATTTGCGAGAAAAATTCGATATCAATCAAGCCGCCCGGTGAATACTTAATGTCTATCGTCTCGCCCGTGTCTTTCAATAGCTGCTCTCGAATATGGGTGAGCGATTTGAGATCGCTTTCTGTCAGCGGGCGAGAGAGGCAGGCCTGTCGAGCGTAATCAGAGAATGCCGAGTCGGTCAGGTGTCGCGCCCTCAGGTAGGATTGTCGCTCCCAAGGTTCGGCGCGAACATTGAGATAATCAATGAGTGCAGCACGGGTGACAAGCATTGGGCCGGCCTTGCCAGAGGGCCGCAGTCGAAGGTCGATCGGGTAGATGGCGCCGCCACGATGTTTTTCGGTCAGTCGTGAAACAAAGCGCCGAGCCAGGCGCTGTTCAGCTTCAGAGGGTTCGTTGTCACTTAAAAAAATAAAATCTAAATCAGAGCGAAAGCCCAGCTCGCGACCGCCCCATTTGCCGAGCGCCAAAATTTGAAGAGGCGAACAGAGCGCCTCGCGAGCGAGTTTTTTCATTAAGCCCAGACAGATTTCGTCAGCGGTGGTGCTTAAGTTCTCACTTAAGAATCTCAAATCTCGATTTAACAAATATTGATTTGCGGCGATTGTTTCACTGATCAGGCGTCTTTCGGTTAGTAACTCAAGGTAAACGTCGAGTGAGTCCGATTCTATGTTCGTCGTGCGAAAGAGCAAGCTATCAAGAAGCTCGGGGCGGTTGGCGATAACTCCGCCAAGGTACGGCGAGCAACCGAAAAGTAGAGCCAGTTCTTTAATCAACCGCTCTTCATGGGCAAGAAGTGAAAAGAAGCTCGACTTAACGCGAATAGATTTAAAAAAATCGGTAAGTAGAGCCAGCGCGAGATCTTTATCAATGGCATTTTCTTGGATGGATTCAATAAAAAGTCGAAGCACCCGGCCGCGAAGTTCGTCGTCTTGAAATGTGCGAGAAGACTCGGCCGCCACTTTGGTGAGTTCGGGCCAGAGAGTTTCGATAGCGCGCGAAGAAAAGCCGGCATTTTTCAGCCAATCTTGAAGTGGCCCTTGCTCTTGTGGGATCTGTTGATGGGCGCTTGGCCGCCCAAGAACTTGCTCAACAATGTCTTCAACCCTTCGCGAATTTTCAAAAAAGAAGTCGAAGTCTTCGTTGGCTTGAGGGCGAGAAAGAGTATGGGTTTGCTGGTCATTTTGAGCCTGAATCGTGTTTTCAATCTGACGAAATTGCCAGTAGGTTTTGACCAGAAAGTCGAGGTCAGCTTCTTTAAAGCGCTGGGCCGCTTTTAGTCGCTGCGCGGCCACGGTCGTCGAATGAGTGCGAAGTTCGGGTTGCCGCCCACCATGAATAATTTGAAGAGCGTGAATAAACAGTTCGATATCGCGAATGCCTCCTGGCGCTAGTTTTACATTACGAGCATCGGGGTCGGGCTCGGCATAATGTTGATGGATTTTAGAGCGTAAGTGCCGAAGGTCTTCAAGCAAACTGTAGTCGAGAAATTTTCTGAAAGAATAGCGCGCGGCCATTTCAGAAATTCGGTCAGCAAGAGCTTGATCGCCGTCAATAAAACGAAGTCTAACGAGCGCCAGACGCTCCCACGTCGCGCCAAAAGACCAATAGTAATCTTCAAATTGCTTTTCAGATGAGATCAGCGGTGACAATCGGCCGCCTGGTTTTAGGTCAGTGTCGACGCGATAGGCAAATCCCCACGCCGTGCTTTCACTGAGAAGGCGAATAAATTCTCGAGTCTTTTTTAGTTGCTCAGCTGTGGGGCTGTCGTGCGAAACAAAAATGACATCGATGTCAGAGCTTAAATTAAGTTCTTCAGCACCCCATTTGCCGAGTGCGAAAACAGCCATTGCTTCTCCTGAACAGTTGGCGTGGGCCCAAGCTGACTGAACGATAGCGTCAGTGGCGTGACTCCAGAACAAGCAGATATCAAGAGCGGGGCGCGATTTTAAAATGGTGGCCAGGGCACATTTGACCCAGGCACGATGGCGTTTAAGCCGAATTTCGCTGCTTGCCGATAGGTCCGATACTGCCGTAGGGGCATCTGCTTTTTCGGCTGCGAAAATAAGCGCCAGATAATTACAGAGAGCCGGTGAGAATTGCTTGGCTCGCTCGATTTCGGCCGACGAATAACTTTCGACCTCAGGTAAGGCCGTCTTACTCAGCAACGGGGCCCCACTTGGGTTTAGAGTAATACAGTCGGTCGTAAGTGAGACGGCGCTCATTGGTGCCATCGACATTAATTAGAAATAGTTGCCGAGTGCCTGTTCGATCGCTGACAAATAAAATATGCCGGCCATCGGGTGAAAAAGCGGGGTCTTCGTTGTTTGCCCAATGGCCATTGGCGCGCTTGGCCCCAGTCAGACGCATGAGCCCGCTGCCGTCAGAATTTACCACAAAAATATCGAATGCATCATGGGCCTTGTCGAGGCCCGCAAACGCAATTTTTTTACCATCAGGCGCCCAAGTGGGTGTCGAGTTGTAGAGGCCTGCAAAAGTTTTTCGCTTCACGTCGCCACCAGAAAGATTCATGGTGTAAACCATCGGGCGCTCGCTGCGATCAGAAGAGAAGGCAATGGTGCTGCCGTCAGGAGTAATGGCCGGCTCAACATTCATGGCCAGCGAAGGCCCATGCGTGAGTTGAATTATCGACTTTCCGTCGAGAGACATTTTGTAAATATCGGCGGTCTTGCCTTGCGAAAGAGTCACAAGCATATTCTTATTGTCAGGTAAAAACTCAGCGCCTGAATTCATGCCTGTGCGGTAAGAAACCAGCCAGCGTTTGCCAGTTTTGACTTCGTAAACAAACAAATCGGGGTTGCGCATCGCTGGGCTGTTGCCGATCTTTCTTTTTACAAATGACGTGTAAGCAATAAATTCGCCGTTTGGGGACCAGGCGGGCGAAATCGAAATTGTTTTATGATTGGTAATGGGGTGCGAGTCGGCGCCATCCCAATCTGAAATAAATATTTCTCGATTGGTTTGAACGCCCTTATCAATGGCAACCACAATTTGATTATTGAAAAAACCCGGCTTTCCGGTCACGCCTTTGACAAAGTCATTGGCAAAGGTGTGGGCGATTCTTCGTAGCGATCCGGTCGCTGATTGATATTTCTTGCCAATGATCAAATTACCCTGCGGGACATAATAGGCGTATATTTCAAGCGTGAGCTGATCATTGATAACCTGATATCCGCCCTTAATAAGAAACTCGGTGCCGATCGTTTTCCACTTATTAAAATCAAAACCATTGGGGGTAACGCCCGAAGGGCGCAGGCCAGTGCTTGAAGGGTCTTCGAGGTAGGCTTTGCGATCAATGTTGGTAAAAAGCCCGGTCGCCGCCAAATCATTCGTAATTATTGAAAAGATTTCGTCGCCGACCTTGTCGGCGGGGGCATCTTCTTTTGAGCCCAGAAACTGTAGCGACGGAAAAGCCAGTAGGCTTTTTCGCACCTTCGCTTCGCCCACATCAATAAAAATTTTACTTTGAGTGAAGCCGGCTGTTGGGGTCATGAAGGTGGACGATAATATCGCCAGCGACAAGAATGCGAGGCGCAGAATAACTCGATCTAATTTTTTCATAAAAACCTCAACAAAAGAAGTTACTCAAACGGAAAGCGTACCATAATTAATCTTGATTTCAATTCGTTCGGCGGCGGAGCAAACGGCGCCGCGCCCGCGACAGCTGCGAGGCAGCTCGCATCGAAAACGGGGTTGCCCGACGAGACGTAGATCTCGCGACGTAGCAGATTGCCACGATCATCAATATCGATCACAACGGAGGCCTTCAGGTTGGCGTCGCTCAACCACTGCGGCAGCGACCAGTGTTCGCGCAAACGAGCGGTGAGATCTTCGAGATATTCATTCACCCGCAATTGTGACATCCCGGCAAAGCTGCTGCCGGATGAAACAATGTTGCCTTTAACTTGCTTTGGTTTTGCCGGCTCTTCTTTGGTGGCCTTAGCTTGAGCCTCATCGACCTCGCTTTTCATGCGATCGATGGCGGCCTGTGCCCTGAGTTTGTCGAGTGCTTTTTTCTGCAAATCTTTAACGTTTTCTTTTGGTTCAATTTTTGGGGCTGGTTTTGGTGGAGCCACCTTTGGCGGCGCGGGCTGTGCTTTTGCTGGGGCCTTGGGGGCCGGTGGCTCATCAACTTTGTCTGGTAACGCAACGATATCTACGCGCATTGATTGCGGGACAATAATAATCTCGCTGCTGCTGAAAAAAGCACTTTTTATTGAAAAACCAAACACGATAATAAGATGAAGCACGAGAGACGCGGTGACAAAGGTTTTAAATGAGTCGTCTTCTTGCTCAATCGCCGTCATGGTTTATTTCTGAGTATTGTCACGAGGCTAATGTTAAAAACGCCGGCCGCTCGAGCCTCGGCCATTACTTCTGCCACAACGCCATACTCAGTTTTTTTGTCGGCTTGAATATAAAGTTGTTTGTTTTTTCGAGTTTTAAAAATAGCGTCGATTCGTGTGCGAATTTCGGCGAGGGCAATGCTGACACTACCAGCGCTAATTTGCCCTTCTTTTGTGATCACCAAAATAAACGGCTCGTCGCTTGTTTGAATGCCGCTGCTGGCAGTTTCGGGTAAGTTGACGTCAATGCCTTGCTGAAGCAGTGGTGCGGTCACCATAAATATAATCAAAAGCACGAGCATAACATCAACAAGCGGTGTCACGTTGATGTCGGCCATGACTTTAGATTTTCTAGATACGCCCATGCCCATTTTTTAACCCACTTCGATTGTCGTTAAAGTGCACTCACTTGTCGTTAAAGAAATTTCTCTTCGCGATATTCAAAAAGTCCACAGCAAAACTTTCGAGTTCAAGAGCTTCGCGCTGAGTTTGCGTTGTGAAATGGTTATAGGCGACTGTTGCTGGTATCGCGGCCACGAGGCCGATCGCGGTCGTGATGAGGGCCTCAGAAATACCTGGGGCAACAACTGAAAGGCTAGCCATATTTGTGGCGCCGATTTTATGAAAGGCGCCCATAATGCCCCAGACTGTTCCGAAAAGGCCGATGAAGGGGCCGGTGCTGCCGGTGGTGGCGAGAAAGTTAAGGCGAGTTTCAAGTACGGTGCTCTCGACGTTGATGGCTTTTCTTAAGGCGCGCTCAAGGTTGTCGATGCCCGAAAGAAGTGGAGCAGAATCTTTGGACGCCTGCTGCTGTGCTAAATTTGAATCCGCAATTTTGCGTAACTCGAGATAGCCCGACCGAAACACCCGAGCGATGTTGCTGTCGGGGTGTTTGTCAGATTTTGAAAAAATATCATCAAGCGACGTTGCCTTCCAGAAGGTGTCAAGAAAGGGTGCGTTTGCTTTGCGAAGATTATCGAGGGATCTTTTTTTAACAAAAATAATGGCCCAGCTGAAAACCGACATGACGGCCAGTAGCAATAGAACAAGTTGAACCGGCCAACTTGCGCTAACGATGGCTTCGAGAGCGCTAAAATTCATACCGGCAGAGACGTTTTGTGTGGTCGCAGCGTAAGCAATACTCATAGGTGTTTTGCGGCGAGTGAAAACCGCTCTCCATTTTTGTGATTCTTTTCGAATTTAAAATGTTAGGCGTTGTTGGCAAAAACGACAAGTTAATGCGGCAGAAATTGACTGGGGCGCGATGTCACAACGCCAGAGATGAGATCATCTTTGAGCAGCGCGCGCACTTGAGCCGCGTCATCAGAGCGCAGAAGCACGGCGAGGTGTCGTTTGCGCATCTCGCGCATCAATCGGCTGTCTTCGTGGTCGAGCGTCATGACTTCACCAGTTGTGGTAATAAGTGGCTCAAGAAATAGAGAGGCAAGCAGTTTGGACTTTGCCGTTTCGGCTGTCGTTGAGTCGGTAATCCATTTTGCATTTCGCTCGCGCAAGAATTTAGTTGTATCAGCGAATGGAGAGCTCAAAATAAACTGGCTCTCGATGTGGGCCGCCTCAATAGTTAAAAAAACCTTTTCAAGGTAAATCGAGGCAGGGTTTTCAATGACCACGTAGTATTGGCTTTGCGGCAAAAGTTTAATGAGCTGATCAAAACGCATAATGGGCTCATTTGAATTCGCAAATTTCAACCTATCGAGATCTTCTGAGGTCGTGTGGGTAACAAATTGCCCGGCTTTCTCTTTCAAATATTTATCGGGGTAAACATACCAGACGCCGTCAAACGAGAGACGTAGATCGACCCCGAGTAAGAAATTGTTCTTGGCGGCAGCGGCATAGGCGCCGGCAGTAAAGGCCGGGGAGCTCGTGCTGTCGCCCCCCCACGCGACCACTAATGGTCGTTTTTCTAATAGAGGGTGAGGTGCGACGGAATATTGTTGGTTTTCGCCCAGCAGGCGCAGCGCCCCGATAACGAGTGCGACCGCAATTATCGTCGAGAAGGCGATCATAAATAGGCGAAAGAACGCGAAAAACATAGAGGCAAGGTAATGCGGCCGAATCGATTCGTAAATAAGCTCTTTTATAACTTAATTAAACTGGTTTTCAGTTGATTTTCATTATACAATAGGGGTAGAAGTAGCGACTTTATATAGTTGTTTCGATGGGTTAATAGACATGAACAAGCTGAATCGAAAAGTTGAATACGCCTTAATGGCCCTTAAATACATGAGCGAAAAATTCGCCGGGCACATTACCACCGTGAAAGAAATCTGCGCGGCCACCCATATCCCGTTTGATGCAACCTCACGGGTGATGCAGCAGATGGCCCAAAAGAAAGTTTTGAAATCTGAGCAGGGCGCGCGCGGCGGTTATTTGCTCGTAACCGATCTCTCTAAAATTAGTTTTCATGAAATTCTCGAAATCATCGACGGCCCGATGCAAATTGTTCGGTGCGCGTCGGGCAAGAAAACTTGCGAGTTTTTGGCAAAATGCAATATGACCTCGCCGCTGCAAAACTTAAATCACCGGCTTGTCGATTTCTATAAAGAGCTTTCGGTGGCTGAAGTCTTAAATTCGCGCGAGACCCCGCGCCTATCGGTTTCTTCTCAGGCGACAGGTGGCAAATGAGTAAGTCAGATTCAACCACTTTGCCTCAGGCTGAGTATAAATACGGCTTTGTGACTGAAATCGAGACCGATGTCGTCCCGATCGGGCTGAACGAAGAAATTATTGGCATGATCTCGGCGAAGAAAAACGAACCAGAATGGATGCTGAATTATCGTCTGAAGGCTTATCGCCATTGGCTAACGATGAAAGAGCCTGCGTGGGCGCATCTGACCTACGCCAAAATTGATTTTCAGAAAATCAGATTCTATTCGGCGCCGAAAACAAACGCCAATGCCGGCAAAAAACTTGAAGAGCTTGACCCTGAGCTTTTGAAAACCTTTGAGCGTTTGGGGATACCACTGCTTGAGCAAAAGCGGATATCGGGCGTCGCGATGGATGTGGTGTTTGATAGCGTATCGGTTGGCACCACTCAGAAAGAGGCACTTGAAAAAGTCGGGGTCATCTTTTGTTCAATTTCAGAGGCCATACAAAAACACCCCGAGCTGGTAAAAAAATACTTAGGCTCTGTGGTGCCGGTGGCCGACAATTATTATTCAGCTCTAAACGCGGCTGTTTTTACCGATGGTTCTTTCTGTTATATTCCAAAAGGCGTGCGCTGCCCGCTTGATCTTTCGACCTATTTTAGAATTAACGCCAAAGACACGGGGCAGTTTGAGCGAACACTTTTGATCGCGGATGAGGGAAGTTACGTTAATTACCTTGAAGGGTGCACGGCGCCTATGCGTGACGAAAATCAATTGCACGCAGCGGTGGTTGAGCTCGTGGCTCATGATAACGCCGAAATTCGCTACTCGACCGTACAAAACTGGTACACCGGTGACCGTGAAGGTCGCGGTGGTGTTTATAATTTTGTTACAAAACGCGGCAAGTGTCAGGGTAAGAATTCAAAAATTTCATGGACTCAAGTTGAATCAGGTTCTGCCATCACCTGGAAGTACCCAAGTGTTATTCTTCAGGGCGACAATTCGGTTGGTGCATTCTACTCGGTGGCGCTCACTCACGATCATATGCAGGCCGACACCGGCACAAAAATGATTCATATTGGTAAAAACACCAAGAGCACAATTATTTCTAAAGGGATATCGACCGGGCAATCGTCAAACAGCTATCGGGGGCTTGTGCGTATTTTACCCTCGGCTGAAAAGGCGCGCAATTATTCACAGTGCGATTCGATGATTGTGGGCGAGCGTGCGAAGGCCAATACTTACCCGTATATCGAAAACCGCAATCGCTCGGCAGTCGTTGAGCACGAAGCCTCGACCTCGAGATTGAGTGAAGATCAGCTTTTTTACTTAAAATCGCGAGGCCTTGATCAAGAAAAAGCGATCGCCATGCTGGTAAATGGTTTTTGCAAAGATGTGTTTAAGCACTTGCCTCTTGAATTTTCGGTTGAGGCCGTGAAGTTGATTGAAATGAAACTCGAAAACAGCATTGGCTAATGAGGTCCCTATGTTAAAAATAACCAACCTACATGCAAACGTCGGCGATAAAGAAGTTCTGAAGGGCGTCACATTGACGATCAATCCGGGTGAGGTGCACGCAATTATGGGCCCAAACGGATCGGGTAAAAGCACTTTGAGTAAAGTTATTGCGGGTTACCCGGGGTATGAAATTACATCGGGTAAAGTTGAATTCGAGGTCAATGGTAAAATGATCGACCTATCTGAGCTTGAGCCCGAGGCGCGAGCGTGCGAGGGTGTTTTTCTTGCGTTTCAATATCCAGTTGAAGTTCCGGGCATCACGAACCTGGCCTTCTTGCACGCGGCCTTTAATGCTGTCTGTCGCCACCATGGCGCGCCTGAAATGAGCGAAGAGAAGTTCGCAAAATTTGTTGCTGAAAAATCAAAAATTGTCGAAATGGACCCGCGCTTTCTTGACCGCGGTGTCAATGTCGGTTTTTCGGGTGGCGAAAAGAAGCGTAATGAGATTTTGCAAATGGCCGTTCTATCGCCGCGACTCGCGATTTTAGACGAGACCGATTCTGGGCTTGATATTGACGCACTCAAAATCGTAGCCGGTGGGGTCAACAAATTGCGCTCGGCAGAGCGCGGGATACTTTTGATAACGCACTACCAGCGCCTTCTTGATTTTATTAAGCCAGATTTTGTGCACATTCTTTCAGCCGGTCAAATTGTAAAATCGGGCAACAGTTCGCTTGCGCTTGAGCTCGAAAAAGAAGGATATAATGCCTACATCCGCTAGTGGTTTAACTAAACCAGAATGGCTGCGGGTCAGCCAACAAGAGGCGCAAGAGCGTCTTGTCGGCGCGGCATTGCCAACAGGTGACACCGAGGCTTGGCGTTACACGTCGCTCAAGAATTTTACTTTCGATAAATATTCATTGATATCGGATGGTCGCAAGGGCGATCAGGCGGCCTATGCTCCGCCAAAAGAAGTAAGTGCTGTGGTTGAGAGTGCAGACCGTGTCCTCTATTTTTATAACGGAGTATTTCTTCCGCAGATTTCTCGGGGCGCTCAAGGCCTAACCGAGTCTCCCAGTCTTTGCGTATCGCCACTTTCAAAAGCGTTGAATGATAGCGGTCGTTCGAGCGAAATTGTTCGTTTCTTTCTTGATCGCCAAGCCAACGCTGACCTTGGTGCTTTCGGTGATTATAATTTGGCCCATTTTACTGAAGGTGCATTTGTTCATATTAAGGGCTCAGAGCTTCTGAAAATCGCCGTTGTCCATCTCTATGGCAACATCAAAGACCAAGGGGCTGGGGCGATCGTTCAGGCCCCATTTTCGGTTTGCCCTCGGCAGGTTTACTATTTTGGCGAAAACACCAGGGCTGAGGTGATTGAGCTGCACGTCGCCGCCAATAACATTTCATTTTTTGTTAGTTCTGCGAGTGATTTGATTCTCGATCGTGCGGCCCAAGTTTCTTTTGGCCTGGGTCAATGGTTGGGCGATGAAGCTTTCGTGGTTCATGATGTGCATTTAAAGTTAAGTCGAGAGGCAGAGCTTGAATATTGTAATTTTGCTGTTGCGAGCTCGCCTCTTCGCAATGAAATTATTTGCGATCTGCTCGAGGCGGGCGCTTCGGTAAAGCTTCTAAGCTCATACGCCGCAACAGATAAACAGCACATCGATAATAGCAGCGCTATTTTTCACCGCAAAGGCGAAACTCGAAGCGAGCAGGTGGTAAAGGGCGTGGTCTCTGGCAGCGCGCGCGCTATTTTTTCTGGCAAGCTTCGTATCGAGCAAGATGCCCAAAGGTCAGATGCGAGCCAGCTAAATCAAAATTTGCTTTTGAGTTCAAAGGCCGAAGTGGACACTCGCCCCCAGCTTGAAGTGTATGCTGATGACGTAAAAGCGGCGCATGGGGCCAGCGTTGGTGAATTGAGTGCCGACGAAATCTTCTATCTTGAGAGTCGGGGTATCGGCCGCGACGAGGCCAAACTTATGTTGGGGCGCGGTTATATTTTGGATGTAATTGGTCGTGTCGGTTCGACCTTTGTTCGGCAAGCTTTGAAGTCGATGGTTGAGCGATTACCGGCGCATTATTTCAGCGGGGGTGAGTAATGAAAGATCTTCGCGCCCAGTTTCCGGCTGTTCATCAAAAAGTAAATGGCTCACCACTTGTTTATCTCGATAGTGCGGCCACATCATTGAAGCCGCAGAAGGTTATCGATGTGCTCACCGAATTTTACAGCCGAGAGACGGCGAACGTGCACCGCGGGGCCCATTTTCTAAGTGACCGGGCCACTCAAAAATTTGAGAAAGCGCGCGAATCGATTCAAAAGTTTATAAATGCTGAAAGCCCGAATGAAATTGTTTTTACCAAAGGCACAACCGAAGGGTTGAACCTTTTGGCCCAATGTTGGGGGCGACGGTTTTTGCGCGCCGGAGATGAAATTATTTTAAGTGAAATGGAGCACCATTCGAATATCGTGCCCTGGCAAATGCTCGCAGAAGAAATAAAAATTAAAATTAATTTTATTAAGGTGACTGATTCGGGCGAACTTGATTTTGCTCATTTTCAGACGCTTCTCAGCGAAAGAGTAAAGCTAGTTTCAATCACCCATTGTTCAAATACGCTCGGGACGCTCAATGATGTCAAAAAGTTCATTTTTGAGGCCCAGCGTTTCGGCGCAAAAACGGTAATCGATGCAGCCCAATCGGTGACTTTTCAGAAAATTGACGTTCAATATTTGGATTGTGATTTTCTGGTTTTTTCGGGTCACAAATTGTACGGCCCCTATGGCGTTGGCGTCCTTTACGGGCGCGAAGAAATACTCAATCAGATGCCGCCTTATCAAGGTGGCGGAGCAATGATTGCTCAGGTGACCAAAGACGGGACGACCTACTTGAATGCTCCGCAAAGATTTGAAGCCGGCACGCCAAATATATCAGGGGTGATTGGTCTTGGTGCCGCGGTCGAGTTCTCAAATAGTCTAAATCTTACCAAAGTTTTGGCGCATGAGCGCGAATTGCTTGAGCGTGCAACGGAACAACTTAAAAGTTTTAGCGATGTACGAATTATCGGCGAGTCACCGTCGCGCGTGAATATTTTGAGTTTTGTAATCGCCGGCCAGCACCCTGCGGACATTGGGCAAATTTTAGATCAACAGGGGGTAGCGGTAAGAGTGGGCCATCATTGCAATCAGCCTCTCATGAAGCGATTTGGCATTGCCGGCACGGTGCGCATTTCATTCGGTGTGTATAACACCGTCGAAGATGTGGATATTTTAATTAGGGCGCTAAAAAAAGCGCAGGAGTTATTGTCATGAGCAAACAAATACCAATAGCAGCCGACGACATATTGATTCGTGCCCAAGATACACCGAACCCACTGGCTATTAAGTTTATTGTCAATTTCTCCTTAAAGACCGCGGGTAATGCGACCTTCACCAATAAAGAACAGTGCGGTGAACTGCCGTTGGCGGCAGCGATGTTTGATATCCCGGGTGTCGAGCAGATCTATTTTTTTCAAAATACACTGACCGTGACTCACAATGATGAGTTGCCGGTTGAAATGGTGAAAGAGCATGTGAAGGCGATTATTAAGACTCGCCTAAGTGTGCATGACCCTGATTTTGAGTCTCTGGATGACCAAAAGGCGAAGGTAAAGCCTGATCGAACTCATCTTTCGCCCGAGCTGCAGGCGATTGAAGAAATTCTTGATCGCACAATTCGCCCGGGCCTGCAATCGGATGGCGGCGATATTGAGGTCGTTGAGTTCAAGGATAATGACGTAAAAATTATTTATCAGGGCGCCTGTGGTGGCTGTCCGAGCTCGATGATGGGCACACTCGATGCCATACAAAGCATTTTGCGAAATGAACTTAAGAACGACGAGATCACCGTACAGCCGATTTAGGCTTACCGGCTGGCGGAAGATTGTGAGGCCAAGGGGGCATCCGAGGGTTTGGGGAATGCTGTAGCGGTGCCAGTCCACATATACAAAATTAGAACAAAACTCGCGAGGATAACGGCTATCATCAAACTCTTTGCGCGACTCATGTCTAGTCCTCTCAAAAATAATGGGGCGCCTTGGCTCTAACTAGATTATCGGCTAGTCGGGCCTGAAACCTTCACGAAATGGCCTCTTTTGTGGTAGTTTTTTAGCCGCGCACTGTTTTAATCTGAGAATAAAAGTTAGGTGTTGTTTGCAAAAGGGTTTCAATTCAGACATTTCGTACAAAGGTTTGACATATCACGTGCAAACCGAAGACTGGGGTAGCGAAAACCCCTTTTTCGTCAGCCAAATATTCTTTTCTGGCGCGGTTATGAAAAGCGTAAAGATTCACTATACCAAAGTTCTGCCAGACGGCCTGAAATCTGAAGCTCGAGCTGTTCGTGTGGCCCTCGAAACCCAACATCAATCAATTCTAGACCTCTTGGTTTCTGGCCAACTGTTTTAACTCTTTGCTACCATAGATGAATGATCGAATTCATGCACGCCTACAAAGTTTATCAGGGCGCGGTGCCTGTGCACGCGCTGAAAAATATCAACCTCACAATCGACAAGGGTGAGTTTGTCTTTTTGACCGGGCCAAGCGGCTCGGGCAAAACAACGCTCTTTCGTTTGCTCTCGGCTTATGATCGCCCGTCGTCAGGCTCGATTAAGGTTCTCAATTTTTCGCTAAATGATTTAAATGCGGTGCAGGTGCCTACGTTTCGGCGCCACATCGGCGTGATCTATCAAGATTTCAGATTGCTTAAGCGACGTACGGTCTTTGAAAACGTAGCCCTGCCGCTCGAAGTGCGGGGTGATCGCCCCCGTCAGATTCGTGAGCAGGTTGAAAAAATAATTGATCAAGTCGGTCTTTTTCATAAGCGCGACGACTACCCCGACCATCTTTCAGGTGGAGAACAGCAGCGGGTCGCAATAGCACGCGCCCTCGTTCATAAGCCCGGCGTTCTCATCGCCGATGAGCCCACGGGCAATCTTGACCCCCACTTAGCGAAAGAAATTATTTCGTTACTCGACAAAGTAAATGCCCAGGGCACAACGGTGTTCATCGCGACCCATGATCACGAACTTGTAAAAGCTTATTCTCGTCGAACAATACAAATCGCCGATGGGCAAATCGTTAAATCGTCATAGGATTTTCTCGAAAGGTATATATGAGCACCGGGGCCCTACATAATTTTATCAGAACTTGGCGGCAGCAGCCGACGACGTACTTTGCCACTTTGAGTGTTCTAATTGGCAGCTTTACAATTCTCGCAATCGCGCTGCTCATTCAACAGAATATTGAGCGGGCGCTCACCCAATGGGGCCGCGAAGTTAAGGTCAGCGTTTATTTGAGCGAAAGTGAAGACCAAGCAAAGTCGGCTGAGGTTAGAAAAAAAATAGACGAATCCGGCTATTTTTCAAAAGTCTCATTTCTCTCGAAGGGCGAAGCGCTGACCAAATTTAAAACTCGAGTAAACGAATATGCTCCGGGTCTTCTGGCCGATCTGGAGAATGACAACCCCTTGCCGGCTAGTTTCGAAATGACAATCGAGGGGGGCGTTAAGAGCAATCGACAGTTTCAAAAGCTTGTCGACTGGGCCAAAAATATGAAGACAGTTGCCGGGGTAGACGAAGTTTCTTATGGGCAAGGTTGGGTTGAGAATTACGCCTCGGTCTTAAAAGTATTTGGCTTTACCAGTTGGATTTTTATTTTCGTAATGCTGACCGGCAGCTTGTTTGTGATTGGAAACTCAATTCGCAATTCGATTTCTCAGAGACGCGATGAAATTGAAATATTAGAATTGTTTGGGGCAACGCGCGGTATGATTCTCTGGCCGTACGTTTTCGAAGGCCTGGTTTTGGGTTTTCTTGCAGCACTACTTGCTATCGTCGCGACATATTTACTCTATATTTGGCAAACGGACTTAATGATGCGCGAGTTGACTTTCTGGGATGTAAAAACTCAAGTTGAGTTTCTCAGCGCCCCGCGCATGCTATTGGCATTGGTTCTTGGCACCAGTCTTGGTGGCCTCGGCTCATTTATGTGGGCGAAAAATGTAAGCTCTGGCTGGGCCGCGGCGGAGGCAACAGCGCGATGGAGCGATTAGTTGCTGGTTTTCTTACAGCTACATTTTGTCTTTCTGCAGCCACAGTGTTTGCCGAGAACCCAGCGGCAGAAGTTGTCGCCGAGAAATATGAAATTGAAAGAATTAAGGTTAATGCCACCGATCAATTGAGTCGTACTGTTATGGGCTCGCTCTACGAAATAAATCGACGCATGAAGAGCGTGAGTCGAAAGCGCGACGATCTAAATAACAAAATGTTAAGTGTCGAGGGCGGAGTAAAGATACTCGCGCGAAATGCCGGCGAACTTGAGTCGCGCTTGAACGAGCAGCGCCATCAGCTTTCAAAGCGCTTACGCGCAATGTACCTGATCGGCGATGAGGGCGTGGTGCGCGTACTATTTTCTTCATCAAGCGCGCAGGATCTCGATCAAAGTCTCAAATTCTTGCGATTAATTTCGAAACACGACATCGAGCTGATTCGAAACTACCGCCATAATTTACAGGAGCTCAATCGCAAGCGTGAGCGCCTCGGGCGCGAGGTTAAGAGTTTACTGTCGATTAAAGACAGAATTAAAAAGCAAGAGCTGCAGCTTGAGACGGATCAAACCTCAAAAGCCGGCCTATTGCATAAATTGGCCGCAGAGCATCGGCGCACAATTGAGAAGATGGCAGCGCTTAGGGGTAAGGCTGAAGATCAGCAATTACTAGACCTTATGAATTTGTCATTTTTCGAGCAAAAAGGGCAGCTTGTGCGTCCCGTTGATGGCGCTGTGTCTCAGGCTTTTGGTCTGACCCAAAGCGAAGACTATCGCTATAAACTGAGTCACAAGGGGTTCGAATATCTTTTGGGTGGTGAAAAACCCGTGAAGGCCGTTTTTAAAGGTCGAATTTCTTTTGCCGGCAACATCGATGGCTATGGTGAGACTATTATTATTGATCACGGTGATCATTACTATACAGTTTACGCAGGCCTCGATTCAACTACGGTTAGTTTGGGCCAACGGGTGGATAAAGAGACTCGAATCGCATCGGCAAAGAGCAAAATGTATTTTGAGCTCCGGCATTTTTCTGATGCGATTGACCCTGGGCCCTGGCTCAAGCAATCGAAAAGCCTCTAGGAGGGCGACGACATGAAGGCGAACCCAACAAGAAAATTTATTTTTAAAAGTTTCATAGTGGTCATGGCGGTGGCGGCCATCGTGCATGTGACCGAAATGAAAAGCTTCGCGAAAGATCGCTATGATGATCTTCAGCTCTTTGCAAAAGTGCTGAATCTTGTCCAGCAATACTACATTGAAGAGGTTGACACTAAGAAGCTCATTTACGGAGGCATCAAGGGGATGCTCAGAGAGCTCGACCCGCACACAAATTTTCTACCGCCCGAAATTTTCAAAGAATTCGAATCTGAAACGAGTGGCGAGTTCGGCGGGCTTGGCATTGAGATCACCGTGCAGCAGGGCGTGCTGACTGTGATTTCTCCAATTGAAGATACTCCGGCATTTAAGGCGGGCATTAAAGCGGGCGACAAGATCGTTTCAATTAATGGCGATTCAACAAAAGGGCTGACGCTTGTAGAGGCCGCTCAAAAAATGAAGGGCTCGAAGGGCTCAAAAGTCATTCTTGGTATTTTTCGCGAGGGCTTTGAACAGCCGAAAGACTTTGGCGTCGTGCGCGGGGTTGTGAAGATCAAATCCGTTAAGTACACAGATTTTGATGACGGCTACGCCTACATTCGATTGACGAGTTTTATCGAGAATTCAGGTAAAGATATGCGACGAGAAATTGAAAAGCATATGAAAAAATACAAAGGCATGAAGGGTCTTATTCTCGATTTGCGTAGAAACCCGGGTGGCCTTCTTGATCAGGCAATCGAAATTGGCAATTTATTTATCGATAAAGGCGTAATTGTTACGACCATGGATCGAAATAAAAAAGAAAAGAAAGTTGTGACCGCCAATGCTGAAAACACTCTACCAAGCTTTCCGTTAATCGTTCTAATTGACGAATACTCTGCAAGCGCGAGTGAAATTGTGGCCGGCGCCCTACAAGATCAAAAGCGCGCAATCATTATGGGGCAGCGTAGTTTTGGTAAAGGGTCAGTTCAAAGCGTAGTTCGACTCGGCGATGGCTCGGGCCTAAAGTTGACTGTTGCGCGGTACTACACTCCAAGTGGGCGTTCGATTCAGGCCGCCGGTATTTCGCCCGATGTGGTTGTTGAAAATGTAAACCCTGAAACTCTTGAAAAGGCTTTGATTAAAACCAAAGCGCGCCGCGAGCGCGACATGAAGGGTCACCTGGTAAATGAGAGTGAGGGTTACGAAGAAGACGAAGACACTGATGCTGGCAACAAAGATAAAAAAGACAAAAAAGAGGCGCAAGCGACGACGAGCCACTTTATGCCACTTTGGTGGAGCGACGATGAGCAAACAAAAACTCAGAGCGCCACACCTAAAGCAAAATTACTAAAAGAGGATTTTCAACTTTTGCAGGCCTACAATTATCTGCGCGCCTGGAAGGTCATGAAAAACTTTGACGAAGTAAAAGATGCGCCAAAAGAAGCGGTGAAAGAGGTTTCGAAAGAGACGCCCAAAGAAGCTGCGAAAGAGCTGGCGCCTAAGGCCCCGGTGGTTAAAGACCCTGCGACCGTAAAGCCAAAGCCAGCGAAGAAGTAATTTTTATCGGATGTTATTTTTTTTTAGTTCAAGGGCGAGTTCGTGCAGCGAATTCATAATGGGCTCAAGCTCGTCGCCGGGGCGAAGGGGCCTTTTTTCGTCATATTTGCCGCTGCGAAGTAGGTCGATATATTTTAGGATTGCATGCATTGGGCCAGCAACACGGTGGCTGACCACCACTCCATAAAGAATACTTACAAAGATTGAGATAAGAAAAAACAGCAATGAGATGGTCAAAATTTTTTGAAGGCTGCTGTCGATCTGAAGCTGCGAATTAATTGGCAGAGTGTTTACGTTCGCAATAATAACTCGGGTTTGATTTATTAGCGTCTCAAAAATAACGAGAATGATGCCGAGAAGGCCGGCCGAAAGAGCGACATAATTTAAAATCGCGCGCGATTGAAACGGTCGATCAATAAAGAAGTTTTTTATCTTTCGCTTGTGAGTCTTCTGCACAGTTAGCCTTGAAATCTAAATTCGATCTTGCGAGCGTCTTAGTCACTATGCTAGCGTTTAATTGAAAAATTACGCAATAAGGAGTTGGGTGTGACGAAAACTATAAGTGCAACATTGGGTGTGACTCTACTTTGGTCGAGTTTTCTATTTTCGGCTGCGCAGGCAGCGCCGATTCATTTTTCGTCAGGTGATACTTTTCATGCTGAGCATCTTCAGGGGTTAGTGAATCTCACTTGTCAGGACGGAAATCACCGAGAGTACACACTCGTACAATGCGCGGGCGATATCCTGTCGCCGGGCGAATTCGACTATCTAGTGTCGGATGAAGCGCTCGACGCGACAGCGATCACTCTGCACAACAAAGTCGGAAGGCGAAACGTTGTACAAAAAAGAAAGTACAGTTCGGCGTTGAAGCGAAGCACGACTCGTTACAATTTGTGGGTGTGGACGTTAACTCAAAGTGGGCTGCTTGATTACGGTAAGAATCAGGTTTCTTACGACCTTTTAAGGGGCGGCAAGTCGGTTGGTGCTGGGCAATTTGAGGTCAATGTAGAAGATGGCGGCGTAAAACAGTGCGGTGATTACAGCATGTTTTCTGGCAATATCATGGACTGCCGCGGCCAAACAGCTACTGTGTGCGATCAGTATTTTAGAATGTTGAACTATTGCCAGTAATTTATTTGGCTGCAGGATGTTGAGCAACCCAATTAAGGTCGCTCAAATCTAAAGCGTAAAGCTTTAGGCGTCGAGATGACGCCTATTTTTCTGACAGTTTCTCGCGCGGTAACTCAGTCACATCAGCGCGTTCAACCAAGAAGTTAACCACTTTTTCTTCAGTAATTTGATAAACCAATTGGTTTAGGCGATCGCGGTCACCCATGTAGAATTCGCGAACGCGAGCTTGCTCAACGCCCGTTTGCTTGGCGTAGCGATCAATGCGGGCGTCGATTTCGGCTTTAGTCGGAACAAGTTTGTTCTCTTCAGCTAAAGTGTCGATCAAAAAGTGAGTTTGGATTACAAACTCAGCGGTTTCGTCGAAGTCTTTGTCCCATTTCGCTTTGTATTCTTCAAAATCTGTCGGTGTCATGCCTTGTTTTTTTGTTCGCTCTTCAACATCGGCAATGATCAACTGTTTCTGGCGTGCCTTCAGGGTCGGCGGCACTTCAAGCGGGTTTTCTTTAACAAGAGCCTTAAGAACGCGAGACTTGAATTCGTCTTGAACGCGCTTGCTGTCTTCTTGCATGACGTCGTCAGAAATCGCTTTGCGAAGTGCTTCTATGTTTTCAAAATTACCGAGGCTCTTAACGAAGGCTTCATCGATCGGCGGAAGATCTTTTCTCAAAACCGCCTTTAGAGTCACTGCAAAAACAACGGCTTTGCCGGCGATCTCTTTGTGACCATAATCGGCCGGAAAGCTCAGGTGCAGTTCTTTCTGGCCCCCAGCGCGCATGCCCAAAATGCCATCTTCAAAACCAGGTATAAACGAGTTTGAACCGAGCTCAAGCTTATGACCAGCGGCCGTGCCGCCCTCAAGGGGTTTGCCATCAATCGTGCCCGCGAAATCAACCTCGGCCACGTCGCCTTTTTGGGCCGGGCGATCTTCAATAATGGGCACAAGTTGGGCGCGGCTCTCGCGAAGTTGAGTCAAAATCGAATCAACTTTTTCGTTATTAACGTCGAGTTTCTCTTTTTCGATCTGCAGCTTGTCGATTTTGCGGATTTTGACTTCTGGTCGAATTTCAAATTCAGCTGTAAAATTAAAAACAGTCGCTTCTTCGAGTTTGTCGAAGTTAACCTGTGGTTGTGTAACGGGGTGAAGCGAATGCTCGTCGAGAGCATGGGCGTAGGCTTCATTGATCAGTTCTTCTAGAACGTCCTGTTTCACCTTATCGGTGTACATCGACTTGATCATTTGAATAGGCGCTTTGCCTTTTCGAAAGCCTTTTATGTTAGCGTTTTTTTGCAAACCTTTGTAAACTCGTTCGAATGTCGACTTCACGGTCTCGACAGGTACTTCGACGGTCAATTTGCGGCCCAGATTACCCTTTTTTTCGAGGGAGGTTTTCATGAATTCTCCTTGTAAAAGCAGACCGTTATAGAAAAGTCGGCGCCAGAACGCAAGGGGAATGCTTGGGCTTTGCGAACGAAAATCAACGAATTGTGTTCATTACCGGCAAAGGCGGTGTGGGTAAGTCGGCTATTGCTGCGGCCATCGCCCAAAAGTACGCTTTGGGCGGCGCTAAGACGCTTCTCGTTGAGCTGGGCGAACACAGCTATTTTGAACACGTTTATCGCCGCCCTATTCGATATGAGCCAACTGAAATTAAGCCCAATTTTTACATTTCTTTGTGGAGTGGCGAGCCCTGCCTGCGCGAATATGTTTTCCATCTGATTCGGGTGAAAAAAATAGTCGATTTATTTTTTGAAAACAAAATTATGCGCACCTTTATTCGAGCGGCACCAGCCCTTAAAGAACTGGCCGTGCTCGGCAAAATCACTAGCGGCATTCGAAAGTGGGGGCCGCCTCTTGATTTTGACTATATCGTAATCGACGCCTTTTCATCCGGGCACTTCATGGCACTGCTACGAGCGCCGAAAGGAATGGCCGATTTAATTGCAGCAGGCCCGATGGGCGAGCAAAGCCGTCTGATAGACGAGGTCCTGCGTCGGACAAATCTCTGTGAGTTTAAAATCGTCACGCTGCCCGAAGAATTGCCGGTTTCTGAAGCCATAGAGCTGCACTCTGAACTTGTCGCCGAGATGGGCCAGTCGGCAGAAATCATTTGTAATCGTGTCTATCAGAGCGCCCTAAGCGAGGGTGACGTTAAGGGGTTTCAGGCCAATACGAACGATAGGGCCACCCGAGACTTTACTGATTTTCTACTCAGAACACTTGAGGGGCAAAAAACAAATTTGAGCGAGCTTAAAAGCGCGCATCCGGGTTTTGAGACAAGGCCATTTATTTTTTCAGCTCAAGGCCTCGAGGTTATCAATCAACTTCAACTATCGAAAGACCACCATGCAGCAACTTTTTAAGGCCCACAAAGTTTTGATATGCGTGGGCAGCGGTGGTGTCGGCAAAACGACGCTCTCGGCAAGTCTCGGGATTTGCGCCGCTCAACTCGGCCTAAAAACGCTCGTGATGACAATCGACCCGTCACGACGCTTAAAAGTCGCGCTTGGGGTTGATAGCAGTACGGTCAAGCCCGTGCGCGTGCCGGGCCAAAAATATTCTGGCGAACTCTGGGCTTGCCTTTTGAATGCTGAGGAGATTTTTCGCGATTTCATTATCAATTCGTCAACCAACCCCGAGCTGGCCCAACAACTTCTGAAAAATAGACTCTATCAGCAGCTGTCGACGACCTTGAGTGGTTCGCAAGAATTCACGTCGCTTTTGCAGCTAACAAAAATAACGCAAGAGCAGAATTATGATTTGATCATTCTTGATACTCCGCCTGCGCAGCACGCGATTGATTTCTTAGAGGCGCCCGAGAAAATTCGCGCACTCTTTCAAGACCGAGTCGTGCGCTGGTTTGTGGGCGAAGAAGAGGGCAGCAGTTTTATTCAAAAAATTATAGCACGCAGCACTCATATCGTTCTTTCGGCGCTCGAGCGCATTACCGGCAGTACATTTATGAAAGAGCTCAATCATTTCTTTGCTACCGTTCGCACGGTGCAGGCAAAGATTTCTGAGAGAACGGAGATTGTGCAAGAAATCTTGCATGCAGAAAGCACGGGATTTCTTTTAGTGACCGGCTTTGACGAGGCCAAACTGAGAGAGGCTGAGGCGCTTTTTGGTTATCTTGATTCGAATAAGTACCACTTGCGCGGGGCATTCATCAATCGAGCCTTTGTGCCGGCGCTCAGGCCGTTGCCGGCGGCCACCGAACCAAAGCTTGTGGCCGAATATGCTCAATGGGCCACCTTCTATCAATCCCGCGAAGTGTTTTTTCAAGATTTTACTGAAAAGTGGCAGGCGCGAGTTCCGGTTGTGCGTTTGCCCGAATTAAGCCAAGATACTAGTGGGCTCGACGGCCTGGAGGTTTTCGCTCATGAAATGGGTTCAGCCTATACTCAGCAAAATGGTCATAATAACGTTTCCACTAACCATAAGCCTGGCGCTGAGCGCGTGCAGCCACGCTAAGAAAAAAGAAGACGAAGCTACGTCTTTTTCGAGGCAGCAAAAAGTCATGCAGGATTTCGAGCAAGCCAATCAGCGGCTCGATGAGGGCAAGGCGACCGAGGCCACCGCCATTTACGACCGCCTTATTGTCGAAAACCCGTCAAACCCGATGCAACATATGATTCTTTATAATGCCGGGTTGGCATATCTTCAGGCGGGCAATTGCCCAAAGGCCGGCGATCGCTTTCGCCAGGTGATTCGGTTAACGAATAAAAAAATTCCGCAAGTTGAGGGCCGCGCGTTGCTCGGCCTTAGCGATATTTATACCTGTCTCGGGCAAGACACCAAGGCGGTGGCGACGCTCGTTCAGGTTTCACAAGGTAAATTCGAATTGCCAACCGAGATCAATGCCGCCGAAGTCCCGGCAAAACTTGCAGGCGCTTACGCGCGAATCGGCAACGTAAAAGAAGGCGAGAGATATTTCAGAATTGCCGAAAAGGGTTTGATTCGCTTGCAAGGCACGCTTCGAGACAATCAACGGCATGATGAAATGTCGCGCATATTATTTATGATGGGCAATATTATGCAGCTCAACACCAAAACTATGAAGAGCGGTGATTACTTTGCCACGATTCGTGCTTTACAAAAATATCTCTATAAATCAGTCGAAATGAATTCGAAGGCGTGGTCGCCCCAGGCCTTCGAAATGATTCTTCAAGCCTATCGCCAAGCGTGGGAGTATATAGACGACGTCCACGCCGAAGAGAGTGAAGATGCGGCCGTTGCGACGCGCGAGCAAAAAAGACTACAACTCGAAATTGCTCAAGCGGCGATTCAATCGCTACGCTATTTGTATCAAGAGCGAATCCCGAATCCAGAAGAGCCAGTGGTTGTGACGCAACTAATGGAGAGGCTGAGATCCGAAGAAACGCGCTATCGTAATTTTATTGCGACGCACATCGTGGGCACCGGTCTTACCCGAGAGGCTATTGAGGCTCAAGGGTTGAAGCGCGGCGGCCGAGTCTGGAACCCTGACCCGATTCTTGAGCAAGAGTCGCGGACGCAAAAGGCGCCGGTGCGCTCCAGCCGCTCATTGCGAACTTCACCCAGTAAAGCACAGGGCTCAAATCAAAAAGAGAGTGAGTAGCCCCTTGAGTCAGTTCGTTCGGCGCTTTTCAATTGGCTTTCGTTTTGTTTTTGAAGGCCTTCGTCTTATGGGTGAGGTGCCGAGTCTACGGTTTTTGATCATTCTTCCATTCTTAATTGATTCTCTACTTCTCTTTATCGGCATTTACTTTGGCGCTGAGCAAATTCGAATAATTGTTCGCAAAGCAAGCCTACTGATTTTCACTTCGGCCGATACGACAGCATTTCATCTATTTTATTACCCGATGCTCGCAGTGTTTTGGATCATCTTCGTTGTGCTTTACCTATACGTTGTCTATTTGATCGCCAGCGTTTTGGCCTCGCCGATTTATTCGATGATGGCCGATCGAACTACGCGTTATCTTCAGGCACGCGATCACTCAAATCGACCCGAAATTGGCGCTTTTGCTTTGGCGGTTCGAATGGTTTGGGTGTCTCTTGCGCGTGGAGTCGCTCTGCTGACGATTGGCGGCTTCTTGTTTGCCGGTTCGTTTGTGCCTGGTCTCAATCTAGTAACCACTTTTGTGGCTTTCGTACTGCTTGCCTTTGATTCGGCAGACTATGCGTTTGAGGTTCACGGCTTTCAATTGCGCGATCGTTTTCGATTTCTTCGCCGGCATTTGGTTGAATTTTGCGGCATGGGCGCGTTCATCGGCTTGACAGCTTTTGTCCCTGGCCTCATTTTGTTCGTGATGCCCTTTGCTGTCGTTGGTGCCGCGAGCGTTGTACATTCCGCGCTTAACGTCGACGAAAGTAAGGGCGCAAGATCGGCCACCCCCAAAGAGAGCAGTTAAAAAAATGGCAAAGTCAGACATCCAAGAGCAGATTCACGAAAAAATAGTCGCTAATTGCGATGCGGTTTGCGCTTGGTTTGAAAAGAAATCAGAGGGTCTGGCTTTTCCGATTTATGCAAGTTTTGATGTACGCGACTCGGGCCACAAAATAGCGCCAGTGGATGCCAATATCTTCCCGGCGGGGTTCAATAATATTTGCCCAGCGGATAAAGAGGGCTCCGTCGAGATACTAAAAAATTACCTTCAAGCGCACCACCCCTCAGCCCATCACATTGCCTTATTAACCGAAGAACATACGACGAATGCCTATTATTGGGAGAACGTTTTGGCCATTGCCAAGCTTCTGACTGAAGCTGGGCGTACACCGAGAATTTGCATTCCGCGGCCAATGACTGAGCCAATTGAAGTGAAGTCTGCCTCGGGCCAATCGGTGACAGTGCATTCGGCTCTAAATCGAGATGGCGAGATTTATGTCGAAAACCAAAAGATTGATTTGGTGATTTGCAATAATGATTTTTCAAACGGCTACGAAGACTGGGTCAAAAATCTACGAGTGGCGATCAACCCACCGAACGAACTTGGCTGGTATCGCCGCCGTAAATATAGTTTTTTTCAACAGTACAACTCTTTGGCTAACGAATTTGCGAAGTTGATTGGCCTTGACCCATTGCTTTTGCAAATAGAAACCGAAGTGGCGACCCATGTTGACGTCGACTCGATTGAGAGTCGTGAGCAGATAGCGACTCAAGTAGATAAGATTATTGCAAAACTAAAGGTGCAATATAAAGAGCACCAAATTGAGGGTGAGCCTTTTTGTTTTCTAAAAAATAACGCCGGCACCTATGGCATGGCAGTCGTGCAAGCGCATTCGGGTAATGAAATTCGTGAGTGGAACAATAAAATTCGAAAAAAAATGAAGGCGGCTAAAGGCGGGCGTGAAGTTACAGAGCTCGTCGTTCAAGAGGGGATTGCGACCAAATTTCGCGAAGAAAGTGGCGGTTCAGCCGAGCCCTGTATCTATACGATCGGCGGCGAACTAGTTGGGGGCTTTCTGCGCATGCATTCAGAAAAAGGCCCTGATGAAAGTTTGAACAGCCCCGGGGTTGTTTTTAAACGCCTATGCATGGCGGATTTGCGTGACGATATTGTCGACTGCCCGATGGAGAACGTTTACGGTTGGATCGCAAAATTAGGCGTGCTCGCCATTGCGCTCGAGGCTCGAGCTGGGCAAATCGAATTTCGTGGCTACTCGAACTGATTCAAGTTTCAATTGTGTGAAATTTTGTACGAACTCAATTTCATCTTTGGTGAAGCCGGCCTTCTCTCGTGTTTCGGTATTAACGGGCACCGCGCGAGCAGGCACCCGATCGAAAAGTCGACTGAGGCGCTTCGAAAAATCATCACCAGAGCTTAGGCCTTCTGCGGTACAAAGGGCGCGATACCATTTTAGACCGTAGCGAACATGACCGATCTCTTCGTCGCCAATAATCGCGACAATTTCTCGAGCCAAATGATTTGTAACTCCAGAAAGGCGGCGCAAAAGCAACTCGCCCGCATCTAGGCCCGAAGCCTCGAGATAACAATTTACAATTAAAATTCGATCAAGAAGGCTGTCGTCTTCGTGGGTCGAAGTCCAAAGCGTATTGTGCACAGGCCAGGCGCCCCACTCGAAGCCGAGGTCGCGCACTCCGCGTAAGCAAAGGCTGAGGTGTTTGGCTTCTTCGAGAACAATTGTGGCGATGCCTTCGCGAAACTCGGGCGGCGCTGAGGCGAATTCGTAAAGCGTGCGAACGCCGAGTTCCATAGCTTGAAGTTCGATATTTGCTAAATCATGCAGCAGGCGGGCTTGGCCCTCGGCTGATTGTAAGCCGACGCGCGCGGGGATCTGCCTTCTGGCCACCACTGAGACGTCTCGAGCCGGTTCAATCACGTCGAGGGCGCTCATTTTGCGAGGAGTAGAGGTCATAAGTAGTCTATGACACTCTGATTCTATTAGTCGCAGTTTTTCGTCCACATTGGCGGTGTGAAGAACTGACTTGGTTTGCGCTATATGTTCGAGCTGGCTCTGCGGGTTCATTCGTAGCCCTTTTGGGTTTGCGGGCTAGTAGTTCAACGTCAAACTTTTACCGAGGCGATCACGTATTTCGCTCTGCTCAATAACAATCGATTTGTTAACAGGTTCTGCCGGGTCGTAGAGGCGCACACGATTGAGCACCCACATTCGTGGCCAGGTGTCGCTGACATTTATAAAAGTGGCACTGACCTCGGGGTCATCAAAAGTTTGCATCGTTTGATTCTTCACTTCAGCTTTAAAGATTCTTTCAAACTGAAACGTAAGCGGAGAAAGAGTGAGGCCATCGCCCGAAAGAGTGCACGGCCCTTCGACCACCATAAGCGGGGCTTCGCCGCTAACAGCCATATCGCCCGCAGAGTATGTGATTTCAACCCGCGAGTAGAGCGAACAGGCACTGATCGGTAGCCCATTTGTGCCGCGAACCTCAAAGTGCCCGAGGCGAACACCGGCCGAACCATTAATTGAGAACGCTTCGGCTGATTTCAATAGTTGGTGGTGAAGCGCATTTAACGACTGAGCGTTTTTGATTTCACTCTCTTCAAAAACGCTTGGCAATGCAGCGGGTCGGCGTGTTTCTTCTTCATGAACGGCGAAGCGAAAGCCAAATTGAAAGGCAAAGAGGCCAAACAAAACGGTCGCAAGGCCCAAGGCAATTTTAAAAATTCGATTTCGACTGAGTTTAAAATCTTGGGGCATCTTCACGGTTCACCTGATATTTATCCTATCGGCAGTGTCATTTCTAATATTGAAACACTACCGGTTGCGATTACGAATAAATTTTAGCAAGTTCGACGAAAGTCCTGATCATGACTCCTGATGCGCCTTTTTTGGGGCAGTAATTCAGTCGGCTACCAACATGCCAGCCTGTGCCGGCAATATCGAAGTGCGCCCAAGGGGTATCCTTATCGACAAATTGCTCAAGAAACGCGGCCGCAGTTGATGCGCCAGCGCCTCTTGTTGAAGAGATATTGTTGAGGTCAGCGTAAGTGCCCTTCATGTCGCTCAGGTGATGATCGCAGATCGGCATGTGCCAAACCCATTCGCCGCTAACATCTGCGGCTTCGCTGACTTTTTTGCGAACTTTGTGATCGCGAGTGAAGACGCCAGTGTGGGTATTGCCGAGAGCAACCACGCACGCGCCCGTCAATGTTGCGGCATCGAATATCGCCGCGGGCTTTAGTTCGCTCGCATATGAAAGTGCATCCATCAAAATAAGGCGACCTTCAGCATCGGTGTTGTCAATTTCGACGGTTTTACCATTTCGGGCCACTAAAATATCGCCAGGTTTTGTTGCAAGTGGGCCCGGCATATTTTCGGTCGAAGGCACAAGGCCGATGGCATTGATTTTTAGTTTTAGACGAGCGATCGCGAGCATGGTGCAGATCACATTTACGCCACCGCATTTGTCGAACTTCATTTCTTCCATTGCGGCCGACGGTTTAATGCTAATGCCGCCTGAGTCAAAGGTCAGGCCTTTGCCCACAAAGCAAACGGGCTTTTTTGATTTCGCGCCACCATTGTACTCAAGAATGATAAAACGAGGGTCAACGGCACTGCCGAGAGAGACGCCAAGCAAGCCGCCCATGCGTTCTTTTTTGATTCGAGCTTTATCCCAAACTGTAACCTTAAGTTTGGTGCCTTTCGCGGCATCTACTGTGGCATCAGCCAATTTTTCGGGCGTCATTAAATTACCAGGAGTATCACCTAAATCGCGTGCAAAATTAACTGCGTCGGCAAGAATACGACCGACATCGACACCCTTGGTGATGTTGGCAGCATTTGAGCGCTTATCGAGAACGAGCCAAACTTTTTCAAGTTTTGTTGAATCTTTTTTTGCCGAACCTTTTTTGGTTGAGCTGTTTTCATCACTGTTATTTTCTGATTTTTTCGTTTTGTAAGTTTCAAATTCGCGAGCCGCTAAAAGGGTGCCTTCAGTGAAGGCTTGAGCCGCTGCGGTAGTGTCTTTAAAGCCTTTTATGAGGCCTTCTAAAACAACAGTCGCCTCGCGAACCTTATTGCTTTTGAGGCACTGACATATGGTCGCGGCTACTTTTCGAATGTCTTCGAGTTCTTTGGTTTTTTCATCGATGCCAACGAGCAAAACATTTCGATCGTGCCCTTCTCCAACTGAGCGAAGAAAAAGACCTTTCTTTAAATCACGATGAGTAAGCCCATCTTCTTCTAATGAAGCCAGTACAGGGGCAATATCAAGATCAGCGCCTATGGCTTCGGTCTTGTTGCCGGTTTTTCGAACAAACACGACCAATGTCTTGGGTAAATGAGTTTTAGACGCGGCACGCGCGACTTCAATGTGAACCATCTTGAACCTCGCATCAAAAAAATAGGGAGAAATCGAACAAAATGGATAGCATACGGGGTCTAAGAGATAAAGGCTTTTCGTTAAATACCCGAAAAGACTCTTGCCAGGGCTGAATTCGAACTCATGTTTTCAGACGTCTGGACAGGCCAGATTTGACGAACATGACTCACCTAAAACCGGGCGAGAAATTAGTATCAAATAGGTGGCAGTTCTGAGCTGTGCCGACATCGCTAGAGTTTCATAGGTAATGAAAAAGACGAGGAGAATCGTTGTGTCAAAAAGATTAGAAGAAGTAAGTGCGCTGATACCAGTTGTAATTGAGCAAACCTCACGTGGCGAAAGAAGCTACGATATATACTCGAGACTTTTAAAAGATCGAATTATTCTTTTGGGCACTCCAGTAACCGAAGATGTGGCCAACAGTATAGTTGCACAAATGTTCTTTCTTGAGATGGAAAACCCTGAAAAAGACATCTCAATTTATATCAATTCGCCCGGCGGCAGCGTAACAGCGGGTCTCGCCATTTATGACGTGATGCAATTTGTGAAGTGCGACGTGAGCACAGTATGTATCGGTATGGCTGCAAGTATGGCGGCAACGCTTCTCGCAGCTGGCACAAAAGGCAAGCGCTATATCTTGCCGAACTCGCGTGTATTGATTCATCAACCTTTAATCATGGGGAGTGGCCTACAGGGTCAAGCCAGTGATATTGAGATCCATGCTAAAGAAATGATAAAAACCAAAACGAAACTGACTGAAATTCTTGTAAAGCACACGGGCCAGAAGTTCGACGAAGTGACCCGCGCCACTGATCGTGATAACTACATGAGTGCGGAAGAAGCCCGAGGCTTCGGTATCGTTGATGAAGTTGTGAACAGCCGTAAGGCAGTGAAGTTGTAATAGAAGAGAGCGGTCAGGCAGCGAAGCAGTAACATTGAAGCGATGCAAGTAACGCGAACGAAAAGAGAAGGGTCAACATGACAAAAAGTGCAAGTTCTTACGGCAACCTCTGCTGCAGCTTCTGCGGCAAAAGCCAAAAAGAAGTAAAGAAATTGATTGCGGGCCCAGGCGTCTACATTTGCGACGAGTGCATAGATCTTTGCAATGACATTATCACTGAAGAAAAAGAGCGCGAGGATGTAAGTAAACACAGCCTCAAGGTGCCAAAGCCAGTCGATATCAAATCTTTTCTTGATGACTACGTCATAGGTCAGGAAACCGCTAAGAAATCACTAGCGGTTGCGGTGCATAACCACTACAAGCGAATCAACAGCTCAAAAGGTCGCAAAAAAGACGACGTTGAAATTGCCAAATCAAATATTCTTTTAATCGGGCCGACTGGCTCGGGCAAAACGCTTTTGGCCCAGACGATTGCTAAAATTTTGAATGTGCCATTTGCCATGGCCGATGCCACGGCATTAACGGAGGCCGGCTACGTGGGCGAAGACGTTGAAAACGTTGTGCTCAATCTATTGCAAGCTTCAGACTACGATGTCGAAAAGTGCCAAAAAGGCGTGATTTATATCGATGAGATCGACAAGATTTCGCGTAAATCAGAGAACCCGTCAATCACTCGCGATGTGAGTGGTGAAGGCGTTCAGCAGGCCTTATTGAAAATTCTCGAAGGGACTGTTGCCAACTTGCCGCCTAAAGGTGGGCGAAAGCACCCGCAGCAAGAATTTATTCAAGTTAACACCTCGAATATTCTCTTTATCGTGGGTGGGGCCTTTGTGGGTCTAGAAAAAGTGATCGAAAGCCGTGTTTCTAATAAGAGCCTCGGCATCAGTGCTGAAATCAAGACTAAAGCCGAGAAAGAAGTGATCGGAAGCAACATTCTTAAGAAAATTGAGCCGGATGATTTAGTGAGATTTGGTTTAATACCAGAGTTTATTGGTCGCTTGCCGGTTACTGCGGTGTTGGATCCTTTAACCGAAGATGCGTTGGTGGACATCTTAGTAAAGCCGAAAAACGCACTCACCAAACAGTTTCAGCGTCTATTAGATTTCGAAAATTGCCGACTTACGTTCACCGATCAGGCTTTGAGAGAGATCGCGCGCGAAGCAATTAAGCGTAACACCGGCGCACGAGGCCTTCGTAGTGTAATCGAAAATGCCATGCTGGATGTCATGTACGAAATCCCTAGCAAGGGTAATGTCAAAGAATGTATAATTGATGAGAAGGTTATTTCTGGTAAAGAAAAACCTAAACTGGTCTACCGGACTGAGGCCGAAATGGTGCAGTTGGCGGCGTCAAAACCTGACGATTCAGCCGAAAGCGCTTAAAGGGTTGCCTCTCTCAGGTTGGGCCAGTTAGCTCAACCCACATAGAGAGGAAGGCCCTCATGAGTTCGACAAGCCATCAAAAACTACCATTACTTCCATTGCGAGATCTCATCATATTTCCGCATATGATGATGCCGCTGTTTGTGGGTCGCGAAAAAAGCATCAACGCTCTTGAAGAGGCGATGACAAAACAAACGGATATCGTATTGGCGGCGCAAAAAGATCCGAAGGCCAATTCGCCTCAACCTGAAGAAATTTATAAAATCGGCACTATCGGCACGATTATTCAGCTTTTGCGTTTGCCCGACGGCACTGTCAAGGTTTTGGTTGAAGGTAAAAAACGCTGCATGATCAAGAACTACACGCAGCACGAGGGTCACTTCATCGTCGAAGTCGAAGAGATGAAAGAGGTGATTGAGAATGTAACTGAGGCTCGGGCACTTGTGCGCTCTATAAAGTCGACTTTTGAAACTTATGTGAAATTAAACAAGCGAATCCCGCCTGAAATTTTAATGCGAGTTTCGACGATTGAAGATATCGGCGAACTTGGCGACATTATTGTCGCACAACTAAATTTGAAACTTGAAGATAAGCAGCGCATTCTTGAGGTTACAGACCCAGGCAAGCGTCTTGAAGAGCTGCTCAACCTGATGACAGGTGAAATCGAAATTCTCGAGGTTGAGCGAAAAATTCGCGGCCGCGTAAAGAAGCAGATGGAGCGTTCTCAAAAAGAATACTATTTGAACGAACAAATGCAGGCCATCCAAAAAGAATTGGGTGAAAAAGACGACTATCAGGCCGAACTCGAAGAGCTGAGTGAGCGTCTCGAAGAAAAGAAAATGTCTGAAGACGCCAAGAAGAAAATTAAAAAAGAAATCAAAAAACTCAAAATGATGTCGCCGATGTCAGCAGAAGCCGCGGTTGTAAGAAACTACATCGATTGGATGCTAGATCTACCGTGGTATCAATATTCGAAAGAAAAACATGATTTAAAGGCTGCACAATCTATTCTTGATGACGACCATTGGGGTCTTGAGAAGGTAAAAGAAAGAATTCTAGAGCATTTGGCGGTGCAGGCGCTTAATAATAAGTTGCGTGGCCCGATTCTTTGTTTAGTGGGCCCTCCAGGGGTGGGTAAAACATCTCTGGCACGCTCAATCGCGCGCTCATTAAATCGCCCCTTTTCGCGTATTTCGTTAGGCGGGGTACGCGATGAAGCTGAAATTCGTGGTCACAGAAAAACGTACGTCGGCGCAATGCCGGGTAAAATTATTCAGGCGATGCGTAAGAGCGAATTCGGCAACCCGCTTATTTTATTAGATGAGATCGATAAAATGAGTATGGATTTTCGCGGCGATCCGAGCTCGGCACTTCTCGAGGTGTTAGACCCTGAGCAGAACTGTAATTTTCAAGATCATTATCTCGAGGTCGACTACGACTTATCACAAGTGATGTTTGTTACGACGGCCAATTCGTTGCACCCGGTGCCGCGACCGTTGCTCGATCGTATGGAAATCATCCAGCTCGAAGGTTATATCGAAGACGAAAAATTTCATATCTGCCAAAAGTATTTGGTGCCGAAGCAGATTGAAATGCACGGGTTGAAAGATTATAAAATATCGTTTCAACCACAGGCGATTCGTGAAGTTATTAAGTCTTACACACGTGAAGCAGGGGTTCGAAATCTTGAGCGTCAAATTGCAACTGTTTGCCGAAAATTGGCCAAAGAAATTGTGATTGAGAAATTGAAAGTCGAACAGAAGAGCGGAGGTAAGCGCTCTAAAGTTGTCAAAAAGAACATTCACCCGATCGTGGTTACTCCGAAAAAGGTTTCAGACCTTCTTGGGCCTGACAAAAATCGATTTGGTAAAATCGAGGCGCAGAGCGAAGTGGGCCTTACAAACGGGCTTGCCTGGACAGAAGTGGGCGGCGACTTGCTGGTGGTCGAGGTCTCAACTGTGCCAGGTAAAGGTAAGTTTACTATCACCGGTCAGCTTGGCGACGTAATGAAAGAGTCATGTGCGGCAGCCATGAGCTATGTGCGCTCTCGAGGCCCGCTGTTCGGCTTTGACAAAGAATTCTATGCAAACATCGACGTGCACATTCACGTGCCAGAGGGCGCCATCCCTAAAGACGGCCCTTCTGCGGGTATCGCGATGACAACAAGTATTGTTTCGTCGATCACAAAAATACCGGTTAAAAAGACGGTGGCGATGACGGGCGAAGTCACCCTTCGTGGTCGCGTGCTTGCGATCGGCGGCTTGCGAGAGAAGATTTTGGCTGCACACCGTGGGGGCATTAAAATGATTATAATCCCGCGTGAAAACGAAAAGGATCTTAAGGATGTTCCGAAGCAAGTTCTTAAGGATATAAAAATAATTTTGGTGGACCATGTTGATCAAGTGCTCGTAAATGCACTTGAAATTAAAAACCCCAAAGAGTTATTTAAATCACGGGGCGAAAGAGCCTCTGGTATTCGAGCTCAGTACACGGGCTCGTCTCTGCAGCATTAGGGCATATTGGCCGGGCGGTCGCAGCCCGGACAATTTTTGTAACAAATAAAAGTTTGCGGCAAAGCGAATTATTAGATTGACCCCTGCTTGACAGTTTCTGTAAGAAATTTGCTCAAAGCGGGGAGCATTGCATTTAGTATGCATTCTACATTAGTTAACGACAGTTTAGATTCAGTTATAGAAGTAGGTAAGCTCTACGCCGATCGTTGTGATTTTAAGGCGGCGGAAGTCTATTTTCGCCGCGCTCTCGACCAATATTTAAAAGAAAAAGACTACTCGAATTATTTGAAAATTGTGAACCGTCTTATGCGTATTTATGCCGAGATGGAGTCTTACGAGAAAATTGAAGAGCTCAAAGAAAAGATTCAAGAGCTTGTTGTTAAAGAAAAGGTCGCCATTGACCCCAAGACCTATTACAGCCTTGGGCTATGCGCCTCTTATCGCGGACAACACAAGACGGCATTGGAGTTTCTTGAAAAGTCATTGGCTGTGGCTCTCGCCGCCGATGACAAAGAGGCCCTTTGCTACGCAATTAGCGGTATCGCGATTATTTATACAAGTCTAAAGCGCTATGAAGATGCGCTCAAAGAAATCTACAATCTGCAGGTTTTCTTTCAGGTATTGCCGCTGCCAGAATTGCGCCTTTCGAGCCAAATTATGAATGGCCACATCTTGCGAGAGATGGGCAAATATGATCAAGCTCTCGAAATTTTCTGGAAGTGTTATGAAGAAATTCGTGAACAAAAAAATCTTTATACTTTTATTTGTCTTCTCTACGCCATGGGCATTACTTATCTTGAGTCGGGCAACCCTGATCTTGCGCGCCTTTATTTAAAGCTCGCACTCAGTAGCGCTGACCCTGAGAATTTAAAATATTCGGTTAAGAAAATTGAAAAACGCCTGGCGGAACTCGGTGAAACTCACACCAATGATTACGACTTGGTTTTTGATGCTGTAAACAAACAAATTATTGAGAAAAAGAAGGGCAAGGTCGATTTTAAAAATCAATTTATCTTGCTCGATTTGTTGCGGCTGTTTGTGAAGACTCCGGGTGAAGTTTATTCGAAAGAAGCCATTGTCGAAAAGATCTGGAAGCAATCTTATGACCCAAGCGTACATGACAATAAACTGTATGTGACGATCAAACGGCTTCGTAAAATGATTGAGCCAGACTTTGAAAAGCCAAAATATATTTTTAGAGCGAAAAATGGCTATTACTTGAATAAAAATGCTCGGGTATTGCTGCAAAAATAGAGGGGGCCGTATGAAAAGAATTTTAATTATTTTAATCACCGCTTTTGTTGGCGTTTCGGTTGTTAATCAGCTGAAGGCGCAGGCTAAAAATAAAGTTATAGCGGTGACGGCCCATAAATATTTGGCAGGCCCCGGTGGCGACGGCGACGACCTATTCCCATGGCCGTGGGGGAGCGAATGCCCCTTTCCGTGGCAAGAAATTCGCGGGCAATACGTTGTTCGAAGCCAAAAGCCCGGCCCCTATTCGGGTCACTACCTAACTATTTCGGTAAGTCAGAAAGATTCATCTGACATTGAGTTTCTTGATATTAAAGAATTTGACCGAAATGGCGCTCTTTACGCATCGGGTCAGGGCTTTGCTCAGGTAAACGACCGTATTGTTAAGGGTCTTCTTACTAATGAAGATTCGGGTCGCACCTTTACTGTAATGGTTCGTACTTACGTTAAAGATAAGCATTCGGCGTGCACAGGCAAAAACCTGGTTACGGCCATAACTTTTTGCCCACTTCGCGGTAAAAAGTGCCAGTCGCAGCCGAATTATCTTTTAGAACGAATGTAGGTCTGGACAACCTAGGCGCCTTTATGTGATAAAGTGCGCCTCGTAATAGCGCTAGCGTCGTTACAGGGGCTTAGCTCAGTTGGTAGAGCGCTACCCTTACAAGGTAGATGTCGTGGGTTCGAATCCCCCAGCCCCTACCAAAACTTTTTAATCACCTTTCATGCTTCGTTGCCCCGCCGTTCGCTTCGCTGCGACGTACGTTTACGTACGCCTCACTCGCTTCGTCGGTAACGCCTCGCCTGAAAGGTGATTAAAAAGTTTTGTGATAGTGCTTCGGGCTTGGGCTTGACGAGCGGCTGAGCGAGGCAAGGCCTCGCGAGCGAGCGGTCGTGTGGTTCGACCGAAATAGCAGGATGCTATTTCGGAGTGAGCGCAAAGTGCGAACCCGTAGCGATGCGAAGGGCTAGGCGCAGGAAGCGCCGAAGCATTCCCCAAGCCCCTACCAAACTTCACGAATTTATTTAAGCGCTATCCAAAATTTAGTAAGACCGGAGTCGCCTAAAGCATCCATAACTTGATTGTTTAGATTGCGAAGTGGAAGTGTTTCGCGAATCTAAAAGCTGTCCTTATCGACTTCATGGACCCATATACGAAATAGTTTTGGATAGTCTTTAAAAACAACTAAAGCGAAAAAACCTCCGAAACTATTTTGTTCGGTTTCTAATAGCAAAAATTTAGTCTTTTTAGTGGCTATTATTTGCTTGAGCTCATTAGAGATTTTGTCTTTATACAATTGAACATCCAGGCCCTTTTGTATGGCTAATGCTTCTGGTGACGACTGCTATTTGGATAAGCAGCTTGCTTGGAGGGAAATTGGGCGCTCATCTTGAGCGCGACAAAATCCAATAATTGAATATGTATTTACGAAAAAAAATAGAGCTAAGATTAATGCAACTTTCATATCGACTAATCCTCTATAAAAATATGGTTGCCATGAAGAGTAATCCAGTGGCCTCCGACGGCGAGGTGGTTTCGCTTTTAATCCAGGCATCTACATTCGATGTTTTTTTTGAGGGCTTTGCAGCGGTTTTTTTACCCATTTGTGCTCCTTGTTTATGATCAGAGTAGAAACTACCGCGCGATCTTAAATTCAACCTTGGGGTTAATGGTCTCATTATAAGCAATGAGTTTGTCAGTCGAGACTTTGTCGATTCGATGATTAACGACTTCGCTGACGCGAGCCTGGTCAATGCCAAGCAATTTTGCAAACTCAACTTGCGATAAGTTTTTTTGAGCCATAAACCGCACCAAGTTTTGGCAGAGCTCCCAGCGGAATTTCTCTGCCGAAGTTGAGCTGGGGCCGACCATTAGAGTGCCCTCAATTTTGTTTAATTTGGCGTCCATCTCTTTTAGTTTACTTTTGCTAGGGTAGCCCATTTTTATCTCCTATAGGCATTTACAATGCCGACAAAAATCTCGTTGTCGTGCAGCAGCCAAATGAGTTTATAAAACAGCCCATCTTGCTCCATATGATCATTCACAAAATAAAGGTAACCGTTTTCATCCTTGTCGATTGGCCCAAATGTTTTGCCGTCAAGCTGATTGACCAGCGCAAGAATCGTTTCATCCGTTACAGAGTCTGCGTGCTTTTCTTCATAATGCGGGTCAATGACAACTTTCTGAAGATCCCGACCATTGACGTTTAATTTTACCAGATACTCACGCCGACTCATAAATCAGAAGGTACATCATCTTGCAATATATTGCAAGATTTAAGTGGGTTTATTGTTGAACGTTTGCCGCGGACGAAGTTTGTGGATGTGCCGATGTGGGCCGCGACCCGTTTATTGGTGCCGAGCTTTAGGTATAAGGCTTTTAAATCATCAGGTGACAGCGATTTGGGTTCAGGATATGCCTCTAGTTCGAATATAACGGTAGTTGAGCCTCGGTAGGGCGGTTCGTCTACTTGAGTGAGTTCCCTACCAAACTTCATATCCACTTCGCCATACTTCGTTACTCGCCACTCGGGCTTGGTCATGTGCCTTGGGCACACTCCCTTCGCCGCTCGTGACTCGCGCCTCGTCTGGCTCGCGTCTATGAAGTTTGGTAGTGCTTCGGGCTTGGGCTTGACGAGCGGCTGAGCGAGGCAAGGCCTCGCGAGCGAGCGGTCGAGCGGGAAATGCGTCGTGTTCGACGCGTGGGGCCCGCCGACCAGGATGGCCCGAAGCAGTCCCCCAGCCCACGCGTGGCTCGGGGCCGCGTCCAAGAAAAAGACCTTCGGATCTGGCATCAACAATTAAGGTACTATTGCGAATGGCGCCCTCAAGCGCAGACTTGTCGTAAATAACAATTGTGCTGTTTTGATGCGCGCCAAAGGCCTGAGGCTCGCTGGCAAAGTTTTTACCTGCGGGCATCATGTGCGGCAACGGTGAGTCGAGGCCGCACATTTTTTTTCAAAATCGAAAAATTGCGTTCTTGAGATCGGGACTTCTAATTTCGAACTGGGCGGACGAACATTTACCGAAACAAAAGTGGCATCCAGAATTACAAGATCAGGAAGCCAAAAGTTTTCGTTGAGCCAGTCAGCAGTAACGATCGGGCCGGGAAGTTGTCCTGAGCGCATTAATCTGTTGCGCGTGGCTAAGCGCTTTTCTATCATCGCCTGATTATGCGTATTCGAGACATTTGGTTACTGAGTCTAATTGTAAAGCTTTTGATTTCAGCGTTTATACCGATAAACGCTGACGAAGCTTATTATTGGGTTTGGTCGCACCATCTTCAATTAAGTTATTTTGACCACCCACCAGCAGTTGCCTGGCTCTTTTATCTTGGTCATTTTCTTGAGCCCTATGCAAATCTTGTTCGATGGCCGGCCGTGATTGTCGGCCATTTAACACTGGCGATATGGATTAAAATTCTCGCTGATTTTTTACCAGTCGCGAATGTTCGGTGGTTTATTTGGCTAATGCTATTTTCGCCGCTTTTGGGGCCGGGCTCGCTTATCATTACACCCGATGTGCCCGTTGTATTTTTCTGGTCGGCCGCGACTTATTTTTTTCTCAAAATCGATCGCGAGCAAAGGCTGCGAGACTATCTATTGCTCGGGGTCGCGCTGGGTCTCGGTTTTTGTTCGAAATATCACATCGTACTTTTCTTACCCCCGCTTTTTATTTATCTCGTTGCTGAAAGACGCTGGCGCGAAATTCGCTGGGGCTTTGTGCCGCTGACGATTTTCGCGGGCCTCATTTTTAGTTTGCCCGTTTTGATTTGGAATTATCAGCACGACTGGGCGTCGTTTCGTTTTCAACTCGGCCACGGTCTTGAAGCGCAGGTGAATAAGCCTGAGTGGATCGTTCGCTATGTCGTCGGCGAAATCATGCTGCTCTTTCCGCTGGTCGTTTGGGCGGCGTTGCGCGCGAAGCCGGTGCGCGAGTTGCGGGCGTTGATGTATTTTGCGTGGTTTCCATTTTTATTTTTCTTTCTGACATCATTTAAAGGGTTTGTTGAGGCCAATTGGCCGATCATCGGCTTTCCGGCAGTGTTGGCGTTGGCCGTCAGTGATGCGAATACAAAAATGCGCCAGTGGGTTAAGTATTACGTCGGGTTTTGGGGCGCGGTGCTTGCGATTGTCTTGAGTGCTTTATTTATGCCTGGCCTTCGGCAGATGAGTGCGCACCTTATCAATATTTATGAATATGAAAAGCTCGCACAAACACTGACCCCCTATCGGCCACTGTTTGCCCAAACGCACCAATGGGCTTCGACATTAACCTATATTTCGAAAGAGCCAATTTACAAATTGCGCGGCATTAACCGCCTCGATTTTTTTGATTTCATAGAAGAATCAAAGCCAGGTGGCGACCACTTCTATCTCGTTGCGAGACCAAACGAGCCGATGCCCGAATGGCTGGCAAAAGAGAATTGGACCTGGGTGGTCATTTCTAAAATATCTGATAAATTTGAATTGCTAGAATTTAAGCGGCAACGTTAAAGCTGCGGCTGAATAATTTTGTAAACACTCTCTGGAGTAATCACCTGTAAGCACTTGTTGTCTTGGCACGGCGTCTTGCGGTGATTGAAGGCACTTACACAGGGTGAGCACGCGTAGTCGGCATAGAGCGCGGTGAACTGCCCGAGAGAGCCATAGAGCTTGGGTGATTCAGGGCCAAAGAAAACATAAGTCGGCAAATCGGTGAGGCTCGCGAAGTGGGCAGGGCCAGAATCGTTTGAGACCATTAGTTTTGATAGCGAATAAAGTGCTGTCAGATCTTCAAAGCGAATGCGGCCGGCAAAATTAAAACAGCGATTGCGTGAGGCAACGACCCGAATGGGGTCGACTTCATTGAACTCATCCGGCGAACCCGTGAGAATAACGGCTGTGTCGGGATGGCGCTCAAGAATAATTTGCGCGAGCTTGGCAAAGTGCATCGTGGGCCAGCGGCGTTGTGGCAAAAACTCTCCGCCTGCGCAATTAAAGATCACCCATTTTAGACTGCCACCTGCAGTTGCCGGGCTGGCCCCGAGCTTGTTGAGCTCGGCTAAAACGCGAGCGCGAGCTTCGGGGGTAACAGTGACTTTAGTTGGCTGAATTTCGTCGTCGCGAATCTCGCCTTTGAAAAAAGGCAGATCAAGATCGCTAGAGAGCAGGCTTTTAACCAGCGCCATAAAATTCTTAGCAATATGAATATGGGTATTGTAGCTCACTCGGCGAGTGAGAATTTCGCCCCGATAAAGACCTTCGGCATGAAACTTGTGAAAGCCAACGCGCTCACGAGCGCCGCTGAACGCCGTCAACAATGCCGAATAGCGCGAGAACAATTCAAAATCGATGACAGAGTCGATTTTGTTCTGGCGACTCCAGAAAAGTAGGCGAAGAGAGTCATAAGCCAGCACCAAAAAATTATGGTCACGAATGCGGTAAATGCGTTCGTCGGGTACCGTGCCGACCAGGCGCAGGCTCGCGGCATTTTTCTTAAATATGGCGTAGTGTATGTCGAGCCCCTTGGCGCGGGCATGCCGAAGAGCCGCATCGCCGATTATGGCGCTGCCCATCTCTGACAATTGCAGAAACAGCACGCGGTGAGGCTTTGCTGAAGATTTTGGGGTGAAGAGCTTTACGATCTTCAGCCAAATAGTGGCGATAAAACAAAGCGGTACCCCGACGTAAAAATCGATGGTCCGCATGGTGTCAACAGTCATAAAGCAAGTCTAACCAAGCTGAGATTAAATGACAACCTATCGCGGGGCATGTTACTTCTCGCGTTTATGGCATTTTCAACTGATCTAAATTCATTGCTGAAGTGTGAGTTCGCGGCGCGCGACCTCGAGTGGGAGAAAGCCTTCTTTCACGCCTTCGCTCACGGCAAACTCAAGGTACTAAATGACACCCCCGTGTCGGGCCCAGACGGCTGGCCCTATCTTGTTTGCGAGGCCTCAAACGAGGGCACCGAGCCAACGACAAAGGTGCTCTCTTGGCTATCAGACAAGGGCATTGGTCTCGTGGTGAACCCTGGCAAAGAGACCCCCGACTACGTTTTTTCATACGGTATGATTTGGAATTTTCGCGAGCGTGGCGAGTTTTTGACGGCCCAAGAGTCACAGGTCAAAAATGAAAAGGTCGAATTTTCGAAAGAGCAGAAAGTTTTGGCCGGCCCGCCAGATGAAAAGTACCTGCCGGTTTATGCCCGCCACATATTGAAGTCATTTTTTAAAGACAATGGCGTGACGGCGATGAAGATTTTGGTCATGAGTGAAGACCAAAAGCAGTTTGATCTTTGTTTTTCGATAGAAGCCCTTGGGCGCCCCGCGCCCGAAGAGCACAAGGGGATACTAGAAGCCCTTTCGTGGTTTTTGCCGGCTCACTACTCGCTGCTTTTAATCAGCGAGCAGGGTTTGCCGGCATTTGCCGAGCTTTAAGGGGCCAGCGCTCTTAACACCATGCTATAGAACGGGCGCTCGTCGAGCACTCCACCCACATACTTCTGAAGAACTGATGCCTTTAGAGCGTAAGCAGCCTTTTCATCACCCACAGTCTTAGGCGGCGCCTTTTTACCGGCAGCTACGTCTTTTGCGATGGCGATCACCTTGGCGGGTGAAATCTTATCAAGTAAATCAATCGCCGCCGCATCTGAAACTAGAGCCAAAGCGACCGTCGATTTCTTATTCACCACCAGCGTCGAAAGGCCAAGTTGCGTCGACACATACTGAGCCGGGTCGTCACCAAAGTTAAGCGAAGACTTAACCGTGATTGCATTCAGCAGCGACGTCGGGTCGTCGAGCTGAGACTGTGACGGCAAGTAGCCCTTTAGCATCTTGGCGATTTGAGCCTGAAACTCAATATTGTCATTCGGCAAGCCAAAGATGCGACGAGTGTCTGAGCTCAGTGGGTTCATGATCATGTGCGAGTTTAGCGAGGGTGAAGCGTTGTACATTTTCACTGGCAATTGGGCGACGAGGGTCTGGCCGGTGACGGTAAAGATAGGCACCGAAGCAACGACTTCATCGAGCAGAAGGTCGGTTAAAGCCTTTTGAACCAGCGGTCGCAAATCGGTGATGTCCAAAAAGTTGTCGGTGTAGACGTCAAAGGGCTCAACGCCCGTTTGGCGTAGGGTCAACATTCTGAGGGCGAGCAGCTTGTTAATCCAGACCCCTCGCACGTCGACTTGATCGAGGTAGGCATTTTCAGATGCCGGGTCTTTTTTAGATTGAAACGATTTGCCGCCCTGGCCCACCACCGCATAGCCAGCCTTCAGCTGAATATTGGCTGAGTCAAAGCAACTGATCGCATTGGTCGAAAGCTTACGAATCGGCACCGCTGCAATAATTTTATCAGGAGCAGACGTCTGAGCCACAGCACAGAGCGTGTCGGGCGTCTGAAGTATCGAGATATAAAAATTTGCCGCGGCCGTGGTCGCAGCCTTTAGGTCTTTTAAGAAATCATATTTTTGCCATTCGGGCGCGTTGTCGGCCAAGTTATAAGTCTGTTTTATGTCGTCGTAGCGCTCAAAGATCATACGCAAATTGAACATAACGGTTTTCAGGCGACTTGCGGCGGCGGCGTCATCGGCAATGCTAAAATCCTGAAGGCCGTTTCTAAAATTTCGATGAGCATAGATATCTTCGTAGTAATTCATCCAGTGAGTGGCAATTTCAGTCAGCGTCGTGCCTTCATCAAAGCGTTTGCAGTTCGGGTTTACGTCTACGTTTTCGTCTGTGCAGTATTTGTAGGCCTTCAATTTGGCCGACGCATCTGCGCGGTATTGTGCGAGAGGTATAATCTGAACCTTATCGTCCTTTTGAACTTCAACTTGTTCAGCATAGCCAAAGCGAAGGGCTGCGATGTCGTATTTGCCCATAATCTGCAGCTCTTTGTTAGAGTGGTAGCCGTAATCCATTACTGAGCTATAAGAAAATTGGCGAGTGAGGCCCATCGCTTTAAGTTCGTCGGCCGAATAGAAGTTATCTTTATCTTCTGAACCGGCAAAATTGTGGCGAAGCCCGAGGTTGTGACCCATTTCGTGTGTAAGTGTTGGTATCCACAAAAAGGGCATAAGCGTGTCGATAACTTTTGTGCGTTCAGCATCGCTGAGATCAGCCCAAGCTTTGTAGTCGACAGATTTTAAAACAGCCCCAATTTCGTCTTCGATTGCCCCTTCAACGTTTGCGGCATCGGCGTCATAATAGCAGTGCAGTGACATAATCTGATCGCGCGCAAGAGAGTTGTCGTCGATGTTTAAGATTTCTTGCATGCTGACTTTGTGAACATTCAAGCGCTCAGCTCGCGCAGCCATCGACAGAATTTGCTGCGAGAAATCAGCGGGGCTAACGGTCGCCTGCGATGCTGGCGTGGCATCGGCCACGGCTAAGTCAGATGCGCGAACCAATTCGGGAGCTAATGACATAGGCCCCATTGAACTATTGGCGATAGAAATGGCGCCGCTCGACGAGTCGACCGTTTGCTTAGTTGATTTTTGAATTGGCGCAGCGCCCGGCTTTCTTTCGGCAAGTTGATCTTCGTAAGCGCGTTGTATGGTTGTTTTCATAACACCCAGGTACATGGCGACGTGGCCGTTTACGATTTCACCGGTGCGGGGGTTGGCCGCGGTCGGGCCGTAGCCAAGAATGCCGTAGTTGAGTGGCTCTTCGACCATAATAATCGAGTTGCTGCGCAAATCGCCCGGGTTGAAGTCAGCTGGGGCATCTTGCAATACGATCTGAAAAGCGGCGTTTGCCTTGGCCAGCGAATTGTTAATGCTCTGAACAGCAGCCAATGTGGCTGTTTTAATTTTTGCATTTTCAGGTTTATTGAAATTCGCAGTCAAATTATAGACCAGAGATTTTTTGGCTGGGTTCCAGCGATTCAGAAATAGCTTTTCGCCGGTCTGTAGCTGGTTGCCATCGACCCCGAGCTTAAGTGTGTCGGTATCGAAAAAGCCAAAGGTCGACTCTTCTTTGCGACTATAGCTGAAGCTTTTATAGTTGGGCGAGGCGAGGGTGTTCAACTTCACAAGCGAATAGTGATAAACAACACTGAACACAATATCAGAAGGGGTCTTAATCGTGCTCGAGCATTTTTTATCACTTACGTTCGTGTGATAGACTTTTTCTACGTCGATATTGATGGCGTCTTTCTCAAGCTTGTAGCCAATGAAATTTGAGTCAACCACCTGATAGCAGGGGTAAAAGGTATTTGAAATGTCGACTGGCAGAAAATTGATTTCTTGCACCGCGAACCGGTCAGGCACAATTTGCATATAACTTCGATCAGCCCAGGGTCTTGAATTATCGACTTCCTGATGATTGGTGCAATTGCCGTAAGCATCGATCGAGCACTTGTAGTCGACGTTATTGATCGGTATCGAAAGAACTGGCTTGTTGTTGACGGGGTTGCCGGCAAACTGCGACTCGGTGTCGATCTCGCTCACCTGAATATTGTTCTCGTCAAAGCCGAGACGAACTATTTTAGCTTCGCCCATATACATCGGGAAGGTCGCATTCGTCGTTCGCGACGAATACAAACTTGAGGGTACATAAAGATAATCCGCCTTCGTGTCGATCAGCGATTTGGCCTCTGGCCGCAATAACGAGGTGGCGTCGGTCTCGACGTTTTGTTTAAATAGCGGCTTGGTGCAACCGACGGCAAGCGATGCCAAAACCAAAAAGCTCAGGCCGCTTGTTATTGTTTTTATTTTTCTCATAAAACCCCCGTGATTAAGATCAAATATTTTTTAATCAAAAACTAATTGTGGTCCCAGCCTTAAAGATGCTCGTGTAGCCATCGTAAAGGCTGATGTTTGAGTCGATACCGTTATTTTGAAGCGCATTGGCCTCGTTCGAGTGCCCAATGTAAAAACTGATTTGTTTATTTAACGCAAAGCTAAGAGTCTCATCGACGTGAAAGAAAGTTTTGAGTTCATTTTGGTAAGTCCACCCAGTTTGGTAAAAGGCTACGACACTTAACGAAAGGGCTTGAGTCAGGTCTTGCGAAATAACGATCAATTCGCGAGCACGGTGGCTCACGTTAGGGATGTATTGGCTGGTGAGTTCATATTGGTGAAAGTTTTTAAGCCCAGACAGGCTCAGTTGCGCTTGGCCCTTTTGGCGAAGCCCGAAAGTGAAGTAGCGCTGAGTGAATTCAAGGCTTGCGCCAAGGCCACCTTCGAAAGAGTTTTCGAGGCGATTCACTTCGCTAGTGGGCAGTACGCCGGTAAGACCTATTTTAAGATCGCGGCTGTCATCAGTTACGAATGGAGAAAGAGTGATTTTAAGGGTCGAATCGGCAAGATCGGTGCGCTGATCTTCGTTTAGTTTTTGATCGACGCCAACACGGCCGGATATCGATACGGTGTTTGATATTTTGTAGTTCGGCATAATGGAGAAATAGGCGTCCGAGGCAAAAGCGGGGTCGCTTTGAGAGCGAAAATTTGAATCGCTTGAAAGATCGACATCAATCGAAAGTTTCTTTTCAGGCGCTGCAGTTATCATTTTAACCTGTGTGTTAGTTTTGGTCGTCGTATCAGGCGCGGTCATTTCATCTGGAGTTGTTGACGGGCCGCTGACCGCAGATTGCGCTTGAGAAATCGTCAGCTCTTCAGCCATTAAATTGTCTGATAACAACGATAAAAAGCAAAATGTCACCAGCTGTAGGCGCGATTTAAAGCGCATTTGTCACCCTTCATCGACCGCGAGGGGCCGATGACACTTACGTATCAAGAAAGGTGCCAAGAGTTTCGGGGCCGAATTGGCCTCGGCAAGATTATTCAAATAGACATAAATTTATAAATCGCCGACAACTTTCTGTCGGACTTTACGACTGAGCTAGATGGGATATTGGGGTCGGTTTCGAGGTGGGCTTCGCAGAAGCCAGAAGAAGACGTTACTCTTCTAAACTATCAATTTCTCCAGGCGCAGGCAGCAGGTCGATAAGGCAAGCGCGCCAGTACTCGGGCACATCAAAAGAAAAATCGATAGCAATTGCAAAGCGGCCTTTACCCATGTGGGTAGCGCGAGTGATTGTGCCGTCGAGATCGAGATTCATTTGTGGAAGATAAAGCGCCACCTGCTGGCCGAGGGTGGCCTCGAGACTTAAATTTTCGCGAAGCTCATCCGGCACCAGATCTTTTCGTTCAATCTCGATCAGAAATCCGCTTATAGAGGCATCGACGATGCGGCCGCATCGGGCTAAAACGGCATAGTTCGTTATAGAAGTGAGATCGTTGAATTTAACGCCTTCGATTTTTTTTCGGTTGGCGAAGCGGCGGTCACTTTTCATATGCACTCACTTTCTCTAAGAGCTCAAATAAGCCCTTGTGATATTTATCGGGTGCAACTAGACCAAAGTTTAAGAAATAAGTGTGGCGAATCCCATAATCGTACTTGGTGAGCAATTGAGACGGCCCTCGCCGCTCGCGAGGGTTTTTCTGCCGCGTTTGAGCTTGAAGAAAAACCGAAGATTCTCATTTTGAGACGATCGCCGACAGCGGCTAATTTGCACGTGGCGAATGGTGGCTGGCTGAAGTGGCCCGCGCAGCGCCTTAAAAGCCGCCTCTTTCATCACCCAAAGTTTGAGTCGTGAACGGGCGCGCTCAATTTCGCCTGTGCGGGCATACCATTTTAGCGCCTTGGCCGAAATTTTTCGGCCGCGCGGCTCAAGATCAAAACCAACCGGGGCGCTCGAGAGGGCCCAGCCACCCAAGTGCAGAGTGTGCGAAATTGAAGCGTGCTTGAGCGCCTTATTGCGCTTCTGCGCTTTTTTAAGATCGGTGTGCAATTTGGTGCGGCGGCTCGAGCGATCGAGGTCTTCGGTGCCAGCAGCAGGGCCAACGGTGCCCGCTGGGCCAGCAGCGCCGGCACTCCAGGCGGGTGACACCTTATATATGATGGCCTGGCCTGCAATCGTCACCACTGCGCTCGTCACCATTCGACCTTTTGGCCCACGCTCAGCTGAAGCATTCGGCGGAGTGGCACACGCGCTTTTTCGATAATATCGAGCGGCACTTGCACTTGCGTGGTGAGGGTGCGTAGTGAGGTTGCTATTTTTTCGAGAGTGTTGAGCTTCATGTAAGGGCATTCGTTGCAGGCGCACGAGCCTTCGGCCGGTGCCTGAATCAGTTCCACCTCGGGTCGCGCTTTTTGCATCTGGTGAAAAATGCCGGGTTCTGTGGCGACGATAAATCTCTTGGCCTTTGTGTTGGTCTGTACTTCTTCGAGTAGGCGCGAAGTTGAACCAATGACATCGGCATATTGCAAAACGGCCTCGGGGCACTCGGGGTGAGCGAGCACCGGCGCATCTGGGTTTGACGATTTTAATTCGAAGAGCCGGCGTGCTGAAAAAAGCACGTGCACTTCGCACGCGCCCGGCCAAAGAAGCATTTTGCGCCCGGTTTTTTTCATCAAATAGCGCCCGAGGTTGTAGTCGGGGCCAAACAGAATTTCGCGATCTTCAGGTATGGCTCGAATGATTTTCTCAGCATTCGATGAGGTGCAAGTGACATCGGTGATGGCCTTAACGGCCGCTGACGAGTTGACGTAGGTGACCATAACGGCGCCCGGGTGTTGCGCCTTCCAGGCGTTGTACTTATCGATCGGCGAGTGATCGACCAGCGAACAGCCGGCGTTCATATCGGGCATCAGCACCGTCTTGGTCGGCGAAAGAATCTTCGCGCTTTCAGCCATAAAGATGACTCCAGCCAATAAAATAACCGGGTTGGGCGCGCGCTCACCCCATTGTGCCAGGGCCAACGAATCGCCAACGAAATCGGCGATATCTTGAATTTCGCCGTCTTCATAATAGTGCGCCAGTATCAAAGCGTTGTGTTGGGCCTTGAGCTCGTGAATTTCAGCGCGCAATGTATCGCGACGGGTTTTCATGGGGCGAGGTATAGCACAACACTAGGGTGGGCGCCAGCGAGCCCAAAAGTGGAAAAAAGTTACGGCGTACCTTTTAGATCTCGCCGCCCTTTAGGGTGGTGATAATGGCTTTTGAGGTGGTTTTGAGGGCTTCGAATACGCCTTGGCCTTCGCGGGCGGTGCCTTCGAAATCGGGGGCGTTGAAGCGGTTAAGGGTATTACGCAATTGCGAAAGTGGCAGAGCGTTCGGTAGGTCGCGCTTATTATATTGAATGCAAAGCGGGACATTTCGAATGTCATAGCCCTGCTGCTCAAGATTTCGCTCGAGATTGTTGAGCGACTGAACGTTTTCTTCCATACGCTCAGACTGCGAATCGGCGACAAAAATAATGCCGTCGAGCCCCTTTAGGATGAGTCGTCGGCTGGCATCGTAAACCACCTGGCCGGGCACGGTGTAGAGGTGAAAGCGGGTATGAAAACCGCGAATTTCGCCAATGTCCATGGGCAAGAAATCAAAAAATAAAGTGCGCTCAACGTCGGTCGGCAGCTGCTGAAGCTCAGATTTGTCAGGCGACAAAGTCTTTTGATAAATCCACTGTAAATTAGTGGTTTTGCCGCCAAGAGACGGCCCGTAGTACACGACCTTGCAGTGAATTTCTTTGGCATTGTAGTTGATAAACGACATTCAGCCTTAATCCTAAATTAGAGTTCAATCCTGTTTTCGAGTGCGCGCCCAAGCGTTCTATGGTCGATATAGTCTATATCCCCGCCGATCGGAATGCCATGGGCAATTCGACTGACCTTCAAGTTTTTACCCTGTAACTGTTTGGCGATATATAAGACCGTGGTGTCGCCCTCAAGATCGGCATCAAGAGCTAAAATAACCTCTTTGAAGTTGCCAGAGTTGAGGCGGTCAAGAAGCGGCTGAATGCGAATATCTTTCGGCCCGATGCGATCAAGCGGTGAGATGGCTCCATGCAAAACATGATAGCGGCCACGAAAGGCCCCTGACGAATCAATGCGAGAAATATCGGCCGGGTCTTCAACTATGCATAAGGAGTCATCTGTGCGGCTGGGGTCGATGCAATAGTGGCAGAGTCCGTCGTTTTCGGTGAAGGCAAAACACTGTGGGCATTCGTGAACGGCCTCTTTGACCTTCTCAAGAACCAAGCGAAGGTTGTCGCTGTAGGTCTTGGGGCTTTTCAAAATGTAGTAAGCAAGCCGCTGTGCTGTTTTGGGGCCAACCCCCGGCAGCTTCGCAAGCTCAGTGACTAATCTTTCAAGAGACGGGACGTGTTGAAGCATATTTTTGGGTCGCCTGGTTAGAACATGCCAGGCATTCCGCCTGCGCCGCCGGTGATTTTGCTCATTTCTTTTTCGCTGGTCTCGCGCGCGATTTTGAGGGCTTCATTAGCCGCCGTCACAACGAGATCTTGTAGCATTTCGACATCGCCCGCTGACATCACATCAGGTTTGATTTGCACAGAAACAAGTTTGTAGCCGCCAGTGACTTTTACTTTCACCGCGTCGCCGCCTGCGCCACCCTCAAATTCTTGGGTTGCGAGGTCTTCTTGGGCCTTCTTCATTTTCATCTGCATTTGATTGGCTTGTTGCATGATCTTCTGTAAGCCGCCGCTGCCGAAACCCTTCATGATTGACTCCCGCGAATAGATTTTATTTGTGTATTAAAGATCGACTTTGCTTCTCTGACAAGGGGGTGGTCTTCAACTTTTTTGACCAGGGCTGCGTGATCGTCTTGCTTCTTCTTTTCTTGTAAAGCCACCGGATTCAAGCTGGTCGCCTTTTCTGTAGAAAGGGCGTTGGCAGTCTGCACTTTCACCGAATGGCCCGGGCCCCAAAAAGTATTAAGATAGTTGACCAATTTCTTTTGAAAATTCACGTCATTAACTTGGCCCTGTAAAAACTGGTGCTTTTCAGACACGCCGATTAACAGCTCTTGGCCGTTGAGACCCATAAGGTGCAGTTGATCGAGCTGGGCCGCAATCAGGCCGTTTACTTTGCGAACGCGATCGACAAAGTCATTCCAGCGTTCATTAAGTGCGCCCTGGGCGGTTGCGGGTGCTGCTGCGCCTGAGGTTGATGTCGTAGCCACTGGAGCATGATTAACTGGAGCATAATTTTTAATCGGGGCGGGCGACGAAGCCGTCGGTGCCGCGGCCGTCGGTGCCGTGGCCGAGGTCGTAGAGGCTGCCGAAGTCTGCGCGGGCTTCGCGGGTGAAGTCTCGGCCGCCAAAGCTTGAGCTGCCGGTGCGTGATAAGTTGGCGCAACGGTAGAATTGGCGACAGCACCTGTGGCCACAAGTTTCGCTAAATCTTGCACTCGCGGTGCGATCGACATGCGTAGCAAAATCATTTCAAGTACGACGCGGGTATCTTGGGCGCGGTGTAAATCGCCCGCACCTTTGAGAGCCATATCGAATAGAAGGTGCACATCTTCAGCACTCAGGCCTTGCGCCAGTTCTTTTAAGCGCACAATCTCTTCATTTGGCAGATCGACGAGATCTTCGGCGCGGGTCGGGGCTACCTTTACCAGCAGCAAATGGCGAAGTTCTTCTAAAAGATCCTTCATGTAAATCAACGGGTCATAACCCGACTCAAATATTTTTTCGATAACTGCGACGATCGCTTTGGTGTCGCGGGTCGAGAGACCGCGTAAAGTTTCAGTAAGCAAAGTGCGATCGGTGAGGCCAAGAGCATCGGTGACTTTCGTTAAAGTCAGTTCGCCGTCGCAAAAACTAATGACCTGATCGAGCAAACTTTGGCTGTCGCGCATCGAACCTTCGCCTTGGCGGGCAATAGCCCAAAGCGCCTCGGGTTCGGCTTTCACTTTTTCACCGCGACAGATTTCAGTGAGATGATCCGAAATCAAACGGGTTGAGATTTTTCGAAAATCGTAGCGCTGACAGCGCGACAAAATTGTATTGGGGATTTTTTGAACTTCAGTCGTCGCCATGATAAAAACCACGTGCGCCGGCGGCTCTTCGAGGGTTTTTAATAGCGCATTAAAGGCACTGCTCGAAAGCATATGAACTTCGTCGATAATATAAACTTTGTAACGGCCTGATGACGGCATAAAGCCGACACTTTCACGCAATTCGCGAATGGCATCAACGCCGTTATTGCTGGCACCATCGATTTCAACCACATCAAGGCTGCGCGATTGGGCGATATCTTCGCACTCGCCGCATTTACCACATGGCACGAAATCGATCGCCTTCGGGCAGCGCAAACTTTTTGCCAAAATTCTTGCAGTTGAAGTTTTGCCTGTACCGCGTGGGCCGGTGAATAAAAGCGCATGGGGAGTGCGATCATTTCGAAGCGCATTGAGTAGCGTTTGACTGATATGCAGCTGCCCAACAAGTTCGTCGAAAATTTGCGGACGCCATTTGCGTGCTAAAACTTGATAAGCCAATGAATCCCCAAAAAAAGAATACCCCAAAAAAAGCGCAAAAAAAGTGGCCAGGCACCCCATATCACATGGGTTCTCGAGTACCGTTGCTCCCTTTCGGGCCTAGCGGGGTTCGTCAAAAGCACCATTGTACGGGACCTGGCCGCCGAGACCATATCAAGGCCGCATTGCGTTGTAAAGCTACATAAAGTCGAGAGAATTCTTGAACCGGCGGGCGCTCGTTGTCATCTTTCTGGTATGGAAGAATCTGAGTCACCCACCGAGCATCTGCAAGAAGAAATACAGCACGCCGCCACCCATGGCGGGGGCCATAACGAATCTGCGGAGTCTCGCGCCAAACTGATCAGCACCAGCGCCCTTCTATCGGCCATCGTTGCCGTGCTTGCCGCGATTTCATCATTGATGTCGGGCCGCTATGCCAACGAAGCCATGATTGAGCAAATTAAAAGTTCGGATCAGTGGGCACACTACCAAGCAAAAAGCATCAAGGCGTCGATTGCCGAATTAAAAGAAAATTTAGGGCACGATACTAAATCCAAAGAGGACTATCGGCGAGACCAAGAAGCGATTCGCGAAAAAGCCGAAGAAGCCCAACGAGCGTCAGAACATAATTTGCGTCAGCATGAATCTTGGGCCGGGGCCGTCACCTTCTTTCAGGTTTCGATTGCCCTTATTGCCATCACCATTCTCACCCGTCGTCGTCGGTTTTTCGCCCTCGCCATTTCACTAAGCGTCGTCGGGCTTGTCATGATGGTGCGCTCTTACTTTCTTTAGTCACATTTGGCGTCCGAGAAGTGCCAATATTTGGCATTAAATTATTGATTTTATAAACCTCGACAATTCGCACTCTGATTCGGCTCTAGCTCGCATATACTGCGGCGGGTTCACCTATTAAATCTCTTCAGTCGAGGGTCGAATATGAAATCTGCGTTAACGTACTTAGTTTTACCTGCGCTCTGCCTAACGCTCACAGCGTGCCCGCCTAAAAAATCAGAAGTACACAGTGACCCGCAATTTCGAACCGTGGTTATGGGCGACCCGATGATGGTGGTAAAAGGGGCTCAGTTTAACCGGCTCACGAATTTGTCGTATTTCTCTAACGTGCAATCGGTTGAATTATTTTCGATAGTTCAATTTGTTCAAAAAGCATCGGCAAATCTGTCTCAGCCAGTAAGTCAAGAAACTCTTCAAAAAAGCGAAGCCCCCAGAGAGACCGTCGCGAGCGGCCCAAAGACAATACATTTTGAAGTGAGTCTTCTAAAAGACACTTTTGAAGACAAAAGTTATCAACTTAAGAATGACAAATTGACGATTGTCCTTAGCAATAAGGGCGACGCCTTAAAGGGTGTGACTTCGACAGCGACAATTTTTCGAAATGGCACTGAAGAGACGGCTGAAGTGTTGCACTTTAGCCAGTCAGAAGATGTAAAGAAAATGAGCATTTTGCTGCACACTGAAGGTAAGCACGACCAGCAGGGCGAGAGCTTAATTGCACTTTATTTTGCTAAAAATGCGAAATTGGTGAGCCCGCCGGTGATCACACCTAAACTTGAAATTAACAGCTACGTTAAATTCAATTATCTGTTGGGGCCGAATGCCAAATTGCCGTGGGCACCTTATGGCCCGATTGTTCTCAATATTTGTGGCGCTGATGCTGAAGGGTTTCGCTCTCAAATTAAATCGGCCGTTGATAAATGGAATACGGGGCTCAATTCGCTTCAAAAAATAAACCTTTTTAGTGCGAAAAAATATTTTCCGTTTAGCGATTTGTCGCAACATTGCGTTTATTACGTAGAGAGTTTTATCGTTAATCCTGACCCTCGATTAGCAATGTATGGCCTCACCTTTGCGGTGCCTGATCTCGAAAATTCAAATATTTTAGATAGCGATGTGTTCTTATTCGATGGTGAGTTTCAAAAAGCAGCTCGCTGGAATTCAGCTGAAGTTATGGTCGAGAAATTAAAATTTGCAATCGTGCATGAGCTCGGCCATTTTTTGGGCCTTGATCATCAGTTTGACCCGGCGATACCCAGTATTATGGGCTATGATTTCAGAATTGGCCTCGATTTAACCGCGTACGACTTAGCGGCGATTCGAACGCTTTATCAACAGTAGTTATCGACGGTTTGGTAGAGCGCACTGATTGCATTTAAGATCGTCGCTTGGTCAAACCTTGCAGTCAGGTTTCGAACTAAGCCTTCGGCCGCGCCATTGTTACGTAAAATCAATCGCCATCTTTTCTCTCGCGCATTGTAAAGCGCGATAATCATAAAATGAGTGGGTGCTGAGCTTTCATGCACGCAAAGCACTTGGTCTTCAAAGGTAAACCAAAGTATCAACCGATCGGCCGGCGTTTTGGTCCGTGTTTTATCGATAAATTCGGATTTTAGATCCGAAAAACCGGCGACAACTTGGTGCGTACGCATGTGATGCTCCTGGTGAAAACCAGAAGCACCTAAAGCAGGTATTGTGCCAAGTGCCTAAAGCATGCGCGCCAGTTTTTCGAGCGACTCGGCTTCTCCGGCCCAATAATTAAAATCAGTGAATTGCGGAAACAGTCGCGGAAAGGAGGGGTCCTCCCACCGGCGTGCGATCCAGGCGGCATAATGAATCAAGCGCAGGCCACGCAGGGCCGGTATCAAGGCGAGATCTGATTCGTCGAAGCGACGAAATTCGGCGTAACCCTCGAGGAGGGCCTCTAATTCGGCGGCGCCCTCGTCGGTGTCTTCACCGTCTGAAAGCAGCATCCAAAAATCTTGCACCGGCGGGCCCATGCAGAAATCATCAAAGTCGACAAAGAAAAACTCAGAGGCCGCCGCCGTGGTGACCCCAGCGGGGGCCGTCATGTCGGCGCGAAAATCGGTGCGCAAAATATTGCCGCGGTGGCAATCGCCGTGAATTCGTATAAAGCTTCGCGCACGATTTTGATCGAGTTCGTAATCGAGAAAATCTAAGATCTCTTCGGCCGCCGCGAAATAGCGTTGGGCCACTTCGGGCGCCACCACACGCTCAAGAATTGATAGATTTTCGTAGCCGTAGGTTTCTGCAGTTAGCACGGGGCGTGTTGGCGCTGACTTCTGCTCGCCAATATTGTGCATGCGCGCAAGAGTGCGACCGAGCCGCTTCAAGTCGGCGAGATTCAACTCATCCACCATGCGCCCTACCGCTTTCGGAAACACCGTGAACCAGATATTCTCATGTAGCGCCAACGTGTGGCCGGCAATTACGGCGGTGGTGCGACGGCCCAACCCATCAAGTTGAAGGGGGGCTACGGCAGGTAAACCATTTGAGACTAAGTCGGCCAAAAACTCGTGTTCGGCCAGAATGGTTTCTTTTGACCAGCGCCCCGGACGATAAAATTTGGTTACGACACGCGGGGATACTCGGTTCGTCGCGTCACGGGTTGGGCTTTCAAGCCGTATATCAAATACGCGATTTTCATAGGAATTGAGCTGAGTAAACTCACCTGTGGGCTGCAAGCCAACGGTTTCGAGAGCGCTCATCACTCCGTCGGGGGTTAAATTATAAAAGTCTTCTTTTGACATTCAAAAATCTCGCGTGAAATCATACTGAAACTATGCAAGTTCAAACACCTTTGCCCATACCTGAAGCGAATGTCAAAGCACCAGTCATTGGAGTCTATTCAGACTTCCGTCAATATCTTCAGGATTTTTTTAAATTTAAATTATTTGAGCACCGCAATTCGTTCAGCACCTATTCTTATAAGACCTTCAGCGCGGCCGCCGACATTAAGTCGCCGAACTACCTAAAGCTTATAATTGACGGTGAACGCAACTTGTCGCCCGAGACGGCTCGAAAATTTGCTCGTGCGTTAGGCCTCGATCGTGAGGGCGCCGATGAGTTTTTGCTTTTGGTTGAATATGGCCAAGCCCATGACCCACTTGAGCGCAACCGCCATCTTAAGACCTTAAATGAATTTCGAGTGCGCCGACGCATTAAGCACGGTGAGATCACCGAAGAGAAGATGGATCGAGCCCCGACTTGGGTGAGCTGGGTCATTCACACACTTGTTGACCAGAAGAACGCTAATTTTTCAGTCGAGAGTTTGCGAGATCTTTTGCAAGGGCGAGTCAGTTCAGACGACATTCGTCGAACACTTCAACAACTTTTTGATACCCAAGCCCTACAGCATGATCATGAAACGGGTAAATTAAAGAAAGGGCTTGTGCCGCCAAGCCAAGAAGATATGTCGCCCGAGATGATTCGAAAGATTCAGTCAGAGCTTATGTATCTTGGCATGGAGTCTCTGATCAACGGCCGCCCGTCAGAGCGTGAAATTGGCACCTTGACCGTTTGTTTGACTGAGGCCGAATTTGAAAAACTTAAGTTTGAGTTTCGTCATCTTCGCAAGCGCATCCTAAAAGATGCGCTCATCGCCCGAGAACAAGCGCCAGGCGATCGCGTATATCAATTAAATATCCAGCTTTTTCCGTTGACCAAAAAAAGCTAAGGAAAAAAGGTACGGCGTACCTTTTTTCCTCTTAAACTGCGAGACCCATTGGCAGTGCCATCATTTCGTCACCGGTGGAGCCCCCCCGATACTTCAGGGCGTCGTCGATCGATGAAGTGGGGCCATTCATTTGCTTATCGATGGCTAGATCGATGAGCTGCTCCAGGTCAATGCCAAGCGTCTGTAGCAGATGGCTGAGGTCGCCAGCTCGAATCTCCGTGTGCTGGCGAAAGAACCGATTGACCGAAATTCGCGACATCGCGCATTCACGTGCAATCTGCTCCTGCGTCATGCCTTTCAATTTGGCAAGGATCGCGAGCTTTCGGCCTAAACTTGATTCTGATGATTCGCTCATAATTACCCCCTTAGGTAGTGGAGTCACATATTCTCCACTAAACAAGAGTAGCAAAGACTATACCAACTTATCTGGGGCCAAACAGGTACCGGGCATAAGCTGCGCTTAGGTTTGACCAAATTCTTTATCGAGGGTGCCAACGCGGATTTTATTGGCGAATAATGAAAAGGCGAGATATGCGCCTAGCGTCGGCACTTGGGCGAGCCACGGAGGCAGATATTTTGGGGGCAAAATTAGCCCAGAGTCATAAAAGCTTGAAAGCTTCTCGGCGTCATCAAAGGTCATCCGGCCGCTAAAAAGAACACGTGCGAGGCCCAATTTTTGGTTTTTCATGGCCCATCTAAAGAAGCCATGGGCGCGGAGCAGCCCATCGAGATAAACAGAGTCTTTCGTAAAGGCAATACTGCCCTTCGGGTCGCCGCCGCGAAAAATTCGTTGCGTCGAGCTGTAGCTTTCATTTTCGCTCTGCTTGTTTTGCATAAAGTATTCGAAAACCTCGACAAAGTTGGCCCCCTTTAGGGCCATGTCGACGGCCAGAACGCGCAAGGCGATGCGCTTAAGTCTATCTAGGTCAATCGCGCCAGTGATCAGTTCTGCGAACGTGGCGAGGCCTTCTTGCGTGCTGGTGGTGCGAGGGGCACCAAGGCCGAGCGATGACAGGTTCTTTTGATATTTACCGTTGATCGCGGTCAGGGTGTGAACAAAAACCTCGTGTTCAAGCAGTTGTTTAAAATCAAACGGAGAAAAACAGGTGCCTGAACGTAAACGAATGCGGGTCACCCCGGCAGCAGCCTTCGGAACGAGATTTTCATCGACGATGACATTGATTTTATCGCTCGTGATGACCTGTTTGATCGCTTCTTCGAGCTGCACCTTAATGGTATCGGCCAAAACACAAACTTCATGCTCAGCGAGATTAAAGAACTCATTGAACTGATCGGCAATTTCGATAAAAAACTTCGCCGCTTCAACGCTCGAGATCTTGCCGCCGGCCACCATGTCTCCAGGCTTTCCGTACATCTCAATCGAATATTTAACCATTTCGGGCTTGCCGAGGCTCTCAACTAATTTGTGGCCAAGCCAATAACTGTGGGCCGTATCATGAATAAATTGGGCGACAGGGTGCCCGGTTTTAGTGCCGGCGATAACACGATCAAGACGTTTCAGAGGCTCAATAAATTGCCGTTCGGGATATTCAATAACAGGGGGAGTGCGCTCGCCCTTCCGGTAGCTTGCTAAAAATTTCTCCTGAGTGTCTTTGGGCCACTCCACGAGGTTTAAAATTTTAAATTGGCCCGCCACCTCGACAAGTTCGCGGTCAAGGCTGAGATAATTTTGAATTTCTGGGTCTATAACGGCCGTCATGTTTTTAGCGGTCTACTTTTTTTTGCGAGTATCAACGACTCGGCGTACGAACGAAACTTTAACCTGGTTTTGATAAGCATCTTTACCAAAGTATTGGAGGGCCGCATGGTTGTAAGCAGCGGCCGCCTGTTCTTCGCTTTTAAAAAGACCAAGCGAAACTGATTTCCCTTTGTGTTTAATAGCTGCGCGCCAACGACGGCGGCTATTGATATAACTGACGCCTTTAAACTTTGAAGAGCCAAAGCGCCGACTGGGCGGCAAAATTCGCTGCCGCTCTTGCATGGTGCAAACCACAAGGTTTTCTTTTCGGTAATCAAAGCCTTCCATAAAGCGACGGGGGTAAACCATTTTGCCTTTTGGCGGCTTCATTAAAAATTGCCCCAAAGAAATTTGGCGGTTGCGCCCCTGCTTATCGATGATATTTGTCACAACTTTTTTTCGGCCCGAGTCTTTGGTAAGAACGCGCCAAGTGTGTTTAGAAACGCGCGCGAGATCTGACTTGTCTATTTTGGCTTTTGAATCTGGGTTTACCTTTACGAAGCACCAATTATTATCCATTTTTGAACCCATTCGGTGGCCCCAGACTTTGGTCGAGTTGGTTGAAAGAAAAGACGACGCTCTCTTAACCGCTAGATTACGCTACAGTTATGGAAAAGCACAATCACAAGGCCATTGCATCGGCCGTTTTTCTACACCAAGTACTGGGTATGGTTTGGTATTCGCCGCTTTTGTTTGGTCCAGAATGGGCACTTGGTATTAGTAAAACAGAAACCCAACTCGACAAAAATAATCCGTTGCCATTTATTGCCTCGGTGTTCGCTGCCATTTTGGCCTGCTATTTAATGTCTTGGTTATTTAAAGTTTTGGTCATTGATGATTGGAAGCGCGGTCTCGCCATCGGCTTATTGATAGGATGTGGCTTTGTCGCTCCGGCACTGACGATGCACTATATGTTTATTGGTTTGCCATACAGTGTGATTTTAATTGATACGGTGAAAGAGATCGTCGGAGCAGGGCTCACCGGTTTTTTACTTTCAACCTGGCGAGCCGATCACTCCGACGAATTTGCTAACTGATACCTCTTAGTGAGGGCTAGGCTTTCGCAGCCACTCTTTTGGCTGCGATTTCACCTTGAATAGTCTGATGGCTAATGCGCATCCCGTAGAATGAGCGCCATACGAAGAACAATCCAACTAGAAAGAACGCCGCGCCGATGTAAACAGCGACGCTGCCAGCTGAGTGTGCGATCTCAACGGCCAATAGACCAAAGAGAGTCGTGAATTTAATAATCGGGTTCAATGCCACTGAGCAAGTGTCTTTGAAGGGGTCACCGACGGTGTCGCCGACAACAGTAGCGGCATGAAGGGCTGAGCCCTTTTCGCGCAAATCAACTTCAACAACTTTCTTCGCATTATCCCAAGCGCCACCAGCGTTGGCCATGAACATAGCCTGGTACAAACCGAATACGGCGATCGAAATCAAGTAAGCCGCGAAGTAGGTGGCATCAAAACAAGCAAACGCCAATGTGAAAGAGAAGATCACAGCAAAGATGTTGATCATTCCGTTTTGAGCGTAGCGAGTGCAAATGCGCACAACTTCTTTTGAAGATTCGACCGAGGCTTTCTCCGTCGAATCAAGCTTGATGTTTTGTTTGATGTACTCAACCGCGCGATAAGCGCCAGTTGTCACAGCTTGCATTGATGCGCCGGTAAACCAGTACACAACTGCTCCGCCAGTGATCAAACCAAGAAGAACGCGAGGGTCCATCAAATCAAGTTTGATGTGCATCAACAAAATGATTGAGAAAATCATAGTGGTCGCACCGATCACAGCCGTACCGATTAACACAGGCTTTGCAGTTGCCTTAAAGGTATTGCCGGCTGAATCGTTCTCTTCGAGATACGCTTTGCCACCGTGAAAATCAGGTTTGAAGCCGAATTCTTTTTCGATTTCAGCCGCCACACCAGGTGTAGTTTCGATTTGCGAAAGCTCGAATACTGACTGTGCATTGTCTGTTACGGGGCCATAGCTATCGACCGCGATTGTTACCGGGCCCATGCCCAAGAAGCCGAACGCCACGAGACCAAATGCAAACACGGCCGGAAAGACCATGAAATGCTCAAGGCCCAATTGGCTGGTTAGGTAGGCAATCAACATAAGGCCGACAAGAGTCATGCCCTTCCAGAACGCAGAGAAGTTACCTGCGACAAGACCTGAAAGAATTGTCAACGAAGCGCCGCCTTCACGAGAGGCCGATACGATTTCGGCTACGTGGATTGACTTTGCTGAAGTAAATATCTTTGTAAGTTCTGGGATTACGGCTGCTGCAATGGTACCGCAGCTAATAATCGTTGAAAGCTTCCACCACATGTCGCCCCAGCTCTCTAGAAGAACGTAGCTTGTCGAGTAGGTGACAACAATTGAGATAATTGAAGTGAGCCAAACCAAAGTGGTTAGGGGTGTTTCAAAATCGAAATGCTTTGAATCGCCGAACATTGCTTTCGCAATGCCGTTATTGATCCAGTAAGAAACGATTGAGGTGATGACCATCAAGGCGCGCATAGCAAAGATCCAGACAATCAATTGTGACTGCATCACGCTGCCGTTAGTTGTGCCAACAAGATCACCATTCGGGCCATGGGCTTTGCCCACAGCAAGAATGATAAAGCTGATCAACGCAACGCCAGTTACTCCGTAAGTTTCGAAACCGTCAGCGGTTGGGCCAACAGAGTCGCCAGCATTGTCGCCGGTACAATCTGCAATAACACCTGGGTTACGGGCGTCATCTTCTTTAATGTTGAAAACAATCTTCATCAAATCTGAACCAATGTCCGCGATTTTTGTGAAGATACCGCCGCAAATTCGAAGGGCAGAAGCGCCGAGTGATTCACCGATTGCGAAACCGATAAAGCATGCGCCAGCACTTTCTCTTGGTATAAAGAGCAAGATGAAAATCATCATCGCCAATTCAACGCAAATGAGAAGAACGCCGATCGACATACCAGCTTGTAGCGGGATTGCCATTACGCCGAATGGTTTGCCATTCAATGAAGCAAATGCTGTTCGGCTATTCGCATAGGTATTGATTCGAATACCGAACCAAGCCACGCCGAATGAACCAAGAATGCCGAGCACCGACCATCCAAGAATGAGCGCAACTTTCGCTGCGGGGTAACCAAGCAAGAAAGAGAAGTAATAAACCATGCAGCTGCCGATAAGAAGCTCAAGCACGATTAGAAATTTACCTTGAGTGATCATATACGTTTTGCACGTCTCATATATAAGGGCTGATATATCAAGCAGCGCCTTGTGGGCCGGTAGATTACGTACCCGTACGAACTCGATTAGTCCGAAAACGGAGCCGGCGAGGGCGATTAGTAGGCCCCAGGTCAGTAGCGTTGTGCCCTGAACTTGTGAACCTAAAATGTTGAACGGTGTGCTGAGGTCAGGCACAACCAAGTCGGCTTCGCTGGCAAACGCCAAGCTGCCAAAAAACGACGTGAACGCAATAGCGGCCCACACCTTAGTTTTTTTAATGAGACTCATGCGGCATCCTTTGAGTTGATTGTTTGTGGAATTATTCCAAGCGGTTGAGAGATAATGGGACGCCGCTTTCAAGTCAATTACTATGAAATAATGCTTCGCGTTTTGGGTTTTCGCTGGCCCGGACTATCATGAAATTAATCGGACGGGCTATTTACTTAAAGCCTTCACAATATCCGGCAATTTGTCCGGATAAATTTCAGTAATTTCAGTAATTTCAGATAATTAAACCACTTGGCTTTGTTCGCAACTCCAGATTATTGGAGTTTGTGACAATAATCTGGAGTTGGAGAAAAGGCCATGTTCGTGGCCAAAAACGACGCCAGCTAAACAGGTGAGAAAATCTTGGCGAATAAATATGACGATGAAACCACTGAAGTTTTTAGACAGGTGGCGAAAACATTGTGGCTGCTGAGAAATCAGAGCGGGCTAACCCAAGAGGGTTTGGCCGAAAAGGCTCGAATAAAGCGCACGACAATCAGCTACATAGAACAAGGGCGCTGGAATTTTTCAATCGCCACATTGGCGATGCTGGCAAAATATTTTGAGGTTCCGATCTTTCGGTTTTTTCAACGTGGAAACATCTCTTCGCGGCCGCTCGAAGAAGAGGCTCTGATATTGGGCAAAAATAGAAAGAAATTGTTTGCGAACCTGCCCGCGGGTGTCTCGTGCGAATTGCTACGTCTTCCGAAAAACCAAGTAATTGATCTTGAAATAGGATCGGTGAGTCAGTTGGCCATATATTTAGATCGTGGCGAAATAGTTGTTAATGGTCGCGATTCTTATGCGCATTTGTTGGCTGGCCAGACAACGACAATATCCGGGCCCGATATTATCAGAATTAACAATGTTGCCGGGGAGGTTCGAGTAAAGCAGAAAGCCAAATCTGCGCGGATTTTAATTATGAAAGCTTACAAGTCTGAATGCTGATGTTCGCGATGGCGCGAGGCTATTCGACTCGCAAAAACCAAGATTGCAAATAGCGACCTTCGTTAAAGCCGAGGGCTGGTTGGTGGTCAGGCGGGGCTTCTTTCATATCGATAACTTCAAATTTGCGATCGGTGGCCTTGGCGGCCCTCGCGAGGACTTCTTTATAGGCCGCCGTTGAGATGTGATGCGAGCAAACACAGCTGATGAGCAAACCGGGTCTGGCGAGGCATTGAAAGGCCAGCGTATTGAGTTCGGTGTAGCCCTTAATTGCGCTGGCCACGCCTTCACGACTTTTTACGAAGCTCGGCGGGTCTAATACAATGAGGTCGGCTTGATTTTTTGCCGCAACTTGAGCAGTGAGCCATTCGAAAGCATCGGCTTTTTCGACGGTAAGGTGGGCCCGATCTATTTGCGGGTTCAGCGCGACATTTTTTGCAAGCACATCGAGGGCTGCGGCCGATTGATCGACGGCCGTCACTTTGAGGCCAGCGGCGAGCAGATGAAGAGAAAAGCCGCCTTGGTAGCTGCAAATATCCCAAGCGTTTCGGCAAGCAAATTTTTCGGCGAGCTCGCGCGCACGGCGGTGATTTTCGCGCTGATCGAGGTAGGCGCCGGTTTTTTGTGATGAGGCGGGGGTAAAAAGCCAGTTCAGGCCATTCCATTTAAGTGGGCGTGGCTCGATGGCCTCGGGCTCGATGATCTCGAGGCCTTCGCGTTTTCGAACCGTGGCGGTACGAAGTTCGACAATTTTCGGGGGGCGCTTAAAATGTGCCTCGAAAACATTTGAAATAATTTTTCGCAACACAAACCAAAAGCTCTCAATCGGAGCAGTCAGCAGTTGAACAACTAAAATATCGGCCCCGAAGATATCAACGATAAGGCCGGGCACAAGATCATTTTCTGAAAAAATCCATCGAAGACAAAGATCTTCATCTTTTGAAAAATTGAGGGCGGCAATTTTGCGCTGCAAGGTCTCTTCAAAATGTGCGCTCAGCCATTGGCCAAAGTAGGCCCCAAAATGATCGGCGTTTGTGAAGCGTTCAAGCCTTGGGTTTTTCATCCAGCCGGCTTGGTCGGGGCCGATGCGTCTCAGCCGCAAATAGCTTTCAGGCGAATAAAACCACCAGCGATCGGCAAAATAGATGGCGCTAGGGCGATTCGGCAGCAATTTGCGGTCGACGACTTCGTCGGCGCGAAGCCAGGGGTGGCCTGCTTTGAAGTGCGCAAAAGCGCGCGGAGTGATAATGCCCTTTTTCATAGTCCAACTGCTTGTTTTCTTAATGTTTTGCTGTTCACAAAGACCGATCGTGACCCTATACTAAAATCACATTTATGACACCATTTATCGTTTCTCTCACGGATTTTTTGATTACAGCCCTCTGCATGGTTTTTTGTTGGAAGCTATGGACTCAGCCAGCCGACAAAAAAAAGCTGAACTATAATTTTTTCGGTCTTTTTTGCTCTATCGGGATCGCCGCTCTTTTGGGCGGCATCGTGCACATTTACGGCGAAATAAAGGGCGATGTTTTAAATGTGCTCTGGATGTTGACCATTATCAATGTTGGTATTTCTTCTTATAATCTGTGGATCGTAAACATGCGGTTGATGTTGCCCGATTCGCTTTTTCGTTATGGCTCGCTGATTGGCCGCAGCTTTTTTGGGCTTTACGTGCTGTTCGTTTTATTTATTAATCACGAATACTATGTCGCAATTGTAAGCTATATCCCCGCGGCGGCGCTTTTGTTTTTCATTTTGCTAATGCGTTCGATTCGAGAGCGAAATCGTTACTATCTTTTCGGGCTCGGCGGGCTTCTGCTCACGTTTGTGGCGGCTGTTATTCAACACTATCGGCTTGAGGTCGTGGCGTTATATCTCGATCACAATTCGCTCTATCATATCGTTCAGGCCGTAGGGCTTTGGGGTCTTTACCTTTTTGGAAGCAGGGTTTCTCGATGGAATATATAGATCAACAGAGTTTAGTACTCGCTTCACTTTTAATATGTCTTGGCATCATGGTTATCGCCTTTATGGCAGCGGTTCGACTCAATTTCTATTCTCTGGTCGATGTCGTTTGGGCATATCTGTTTTCGATAATCGCGGGCGTCTATGTGTTTCTGCCTGAGGGCTGGGCGCCGAGGCGCTGGGTGTTAATTGGCACCGTCACATTCTGGAGCTTTCGGCTCGGCACGCACTTGCTTACACGCCTCGCGAAACATTACCCAGTCGAAGACGGTCGATACAGCGACCTCCGGGCCAAATGGGCCAAAAATCTCAAGCTCAACTTTTTTTTATTTTTTTTATTTCAAGGGTTGAGCGTCGTGATTTTAGCGCTGCCCTTTCTGGTGGTGGCGTTAAATAACGAACCAGAATTTTCGGGGCTTGAATTTTGCGGGTTGTTGGTTTGGCTTGTCGGCGTAGTTGGCGAATCGGCAGCAGACCTGCAATTGCAAGTGTTCAGAGGTGATGAGAAAAATCGCGGCCAAGTTTGTGACGTGGGGCTATGGCGCTATTCGCGCCATCCAAACTACTTTTTCGAACTCGTTATTTGGGTTGGCTACGCGCTTTTTGCGTTGCCTGCGCCGAACGGTTTTTTGGGTCTAGCGAGCCCAATGCTCATGGCCTATCTCCTAATCAGAGTGACGGGCGTACCTTATGCTGAGGCGTCATCTTTGAAATCTCGAGGCGAAAAATATCTGGCTTATCAGAAACGGGTCAGCGTGCTTATACCTTGGTGGCCAAAAAAATCTTAAAGCTTTCGATTTAGCTCAACGCCAGAAATAAGATTCAACTTTGTCCACTCGCCAAACCAAAGCATCAGATGTTCGCCTACTTCGGGCTGGGCAGTGATTAAAGAACTGAGAGATGATAATGAGCCTTTATTTTTGAGCGTGTTAAGCGCCGCCATCTCTGCTCGCGAAAGGTCTCGTGCGCGCATTTCTCCGCCGACACACCAAAGGGCGATAGAATTATTAGATTTCAAAATGCCAGCTTCGGTTTCGCAAAATACTTCGTTAGGCTGATGGCGTGCATTCCACATATCGGCAATGGCCCACTGGGCGTAGTAGAAACGAAGTGAGGGCTGAAGTTTAATTTGCGCCTCTGCCCAGTCAGATTCGGAGAAATTGGCGAGAATAGTAAAATCAAAAGGTGGGGCACTATCTGAGTAGAACGATTCGACAGCAGCCCATTCGAAAGCAATGACATCAGCAAGATAGGGGATTTCGGTGGCGTACGGGTGGCCCAGAATAAATTTTGGCAATTGTCGACCGACTTCGCCAATATTGGCCGAGCGCGATGGGTGCTCAATTAAATAGTCGGCTATAAGTTGCCGAAAGGCATCGTCGCCGACGATTTGCTGAGTGGTTTTAAAATCAGCTTCAAGGCATTCGACGATTCGAGAGAAGTAAGCTTCGGCGTAAACATTAAGCCGAGATAACGCGTCGATCTCGGTTGAATGAATATATTGCTCAGGTTTAATGGTAGATTCGCTCAACGCGTGCCCCGCGCCGTGGGGGTCGGTAATGACGGTGCTCAGCCAGTTTTGAATTTCGCCCAGAGTTGTTTTGTTCGGTCGGTTAAGCATTGATATCACCAATATAACCGGTTGGGGCTCGCTCTGATTTCTTAATTTCGGGCCAATAATGGCGGGCTTTAAATATTTCAGCCTCAAGCTCTTGATAGGACGGAATGTTGGCGTCCCATTCGACCATTGTTGAAAGCGGCCCAAAGAGCTTAACGGCGTGTGCGTAGAGACCCCATACTTCTGGGGCAACGGGTTGGTCGTGAGTGTCGATTAGTATTTCGCCCTCGATAGAGTGCCCGGCCAAGTGAATTTGTGCCACGCTCTCGCGGGGTAGGCCGCGCAAGAAGTCGAGCGGATCAAATTTGTGATTGTGAGAGCTAACAAAAATATTATTAACATCAACGAGTAGCCCGCAGCCCGCGCGGTGGGCGATTTCGCTTATAAATTGCCACTCGGTCATTTCAGAGTGTGAGTAGGTCAAATAACTCGATACATTTTCGAAGACCATGCGGCGGCCAAGATAATCTTGGCAGAATTGAATTCGTTCGCAGAGATGATCGATTGTGCCGCGGTTGTAAGGCAGAGGTAGGAGGTCATGCAGATTATGATTATTAACGCCTGTCCAACAAAAGTGATCAGAGACCCATGCGGGCTCAATTTGGCGATCGAGCGCCTTAAGATTCTTTAGGTATTCGAGATTGAGCGCGTCTGTTGAGCCGATATTGAGAGAAACTCCATGAAGAACAATCTGGTAGTTCTCACGTACTTTTCTAAGTTTTTCAAGAGGAGGGCCGCCCGTGCCACCAGCAATACCCAAGAAGTTTTCAGTGACCACTTCAAACCACGAAACATTTGCTTTGCCGGCGGTGGCGATAGAAAAGTGCGGTGCCCTTAACCCAAGGCCCAAACCTAAGTTTCTAAAAACCATTGGGTTAGAAAGTGGGGCACCGTCAGTAGACAATTTAAGACCTCAAAGTAAAAGTCAGATTACATTTTTGCCGTATCGAAATGAACGGCTTTATTTTTCTTAGCGAGCTTGTCGCACTTTGCTTTTGTGGTTTCGGTATAGCCCTGGCCTTTGCAGCCATTCTGACCCTTGCAAGAGCTTGCGTCAGTTTTACATGCGCTCTTGCCTTTGCAGCTATTAGCAGCCATGCAATGGCCTTTTTCAGCAGCCGATGCCGTCGTCGCAGTTGTTAAGCCAGCGCCGATAATGCCCATCATTGCGGCGGCCACCAGAAGCTTGTTTGTATTTGTCATAAAATCCTCCGTGTCAGGTTTTGCGGCGCTCATCATGAGGGCCGATCAAGTTCTTTATTTTCACAGAGGTGATCGCGTATTGTCAGCTAAAGAGTGTTAGAATTTAAGTAGATTTGCGCCCCACGTAAAGCCCGCACCAAAGGCCACGAAAACAACGGTTTGGCCGCGTTTAACTTTGCCCAGCAGTACGGCTTCGTCAAAGGTGATTGGGATGGTGGCCATTGTCGTATTGCCGTAGCGGTCGAGCGTATGATGGGTCTTTTCAAACGGAATCTCAAGTTGATTGAGAACCATTTGGTTGATGCGCATATTGGCCTGGTGGGCAATTACGAAATCCAAATCTTTCGGAGTCATATTATTGCGACCCAATATTTCATGTATGACCTCGACCATTCGAGTGATCGCGTTCTTAAATACTAATTTACCATCCATCTTTGGGTAGATAGAAAGATCATTTGGTTTTTCAAGCGCAAGGCGTGGATGATCGTTTGAACTGGGCTTCGCAAGAGTCAGCGCCTCGGCATACTTGCCTTCGCTGTGTAAAACGCTGTCGATAATGTGGGCCGATTTTTCGTCGCAGGCTTCAACGATAGCTGCGCCGGCGCCATCACCAAAAAGCACACTGATATCTCGGCCGCGGGTTGAAATATCAAGACTAGTTGAGTGAACCTCAGAGCCGACGATGAGAATGCGCTTATATTGGCCCGAGCGAATCCAGGCGTCGGCGAGCGAGATTGCATAGACAAAACCTGAGCATTGATTGCGAATGTCGAGTGCTGGCACGGGCGACGAAAAGCCAAGTTCGCGCTGTAGCAAAACCCCAGTGCCCGGAAACACGTAGTCCGTCACCAGGCCGCCAAAAATAATCAAGTCGATATCGTCAGCTTTTAATTTGGCGCGGTCGAGAGCTTGTCTTGCGGCCGTGACACCCATGTTCAAAGTGGTGTCAGTATCGGTGACCCAGCGTCGTTCTTTGATGCCCGAGCGCTGTTGAATCCACTCGTCAGTGGTGTCCATAATTTTCTCGAGGTCTTTATTGGTGACCACGCGCGAGGGCACGTACATTCCAGTCGAAACGATTCGAGTTCTGGGGCTTGTGGCCATAAAGACTCCTTAGTATTGGGCGCAAACCGTCATATTACTATTCGGTAATGCCTTCAAGCATTAAAAAGAACGCAAAATCGAGTGCATCTTCTTTAAGTGATTCGAAGCGTCCAGTTGTGCCAGAGTGCCCAGACGACATATCCGTTTTAAATAAAATTAAATTTGAACTTTTATTTTGGGTCCGTAGTTTCGCCACCCATTTTGCGGGCTCCCAGTATTGCACCTGTGAATCATGATAGCCGGTTGTAACAAGAATGTTGGGGTAGGCGGCCGCCTTTACGTTGTCATAGGGCGAATATGTTTTTATGTATTGATAGTCACCTTTGACGTTGGGGTTGCCCCATTCTTCGTATTCGTTTGTCGTCAGCGGGATTGTGTCATCAAGCATCGTTGTCAGCACGTCGACAAACGGGACCGCGGCAATTGCCCCATGATAAAGGTCGGGTCGTAGGTTTAGAACGGCCCCCATCAAAAGCCCACCGGCGCTGCCGCCCATCATGTAAACATGACCCTTTTGGCCGTAGCCGTGCTTCAAGCAGGTTTCGGTGGCCGAGACGAAATCGGTAAATGTGTTTTTCTTTTTTCGCAGCTTTCCGCTTTCATACCAAGCGCGGCCCATTTCGCTGCCGCCGCGAATGTGTGCAATAGCAAAAACAAAACCGCGATCAAGTAGACTTGTCACCGTTCTTCGAAAATAAGGGTCGGAGCTTAAGCCATACGAGCCATAGCCATAAATGTAGAGAGGGTTCTTGCCCTTTTTGAACAAAGATTTGTTGTAGACAATCGAAATCGGCACTTTGGTTTTGTCTGCGGTCGTCGCCCAGAGACGCTCAGAGCGGTAATTGCCTGACTCGTATGTTGGCACGCTCGCAATTTTTACCACCGCAGATTTTCTAGTTTTAAAATCGTAATCAAAAGTTGTTTCGGGCGCGGTTAGAGACTGATAGTCGTAGCGAAATGAGTTGGCTTCATACTCAGCGTTGGAGCCCAAGTTGCACGTGTATGTTGGGTCTGGAAACCGAATGCTCGTCAATTTCTTATCTGAGGCTTTCTTGCCGGAGCTTTTTTTCACACCGTCTACCGGGCGCTTTAGGTACGAAAGCTGAGTGAGGCCATTGCTGCGCTCTTCGAGCACAATATAATTTTTAAGCACCATGGCCTCTTCGACCAATACCTTTTCGCGGTGCTCAATGACTGAGCGCCAAAATTTGCGATCTGTCTTGTCTTTGGCCGTTTGCATGAGGCGAAAATTTTTAGCTTTGTAATTGGTTAAAATAAAATAGCGATCGTCGCCATCCATTACAGTATATTCATGCTTTGGCGAGCGTTTAAAAATAAGTTTAAACTGGGCTTTCGAACTATTTGCATCAGTAACGCGCACCTCTGATGACGAATTGCTGACGGCGGTCAGGTAAATTTCATTTTGAGTGAGCGACTTTTGAACATAAACGTAGAACTGAGAGTCTTTTTCTTCGTACAGCAATTCGGGTTTTTTAGTGCCAAGAGTAAATTTAAAAACTTGATTGCTGCGAAGTGTTTCGGGGTCTTGGCGAGAGTACAAGATCGTTCGGTTGTCATTCAACCAAACCGCATTGCCTGAAACGGAAGTAATCGCATCGGGTAAGGCAGTTCGGGTTTTCAGGTTAACAAATCTAAGATCGTAAAATCTTCGCCCCACGGTATCGATGGCGTACATCAGATAGTTCTGGTCATATGAAACGGCCACGCGACTTACATCGAAATACTTTTGGCCTTTTGCTAAAGAATTTACATTCAAAATAATTTCTTCTTTGGCGGCGAGGTCTCTGTATTTTCGACAGTAGACCGGGTATTCGCCACCTTTTTCGAATCGAGTGTAGTAATAGTAGTCACCCTTTCGATAAGGCGCGCTCGAGTCATCTTCTTTTATGCGCGCCCGAATTTCTGAAACTAAAGTCTCTTGCAACTTTTTTGTCGGTGCCATCACGTTTTCGACGTAGTCATTTTCAGAGTTAAGATAATCTAGGACCGGTTTCGCGTCTCGTTCGCGCATCCAAAAATAGGGGTCAATTCGAGTGTCGCCGAATTTTACAAGTTTCTTGGCTTCGGTCTTTGCGGTTGGGGCGGTCGGTTTTGAAGGGCTTGACATGCAAGTGGCTCCTAGCAATTGAGAGAAGATGATTGCACTCGCCAGGTTGTTACGCAAGTGCATGTTATCCGGGTCTCTGCTTGCCGCTCGGTGCCTGAGATGAAAAAGTTCGCTTTGCAAGGTTAAGTGACCAAACTCGAAAGCGATCAATAAACGTGTAAGCGGCGGGCACTACAACGAGTGTCAACAGAGTCGAGCTGATGAGGCCGCCGATGATGGCGATGCCCATGCTCGTTCGCTGTTTCGAAGCCTCGTTGAGGCCAATGGCGAGAGGCGTTGTGCCCGCGATAAGCGCGAATGTTGTCATCAATATCGGTCGTAGGCGAGCCCGGCCCGCAGCGAGAAGCGCCTCTGCGCGATCGACGCCTTTAGCGACCTGCTGATGGGCATAATCGACCAGTAGAATTGAATTTTTAGTCGATACGCCGAGAAGCATGATAACGCCAATCCATGAAAAAATATTTAGTGACTCGTGTGAAATATAAAGTGCAAAGAAGCAGCCGCAAATCGCCATAGGTAAGGCCAACATAATAGTCAGAGGCGTGATAAATGATTCATAAAGGCTTGCGAGCACAAAATAAATAAACAAAATGCCCAGGCCCATCGCCATGGCCATGTTCTCGCCCATTTCTTTAAAATTTTCAGCTTGGCCGACGAAATCGTAGGTCAGGCCTTCTGGGATTTTTGTGTCATCTTCTTCGACCATCATCTTCTCGGCGTCACGAAGGATGTCAGAGAAGCCGGCTCCAGGGGTAATGTCGGCCGTAAGGCGAATGTAGCGGCTGCGGTCGCGTCGATTGACTTTTGATGGCCCCTCCGAATTAACGGGCTGCGCGATTCGATTTAGCGGCACAAGGCTACCATTTATATTCGGAACAAAAGTGGAATTAAAATCTTGGCGAAGGTCACGCTGGTCTTCTTGCAGACGCACGCGAATGTCGTACTCGCGATCGTTTTCTCGAAATTTTGCCGGCGTCGCGCCGTCGATCAGCACGCGCATTTCTTGGCCAGCAACCACGCTCGAAACGCCGAGGGCTTCTTGTTTTTCTTTAATGTACTGCACTTGAAATTCAGGCTTGCCGGGGCGAAAACTAACATCGACGTCGCGCAGGCCAGGATATTTTTTTAATTTTGCGAGCAGTTTAAGGCCGTATTTTTCTAGGCTCTGAATGTCACTGCCCACAATATCTAAATTAAATGGTCGTTCGCCGGCGCCGATTGGGTCAAAGTCCTTTACTTGGGGGTTGGCGTAGGCGAATTCTTTAAGTTGCTCGCGCAAGTGCTCCTTAAGTTCGCTTGTATTCATTTTTCTTTTTTTATACGGCACTAGGTGGACATAAGAATTCGCGACACTGGCGTCACCATCACTGTTGCCGACAGTAAATGCGCTGAGGGCGACTTCGGGGTTAGAGCGAATGACTTTGTCGACCTGCATGGCGACGTCATTCATTTTTGATAGGCTCGTGCCAGGGGGCAGATCGATGCTAACGGTGAATTCGCCGGCGTCTTGCGGAGGCAAAAAGGTTTTCGTTACACGACCGGCAACGATGAGACTTAGGCCAAAAATACTAAAACTAATAAAAAGAGAAAGAAGGGGGCGAGCCAATACGACAGTCAGTAGTCGCGAATAATTGGTCTCAAGAGAAACTTGTAAAGTTTCGAAGGGCGCCAAGAGGTATTTCTGCATCAGAGACTTTTTGCCCTCATGATCGCTGATGCCGGCGAAGTAGGCCGACAGCATCGGTGCCACGGTTAGCGCATCGAATAACGAAATTAACATAGCAAAGCAAACAGTGAGGCCAAACTCTTTAAAAAACTGACCGACGATACCATGCAGAAAGCCAACGGGGCCGAACACGGCGATGACAGTAAAGGTCGTCGCTATAACGGCAAGGCGAACTTCGCCGGTGCCTTCGAGCGCTGCGGCCAGCGGCGTTTTGCCCATTTCTAGGTGCCTAAAAATATTTTCGCGTACGACGATGGCATCATCGATAAGAAGACCGACCGACAGGCTCAGCGCGAGAAGGGTCATAATGTTAATTGAAAAGCCTGAAACGGCCATTAAGATGAAGGCGCCAATGATCGAGTTTGGCAAAGCGAGGGCCGTGATAAACGTTGAGCGGCCACTGCCCAAAAACAGAAAGACCACAACGACGGCCAGAACGATACCAATGAGAATGGTTTCGCGTACGTCGGTGATGTTGCTTTGAATCCAAACAGAACCGTCGCGAACAATTTCAATTCGGCCCTTGTGTTTGGCCTTTGCGAATTCTTCGTTTATCTTACTAATTTTAGTCTCGAGCGCGTGCACAACCGAAACGGTGTTTGACCCCGATTGCCGAAAGACGTTTACAAATAGGCTTTGCTCGCCATTTATATAGGTGCGAGATTTTTCTTCTTTAAGGTCATCGACGACATCGCCCACATCGCCGACAGTGACCGGTACATCATTGCCGAGAAAATTTACTACGACAGATTTGATATCAGAGATTTTTTGAAATTGCCCAAGACTGCGAAAAACAAGTTCGCTAGACTGATTTTTAGATTTACCGAGGGGTATATTCTCACCTGAGGCCTGAATTCTCTGGGCAACTTGAAGCGCGGCGACCTCATAAGATTTAAGCTTCTTGCGATCGAGATAAACCTGGATCTCGCGTTTGCGCCCGCCCAATATTTCAACCTGCCCGACTTGGTTAACCTGTTCGAGTTTTGGTTTCAAAACTTCGTCAGCGAGATCGAATAAGCCCTTTTGATCAAGATCAGCTTTAATCGCCAGTGTAAGAACTGGTTGATCAGCAGGGTCGACTCTTCGAATAATTGGCTCGTCCACGTCTTTGGGCAGTTTCGTGCGGGCGCGAGTAACGGCCTCACGCATTTTGTCTTCGGCGTACTTGATGTCGGTTTCGAGTGTAAACTCACCAACGACGGTACTAACACCCTCTTGATTGATCGAGGTTAGGCGTTTAAGGCCGGAGATTGTGCTGATTTCATCCTCAAGGGGTTTGGCGACCAGCGTTTCAACTTCAGCCGGGCCAGCCCCGGGGTAGGGCACGGCCACCACCACAACCGGAAAGGTTATATTCGGAAATAGGTCGACCGGCAATCGCCTTAGCGAAATATAGCCGGCAACGAGAATGAGAGTGAGAATGCTCGTGATAAATACGGGTCGGCGTATTGAGAGGTCAGCGAAATTCACTTGGTCTCGCTTTCGTAAAGCTCGAGCTGATTAACGGCAGTTCGGTACTCAAGCTCGGTGTTGATGCGATTGAGTTGGGCTGAGACGTGGTCTTGCTCAAATTGCAACACTTGAAATAGTGTCGTGCGCCCTCGGCGGTGGCGTTCGCGCTCACTCTCAAGTTTGGTGGTTTGCGAGGCCTCTATTTTCTCGGCGAGCCGCAAACGATCGCGCGCATTGCCGATCTGCCGAATCAAAATATCAAGATCGCGAGTTTCATCAATTTTTTGCTTTTTCAATTTAAACTCTGTCGACTCGATTTCTTTGGCAAAACTGTTTGCCACGCGATCAGCTTTCGTAAACGCGAGCGGGGTCGTAAATTTCACGCCGTAGGCATAGACCGGGTGTTGGCCGAAATCTTCGGCCTGCTGAAGGGTTATGTCATTTCGGGTGTAAGCAAAGGAGGCGAAGATATCGAGGGTCGGTTTCGCGCTTTCTTCGTTCATTTTACTTTTTGCCTTCGTGGCCGCCAGCGACTTTTCAGTGGCCTTGGTGTCGAGGCGAGAGAGCGTGAACTTATTAATGGCGACCGGCTCATTCAAGGGTTGGGGTGCGAGTTCGTCACTGACGACATCTGAGTCGATGCCGCGCAGTGAGTTGAAGCGGAGGGCTGTGCTTCTCAAGTCATTTTCGTTTTTCATTAACTCGAGATCGCGTTGTTCAAAAACGGCTTCGGTTTGCAGAAAATCAGATTTATCGGCGAGCTCGTTTTGAGCGCGGGCCCGTGCCCAATCGCGAAGCTTGCCGGCAAAATCACGACTTGCGCGTAGGGCAATCAGAGCTTTTCTCAAAAAATACAATTCTAGAAAGGTATTTTTGGCTTCAACAACTGCGGCGAGATAGTGAAATTTTTCAGCATAGAAGTTAGCTTCAGCTCCAGACCTAATTAGAACTTCTTGCGCGCGGCTTTCGGCGCCCCAGCCGTTTCTCCATAGAGATTGAGTCAGCTCAACACCTGGTTCGGTCGAATAGTACTTCGGAACAGGCACGAAATTGGGCGCGGCACCTGTAATGTCGACTGATTTGAGGTCGTAATACACATCGCCCTTCAAACCAAAATTGGTCATTTCTTGAACGGCAATTTTATAATCTTCACCCACTGTTTTCGAGCCGTAGAGCATGGGTACGTAAGTGTCCTGTTCGCTCACTTTTCGCTGTGCCGACAATTCAAGCTGAGGTAAAAAAAGAAGGTTCGCGTCATTAATTTGCATTTTCGCGGAGGTTTGCCCGATCTCGGCGGCGCGTATCGCGGGGTTTAGTCGACTAACCTGTTCGAGATATTCTGAAAGGGCGAGCTCATTGGCTTGAGCTGTCGAAACCAGTAGAAGTGTCACGAAAAATATCGCTGTGAATTTGCATTGATGAGGTCGCATAGGTGTCTTTCTTAAACTTGGATTGTCTAAGTATTCTACGCGACTTAAAATGTATGGTCAGAATTAAATGCAGTCAGCTGGGGCTTGGTCTGATCCAGAAATTGTAGCGTTGGCAGTCACCGAATTATCACCGGTACCGGCCAAAAGTTGTGCGCGAAAATCTTTACCCCAAATGCTGAGTTCTTTCATCGCCGGGGCTAGACTGCGGCCGAGTTCATTGAGCGAGTATTCTACTCGTGGCGGCACTTCGTAATACATTTTTCGCTGAATCAAGCCATCGGCCTCGAGCTCGCGCAACTGTTGAGCGAGCATTTTTACGGTGATGCCCTTGATTTCTTTTTTCAACTCGCCAAATCGTTTTTTGTTGTCTCTTAAGTGCCAGATGATCACCGGCTTCCACTTGCCGCCAATAATTCGAATCGCCAGTTCGACAGGGCAATTTATTGAAGCGAGGGCGCGCTTTGAGCCTTTGGTTTTTGCGGTGGTAGATGGCGCCGTCGTAGGCTGGGTATCGTCTGCTGGTGAGGTCTCAGTATTAAATGAGGTTTCGCTAGTTGTGCTTGAGGTATTAGGATCAAGTTCTTGCATGTTGGTCCCCTTTCAGTGAGGCAAATTTAATTCATAATTATGATGATCGTCATGATATAAAATAGCCAATATTTAAGACGCTAGAATGTATTAATATTTACTGATTGGCTAGTATGTTCTTTAGTAACCATAGTATTCAAATGGAAACCTAAAGGTTAGTGAAAACAGCTGTTAAACTATAGATTTAGGTTGGTAATTATATGTTGCCGCATCGCCCCCATCTGAACTATAGCTAAAAATTCAAATTAAACACTAACTTGCGAGGGGTATGTGCGGGGAGCAATTGCAGAAAAGTTTAAGGGTAAAGAGTACTTCGGCCATCCTGTTGGCTTGTTTGTTTTATTTTTAACAGAAATGTGGGAGCGCTTTTCTTACTACGGCATGCGCGCGCTGCTCGTTATGTATATGGCAAATTATCTATTATCCGACCCAGTCAGAGCCAAGGCTATATTGGGATACCCGCACCTCGAGTCTTTGTTGACCAGTATGTATGGTGCGCTGACCGCCCAACAAATGAGCTCGCAAATATACGGGCTTTACACGGGCCTTGTTTATATGACTCCGATCTTAGGTGGGATGCTCGCGGACCGGTTGCTCGGCCAGTACAAAACCGTTTATTTGGGCGGGACTTTAATGGCCATCGGCCACTTTCTTATGGCCAGTGAACAAATGTTTTTGCTCGCGCTTATCTTTTTGATCGCCGGCAATGGTTGCTTTAAGCCCAATATTTCGACCCAGGTCGGCAGTTTGTATGCCCCCGGTGACTCTCGTCGTGACGGTGCTTTCACAATTTTCTATATGGGCGTTAATCTCGGCGCCTTTCTGTCGCCGCTTATTTGCGGAACTCTTGGCCAAAAAGTTGGCTGGCATTGGGGTTTCGGCGCGGCTGGCGTGGGCATGATTGTCGGCCTTGTTATGTATTGGCTTGGTTCGGGGCTTGTTCCGCAAGGGGTGAACTCTCAGCTGAGCCCGGCCGACAAGAAAGCGAATGCTAACTCGAAGACGCCAGTTTCGAAAATAAAAATGACTGCGGCCGAATGGCGAGCTGTTGCTGTGATCGGCATCTTGGTTGTTTTCAATATGGTTTTTTGGGCTGTCTACGAAGAGCAAGGCAATGTTATGCAGCTCTGGGCCGACCAGCGTACGAATTGGAATCTATTGGGCTGGGAAGTTCCGTCAGCTTGGTTTCAGTCGCTCAACGCCGCAATGATTTTTCTATTCGCCCCATTGTTAGATATGTTTTGGCGTCGTCAGGCGAGTAAGGGCGCCGAGCCGTCAACCGTTAGTAAAATGGGTCTTGGTTGTATATTACTCGGCGTTGGCTACATCGTGATGATCTTTGCGGCGCGCTACACCCCGGATGGCGGCCGCGGTTCGGTGATGTGGCTTGTAGGCGCAACTTTTCTTTACACAATTGGTGAGCTTTACTTTTCGCCCGTCGGTCTGTCGTTTGTAACAAAAGTAGCGCCCCCCCGTTTGGTTTCAACCATGATGGGTGTGTGGATGCTTTCGATGGCGTTTGGTAATTATGGCACTGGCGTAATTGGCATGTATTACGAGAAAATGTCACCGGACAAATTTTTCTTGATGCTTACATTAATGGGTGTCGTGACCGGTTCGATTTATTTCTTGATTAAAAAACCGATCATGCGTGCAATAGCAAAAGAAGTTTAAAGAACCTCTGGAGTAATATGACAACGACGAATAATGAAGCCACATCAGGCACTCAACTGATCCGTCAGTTGGGTCTTTGGTCAGCCGTTTTTATGTGCATGAGCAGTGAAATCGGCTCGGGTATTTTCTTGGTCGCCACGGATATTGTAAATCAGCTTTCGTCGCCGCTCATGGGCCTGCTCGTCTGGGTCGTGGGCGGGTCGATAACTTTGACCGGGGCCCTGATTTTTGCCGAGCTCGGCACAATGTTTCCGCAAGCTGGCGGGCAATATGTGTTTCTTCGCGAAGCCTTTCACCCCCTCGTGGCGTTTCTATTTGGCTGGACTTTAATTTTCGTCATTCAGACCGGCTCTATCGCGGGCGTCGCAGTGGCCTTTGCAAAATTTGTGACCCCATTTATGCCAATGAGCGATATTGAAAAAAATATTGCGGCAACACTGATCATTGTGGCGCTCACAATGTTTAATTTCTTTGGCATCAAGCGCGGTTCACAGCTGCTCGATTCGATTACCGTCGTGAAGATCGTCGCCCTTGTTGGTTTTATCGCTTACGTTTTGTTGATGGCCCCAGCGGCCACGGCTTCGCCAATCCATTTTGAGGTCGGCAACCTTTCGATTTCTCATTTCGGTGTAGCGCTGCTTGCTGCTTTTTGGGCCTTTGATGGTTGGTATTCGATAACGTTTATAGCGGGTGAAATGAAAAAGCCCGAACGTGATATACCAATATCGTCTTTGGTCGCCATTATTGGCACGACCACGCTCTATGTTTTGGCCTCGTATTGTTATTATCGCCTTCTCAACCATGATCAAATCGCAGGGTCGACTTTTGTCGCCGGCGATGCCATTCATGTTTTGGCTGGTGAATTTGGCGTCAAATTGATCGGAGTTATGGTTATTATCTCCGTGTTGGGCTGCCTAAACGCCATGGTGATATCAGGCGCTCGCGTGGTTTACGCTATGGCCAAAGATAAAGTATTACCGCCTTCTCTGGCCGTCTTAAATCATAAGTCACACTCGCCGAATCGCGCACTCGCCTTACAAATGGTTTGGAGCATAATTCTCGTCTGGAGTGGTAAGTACGACGAACTGTTCACCTACGTTATTTTTGGCGCCTTCATATTCTACGGCCTCACGGCCTTCGGGGTTTTTTGGTTGCGTAAGAAAAGACCGAATGTCCCGCGGCCGTACAAAGTGCCGTTCTACCCCTGGTTACCAGGCCTTTACGTGTTGTTTACAATTTGCTTCACGGCGAACTCACTATTTGAAAAACCAAAAGAGTCTGCGGCCGGTTTGCTTATTATTGCTCTTGGTCTGCCGGCTTACGCGATCATGAGAAAAATGACGGCGAAGCATCGTTCGGAGTAGACGTATTTGTGACCATCGCTTGGCATGGTCACTTTAAAAATCAACCTCGTTTAGCGACCTTACTTAGATAATAGTTGTAGTCACCGTCGTAGGTATTGAGGTGATTGCGATCGAGCTCAAACACGCGAGTGGTGATTGCGCGTAGAAAATAGCGATCATGCGAAACGATCATCACAGTGCCCGGAAAGCGCTTGATCGACTCGAGCAAAACCTCACGTGATTTTATATCGAGATGGTTGGTTGGCTCATCGAGAACTAAAAAGTTAATCGGCTGACACAAAATTGTGGCCAGAACCACGCGGCTCTTTTCGCCGCCCGAAAGAATCGAAATTTTCTTCTCAACCTCGTCGCCGCTAAAGCGAAGGGCGCCGAGTAGGGTTCGAACATAGCCAAGATTGGCATTTGGTATTCGATCATGAACCTCTTCGAGAACAGTTTTGTTTGGGTGTAAGACGTCGAGAGAATTTTGGCTAAAATATCCAAGTGAGGTTGACGGCCCCATTTGAAATTGCCCCTCACTGGCCTCAGTCTCGCGCGCAATAATTTTGAGCAGGGTTGATTTGCCTGCACCATTGACGCCAACAACCGCCACGCGGTCGAGTCGACGAACGAGGGCCGTGGCGCCCGAGAAAACCAATTTCTCGGGTGACCCTTCGGATTGCCAGACTTTCTTAAGGTTGGTGAACTTCACAACCTCATCGCCACCACGCGGGGGCACGGGCCAGGTAAACGACATGGCCTGTTCTTCGGGTGGGATTTCAATTCGATCGATCTTTTCAAGTTTTTTAACTCGAGACTGCACTTGAGCTGCATGCGAAGCGCGGGCCGCGAAGCGAGCGATAAACTCTTCTTCTTTTGCGAGCATATCTTGTTGGCGTTTTTGCGATGCAATGAGCTGTTCGAGGCGAATATCGCGCTCGCGTTCGTAAAAATCGTAGTTGCCGGTGTAGCTGGTGATAGTTTTATGGGCGACGTCGACAATGCGCGAGACAAGGCCATTCATAAATTCGCGATCATGGCTCGTCATAAGAAGCGCGCCCTTAAAGTTGCGCAGCCAACTCTCGAGCCAAATAATCGATTCGATGTCCAAATGGTTTGTCGGCTCGTCCATTAACAGAAGCTCGGGTTCGATGGCGAGAACCTTGGCGAGGGCGATTCTCATCTTCCATCCGCCACTGAAGGTTTCTGTCATACGGTTGTAGTCGCTGGGGCCGATGCCGAGCCCCGTGAGTATTTCTTGGGCGCGCGCTTCAAGGGTGTAGCCGCCGAGAAGTTCAAATTCGGCCTGAGTCTCGCCGTATTTTTCTAATAGAGAGGCCATAGCGTCTTCGGAGATTTCATTGATCGCCGAATCTTCAAGTTTCTTTTCGTAATCACGTAATTTTTCGGCAAGGGCTTCAACCGGAAGGTCGGCGCTCATGACTTCGTGAACGGCCGTGCGCCCGCGCATGTCTTCAATATTTTGCGAGAAATAGGCAATCTTAAGTTTGCTCGGGACTGTAACATAACCGTCGTCAATTTTTTCTTGGCCAACAATAAGGCGAAAAAGCGTGGTCTTACCCGCGCCGTTTTGGCCCACTAGGCCCACCTTTTCGCCAGGATTTATTTGAAAGTCGGCGCCGTCAAATAGAATGCGCGAACCATAATGCTTCGTAATATTAGTTAATCCAACCATGCGCCGTTATAGCAGGCAAAAGTGCTTTCTTCTAGATCTGAACTCAAGTTAAAATGTGAAAGTGATCTACCATATCACCACATTAGCAGAATGGGCCGACGCGCAGGCCGCCGGGGTTTATAAGCCCGAGAGTTTGTTGCGCGAAGGGTTTATCCACTGTTCGCCAGCCGAATTGTTGCTTCATGTGGCAAATTTTTACTTTAGCGGCCGTAAGGGGCTGGTGGTGCTCGAAATTGATGAAGAGAGGTTAGCGGCCGAGGTGAAGTGGGAGGGCGAGGGGCACGCAAAGTTTCCGCATATTTATGGGCCACTTGAGTTGAGTTCGGTTGAGAATGTTGCTGCGCTCAAGGCCAACGAGGCGGGCGAATTTGAGTTCCCGTTTAAGCCAACAATACATTAATTATTTTGGAGAGAAATGCTTTAGGCAGGCATCAACGATGGCCGTCGTTACGCGCATTGCAGTCGGCTTAAAGGTCGGCTTCAGGGCAGCAACGGCCTCGAAATACTGAGGCGATAATTCGTCGATCGATTTGGGGCACACGGCAAATTTCGGAAAAAGATATTCGACTCGAGTTAGATTTAAAATAGCATTGGCCGAGCGGCTGAGATCGGAGTCGGAAATTCGACCTGCGACATTTTCAAACACGGCAACTTCAAAATCGGTATAGTAAGGCTGAACATTTGGCGGCAGAGTGCGCCCGGTGATTTTGTGAATATACGCAGCTACGAAACGATTTGAATTATTTTTTCGCAATTGCGAATAGACATCAAAATCAGATTGAGTGTCGTCGCCGATCAACACATATTTATCGAGATTACGTTTTGCAAGAATCGAAATCGTCTGAAGTTTAAAATCATAGATTGTGATGCCGAGAGTGGGTCTTTCATATAGACCCAAAAAAGGTATCAAATTGTAGTTCAGGTCTCGAGTCGTAAAACTAGAAAGCGCCGAGAGGCCGCCACTTACAATATTTATTTGTGCGCCCGAACGCGCCCAACTGCGAAATAATTCGGTAGAGCCGGTGAAAAATGCGGGCGAGAAAAAGGTATTCCAACCGGCGGCGGTGGTGTCGAGAGCGTTAGTGATTTTTAGGGTGTCGTCGTTATCCGAAATGACCTGAAAATTGGCCCGAGCCGATTGAGTCAGAAATGCTACTATCATCGCGAAAACTATTCGATTTTTGAGCACCGCAGCCTCCAAAAAAGGCAAAGTAACACGATGCGCAAATCTGTCAAGAGTGTTTGTATTATCTACCTAGAATGGCATTGAGAAATTCTGATAAAGCAGAAAGAGCGAGCTGAGTACCAGAATGACTAAGTAAAACATCGAGCGCTGCAAAGCGAGCCTTTCATTAAGGGGTCAGCGGGCGACGACTCGCCCTTAGTCTCGTATCGGTTTTTTCTAACTCGACTTGAGTCGGGTGCCTCATTTTGATATAAAAGCGCAGTTGAACGTTTAGGCTATCGCTGGGTTTCAGAAGAGCAATCGACTGAGGCCGAGAGGAAAGTCCGGACTCCATCGGGCAGCACAAGGGGTAACGCCCCTCCGCCAAAAAATAGTATCTGAAGGTCGAAAGACAAGACGACGCTTAATAATTGGTGAGGAACAGTGGAACAGAGAGAATGTCTGGCGCTATGATCGACGAACGCGGGAACGGGAGCCTCGTCGGGAGTGGCCAGAGTGAAAACAGCCAAACTCTGTGCGGAGCAAGATCAAATAGGGGAGCGCTAAGTGTGGCCCACACATGCTCCCGGGTAGATCGCTTGAGGGTGTCAGCAATGGCGCCCCTAGAGGAATGATAGTCCACGACAGAATCCGGCTTATCGAGCGGGCAACATGTGGGGCTGATTGGCTTAAAGGCTGATCAGCCCCTTTTTTTTGCGTAAATCACCAGTTCGCGGCCAAGGCGATCGGGTGTCGAATGGCGCCAGCGCGTCCAAAATAAAAATTCAAAATGCGGGCGAAGGCTTTCGCGAAGCTCCCACTCGGTCACTCCAAAAGGGGGAGAGCCGCCAGTTTGGTCGAGAATGAAAAATATGGCGAGAAGGTGGCCTTCAGGAGTGAGCATACGCTTCCAGGCTTGAATCAAGGCTTCACGTTTCGAAGGTTCAATGGCGCAGAAAAAAGTATGTTCGAAAACAAGGTCAAATTCAGTTGGGTGCGATTTCGCGAAATCGAAGGCTTCTTCGTGGGCGAATCGCAATTGCTTGTTCTCACCATATTTTTCGCGACCAAGGGTGATGGCTTCTTCGCTCCAATCGACTCCGGTGACGATATGGCCTTGTTCAGACAGGTAAGCGGCGTCGTGGCCTGAGCCACAGCCAAGATTGCAAATGCGTTGGCGGGGCAATTTAATTTGGGTTAAAATTGAGGCTAATGGCGCGGCCGGGGCATTGAGCTCCCAGCCGGGCTTTTCGGCAGTGCCCGCTTGCCACTGTCCATACTTCTCTGACCAAAAATTGGGGTTTTCGACATCGTCTTTTGAGCCCTGAAGGCCCTGAATTTTTATCTGATTCTTTTGGATTGTGATTGAGTCATCGTCGAACGAATCGGCGACGTTAAAAAGCTCCATCTGTGCGGTTCGAGAGAGCACAAGCGGCACGTCGTTTTCAGCTGTGCGGGCGTGAAAGCGATCCCACATATCGGCGCGAAGTGTTTGCAGGGCAAAAGTTTGAGCGTGGCCATAGGCAAAATGAGCACGCGCCTTTTCGGGGTTGAGAATCTCGATATGGCGAGCGACCAACGGCTGATCGAAGGCTTCGACAATGATTTTCTCGTCTTGAAATACAGTTACAAAGCCACGGCCTTCAACGCGCAAATTGTCGAGAAGGGCGAGGCCGTAATTTTCATCTGTTACCCGTAGCCCCGAAGAAGAAAAAAAGCCTTCTTCGTCAATTTGAACAAAACGCTGTTGGCTCATTCGGCGTGGTCTTCTTTTTTGTTTTCACTGCTAGGTGGGCTGGTCTTTGAGTCACTTGCCGCGGCCGGGCTCGAAACAACGGCTGAGCCGTCTTTAAATATAATATGATTATTTTCAACATTGAGTTCGTCGAGACTCCAAACGTCATATTCGCTGTTTTCTTGTTTTGAATGGTTCAATATTGCGTAGCCCGCAACGCCGACTGTGGCGGCTGATTTACTTGTGGCAGTGGCACCTGTCTGGTCAGTGCCATCATCGTCAAAAGTGTAGGAAAAGACCGCTTTAACGCGGTTTTCTTCGAGGGTTTGGGTCCAAAATTTATTGAATTTTACTTCTTTGACGTTGGGAAGGTTGTCTTTGACGTACTCAGTTATCACGCGCTTGAGATCCTCTTGAATGCCAACATGAGTGTCTTCGGGTATCAAATTGGGGTTTTTGGTGGCCGACCAGGACCACCACATGAAAAACACGATCACAATGAGGCTTAAATAACGCATATTTCTATTCTCTTTTGCCGTATACATTTTGTCGTATACATATTTCTTAAGCTAAGTTTGGATAATAGAATGAGCTTGATAGAGTCAAAAGTCAATTTACAGAGTTCGAGCTTTGGCGAGAATCGCGCGGCCATGATGGCGTTCGTTGAAGAGCTTCGATCACAACTAAAAAAAGCGGAGAGCGGCGGTGGTCTCGACGCGCGCGATAAACATAAATCGCGCGGCAAACTTCTCGCGCGAGAGCGCATCAAGGCCTTGGTTGACCCGGGCACACATTTTCTTGAGCTGTCATCTCTTGCCGCAAATGATCTGTACGGTGGCGACGCCCCGTGCGCCGGAGTGATTACGGGTGTCGGAAGTGTTCATGGTCGAGAGTGTATGATTGTTGCCAATGATGCGACAGTAAAAGGCGGCACTTACTTTCCGATGACGGTGAAGAAGCATTTGCGGGCGCAAGAAATTGCTCTTGAAAATGGGCTGCCATGCATTTACCTCGTCGATAGCGGTGGGGCCTTTTTACCGATGCAAGACGAGGTCTTTCCGGATCGAGACCATTTTGGTCGAATTTTTTATAATCAGGCTCGATTGTCAGCGATGGGGGTCGCCCAAATTTCGGCAGTAATGGGTTCTTGTACTGCCGGCGGCGCTTACGTGCCGGCAATGAGCGATGAGAACGTAATTGTAAAAGGCAACGGCACAATATTTCTCGGTGGCCCACCACTGGTCAAAGCGGCGACCGGTGAAGTTGTTTCTGCAGAAGAGCTTGGTGGGGCAAAAGTGCATTGTGAGAAAAGTGGAGTCACCGATCATTTTGCCGAAAATGATGAGGAGGCTCTCGCCCTTGTACGCGAGATTGTTTCGCATCTAAACCGACCTCCCAAAATTTCTATCGAGCAGAGGCCAGTGCGTGAGCCGAATTATTCGCCGAATGAAATTTATGGAGTGATCCCGAAAGACGTGCGCACTCCGTATGACGTGCGCGAGGTTATCGCGCGAATTGTAGACGCTAGCGAGTTTCATGAGTTTAAAGAGCGATTTGCGACAACTCTTGTTTGTGGTTTTGCTCATATCTGGGGTTACCCTGTCGGTATTGTTGCAAACAACGGCGTGCTTTTCAGCGAATCGGCCCAAAAGGCCGCGCACTTTATTGAACTGTGTGATCAGCGCGCGGTTCCACTGGTATTTCTGCAAAACATCACAGGTTTTATGGTGGGCAAAAAATATGAAAATGAAGGCATTGCCCGTCATGGCGCCAAGATGGTGATGGCCGTGTCAAACGCGCGCGTGCCCAAATTTACGGTTGTTATCGGTGGGTCTTATGGCGCCGGCAATTATGGTATGTGTGGGCGGGCTTTTCAACCCCGTCAACTCTGGATGTGGCCGAACGCCCGCATCTCGGTGATGGGCGGCGAGCAAGCGGCAAATGTTTTATTAACCGTGAAGCTTGATCAGTTGGCAGCAAAAAATCAAACGATGACTCAAGAAGAGCAAATTGAATTTAAACGGCCCACGCTTGATAAGTACGGGCGCGAGAGCTCGGCCTATTATTCGACCGCGCGACTTTGGGACGACGGGGTCATTGACCCCGCAGACACTCGCAAAGTATTGGCCCTGGGTTTAAGCGCGAGTTTAAATCGTGAATGGCCCTCTCAAACTAAGGGCGTTTTTCGAATGTGAATTCAGCAAGGGCGAGTAGATAGGTTTAATAAAAACGCAAATATTAAGTGCATCAACAAGTGCGGTAAACAAAGGTGAGATCACATGAGTGAGATAATAATTCAAAAAGAGGTGGATCATTTTTCAGTCCGATTGAATCGCCCGGATAAGCACAATGCGTTTACTCCAGAGATGATTAGCGAGTTGACCCAATTTTTTCAAAAGGCTGCCGACAACAAATTTGCTCGCGCCGTGGTTCTGACTGGCGCCGGCCCAAGTTTCTGTTCTGGGGCCGACATCGATTGGATGAAGTCGATGGTGAATTTCACATTCGAACAAAATCGTCATGATGCCGACAATCTTTATGACATGTTTGCGGCCGCTGAACGTTGCCCGCTGCCAATTATTGGTTATGTACAGGGCAATGTGTTTGGTGGTGGCCTTGGCTTGGTTTCGATATGCGACATTGCGATCGCCGAAGCCAACGCGAAGTTTTGTTTTAGCGAGGCTAGATTAGGCTTGGTGCCTGCGATTATTAGCACGTTTGTTCTTAAGAAAATGCGGGCCAGTAAAGCTAAAGAATTGATGATAACGGCGGCGGCCTTCAGTGCCCAGGTGGCCTACGAAGCGGGGCTTATTGAGTACTTTGAGCGCGAGCTTGAGGCGAAAGAATATCTCACCCACACACTGAAAAACATTTCAAATAATGGCCCAATGGCGGTGCAGGAGATTAAACGGCTAGTGCGTTTTAGTCATACCGCGCCAGAGGATCAGGTCAGAATCGAAGCAGTTCGAACCATTGCCGAGCGCCGCGTGAGTGACGAGGGGCAAGAGGGCCTGGCCGCATTTACCCAAAAACGAAAACCCGCATGGGTAAGGCAGTAAGATTGAGAAAAATCGAAAAGGTGGCCATTGCCAATCGAGGCGAGGTGGCGGTTAGAATCATCCATGCTTGTCGAGACCTTGGGCTTGAGACTGTGCTTTTGCACTCTGAAGCTGACGTCGACACATTGGCATTCAGAATGGCTGACGAGCGTGTTTTAATTGGGCCGGCCGAAAGCGCGAAATCCTATCTTGATATCGAAAAAAACATTTTGGCGGCCGTCGGCTCTGGGGCTGATGCAATTCACCCGGGCTTTGGTTTTTTGTCAGAGAACGCTGATTTTGCGGAGGCCTGTGAGAAGAAACATTTGATTTTTATTGGCCCGTCGCCCGAATCGATTCGCTTATTTGGCGACAAGGTTTCAGCAAAGCAGCTGGTTAAGCGTGCGGGTGGGCCGGTGATACCCGGGTATGAGGGCGATGACCAAAGCGAAGAGCGATTGCTCGCCGAAATTGAAAAAATGGGCCCGCCCGTCATCGTTAAGGCAGCGGGTGGCGGCGGTGGTCGTGGTATGCGTGTGGTGCGATCAATGCCAGAGGCACTTGAGTCGATTCGCTCTGCGCGTCGAGAGGCAAAGAGCGCATTTGGGTCTGAAAAAGTATTTCTTGAAAAATATCTCGATCATGCAAAACACATTGAGTTTCAAATCTTCGGCGACTCGAGTGGTCGCATTTTTAACCTTTTCGAACGCGAGTGCTCGGTTCAGCGGCGCCACCAAAAAATAATTGAAGAGGCCCCGGCGGCCAAGCTTGACCCGACAGTTCGTCGTCGAATGGCCAAGGTGGCTGTCGAAATTGCCGAGACCGCAAAGTACAGTGGTGCGGGTACAATTGAATTTCTATATCAAGACGGCGAATTTTATTTTATGGAGATGAACACTCGTCTTCAGGTCGAACACCCCGTCACCGAGCTCGTGCTTGGCGTTGATCTGGTAAAAGCGCAGATTTTAACGGCGCAGGGGCAAGGGCTTTTGTGGGCACAGAATGAGTTGGCTCCGCGCGGGCATGCTATTGAATGCAGAGTTTATGCCGAAGACCCTTTTCGCGGGGGAGTGCCCTCCACCGGTACAATTCAATATTTGCACTTTGAGCCGGGCCCAGGTCGGCGCTATGAATGCGGCCTCGAAGTCGGCGATAAAGTTTCTTCGCATTATGACCCAATGATTGCAAAAGTAATCGTTTGGGACGAGTCGCGCCCACGCGCCCTTCGTAAGATGGTTGAGACTTTGCGTGAGTGTGTGATTTTTGGAGTGCGCACGAATATCCCTTACCTTATTAAGATTTTGCAAAATACAGAGTTCGTCGAAGGCAAGATGTCGACCCAGTTTATTGACACCTATTTTAAAAATGGCTTGGTCGATGTTGAGACGAGCAACGACATTCGTGAACTCGCGAAGCGGCTCGAGTCGGCCAATGCGCTTGGTGAGTTGGCGCCAAGTGGTGGCGCGGGAGTGAGTGGCGGTCGGGCAGCAGAAAAAAGCCCGTGGTTAATATCCAAAAGTTGATTGAGAGAAAAATTTGAAAGAACAGAGATTTGAATTAAATGGTCGTGTGCACAAAGTCAGGTCGATGAAGATCGGCGCTGACGTATGGCTGCACGTCGATGGGCGCACCTATGTGGTTGCCCCAGAGGCCAAAAAGAAAAGCGCGAGCGCAGGCGGGGTCGAATCAGCAACAGATTCGGTCGAGTCGCCTATGCCTGGTAAAATTTTGAAGATCAATGCGAAGGTCGGCGATTTAGTTGAGGCCAACCAAGTCTTGATCGTAATGGAAGCTATGAAAATGGAGTACAGTCTGACTTCGGCTATTAAGGGAAAAGTGAAAATCGTAAAGGCCAAAGAGGGCGAGCAAGTTGAACTCAACCAAGTTTTAATTGAGGTTGAAAAGATATGAGCAAGAAAATTCAGATCGTTGAAGTCGGCCCGCGTGATGGTTTGCAAAATGAGAAGAAAGTTTTAGATCACAACGCTAAAATTGAATTGATTAAAAAACTTGCCGAAACCGGCCTCAAGAGAATCGAAATCGGTGCCTTTGTTTCGCCAACTTGGGTGCCGCAAATGTCGGGTAGCATTGAACTCGTGCGAGATATTTTAAAGCTTCAGTCTCAAGGGGCAATTGCCCGTAACATTCAATTGTCCTGCCTTGTGCCGAATGCCCGCGGGATGGAAGACGCACTTAAGTCAGGCATCACCGAAGTCGCTATTTTCGGCGCCTGCAGCGAAACATTTTCTAAGAAAAACATCAATTGTTCGATCGCGGAGAGCTTCATTCGATTTCGGCAAGTGATGGAAATGGCTAAGTATCATAAAATTAAAGTTCGAGGTTATCTCTCGACCGCGTTTGGTTGCCCCTATGAAGGTAAAGTGGCCGAAACTCGAGTCGTAAGGCTCGTGCGTGCGATGATCAAAATGGGCGCCTATGAAGTTTCGGTCGGAGATACGATTGGTGTGGCGACCCCGAAACAGGTGAACAGTCTTTTGAAAAAAGTGTTACACGTCGCAAAGCCAGGCCAGATTGCCATGCATTATCATGATACACGTGGCACCTCACTTGCCAATGTTTGCGCCAGTTTAGAGTTTGGGGTTCGAACTTTCGATTCGAGCATCGGTGGTTTGGGCGGCTGCCCCTATGCCAAGGGTGCAACTGGCAATTTGGCCACCGAAGATCTCGTCTATCTTTTAAAAGGCATGGGTTACGATGTGCCGATTGACCTTGAAAAGCTGATCCAAATAAAGAAATGGACTGAAGAAAAGCTGGGTCGGGAGCTGCCTTCGCGGGTGGGTAAGGCCGGAGCCTGGAATATCGAATAAAGTCAAATAGGCCCACCAATTAACCTGGCTCTCATTTTGCTAGGTCATCTTATTGATGATGCGTTTTCTCGGGATTTTCTCTTCAATTATCAGTTTATTTACACTCAGTTGGTGCCTAAGCCGTTGGCTAGGCCCGCAGCACTGTATTAATTCTAGCTTGGTTAGTAAAGTTGTCATGGAGCCAGGTCACGAGATCACCCAAGCCTGCGACCCAATGGTGCAATTAACGGCCCCTGCTGTGACCTATGATTTGATTAAAACTGGGTTGGTTGAGCGGCTTGATCACTTAGAGACCATGAGGGCTTACGTCGGCGCGACCGACGCGCGCACTCAAATCACCATCAATCGCCAAGCTCAAAATCAAGTTCTATTTCAACCGGGCGAAATCGTTGTGAGCTACGACCAAGCGATGGTCCCGGGGTTAGTTGAGCGCGCCCTTTTGTATCAGCATTTTTCGGGCGAGACTGATTTTGCGGCTGCTGTTAAATCAGATTTTTTGTGGGGGCAATTTGTAACCCATGGGCCGATCGAGTCACAAATGTGGACCTCGGCGTTAAGTGGGATGAATGGCTATTGTCACTCAGATCACGTTCTCTTGGCTCACCGTGCTTATTGCACGGCCCACAATGAGTACAACGATAGTTTCATTACCGACTACGAACTGGGCCCGACACCGTGGAGTCTCGTGCCCTACTTTGTTTCGACAATTCGAAGACTCTATGAAGAGCAGCCGCTCGATAAAAAAGATGAATTTCTCAAGAATCTAATTTTTCTCAGCGAACCTGAAAGTTCAGCCTTCGATCATTGGCCCCAAATATCGAGTTTAAAAAAGCTCGATGATGTGTTTTTGGTTCAGGCTAAGAATTTTTTAATCCCGCTAATGTTGCCGGCGATTCAAGTTGATCGAGCAATCGGTGAGACTCTTTTTAATAAGAAAGACTCGATTGATTATGTGGTGATTGGCCGCTCGGCGCGTGAAACATTCGCTAGCGACATTTGGCAAGGCCAAGTCGCGAAGCAAGTGGCGCTCGCGCAGACACCGACCATTATCGAGTTGGGTTTGCAGAAATATTTCTACCCGAGCGACATCGGCTTCAATATAGGTCGCTCTGAAATTGTTAAGCAGCACAAAATTCGAAATCTTGCCTATATTTCGTGCGAGGTACCAGAAATTGATAATCTTCTTGATCTGCAAAGTGTTTCTGCTCACGTCACTTACGTGCGCGATTGCGACAGTCACATCGATTGGTCGGCCGCCTTCTCGCAGGGCTTGCCCAATTATCTCTCACATCATCTCGAAATTGAATTTATTGAATTTAATATCTCGGCGTTGAGGCTTGCAAAGCGCCTCAACGGTACGCTTCGCGATGTCGAGAATATTTCGGCGTGGCAGCGTTGGTTAAAATGGCAAAAGGTTGTGGCCGACGATGAGCCAACTATTTCACGCCCGCTCGCCGTTATCGACGGCGTACGTCGATTTCGAATTACTCACTAAAGTACAAGTTCGCGGTCTAACACACTTGGTAAATCAAACGTGTGATGCACTTCGAGGGGTTCGTTGAGACGATTGACGCGAACGAGTTTTGGTTTATGTTGGGCGGCCTCGGCTTCAGTATAACTCGCGTAGGCGCAGATTATTACGATATCACCAGCGTGAACTTTGCGAGCGGCAGCGCCATTGAGGCAAATCTGACCCGGCTTACCAAGAATAACGTAAGTCGTAAAGCGTTCGCCGTTGTTGCAGTTGTAGATGTCGACTTGTTCGAACGGAATTAACCCGGCCAACTGACAAAGCGTAGGGTCAATCGATATCGAGCCCTCATAATTAAGATCGGCCTCGGTCACTGTGGCACGATGGATTTTACATTTAAGCATTTGCGTGAGCATGAGCCCTCCGTTCTTTTTTTACATTCATACTTAGAGCAAGATAAAGACCTTTTAGAACCAAGTCAGAAACTTCGACATCAAATAGATTGGTGCCATGAAACAGGCTGGCAAAGCCACCGGTGCCGACAATCCTGGCCGGCGCGCCATCGAAGCATTCTGAAATCATTCGGCTCGATAATTCTTTTACTGCCCCAATTGCGCCGAAGTAGAGGCCTGATTGAATCCCCTCGACCGTCGAGCGCCCAAGTGCTTTTTCGGGCTGCACAATTTCAACCGAAGGCAGTTTTGAGGTGTTGGTCTCAAGCGCCGCCATCGAAATTCGAAGCCCAGGGATAATGGCCCCTCCCAAAAACTCATGTTTGTGGCTGATAGCGCAAATCGTGGTGGCAGTGCCCATGTCGACAATGATCAAGTTCTCATTCGGAAAGAGGTGGGTGGCAGAAATTGCATTGGCGATTCGGTCAGAGCCGAGCTCGACCGGGTTAAGGTAGCGAATATTGAGGCCGGTTTTGACACCTGCTTGAAGTACGAATGGCTCAAGATTATTAAAGTATTTTCGACAAGCATTTTTCAGAGAGTGCAAAATTTCGGGCACAACGGTGCAAACCGCAATTTGAGCAATCTGATCTGGGTCGATTTCATTTTCTCGCAAAACCGAGCGCAAGAAAACTCCGATTTCGTCGGAGCTTGATGCGGTTTTTGATGAGCGGCGAAATTGAAAAAGCAGATTGTCTTGATCGAAGACGCCGCCGTAGATTTGGCTATTGCCGATATCAAGGCAAAGGATCATAAGGGCCCCTTGTTAAGATCAGTTGAATTGGATAACTTTGGTAAGTCGCGAATAATCTCAGTCAGTTTCAATGCAAGGTCGGTTGTCGAGCTCAGCGATTCGCCCCGACCATCCGCCGATAACAATCGAAAAGGGTGCTCGCCGCGGGTGCGGTCGATTTCGGTCTCGTCATTGTGGACGACGAAATCAACCATTGGAGTTGACGCTTGGTTTTTTAGAAAGAGTTTCTGCGCCGCCTGGAGGTTGGCTTCCTGGTCTTTCGATTTAGTCAGTTTAAAGGCAATCACCGGCAGCATCGGGTTATGTGCATATTCTTTTATAGAATGAAGGATTTTTTTTGCGGGCTTCAACACAATTGTAAGCGGCTCGGTCGAACTCAACTTTAAGTTTTCACTGGGTTGATATTTTTCACCCTTGGTTTCGAGATGATCGACCGCAAAGTCGCTGATCGCCGCAAGGTGGATAACTGCGTTGAATTTGTGGGCAACTAACGTTTCGCGAAGTGTTTGATCAAGATCTTGGGCCGTAGTGAATGGCAAAAGCTGCAGGCGGCTCGCTGCGCCAGCCGTTTTCGGCAGTTCAGCATCCTGGCTGTGTAGGCCCACAACATCAAAGCCTTTGGCGACCAGCGCGTCGCAAATGAGCGCGCCGGTATGACCTGTGCTGGTGTTGGCAAGAGAGCGTACTCCGTCGATAAGTTCTCGCGTGCCGCCAAAGGTGACGAGAACTTTTGTGTTCGCCTGAGTTGGGCGAGATAATTCTGGCGACGGGCTCGTCGCGGTGGGGGCTTCGGTTAGCGAGGCATTGATTGCAGCTAAGATTTGTTCGGGCTCCTGCATTTTGCCGACACCCTCTTCGCCACAAGCCAGAACGCCTTCGTTCGGCCAGAGAATTTTGAAATTGCGTTGTCGAAGAGCGGCTATATTTTGTTGCACAATCGGGGCCTGCCACATCACCACGTTCATGGCGGGCGCGACAATTATAGGTTTGTGAGGCTCATAGGCGAGCACGAGAGTTGAAATAAAATCGTCGGCCAGCCCGTGAGCCAAAGCGCCAATATGATGGGAAGTCAGGGGCGCGATAACAAAAAGATCGGCCTCGCGCGCGAGACGGATGTGATCCATCATGTGGCCGCGCAAAAATGAATTCGAAATTACGGGTTTGCCAGTGAGCCCCTCAAGAGTCGCTTCGCCGACAAATTTCAGTGCCGAATCGGTTGCCACGACCTGCACCTCGTAGTTCGCCTTTATGAGTGCCGAAATAACAGTGCAAGCTTTGTAACAAGCAATCGAACCGGTGAGGCCAAAAAGAATTTTTTTCTGCTTAGTCATAGATTAGCTCCTTGCCTCAATCGCCATGTTATCGATGAGTCGAACGCCCTCGAGGTTGGCTGCGATCAATCGGCGGCCCCAATGCTCTTCGCAATATTCAACTTCAAACCCAGAGTCGGTAAGAACGCGACGGGCCTCTTCGCAGCTCGTAGAGTTTTCGAGTGCGCGGTAAATAAGAGCCGCTTTTTCGCGACCGGCGGCGCTCAGCCGCTCGTTTCTTGAACTCATCGCGAGGCCACTTGGTTCACGCACAGTGGGGCAGCCCACAATACGAGTCGATAGAAAAAAACTTCTTGCTAGTTGGTCGACGAGTCTAAATTGCTGAAAGTCTTTCTCGCCCATATAGCAAGCCTCGGCGCGGGCCAGACCGAGAAGTTTGGTCATGACCGTTAATACTCCGTCAAAGTGGCCGGGGCGATGAGCGCCACACAAGATTTTACTTTCGTCAGATTCAAGCACCTTGAATTTATTCTGGTCGGCATAAATTTGCTTCTCTAGGGGTAAAAGCACAAAGTCCGTATTCGCTGAAGAGAGCGTCGCCAGGTCGCGGTCGAGAGAGCGGGGGTATTTCTCAAGATCATCTTTGTTATTAAACTGAGTGGGGTTTACAAAAATACTGACCAATACGTGGTCATATTTCTTTTGAGCCGCCTGTACTAAAGAAAGGTGGCCACTGTGTAGAGCGCCCATGGTTGGCACAAATGCGAGCGTTTGACCGTGATGGATCATTTCATCGCGAAAACGGCGCCAGTCTTCGATGTTTTCAAAAGTTTTCATTCATAGCTCTCTTTTGGTGACGGAAAGGTTTGCTCTCTCACATCGTGAACATAACTATCGATCGCGGCGCGAATAACATCGGCGCCATTGGCATAGGTTCTTACAAATTTAGGAGTGAAGTCTGTATTGAGGCCAAGTAGATCTTGCCAAACTAGAATTTGCCCGTCGGTATCGGGCCCAGCGCCTATCCCAATGGTGGGTATCATAAGATTTGCGGTGATCTCTCGCGCCAGAGCGCTCGGCACGCATTCAAGCACAACCGAAAAACAACCGGCGGCTTCAAGATCAAGTGCGGCTTTAGTGATGGCTTGAGCCGCCGAAGCTTCGCGACCCTGAACCTTATAGCCACCCAGCTGATTGACAGATTGTGGAGTCAAACCAAGGTGGCCCATGACCGGGACGCCTGACTGCACCAAGTGTTGCACAAGTTCGCAATTGCCGGCGGCCCCTTCGAGCTTTACCGCGTGGGCGCCGGCCTGCATGAGCAGGGCAACGGCGTTTACATTGTCTGAGAGAGATTTTCGAAAACTGAGAAACGGCAAATCAGCGATCACCATTTTATCGCCGGCGCCTCTTACAACAGCGGCAGTATGGGCGGCCATTAATTCTAAAGTCGCGGGTAATGTTGACGAGTGACCGTACATTGTCATGGCGAGACTGTCGCCCACAAGAAGAGCGTCGATACTGGTTTGGCTGGCGAGGCAGGCGCTCGTGTAATCATAGCAGGTGATGAGAGACAATTTTCGAACGCGTTCGCTTTTGTCGCCGGTCTTGCGATTTTTAAATTCGAGAATGTTCATAAGTTAACTCTCCAATTGATTTTTTCTGTTCAAGGTAAAAATTTAGAAAGGCATAGTAAAGTTTTTGGTCTGGCTGGCCGGCGAGTGCGTCGAGGTGCTGAATGAGCGTGCTGACATCCCCGCGCACGAGAGGCCCCGTTAATGCAGATTCTTGAGCATGGCCTAAATTATAAGTGATTTGCTCTAAATATGGCGTCAGTACTTCGCGAGGCAAGCCGAGATCAGCCTCAAAGCGGGCCATCACGTGCTCCCAAAGTAGAACTGAAAAGTTGCCGCTCATCGAGCAAAGTGCGTGATAAAGTTTTTTCTTTTCTGGCGCAATCGCCAAATTTCGATTTGGTAAATCGGGCAGTAGGTCGGGCAGGGCTGCGCGACCGGCCTCAGTGATAAAAACCATTCGCTTGTAGGTTTCAAGAGTGTAAAGGTCGGGGCCGAAGGTCATTAACGGATGAGCACCTTCAATTTGTGAATGAGTAAGGGCGCCGGAGAAGTGCATCACAGGTTTTTGCGCAGTTGAAACCAGGTACGGGTGTTCGTGCAAAAACTCATCAATCGATCGATCAGAAATTAGAAGGAGTATGGATTTTGCTTGAGTGGCGAGCTTAACAAGCGGAGCCGTCTGGTTCTTACGTGACCAGTGGGCGCAGTTGATCTGCAGCAAACTAAAATAATGCGCCATATGCCTGGCGACACGGCCGTCGCCGATAATTAAGTACTTATTCATGGTACCTGTCCTTTTTCATTTGTGGATCAAGTCCGTATTTTGTATTTGTACCACCGCGACGAGGGGCACACAATACTTGGGCCTTGGCGCGCTGCATGAGAAAGTAGCAGTTTATAAACGGGCAGTCGGCGGTCGTTTGAGAGTTAGATCTTGAAAGGTAAAATGAAATTTCTTTGGTGGTTTATCGGCCTGTCGTTTCTTTTTACCGCTGCCGGCATGTATTCGATTATGCGTGGCGGGGCTCGGCACGAGGTCGAGCGAATCATTGATGTAACGGTATTTACTCAGCCAGAACAAATTGGCGAAGCCCTATTCAGAAGAAATTACCCACTCTATCGCGAGGCCGCGGTCGTGGTTCTTGCGAGTTCAGTTTCATTTCGTGATTATGATCGCATTTGGCTGGGTTTTTTAAAAATGGCCCGCGACCGTGGGTTTAGCCCATCGGGAGTGAGCTCAGAGGCCGGGTTGCGCGAACTGAGTTTAAGCTCGGCCGGAGTGGCCGGCGCGGCGACACCGGTGGGCATTGGCAGTGGCCCACGGGTTTATCAAATCGTTGCGAATGATGCGAGTTTGTTTTTGTGGCGACAGAAAGAACCCCGCGCGCTCATAATTATTCAAAGCCCTTTTGACGAACTAAGGGCTAAAAAAATCAACCGTGCGAAACTAACCGCTTCAGCTGAAATCGATGAGCAGAAGAACGTAGTTTTATTTTTGAATGAGCCCGTAAAGTAAATTAACTGAACCGCTGGATCCGCGAGCCGCTCGTGCCGAGTTAATTGGCGACGATCAACTCGTGCGGCAGCGGGCGTTTTACAGAGCGAAAATAAGTACGCGGCGAAACGTCGAGAAGGTGATTGAGTCGAGCCATATAAATGCAGGCAAAGCGCTCAACTTGATAGGCAAAATAACTTTCTTCGATACCAACGCGCATCACTTCACCCCAATGCGGGTTAAATAGAGACTGCTGCTTTTTAATAAGTGGAGATATTTTTTTATCAAGCTCTTGCGACTTCTTAATCATCTCGTTGATTCGCTTCTCGTTCTTATTATGGCCAGTCTCGATTCGACGAGAAATCAGGTCGTCAATGCCGGCTTCGAGAGGGATCTTCTTCTCCATGAGAGCATTGATGCGTTTAATATAGGGCTGGGCGCGCTTGAGGCCGTGGACCTCGCGATCAAGTTCTTCGACGACGAGTGCGGTTCGCCAAGCGCAATCTTTTTTCAAGCGTACAATGTCACCATAAATATGATCACCGATGTAAAGAATTTCATCAGGTTCGAGACCGAGCTCGGTGGTGAATTGATCGGCGTTTCCGCACTCATAAATGCCTGGGGTAAGAGTGCCAACAAGAGGCGATGTTTCGCCCGTGCTCGAGTCAATGCGTAGAAACGGAGTGTCTTCGAAGAAAAAATTCGGTTTGCGGGCTTTGACAATGGTGTATGAAAAAATATCTTGCCAAGTGCGACCGCCCTTTAGGTAGGGGTTAATTGTGTAGTCGAGCAAAAGTTTGGCGTAAGAGTATTCTGAATTAGTGGCGATAAAGAATTTTTTGTTATGCTTTAAATATCGTTCAAGACCGGCCACGATACCGGGGTCTTTGATAATATATTGTGGCAAATCAGAGCGGACGACATCTTTTAAACTACCGTCTCGGTGCGCCTCATCAAGTACAAAATTAAGATCACTGGCAATGGTCACGAAATCAGGCAATTTGCTTTTTTCTTCACCGTCTTTAAGGTCAACAAGCTGGGCGAAAAGCGTCGCAAAGGCGATTGAAAACGTGGTGTCGACTTTGTCAAAATTTTTATCTTTGATGTCGATGTAAGTGCTTTTGTAGATGCGATTTTGTTTATTGTAATCGATGGGCTCGGTGCCGTGGCTGCTGACTCGAATAGCCGTGTGACGTGACAGTTTGAGAAGGTTGCCTTTGACTTTGTCGATCACCAACCCGCGAATGGCGCGTTCAAAATCAAACTTTAGTTTCAAGATCGATTTCGGATAAGATTTCTTTTGAACCAATTTTTCGCGCATTATTCGGTGCGCGAGCCCCTCAAAATTGGCGCTATGGTAACGCACAAGAGTGTGGTCCATATCGAGGCCGATATAGTTAATACGCTTCATATTAAGGGTGCGATTACAAAAAACGTTGGTGTTCATTTTGAAGTGTCTTTCGTGCTTGCCCATGCGGTCATTCCGCCTGCGAGATTAAAGACTTCGGTGAAGCCGTTCGCTAGCGCAAACGTTGCGGCATTGAGTGAGCGCCCGCCAGATTTACAAACAAATACCAGGGGCTTATCTTTGGGCAGTTTCGCTACATTTGCCGGCAGGGTGTCGAGTGTGATGAGAGTTGCTTCTTTAATATGACCGAGCTCACCATCCCACTCATCTGGGCGGCGAACGTCAATGACGTGAACCTCGGCAAGGTGGGCCTTAAGATCCTGACATGAAATATCAACCACGGACGGGTTAATATTGTTTTTCTTTCCGGAAGAGAACTGTATTGTAGTCATTGAAACCTCATTCACGTTGATTTTTGAGTCTACCAAACTTTACTTTCGAGTGAAAACATGGTTTCTACAAAACTCGTAATGAAGAGGTTTTTATGCATTCATCAAAGGCAGCAGGTGAACAAATGACGCAAAGCCGACAAGGCGCGAAGCTTGAAAACCCCATCGGGCTCGATGGAATGGAGTTTATTGAGTACTCTTCGCCCGACCCCGAAAAACTTGAAAGACTATTTCTTCAGCTTGGTTTTAAAGAGACAGGGCGCCATTTGCGTAAAAATGTGACCCTGTTTTCACAAGGGCGCGCCCATTTTGTACTAAATCGAGAGAAAGCCACATTTTCTGACGCATTTGCGAAGGCTCATGGGCCGTCGATATGTTCAACTGGGTTTCGCGTTAAGGATGCCAAAAAGGCCTTCGCCGAGGCGGTCAAGCGTGGTGCAAAGCCCTGCCCAGAGTCAGCCGATCATTCATTTCTTGCAGTTTACGGGATTGGCGATTCGCTGATTTACTTTATTGATCAATACAGTTCGACCGACCCCTACCTGACTTACGCAAAAGATTTCAAAATGAACACTCACGAGCTTGTGGCTGGTGCTGGTTTTCTTTTGATTGATCATATGACCAATAACGTACCAAAAGGCGAAATGCAGAAATGGTGCGATTTTTACCAAAAGATTTTCGGTTTTCGTGAAGTGCGATATTTTGATATCAAGGGCAAGGCATCAGGGCTTTTTTCGAAAGTTATGCGCAGCCCGTGTGACAAAATCATAATCCCGATCAATGAACCCACTGGCGAAAAATCACAGATTCAAGAGTACCTCGATGAGTATCATGGTTCAGGCATTCAGCACGTCGCCTTTTTAACAGCCGACATTGAGAAATCGCTTCGCTATTTATTAAAAGCAAAGATCGAGTTTCTTTCGACCAGCGGTACCTACTATGATCTTTTGCCAAGTCGACTTCCAAATGTGACCGAAGATATCGACACTCTTCGAGAGCTGAATATTTTGGCCGACGGAGATAAAGAAGGCTATCTGTTGCAGATTTTCACCAAGAATTTGATTGGGCCCATATTTTATGAGCTGATTCAGCGAAAAAATCATGCCGGTTTTGGCGAAGGCAACTTTCAGGCGCTTTTTGATGCCATAGAAGAAGATCAGCGTCGCCGTGGGTATATCAAATAAATTACGAGGTTGAAAATGCACCATTATAAGCAAGGCCTAACCACTCAGCAGGCTCACAAAGGCATACCCGAAAATTGCTACGAAGAAGAACAGGGCTTAAAAGGTTTCTTCGGCCCGGTGTCGCATTTAATTCGCAAGAACCCAAGCACCCGTTGGTCGCAAATTGACGGCCCACTTAAGCCGCAGCTTTTTGATCTCGTGAAAATGCCCGAGAGCGAAGGCCAAAAACGCCTGTTTTACAATTCGACAGTTGAGGTTTCGTGGTCTTGGGTCGAGCCGAAAGCGCCCGATAAGCTCAAGGGCTTTCGATCGGCCGATGGCGATCTTCTCTATTTTTGTCACAAGGGTGAAGGCGAATTTTTGACCGAATATGGGTTGCTGCCGTATCGCCGCGGCCATTATATTATGGTGCCCAAATGTGTCGTGCACACGATTGCGGCGAAAGAAAAATCAAATTTCTTAGTCATCGAAAATTTAACCAGCCACTACGAAGAGCCCGATCGCGGGTTGGTCGGCCGGCATGCAATTTATGATGTCAATTCGATTGGTAAGCCAGACCTCGAAAAGATGAATGCGACCTTGCAATCTTGGGGTCAGCCTATTCGAGAAATCGAAGTAAAGCGCCTCGGAGCGAGTACGCGCTTCCTCTATGACACTACAATTTATGATGTCGTGGGTTGGAAGGGCGATCTCTTCCCCTACACTCTGCACGTCGACGATATGATGCCGTTAATGTCACATCGGGCGCACTTGCCGCCGTCAGCGCACACAACTCTAGTGGCTCGTGACTTCGTAGTTTGTACATTTCTGCCGCGCCCGCTTGAAAAAGATGCTGATGCTTTAAAGGTGCCGTTCTATCACCAAAATATCGATTACGACGAAATCTTATTTTATCACGATGGAGATTTTTTCAGTCGCGATAATATCCATGCGGGCATGGTGACATTGCATCCGGCGGGCTTTCCGCACGGGCCACATCCAAAGGCCTTTAAGGGTGCTGCGAAAAAAACAGAGACCCAAGAATATGCTGTCATGCTCGACAGTCGCCTGCCTTTAATTTGTGACAATGTTTTAAACGAAGTCGAATTGAAGCAATACTGGCAGTCGTGGAAGGGCTAAGCCATTGCTGACACCTCTTGGGGCCATGCGGCTCGCCATTGATGAAGCAAAAAGAGGTCTTGGCTTTGTGGCGCCCAACCCGCCAGTGGGTTGTGTTATTCTTAGCGCAGACGGCGAGTTGATTGCGCAGGGCTATCATAAAAAATTTGGCGAAGATCACGCCGAAATAGATGCTCTAAAAAAAGTGGCGAATATTGAAATGTTAAAGGGTGCGACGCTTTACGTGACGCTGGAGCCCTGCTCGCACGAGGGTAAGACTCCGTCGTGCGCAAAAAAATTAGCTACACTGCCGATCAAAAAAGTCGTTTACGGTCTTGTCGACCCGAACCCGATGGTGGCGGGCCGCGGTCTTGAAATTTTAAAACAGGCAAAGATTGAGACGGCTCTAATGACGGAACTCTCAGACGAGCTCGAGGCGCTGGCGGAGCACTTTCTATTTAATCAACGCGCCAAGGGCCCTTTTGTTTCTTTGAAAGTGGCAACGAGCCTTGATGGTCAAATGGCACATTCGACGGGCGAAAGTAAATGGATCACCGGCGAGAGGGCTCGTGAAGAGGCCCATTTTCTGAGAGCGACCCACGATGCCGTTTTGATCGGCAAAGGCACTTTCTTGCGCGATGATCCGGGTTTAGATATTCGTCACCCCAAATTTGTCGGTAAGAAAAATAAGGTGATTGTCGTCGATTCGAGTGGTGAAGTTTTGGCGAGTTTGTTGAAGTCTAAATTAATGGCAATGCATGCATCTGAAGAAATTATTGTCGCCGTTGGGCCAAAACTGGATGAGGCGAGTGCAGCTCACCTGCTTGCAGAGCGAGCGGGTTTGCAAATTTGGCAATGTGGCACCGGCAGAGATGGCCAAGTTAATTTAAAATCACTTTTGGTAATCGCCTTTGAAAAGGGCGTTAATTCTCTGCTTGTTGAAGGCGGCAGCCGAATAGTGTCGGCCTTTTTGCGAGAAAATCTAGCACAGCGATACCATCAATTTATTGCGCCTCAGATTATTGGCGCAAAATCGGGGCTTTCGGTGACTCATGAGCTTGATTTGGGTGATTGGGGTTCGCGCTTGCGGCTACAGAACCCGCAAACGGCCCAACTTGGCGAAGATATTTTAGTTACGGGTCGGCTGGCTATTTCTGGCGAGAAGAAGATTTAAGAGAACTCAGTTTTCGCGCCACCGTGGGCGGTTGGTAGGGCTCGCGCTCGCGTCTTAATTCAAACTCATAGGTATTCGAAGTGGTAGCTCCGGAGCGTACGCGCCAATAGAGTTTGCCCTCGGGCAGTTCTTTACTAATTATAGCTTTCTGATCTTTCGTCGTTGAAGTGGCGACCAGCGATGCAAAAGAAGGCGAGGTTGAAATTTCAAGCCGTGAGTTTCCGCCATTCTCGCTTGGGTTTAGCCACTGAAAGGCAAGATTCATCACGCCCTGCCCAACAAACAGCATTGTACGATTGAGCGGAAAGAGCCCTGCCAAGCCGCCAACGCTGGCGGGCCCGCGCTGACTTTGAATAACTTCAACCGAGCGCATTGGTGAAAAGGGCCCAAGCTCTAAGCCCTTCTCATTTAACGCCTTCACGCGCCAGTAAAATAGCCCCATTCTCGAAACCGAAAATTGATTGCTGTTCGCCACCGAGTGAAAAACTCGAGGCTTTTTAAATGAGGCCTCTTCGGCAAATTCAACCTCGTAGCCACGAGCGAAGGCGACGGGTGACCAACTGAGCGTAAATGGGTTTGGTGGCCCCCATGTTTCGCGAGGCTCGTCGAGAACTTCAGCAAACTGATCGGGGCTCGTGGGCGTTGGCGATTCGACAACGACTCTCATGTGTTCTGTCGGGGTGCGGGCGCTTTGGGTGTAGCGCTCATTGAATGCTTGTACTCGATAGTAGAACTCGCCGGGGCGAACGGTCTCCCAGGTAAAGTAGGGGTCAAAGCAAGGCACTTTCACCACGGTATTTTGAAACTGCGGGTCGCGCGCAATCTCAACTATATAGCGTTCAGCCGCCGGTACTTTCTGCCAACGAATAGTTGGATAGCTGCGCACCTGCTCATAAAAATTTGCGAAGGGCTGCGCGGCGATTTGCATTGGCGTTAAGTTGAGATTCAAATTTGACTCAATTGTAAATTCTGAAACCTTTGTTGTGAACTGCGGAGTATCGAGCTGAACCTGAATAGACGAGGCCGGGGCGCGCAATTGAGCCACGCGGTCTTTGTAGTCCGCCATAATTTGAGCCTGCCGTTCTTCGGCGCGGCGGCGGGCTTCAAACATCTTATCCGACTGTTCTAAATCAAACGGAGTATCTTCATAGCTCACTAAGAAACGGTTGGCCCCCGTCCATTCAGAGGTGAATGTTTTCGTTTCAGCGCGCACCCGCCAATAGACGACGCTGGCAGCAAAAGGTGTTTTGTAGCTATAAAAATTATTCGGCGTTACGGTTGAGAAGAAAACTGAGTCAAAAGTTGAGTTAAATGAAAGCTCTAAGCGATAGCTCGCATTTTTCTCGCGATAGGCGTTCGACCAACGAAATTCGATTTCTGATTTGTCTTTGCCCACAAGAAGAATTGAATCTTGTTGGCGAGGGTAGACTCCGATTAAATTCTTTGAAAGGACGGGGTCACGAAAGATCCGCTTAAACTCAAGGGTGTAGCTTGGTGAAAATGGTGATACGGGAGATTGAGCTTGGTCAAGTGAGCGCACTCGCCAAAAATAAACTCCGGGTGTATCAACCTGAATTTTTCGCTCTGCAGCTGCGGTGATAAATGATGTGGGTTTTTTAAAGTCGCTCGTAGAGCTGAATTCGAGTTCATAGAAGTGGGTAAATACGGTTGGGTTCCAGGCGATTTGTAGTGGCGGGGGGGTGGCCTTGAGAAGAAAAAAGTCTGGCACTTCATCAATAATTAACGATTTTGAAAGTGGCCGCGGGGGCTCTACCGCGAGCACAATCGGCTGAGTGCTGGTGTAAATACCATCATTTGAATTCTCGTGCTCGGCTTTCACGCGCCAGAAGTATTGGCCGGGCTCAATGTTTCTCCAGTTAAATACTGGCTGCGTCGACGAACTTGCAACGATAAGCCTTTTAAAGTCTTTTGACTTGGAAATTTGCAAGTCATAGTGATTGGCGTGGGTCACTGCAGCCCAACGAAGTTGCGGGTACTGGTCTATGTATCTTTGTAGGTCACTTTTTGAGAGCTTAGAAATCTGGTACGGGCTCAAGCCATGTACTTTGGTGGGTATCAAAAAGTTCTCAGACGCAATAATTGGCACGGGGGTAGAAAGTGACTTCGATGGTTCGGGCGCGATTTTAAAACTAGAAATGGGGCTCCATTTTTCGCCCGCAAATTCGAGAGAGCGAACATGCCAATAATAAGTCCCCACCGGCAAGAACCCGACATTGAGCTTCTGTAGTTTTGATTTAAATGAGCGCAAATCTCTTTTGAGATCTGCGCTGCTCGAAAGCTCGACCTCGAACTGGGTGGCGATAGACCCGAGCTCCCATTTCAAATCGACTTTGCCGCCGGCGAGTTCAGGCGGGGCTTTTGGGTCAAAAAAGAATTGATACCCTGGTTTCGGTGTTGTCGGGATGGGGGGGCGATCGCCCACCAAAGCAAAACTCGAAACCGCGCTGATGCCGCCTTCGGCATGCACCTGCCAAAAAAGCGGAATGTCCTTTGGTAGCGAATACGCCGAGTAAGAATTATCATCGACTCGGCTATCGACGAGGGCATTCTTCAGTTCGCGATCAGTTGCAATTTTGATTTTCATGCGGCTGAATTTTCGAGAGGTCGACCAGGTAAAAAGAACGGGTGCTTCTTCATGATATTTAAAATGTTGACCAGCAAGTGGCGATAGCGGGTTGACAATCGCCGGAGCCAAGTCGCGCACACCTTTCTGAGAAATCATAACCTTATCGGGCGTACGAAATAAGCCTTCACCGTTTTGTGAGCGCACCTTGACTTCACCGGCGAGAACATTCAAGAGAAGTTTGCTGCCCCCACCCGCATCGATATTCACTCGACCGCCGTCGCTGTTCAATTCAGTTGAATTGTTGTTTGATGAAATTAGAAATTTTTTGTTTTTTGCAAACTGACCCTCTATCGAGCCGAAGCCAATATTTAAATTAAGAGAACCCCGTTGTTGGTTAATAACAACAAATGAATTGGGCTTAATGGTAAGTATCTCGCCGGTCAGGGTCTTGATTGAAACGCTCGAGTCGGGCCCGGTAAAAATACTGTCGCCTTGGTAGATCGGGCTTTTGTTTTGGATTGGCAGCCAAGAGAGGGCAACTTCAAAGCGGCGTCGTACATCATTTTTGGTTTTGACCACATCGCCAATTTGCTCAAGATTGATTTCGCGCGTTTGCACGAGGCGATAGATCCACGCATCCTGCCAAAGCAAGCTAATTGAAATTAGAAAGAGTAAAACTGAAGTCGAAATTATTCGCCGATCAGTTTTTTTAAACATCTTAAAATTCATGCACTTATCTCTAAAGGTCTTATCGTCAGAGCTTCGGTCGAGATCCACCGGCAGAGGTCTAGATTTAAACTGAAAGGCGAAGAATTTTGGTCAGATACGCCGATGAGAACGTGTTATGAAAGAAAAGAAACTCGGTCTTTCTTTGAAGTACAAATTGTTACTTCTGCTAACCGCCGTCCCGGTAGTTAGCTTGACGATCTATATTTTGATCGCCACCCGCCTATTTGAGAATGACAAAATCGCTTATGTGAAGGATTCAGGTGTCTCAGTTGCGCGTTCGCTTGCGGTGCAATTTCGTATCGAAATTGCCGGGTTTCTTGAGCGGGCAACCCCAATTGCCGAGAATTTCGATTTTAATCTGCAGCAGTTTTCGGAGACCTCAAAGACGATTTTTGCCAAACAAGACCGTATGGATGCCCTTGTGGTGATGCAAAAAGCGGCAAACGGTCAATACGTTCGTCTTGGTGAACTAAAAAAAGACAACCCGTTCGCGCAACAATTTTTAATTAATGAAGCCGCCCTCAATCGGGCGCGCGATCAGGCCCTAGGTAGTGGGGTTTTTGTTTCAAATACGAATTTCTCAGATCTGCATTTGGTTGTTTCAAGTGTTATTGGAGACGAAAAGCAAGTCGGCCATTTAGTGGTTGTCGGATTATACAGAGCAAGCGATCTCTATAAGGCTTTTACACGACCGAACATTTATCAGTACTTTCTTCTCAACCGAGAGGGCAAGGTGCTATTGCAACCGACAAACGCCGTTGTTGATCAGGATGTGTTTGATCAAGTTCTTAGTTCGAAAACACCTGAGGGTGCTCTCGAGGCCCAATCGCCGGTCGCGCTTCTGGTGTCGTATGCAGATGCGGGTATGGCCGAAATGAAAGTGACGGCCGTCGTCGATCGCAAAGAAGCCTTAAGCGCTGTGAACGCGCTTCTTGTGCGTTCGATTCTATTTTTTATTGCGCTTATTAGCTTTACGGTCGTTGCCAGTGTGGTGGCCTCTGTGCGGCTGACTTCGACACTGCGCGAGTTGTATGAAGCCACCAGAAGCATTGCCAAAGGTAATTTTGATGTGCGTGTCGAAAGTAGATCGAATGACGAAATCGGCGGATTGGCTGAGGGGTTCAATGCGATGGCCGCTGAGGTCGCGCGGTTGGTTGTAGATACGAGCGAAAAGGCGCGCATGCAAGGCGAACTTGCGACAGCAAAGCTTGTGCAGGACACTATGTTTCCGGCGCTTCATCAGAAGTTTGGTGAGTATAATATAGTCGGTCATTTTGAGCCCGCGAGTGAGTGCGGTGGTGATTGGTGGAATTACGGTCTCGTCGAGGGCAAGCTTTGGGTTTGGATCGGCGATGCTACGGGCCATGGGGCGCCGGCGGCCATGCTGACGAGTGCCGCGAAATCGGCTGCAACAATTATCGAAACGATGCCCGGGATTACTCCCGGTAAAGCGCTCGGTGTTTTGAATCAGGCGATACATGAGACCACCAAAGGCCGCATTTTGATGACCTTCTTTATTGCGAGTATTGATATGGCAACTGGAGAGGTGACCTACGCTAGCGCGAGCCATGACCCGCCATACTTAGTTCGCTATCAGGGGGCCGATACCCCAATTACCAAAAAAGATCTCGAACCATTGATCGAGGTCAACGGGCCAAGGGTCGGCGACAAAAAAGGCGCCCAATATAAAGAGGCCACGGTAAAATTAAATGTCGGCGATATATTGCTGTTTTACACGGACGGAATTCTCGAGCTCAACGACGCCAATGGAAAGCATTGGGGTGAGCGTAACTTTGTGAAGGCGATCGTCGACTCGACAATCATGGCAAAGTCGGTTGAATCTCGACTCGAAAAACTAAAAATAAGCATGAGCGACTATCGCGAAAAATCAAGTCTCTCTGATGATGTGACTTTGGTTATGTGTCAGTACGGAGAGGCGGCATGACGGTGACCAAAAAAATTATTAATTTTGAAACTTACGATTCTCTTTTAGAAGAAGGCATCGATAGAAGTTTCGACTGGCAGCAAATCAGTGTTTTCGATGGTGCCGAGCCGTCAATTGTTTTGGGCGAGGCTATGGGGCAAGCGGCTTCGCACATCCTTCAAAACACCGACCGGCACTTCGCCCAGGAGCTCAACTCGTCGGCGATAATGCTGACCGACCAGCTGGCTTTCGAAAAATACCCGCTATCCATAATATTGAGCCCGGGTGTTGACCCGGTGAGCAATGAGCCCAAGCTCCAAATTTTGAGCAAAAATTTTAATAGTGCTGGCCAAAAGTCAGAGGTCCTAACGAGTATTAGCGAAGCGCTCGATAATCTGGCCGTTCAGTCGTCATTGAAGGGCGATATCTTGGTAATAGCGGATGAGCTGATTACAAACGCTATCTATAACGCGCCTTTCGTCGATCTCGAGAATTGTTTACCCGGTGCTCCGCGCGACAATCGCAATATAAAAACACCCGAGGCGAAAGCGGCGACGCTTTTGATGGGTCGGGATAGTAACAGAATTGTGATTGGCTGTAAGGACCAGTACGGCTCGCTCAATTTTCAAAAATTTTTAACGCGAGTTAAAAATTGCTACGACGCCGGTGTCGCGGCTACAATGAGAATGGACGGGGCCGGTGGTGCGGGCATCGGTTCTTTTATGATTTTTAATACCGCGATGAGTTTTTATGTGGATATAAAAAAGGGAGTGCACACGTCAGTTTTCTGTGTGCTTCCGTTGGGTATGAGCAATCGGCAAAGATCTGCAATGCCCAAGAATTTACATTTTAGGTTTAGTAAGTAATTGAGGAGAAGGTTTTATGGAGAGATTTAAAGCAGAAAAACAACAAGGTTCGGGTGAGCTTGTAGTTAAATTAGCGGGGCATATCGACGAAGATGCGACCTTTAACGGTCTCGATCTTAATGGCGCGCAAAAAGTTGTGCTCGAGCTTGAGGGTGTAACGGCGATCAATTCTTGCGGCATTCGCGAATGGATTAAATGGATTCGAACCGCACCCAATGGGGCCGCCATCGTATATAAAAAATGTCCGAAAGTGATCGTTGATCAAATTAATATGGTTGCAGGCTTTTTGCCTGATAACGGTAAAGTCGAATCATTTTTTGTGCCTTATTATTCTGACGAATCGGGCAATGAAAAAATGATTTTGTTTCAAGAGGGCAAAGAATTTAAGGGCGGCGAACTTTTTCCGCCGCCAGAAGTGAAAGATGAAGCCGGCGCTCAAATGGAGATGGACGTTATTGAGGCCAAATACTTTAAATTTCTCAAATAGGTGCTATGGACTATAGTTTCTTCGACGGCCTAATCGACGCAGTTTTTGTTATCGATGATAATAGGGGCGTCGTTTACTGTAACGAGGCTGCGGCAAGACTTTGTGACACTTCGGTTCGGCGGCTCGCTAAGGGTAAGCCCATACATGAAACAATAGAATTCTCTGACGCAAACCTGTTTTTGATGCCTTCAGGTACGCGCGGTCGAGATGAAGCATTGCCCTATGTCGAAATTAAATTTGCTCTCAAAAACGGCAAAAGCGGTAAGGTGCAGGTGGCAACCCAGCCCTTTCAAGACCCAGGGGGCCACAGGCGTTGGGCAGTAATGGTACGCGACGTAACCCTCGAAGAAGTGTTGCACGCAAAGTATCACAAGCAACTTGAAGAAAAAGAAGTCTACATCCGACAGCTTAAGGATGCCCAGGCCCAGCTCGAAGCCTATTCAAAAAATCTTGAACAAATGGTTGAAGAGCGTACGAAGCAGGTTAATCGCGCCAATGTTATGTTGAGCGCGATCATGAATAGCCTGGGGCAGGGCTTTCTGGTTTTCGATAAAGGCGGCGTTTGCTCCGACTTTTATACCCGTGCCTGCGAAGCTATTCTCGAGTGTGTGCCCTCAAAAAAACAAATCTGGGATGTGCTCAGACTCAAGGGTAAAGAACTCGAGACTTTTCATATGTGGATTGGGGCGCTCTTCGGAGAACAGTTGCCATTCGACTCGATGAAAGAACTTGGGCCCTCGTTGTATCAGCATACCCAAGACCGGCACGTGAAACTTGATTATTTTCCGCTCAGAAATGAGTCAAATAAAATAGAAAATATTGTGGTGGTTGCGACAGATCAAACATCCGAGTATCAGGCGAATAGAGCTCTTGAGCGCGAAAAGAAGTATGCGCAGATGGTGATCAAGCTCGTCACCGGTAAGAAACAGTTTCGCCAATTTTTGCACGCGGCCGGTGAGACAATTAATGACCTGCGGCTCGAACTGATGAGCGCAAATGAGCCATTTGATCACGAGAAACTGTTTAGAGTTCTGCATACACTTGAGGGCGAAGCCGGCACCTATTCGGCGACTGAAATCTGGGCGGCCGCAAGAAATGCGCAAGAGATACTTGAGCCATTTAGAAAGGGTGGGGCGGGGGACGTAGCAAGCGCTCGCCAAGCTCTAATCCGGCGGGTCGATGAAATTCGAATTAGTTATGAGAGTTTTTTAAGCCACAACAAAGAGCTTTTTTCAATCGCCGGTATCGGGCAGAGTGAGAAAATCGAAGTTTCTTTAGCTGATGTCGAGGGCGTGATTGCGCGCCTAAGAACAAAAGGGGTGGCGCCGGTTGTTTGCGAAGATATAGCGAACCAGCTTTTGCGCGAGCCCGCGGTTGAGGCCTTGAGGCATTACCAGGATGTCGTGGCCTTGGTGGCGCAGCGTTTGAATAGAAAAGTAAATCCAGTTAAGTTTCACGGTGAAAACGTCAAAATTTTCTTGAAAAATTATAACGACCTCTTTTCTTCTTTCGTGCACATATTTAGAAATATCGTTGATCACGGTGTTGAGGCGCCAGAAGAGCGCGAGATGATGGGCAAAGACCCATCCGCGCAGGTTGAAGTCTCGATCTCTGAGGTCGTTAGGGCCAACACCAAATGGATACGCTTCGAGATTTCGGACGATGGCCAGGGGGTTTCTATTCAAGCGCTACGCGGCAAACTGGGCTCTAGCATGTCACAAGAAGAAATTGGCCGTTTGTCAGAGTACGATTTGATTCAAAAGATTTTCGAGTCAGGGGTCACTACAAAAGAAGCTGTTGGAGAGTTCTCTGGGCGAGGGGTTGGCCTAAATGCCGTCAAGATTGAGGCGCAGAAACTCGGTGGCAATGCCTGGATTGAGTCTACAGAAGGCAAGGGCACGAAGCTAACGATTGAGGTCCCCGACCTTCAGAGAGTTGCACGACAAGTGTTTGCTGCTTAGAATTTTATATTAGGTGAAGAAATGTTTCCGAAAGATACACACATTTTAGTAGTAGATGACTCGATAAATATAAGACAAATTGTTTGCGACAATTTGCGGCGAATGGGTTTTATGAAAATGGAAACCGCAGCCGACGCGAATGAAGCTTTCGGCAAACTCGTCCACTACTCAAAAACCACTACGCCATTTACCCTCATTCTATCTGATTTAAATATGCCAGGCCCGACAGGTCTCGACTTTTTGAAGCAGGTTCGCGAAACCGATAAATTTAAAGAAATTCCGTTTCTACTCGTTACGACTGAAAGCGAGAAGCAGTCTGTTATTCAGGCGGCAATGTCGGGCGTAACTGGCTATGTAGTGAAGCCGTTTAATCTCGAGACGCTGACTAGGCGCCTGCAAGAGGCCTGGAAGAAGCATCACCCAGACTAAGGTCGGGTTTGTTTTTATTCGGCCGCCTGGTCTGCAAAAAAACATAGAAAATTCCGATAAATATAACTGATGAAAAAGACAGAAATGAATGTGCTCATCGTCGAAGATGAGGCCACACTTAGAAACGCATTAACCGAAGCCGTAAAGCGCAAAGGCTTTCGAGCGGTGCCTGTTGCCAAGCCTGACGAGGCGTTGAGTATTGCCAAAATTAAGCCCATCCACGCGCTCATCGTTGATGTAATGCTGCCCGGTCGAAACGGCGTCGATCTCGTCATGGCTCTCAAAGAAAACCTCATGGATGGCGCCGCCATTGTCTTTATTTCGGGTATCTATCGCGATAAACAATTTTCAGCTGAAGCAATTAGAAAAACCGGCGCGCTTGATTATCTAGCTAAGCCATTTAATAACGAAGACCTTTTAAAAATTATTGATAAGCAATTGAATCAGTTTGTCGAGGCACCAAAAGTTGATTTGCATTCGCTTTTGTCGTCGCCGTTTGCCTCTGACCGAGAGCGAAGAAAGGCTCTCGACTATGTCGACGAACTTCAAGGTTATGACCTACCGTTTGTATTCTGTATTTTGATGGATGCCGGCGCGTCGGGGCATCTCAATATCGTTGATCATGATCAGAACATCTATGGCGTGACGATGTGCAAGGGCGCGTTCTCGCGGGTCGATGCCGAGGCGTCGGCGCTGCAAACTAAAAAGCTATTGATTCAGAACGGTTTTATAACCGAGCTTGAGCTCAGCGAGCTACAGCCAACAAACAATGGCTCTGACCTCGTGAAGGCCTTGGTTGAGCAGGGCTTGATGTCACCGCACGTGCCGGCGCTTATCAAGGCGCAAACAATCACGGCGGAGTTAAATAAGTTAGTTGTCGGCAAAAGCCTGAATATTAATTTTGCTCCGGATCGAAAGCTTGTTGAAGAGCCAGATAATGTAGACGGGCCCACTTTCTTGCCTCAACTGCACGAGATGATCGACCGGCTGCTGCCGCTTGATTGGCTGAAGAAGTTCTATGCCGGTTGGGCGGGGCACCCCCTGCGTGTGGGCCCACAATTTGGTGACTTTCACCAGTACGCGGCTATGCAAATTATGAAGCGCGTGCCTGGGCTCGAAGCTCAAATTAAACTGCAGCCCACAATTGACGAGATTCTTTCGGCCAACCCTTATAAAGAGTATGACTTCTATAAAGCACTTCATTTGTTAATGCTGAAGCGACTTGTGGTTTTTGAAGAGGCCAGACGCGCGAAAAATATTGACGAGCACATCAACCGACTGAAATCGATGCACGCGGCTCTCAAAGGCAAGGACCCTATTCAGGTCTACCAATATTTCGGCTTGAGTGATAACCCGAAGCCACAGGATGTCGCGCGAATATACAAAGAATTCGCGAAGTCAAATCACCCCGATACGCTCCCGCAGTCAGTCTCCGCTGATGTAAAAGTAATGAACACCGAATTGTTTTCAATTGTGACGGCAGGCTACGAGACATTGAGCAATGAAGAAAAGAAGCAGCAGTATCTCAACTCTCGAAAGCAAGAAGAGGCCGAACGCCAAATTAAGAGTGACGAACTGGTGACCGCCGCCGCACAATCACTGTCGCGTGGTCGCTACTCTGAAGCGTTGCCCTTTCTTCAGGCGGCTGAAAAGCTATATTCGAGCGAGCGCAGTCGGCTGCATTTGTATTGGGCAAAATTTAAGATTGAAGGCCAAATGAACGACGACCTGGCAAAAACCGTCGATCGTGATATTAAGGCAATGGCTGCCGGTACGCGCAAAACCCCGCTTTGGGTTTTCGTGAGTGGTTTAATTAAGCGCTTCGTGCGGGATTACGCAGGGGCAACCGACCAATTTCAAAAAGTACTTCAAGAAGACGGCAGCTTCATGGATGCTCGCCGCGAATTGGCGTTTGTGAAAAGCAAAACGCAAAAAATCGATATTCTCAATGGTGACATCTCGGCCGTAATCAAAGATGTCTTCAAGAAGAAAAGCTCTTAACTATTGGGGCGTCCGCCCAATTTTCTGACTGTTTGATTGACGATGGCCTCAAGGGTTCGCAGTTCTTTTGCGCTAGCCTGATTGTTAAGTAAAATTCTTTTCAAAACTTTGTAAGCGTCATTGCGCCGGTCGCCCGTTTCGAAGCCCAGCGTGGTTAGCCACTCTTTAAGGGCTAGCTTCGGAAAGAAGAACCCAGGCCCCTTCGAGCTTGATTTGGCATTGAGATTGTCTAGAGCTACAGCATTTTTGGTTTCGGTCGTTCTAATCACGTAAAGTGCCAACATCACGGCGTGAGATAAATTGATGCTTTTAAACTCACCAAATATCGGTAAAGAGCAAATGAAATGCATATACTCGAGGTCTTCATTTTCTAGGCCATGATCTTCAGGCCCAAAGAAAAGATAGATTGGCCGCGGGCCTTCATTTTGCTGTTGAACGAGACTTACCGCGCGGTCATCAAACGACATTGCATCTGTATCTTTTTTTATACGCGCACAGAGTGCGACGCGAATCCCTTCTGGCTCGCGATTCAAAAATTCTGCGATATCCTTGTATCGCGTGGCCTCGACAATGTGAGTCTGGGCCCCAGCGGCGCCTTGTCGAGCCTCAAGATCATATTCACATTTTGGGTCGATGAGAATCAGTCGCTGAGCGCCCATATTTGCCATCGCGCGCGACACGTAACCCACGTTGCGCGGGTAAATTGGGCGTACGAGTACAACATTGATTTCAATAGTAGGGGGCATTGGTCAGCAGATATTGAGTTAGGTAATCACCTACGCCAGCTTCGAGGCTAAACTGCGGGCGCGAAAGCCCGGCCGCAAACGCACGATCCATTTTGGCTTCGGTAAAATACTGATATTGATTTCTAATGTGGGTGGGGACCTCAATCCATTCAATCTGAAGTTCTTGGCCCATATTCTTAAAAACGGCTTGGGCGAGGGCCAGCCAAGTTCGAGCTTCCCCGAAGCCCATATTGTAAATGCCTGACGCCATTTTTCTCAGCTCAAAAATCTCAGACATCCAGCGGGTGACGTCTTTTACATAGACAAAATCGCGAAGCTGTTCACCGTCTTTATATTGCAGATTGTGCGAGCGAAAGAGTTTAAGCCGGTTCGAAGACCGAATTTGCAAAAAGGCTTTATAGGCGACGCTCGCCATTTCGTCTTTATGGTATTCATTCGGCCCGTAGACATTAAAAAATCGTAAGCCAGTCCACAGGGGCGGTGTTTCTTTTTGCGAAATAGCCCACGTATCAAAATCGCGTTTTGATTTACCATAAAGATTAAGCGGAGTATAAATGCTCGGCGCAAGGGCGTCGTCAAAGCCGTGCTCTCCGCCGCCATAGACCGCACCACTGCTTGCATAGATAAACGGAATCTTTTTCTTAGTGCAAAATGCAAACAAAGTTTTCGGCAGCTCGATATTGTTTTCAACAAGTTTGCCCCAGTCAGTTTCAGTAGTTGAAGAAATGGCGCCCATGTGAAAGACGCCCTTCACTTTTTGAACATCAGGTGAACTTTGTAGCCAGTCCTGAAAAGCCGGCGCTAAAAAGAAACGGCTGTATTTTTTTTGCGATAAGGGCTCGGGGCGTTCGTCCAAGCCGACAACGTCAACACATATAATATCATTGTGGCCACGAAGATTTAATTCGCGAACAAGGGCACTGCCGATAAATCCATTGGCTCCGGTGACTATAAGCATGTTGATTTACTAAATACTTTCTTTGTTGTCGTCAACCAGAGAAAGAAGGGTGTGGTAGAGTCGGCCCGTGTTTGTGTCTTTTGAAATTGCCTTGGTTATTTCGCTATGGGGTCGCGAGGTCGAAGGGGGGCTTTGTTCAGAAATAAGTTCGTTGACCAGGGTCTGAACCGATTTGTTTGCAATTAGACCGCGGCGTTTCTTCGCTAAAATCATATCAACTACAAATAGCAAGCCGTCGCCAGTCAGTCGGTCACCCCGGTTGCAACGAGAGGCCTGGGTTATGACCTTTTTGAGCAGCCCGCCGACATCGGACTCGTTGGCGGCTTTGCGCATAACCAATGAATAGAGAAGTTGAAACTGCGCTATTTTACTTAGAACACCAGCCGTAGGAGTGCGATCAGCCCCGCGCGCCGATTCGGCCAGAATTAGGTCAAAGAATACTTCTTTCGGCAGATGCTCAAGGCGCTTGCCCCGAGAGGAGCCCTGCATATATTGCGGCAAATCGATGAGAATAGAGCGCATATTGAAAATGGCCGGTCGGTTGACCCCGTCTGGCACGCGCTGAAGTTTCTTATGCGTTTTTTGACGCTCGAGATGCGAATAGGCGCGATAAAGGCGTTCGACGAGAGGCAATTGTTCTTTTAATAATTTTTGCCTAGAAACAAGCGGTAGGCCAATTTGCTGTAGAAATAAATCGTGAAGCTCGGCAGTAAAAAAGCGATCAAAGTGCAATACCGCCCAATGGTTTTTAAAATGTTCAACGCGTTTCTTCTTTCCGGTTTTTAAGAAATCAACCAGCTGCGCGAAAGTTTGAACGAGGGCGCGGGCTTTTATTTTTTGTTCACGAAGCGAGGTTGAAAAACGATCGACATCATCATAGCGATATTCGTCGTGGCGCAGGCCGAATTGCCGAATGCTGCCGTAATCAATGATGCCGGCGTTGGCGAGAACATTGTCACCGTCCCAATCGAGCCAAGCAAAAATGTAGTCGCGATCAAGTTGCGCAGAAAATCGGGCAAATAGACCGGCGATCTTATCGAGCATCAAGTCGTAGCAATGACTGGTGCCAGAATGAAAAGACCACTCACCGTTTTTGTTTTGGCGATCGATCAAGTAGTCAGTGGCCTTTTTAAGCGCGTCTCGTTGGCCCTGCTTGAGGTGTAAAAATAGATGGGCCGGGCGAAAAAGATTTTTGCCGGCTCGAACTCCGATGCCATTTCCGCCACCAGTGTCGACGATGCAGAGTACGCGCTCGGTATTAATATTCGCATTGTGAAAAATTTCAGCCATAATCGCGGCGCCCAACAATTCGTCGATGTCGGCCATGCCGCAACCATACCCAAATTGTGTAGAACCCGACTTCAATGGTTTCTGGGCTTCGACAGCTCCCGGTGAGAGGCAGGTGACGCCGGTGCCGCGGCTGCTGACATCCCAAACTACACCGTTGTGCTCAACTTCGCCATTCCAGATTGAGCGACCATCGCCAGAGGTTCGGCCGGTTTTATCTGAGTGCTGAAGTTGCAAATAGCGGGTGGCCATGAAGTTCTGTGGTTTTAAAATAGCCGGGTGAAAGCGCACGTTTTGTTTTTGGTCGTACTCGTTGATAATTCGAATGGCAAAAGTATCGAGCAACTCTTTTTGCAATTCTTTTGTCATCACATTCGGGTGGCGCGGTGAAATCAAACCCATTTCTTTGGCTAAATTAAAATTGAAGTAAAGAACTTGGCAATTTTGTAACTTGCGCACCGGGTACATGACATAGGCGCCCGGCACGGATTCTTGCCAAGAATGCCATCCATCGAGTTGTTCAAAGCCTGTTGCTCGGCGCTTGGGCGCACGTCGCGTTTCTGCTGCCATCTTTAAACGTTTCGGCTACTTAGGCGTGCAATTTGAGTTTCTTGGCAGAAAAATTGAAAATAAACTTAGATTTTGGTCGAGCTCTGCCGTGCTGCATTTCGCAGCCAGATTTAGGTAAATACCAGAGGCGCAATGCCACCGCCTGGAGAGTTAAAGTTCGTCGTTTGCCCGGTATAAAGGCGTGCGCACCCGAGTTGAATCTCGTTTCGATACACAAAAAAACGCAAGTCAAACTTGCGACCATTGAATTCGCCGGCCGGTTGAAATTCTTGGGCAACGAAATCTTGCTCAGCAATATCAGCAAAGACCTTGCGAGATATAGAATTACCGCGAAAAGCCGCCTTGCCCCCGTACATATTTTTTGGTTTGAAAAATAGTTGTTTTCGTCGGGCCCAGAGGTCTTCAAGGGCCCCCTCGCGCTCAGGCCCGCTTTTGCTTCTAATGGTTTCGGTCAAAAGTTCTGTCGGCAAGAAACAGGGGTCGATGCGGTGTCGGTAGAAATCAATGAGACGTTCTTTGTCGGCCATCAAAAGATATTCGCGAGGCTGGGGCGATAGAAAGACGGACCCCTTCAACCATGCATCGCGAAGGGCTTTTGAGCGTGATTCTGATAAATAGAAATCAACGAAGCGATTGTAAACAAAATCATACTGTTCAATTTTCAAATCGTTTATATCAACCACATCGGCTTGCCAGCCCCAGGTCTTAAGTAAGTCGCGGTACATTAAAAATTCAAAATACATTCTTTGCTTCAATATGTTTTCGTCGACAATCGCTACACGAGGGGTGGCCATCGATTTCGAAAAGGTCGACCACTCTGCGAAAAAAGAATCGCGTAAGGCCTCAAGCGGCGTTCGTTTTTGATCGCCGAATGAAAGTTTGTGCAATTCGTAAAGCGCGACGCAAGGTAAGAACATCGAGGCGTTCGTGTTGATTTCAATTAGAGACAAGCGATCGGCGGCAGCATCAAAGTGAAAATCATAAGCCATCAAAACTGAACTGGGTGGGGCTTGGGCGAGCAAAATGGGCTGAAGCGCGGGTGGCAATTTGGCAGAGATTTCGTTCAACCACTCGGGCGAATGTGAGAACTTGTAAATACGATCGACGGCCTCGGCCACGCGTTGAAAAACCGCTTTCGGCAGCGGCATGACCTCTGTTGAAAGGGTATTTTCAATTTGGCCAGAAAGATTTTCGATTGTGAGAATCGACGGATAACTTTTCTGGCACAGGGCTATAAAATCTGAAATTGCAATGCCCATTTTTTGGGCGCTTACTTGGGCTGAACGTGTTTTGAGCCGGGCTTCCAGCCGGCGCCGCACAGCTCGCCCGATTTCAGGGCCTGTAAAACGCGCAAAATTTCGTTGGCGTCGCGGCCGACATTTAAATTATGAATGCCCATATATTGAATCACGCCCTCGGGGTCGATGACAAATGTGCCGCGAGTGGCGATGCCTTTATCATGCATCAGAACACCATAATCACGCGCCACTTGTTTCGTGACATCGCCAATCAGGGGGTAGCCTAAGTTTCCGAGATCATCTTTGAGCCAACGTTTGTGCGAGTGCACAGAATCGACACTACAGCCAAGAACTTCGGCGCCAGCCTCTTTAAAAGATTTAAGGCTGTCGCGAAATTGTGTGATTTCGGTGGGGCAAACAAAAGTAAAGTCGAGCGGGTAGAAAAATAACACGACATATTTGCCGCGATAGTTCGCAAGACTGATCTCTTTAAAGTCACCACCGTCGACCACAGCATGGGCGGTGAAGAGCGGTGCTGGTTGACCAATCATTGGCATAAAATTCTCCTTGTGTGAAAGATTCAGACGACCTAATTTATGTGCCATAAAAACAGCCCCTCAGCAAGGAGCTCAGATGCGAATCATCACCTGGAACGTAAACGGCATTCGCGCCGTCGCCAAAAAAGGTCTTTTTGAATTTATCTCGGCGCGCGACCCAGATATTCTTTGTCTACAAGAAACTAAAGCTCATCCTGATCAGTTGACGACGGAGCTTTTGGCTCCGCCAGGGCGTGAGAGTTTTTGGTCGGCAGCGCAAAAGCCAGGCTATTCAGGCACGGCCACCTTCGTTAAAAAGCCCTGCGAGGGCATAAAATACGGCATCGGGATTAAAAAGTTCGATAGCGAGGGTCGATTTGTGATCACTGATCACGGTCGCTTTCTCTTATATAATGTTTACTTTCCGAATGGTGGGTCAGGTGAAGAACGCCATCTATTCAAGCAAGATTTTTTGCGTAAATTTAAAAGTCACCTAAAGCAGGTGCTAGACTCAGGTCGAGAAGTCATTCTTGTCGGCGACTACAACGTGGCGCACAAAGATGGCGATGTTTATGACCCAAAAAAACTCGCAAACGAGTCGGGTTTTTTGCCAGAAGAGCGCCAATGGTTCGGTGAATTTTTGGAAGTCGGCTTTGTCGATGCCTTTCGGCACTTGCACCCCAACGCACAAAAGCGGTTTACCTGGTGGAGTTACCAAGATCGCGGGCGGCTCGCAAACCGTGGCTGGCGTATCGACTACATATGTTTGTCAAAGGGTCTAGCAGCCCAGCTTAAGAGCTGCGAAATTCTTGATGACGTCGAGGGTTCTGACCATTGCCCGGTGGTATGTGAGTTAGACTGAGCCTCGACGAACAATCTTGTTTGCTGATAATCTATTGCTCATGCGATTTGTGCGTTTTTTATTTTTAAGTGGCCAGCCTTATCAAATTTTCTCGTGCCTCAGTGCGAGTTTTTTTGTCGCGCTGTTTTCTTTAAGTGCCGGCGCTGGCCTGTGTGTGACGTCAAACGGGGTCAACTTGCGTGCCGGGCCTGGCTCAAAATACCCAATCACTTGGAAGGTAGAAAAGTTCACCCCGCTTGCTGAACTGCAAAGCTCAGGCGGGTGGATTCAAGTAGAAGATATGGACGGTGAGAAACATTGGGTTTACGGCGGTAACGTAACAAGAAAATTAGTGTGTGTGTCGGTGCGGGTGAATGCGGCGAGACTGAAAAAAGCACCGGGCCCGCAAGGCGAGCCGGCGGATATTAAATTCGTTGATAAATACACCGCCTTTAAACGTCTCGACGAGCAAGATGATTGGTATGAGGTTGAAGCGAGTTGGGGCGAGACCTACTGGGTTCAAAGTACAAATGTTTGGCGGCCGTTGCGAGTGGCTCGAGTTAACTTTTAGCGGAAGACTCAATTTCGTTGATCGAGTCTTGACGATTTGTTAACTAATCGCTAGCCCTTAGACCAGGTAAAATTTATAGAATCTGCATGTTAAATTTGCAAAATTCGCATAGTAAACAGCTATAAATTTGATTAGAAAACAGGCAGTGTCTCGACCTGGAACATATAAAAATAGTAATAAAATTAGATACTTAATGTATTTAAGATATTTTCAGATTTAAAACTTGCCTTACCCTATGCGTTGTGTGTAAATAGTTCAGTTCCAAATTGGAACTACTTCATAAAGTACCTGAGGGGGATAACTGCATGGGACTTTCGAAATCACTGGTTGAGCGTTGCAAGAAGGCACTTCTCGAATCAAAAGCGGATATTTTAAACCGCGTTCGTGATGTGCGAAAAGATTTGAATTCATCTGAAGATGGTAAATCTGGAGATGAAGGCGATCAGACGGTAAGAGCGCTAGCCGAGAGCGAAGCCCTTTCGAATAACGAAAGACTTCGTAACCAATTGATGGAAATCGAAATGGCGCTGTCGAGAATCGAAGATGGCACTTATGGCGTTTGTGAAGAGACCGAAGAGGCTATCGAGCCCGATCGTCTTTTGGCGATCCCCTGGACACGCCTAAGCATCGAAGGCGCAGAAATTCGCGAATCGATGACCAAACGTTACGCACGATAATTTAATTTTAAAAGCAAATAGACCGGCTGTTTTACTTAGAAACAGCCGCCCATCCGCAGAGTTTAAAAAGCAAACGCGAACCAACATTGCCATCCCACTCGTCACCTTCGGGGCCCGGCGCGACCTCATTCAAATCAAAGCCAATAATTTTGCGCCCTGATTTCACAATTTGAGCCAGTAAATAGCAGGCCTCGTCGAAGCTTAAGCCGCCCGGCACAGGCGTGCCTGTGTGTGGGCAAAAGTGCGGCGCAAGCCCATCAATATCAAATGAAACATAAACATTTTTTGGCAATGGCTTCAGAATTTTCTCAACGAGTTGCCCCCATGCTTCGCCTTGCATTTGGGCGGACTTCAATTGTGAATCAAAAAATGTTGTGACTTGGCTCTCATTGCTTTGAATAAAGTCATACTCCTCTTGGCAGAAATCACGAATGCCCACTTGCACCAGGTGTTTTGGCGGGGTTTTGAGCGCGCAAACATTGCGCATAATTGAAGCATGGGAGTGTGAAAAGCCTTGGTAGGCGAGCCGCAAATCGGCGTGGGCATCGATGTGCAAAATGCCAAAGTCGCCCGCGTAGTGTTCGCCAACGGCGCGAATAGCCCCGAGGGGCGTTGAGTGATCGCCGCCAATAAGGCCAGGGATCTTATTTTCTTTAATGACCGCCGCGGTTTTGCGATACACCAGCTCGGTCATTTCGGTGCAGGCCGAATTAATTTGCTTCAAAGTCGCCTTATGAGGGGCGCTGAGCTCGGTAGTTTCGTCCCAGGCGCCAATAATCTCTTGGGCCAGGGGTTTGAGTTTATTGTTGTTGGCCATAAAAAAGGGGTCTTCTTTTTCAAGAAAAAAGCCTTGTTCATAGGCATTGCCGAATTCGATATCAAAAAGGTCAATCTGGGGGCTCGCTTCAAGAATCGCACGCGGGCCATGGCTTGTACCCGAACCATATGAGGTCGTGACCTCCCACGGAACTGGCGTCAAAATCACCTTTGATTCTTTGCGCGTTGAGATCAGGCCAAAAATGCCACCTGAGTTTGTGCTTTGTTTAATCATTGGGTAACCTTTCATTGAACAAATTTCGACCACGCAACTCGGGGGTTCTTCAGATGTGCAAAAGATCTTGTTTCGTTCTCTTTGTCTATATTATTGCGAGCTATTGTGGTGTTCAAGCAAATGCGACAGTTGTTATTGGTAACCCCGATGCTCCGGTGGGTGGGGTTGAAAGATTGGCAATTGAATCTGAGCCGGCAACCTTGAATCCGTTGAAGGGCCAAGATGGGTATGCCCATATGGTCGAAAGCGCCTGCTTTGATGGCTTGCTTGATCGTAATATTGAGACCTTTGATTGGGAGCCCGCTGTAGCTGAAAAGTGGGAGGTCGCCAAAGACGGCAAGTCGATCACTTTTACATTGCGCAAAGGCGTTAAGTTTCACGATGGCACTCCGCTGACCGTTGAAGATGTTAAGTTTTCTTTCGAAGTTTATTTTAACCCTGAGCTCTCTGACGCCATTATGCGCGCCTATTACGAAAATATTGAAAAAGCCGAGATTTTGGGCCCCGATAAAATTAAATTTATAATTAAAAAACCTTATTTTAAGAATTTGGATGTATTGGGTGGGTTGACGATTCTACCGAAGGCCCATTATGGCGACAAAAACAAGAAAATGACAAAAACCATGGTGGGCTCGGGCGCCTATAAGTTCGAAAAATACGACCAGGGTAAGTCGATCACGCTTGTGCGCAACCCCGACTGGTGGGGCTTTAATCTGCCCGAATACAAGGGCTACAACAAAGTTGAAAAAATCGTCTATGAATTTATTAAGGACGAGAACGCGCGACTTGAGTCATTTAAAAAAGGGGATCTCGACTATATAGATCTTACCGCTGATCAATTCGAAAAAAAGACCGACGGCCCGATGTGGGGCACAACGGTTTTTAAAAAGCAGGTTGAGAATTCAGCGCCGAAACGAATTGGTTTTGTTGGTTTCAATTTGAAAAATAGAATATTCAAAGATCGTGATGTGCGTTTGGCGATGGTTAAACTTTTTGATCGAAGATCAATGATAAAAAAGTTTATGTATGACAAATGGGTTTTGGCAGCGGGGCCGTGGTACCCGCAAAGCCCGAGTGCGGATCACGATCTTAAGCCGATCGAGTTTGACCCAGCTTCGGCCCGCGAGCTTCTGAAAAAAGCGGGTTGGGCTGACCATGATAAAGACGGCGTGCTCGACAAAACCATTGATGGCAAAAAAGTGGAATTTCAATTTACCACTATTTTACCGAGTGGCAGCCCGAACGAAAAATACATGACGGTCTACCAAGAAGAGCTCAAAAAATCTGGCATTAAGATGGAAATCAAAACCGTTGACTGGAATACCTTTCAAAAAGTCATGGACGATCGTAACTTTGATGCCGTGGTATTGGCTTGGGGCGGGGTCGTCGAAATGGACCCCTATCAAATCTGGCATTCAAAAAGCGACGTCAAGGGCGGCTCGAATTTCATTGGCTATTCGAACCCTGAGGTTGATAAACTTATCGAACTTATTCGCCACGAAATGGATCGAAATAAACGCGAAGCACTTCAGCGCAAAGTGTATCGTTTGATTGCAGAAGACTACCCCTATGTATTTATGTGGAGCCCTAAATATGAGTTTCTGGCTTACAGCGCGCGCATGAAAATGGTGAAGCCCACTTACAAATACGGTGTTGGTGCGGGCACATGGTGGATTGAAGATAAAAAAGCGGCACAGTAATGCATAAATATTTGTTAAAGCGTGTTCTCGTGTTGGTGCCGACGTTATTTGGCATCACGCTTTTTTCTTTTATCATTATTAATCTAGCCCCGGGCGGGCCCATCGAGCAGAAAATCCAGCAGTTGCGCTTCGGCGCAATAATGGGTGGCGGCGGTGGCGGTGCCGGGGTTCACGCCGATTCTGGCAGCCAAAACGAATCAGGGGTCTCACAAGAGGTGGTTGAGGCGCTCAAGAAGCAATATGGTTTTGATAAACCAATGTATGTGCGCTTTGGCATCTGGCTTAAGAACGTTGCGACGTTTAATTTCGGCGAAAGCTTTGTCTACGATCGCCCGGTGACCGAAGTGATCGTCAGTAAGTTGCCCGTGTCGCTTCAGTTTGGAGTTCTGTCGTTTATTTTAACCTACTTAATCTGCATACCTCTCGGGGTGATGAAGGCCGTTCGCAGCGGCTCGAAGTTTGACTCAGCTTCAAGTTTTGTCTTGTTTGTTTTGTACTCAATCCCGCCAGTGATGTTGGGCGTTTTGCTGATGGTATTCTTTGCGGGAGGGTCGTACTTCAACTGGTTTCCGGCAAAGGGGCTGGTATCAGAAGCCTACGATACCCTTTCTTTGGGCGGTAAAATTCTCGATCGCGCCCATCACTTTGCGCTGCCGCTCATTTGTTACATGATCAATGGCTTTACAACGCTAACGTTACTGATGAAAAATTCTTTGTTAGATGAAATCAAATCAGATTATGTACGCACAGCACGGGCCAAAGGCTTAAGTGAAAATGTGGTGATCTATCGTCACGCCCTTCGCAATGCTTTGATACCAATTGTCACCGGCATGGGCGGCTTTCTGGGGCTCTTTTTGGCGGGGTCGATGATTATTGAGCAGCTGTTCTCGCTCGATGGCATTGGTCTTTTGGGTTTTAGCGCGGCGCTGGCTCGAGATTATAATGTGTTGATGGCACTTATCTTTATATCAAGTCTTGTGGCGCTTTTGGGGCGCTTGATGAGTGACCTTCTTTATGTGGTGGTCGACCCGCGAATTGATTTTGACTAACTTTACGAAACGGCGAGTGCAATGAAAGCAGCTCTCTACATTTTTGGTTTTTTTCTGTTCTTGAGTTTGACTGCCGAATTTTGGGCCAACTCAAAGCCCATGGTAATGAAGTATCATGGCGAATACTATCTGCCGGTGGCGAAAACCTACTATCCGGATATTTTTGGCCAAAAAGATGAAGTGGTGACCAATTATCGCGCAATCGAGCTGGCCACCGACGATTGGGCTATCTGGCCGCCCGTTAAATGGGACCCTCTTGAAAGCAATAAGCGAGTCGAAAATTACCCCTCGCCGCCAACCTCAGAAAATATTTTCGGCACTGACGATCGCGGGCGAGATGTGCTCTCGCGTCTTATTTACGGTTTTCGCTACAGCATCGTTTTCGCCTTACTTGTGTGGCTCGCTACCTATATTTTGGGCACAATCGCAGGGGCCGTGATGGGCTATTTGGGCGGCCAAGTCGATCTGCAAGGTCAACGCGTCGTTGAGATTTTCGATTCGATGCCGACGATGTTACTTCTGATCACCATGATTTCAATTTTTAGCGCGACATTGAAGTTGCTGGTTTTGTTCACCACGATTTTTGGTTGGATGATGATTTCAGTTTACATGCGGGCCGAGTTCTTGCGCTTGCGTCGGCGAGATTTTGTTGAAAGTGCCCGCGCTCTAGGGGCCGGCAATCTGCGTATTATTTTTCGTCATATATTACCAAATGCGCTCAGCCCGATTTTGACTTTTAGCGCCTTTACCATTGCCGGCGGGATTTCTTCGCTGGCGGCCCTCGACTATCTGGGTTTTGGATTGCCGCCGCCGACGCCTAGTTGGGGCGAGTTGCTCAATCAGGCGCAACGTAATTTTACTGTGGCCTGGTGGTTGGCGGTGTTTCCGTCAATGGCGCTGTTCTTCTCTTTGGTCATATTGAATCTAATCGGCGAAGGAGTGCGCGACCGCTTGGACCCGCGCCGAAAGAAAATTAGCTAATTAGGCCCAGCCCCAAAAGTCAGTTAAATGGCTCACTAAACCGAAACTGTTCAGCGGGCGGAGTTTTGATCCGACCCGAACGTTTTATGGACGTAGCCCCCACTTGGTTTGTGCTCGAGTTGGCTTGGGATTTGCTGAATTAATAGACAGAATTTTAACCAGGTGGGGCGCCCTATAGATAGGTGCTCGACGCGCTGTTTACTCCTCGAAAGACGGTATCTTTCTGACTGAGGTGATATTAGATTTTGGGTGGGGCAGCACTAATATAAGGAGACCTTAAATGGCAACAATTGAACGATCTCATGATAAATCGGGCGGAACCGACAAAGTGAGCGATGGCGACAAAGCAAAAGCACTAGAGCTTGCGTTTGCGGCGATCGAAAAACAATTTGGTAAAGGCGCGATCATGAAACTTGGCGGGGGCGAAAACCTCTTTCAAGACGTACCGGTTGTATCGACTGGTGCACTTAGCCTCGACATCGCACTTGGCATCGGCGGCTTGCCGCGCGGTCGAATCATTGAAATTTTTGGCCCAGAAAGCTCGGGTAAAACAACACTCGCACTTTCAACAGTGGCACAGGCGCAAAAAGCAGGCGGAACGGCCGCATACATTGACGCCGAACATGCTCTTGATTTGTCTTATGCTCGTAAGTTGGGCGTGAACACTAAAGATATGTTGATCTCTCAACCCGATGCAGGCGAACAGGCTCTTGAAATTACTGAGACCCTTGTGCGTTCGGGCGCCATTGATATTTTGGTTGTCGATTCTGTAGCGGCATTGACCCCCAGAGCTGAAATCGAAGGCGAAATGGGCGACTCACACATGGGCTTACAAGCTCGTTTGATGTCACAAGCATTGCGTAAGTTAACTGCGGCCATTGCGCGATCGAATACGTTGGTGATTTTCATTAACCAAATTCGGATGAAGATCGGCGTTATGTTTGGCAACCCAGAGACGACAACTGGTGGTAACGCATTGAAGTTTTACTCATCTGTACGTTTGGATGTTCGTCGCATTGGCGCCATTAAAAATGGTGAAGATGTGGTGGGTTCACGCACAGCGGTTAAAGTTGTGAAAAACAAAATGGCGCCGCCGTTTGCTAAGGTTGAATTCGATCTTATGTACGGTGATGGCATTTCGCTTGAAGGCGATGTTTTAGATCTGGGCGTGAAGTATGAGCTGATCGACAAATCGGGCGCATGGTACAGTGTAAAAGAAGAGCGCATTGGTCAAGGTCGCGAACAGGCGATTAAGTATTTCAAAGAGAATGCTAAATTGACTCAAGATTTACGAACTCAAATTTTGAAAATGACGATTCACAAAGAGCGCACAGCAGCGGCGGCAGCTGCAGTAACAGCGGGCACCGCGGCGAAGGCCGGCGAGAAGGCCACTGAAAAAACAGCTGAAAAGATCGCGCTTAAAAAGCACTAATCCTAATTGTTACTTGTGGCGCCCAGTGACTGTGGCGGCTGACGAGAAAGCCTCATCAATGATGGGGCTTTTTTTTTGTCACAGGGCTTAGTGGGCCCGGGTCGCGCATATCCCAAGACGATATGCCGTCGAGATTAAGGGGGCCATTGAAGGCTTTTGTTAAAGCGAGGCCCTCTTCGTCGAGTTGAACTTTGGGCTCATCGTCCGAGCCGACATTTACGACTCCAAAAAAGTGCTTATCATCAAGTGGCATCGGGTGATCGAGTTCATTGGTCTCGCTGTCGAGTACAATTGAAATTGGTAACATTGCGGCAGATGACCCGAGCAGAACGGCCGTCACTTCGTAGAGATCTTTTTCGCGCATACGCATACAGCCATGAGAGACAAAGCCACGAAGTAAGTGGCCAGTGATGGGGCCGTGTAAGCCAAGTTTAGTCCAGCCATATTTGGGGTTTGGGTTGTCAAAGACCGGCAAAAACGGTCTGCAATTGAAATAGTCGGGGTAGCAATGTTGCAGAAGCTGCTTCGCACTCGCTTTAATTAAAAATCCGTTTTCAATGTTGGGGGTCATTAAGCGACGAGCGCGATCGGCGGTGGTGACGCCGTCATCGAGGCCACCGACGCCAAGCGGATAAACGATCGTGATGTCGTTGCTAGAATCACGTGCAACAAGTTTTCGAGCGAAAAGATCAACGGTGTAAGAGAAACTTGTCTTTTGGATGTTAATCTCGGGGCCCTTTTCTTCGATGTTGACGACCCGTTTTGCTTTTAAGTCGACAGTGACGGTGAAGCGTTGAAAAAATGAGACCGAATAGTCGCCCTTTAGATTTACAAAAGTGAGCAAAGGTACATAAACGAGATTTGAATTCTCGTCGTCAACACTGGGTTCAGACTCTATTTGGGCGCTAAAAATCTTGCTAAAGCGGCTGTCGTTTGAGCGTTCGTGAATATAGGCAATGCGGGGTTTCTCGGCATCTTCTGGTTTGCCAATCGCCATTAAATCTTCTTTGGCATAATCAGACGGTACTTCGTCGGGGAGGTTATAAAATTCATTTTGCAGAGCGCTTTGACTTCGAAGCTCTGGGGGCAATTTCAACTTGTTCGCTGGGCTAAGTGGCACACGATAAAACGAATCGCCATGGGGGCCAGCCGGATCATATGAAACCACTTGCATAAAGTAATTCGGGTCTTCGGGTGCGAGATCGAGTCGCTTTGGGCGCTTAACCAAATCGGCATAAAGAATCTTGGCTATTTTACCGTAGGGGTGGTTGGTGAAGTTAACTAGATCACGAAGGTCGACATGCAGACCAGAAACGGGTTCTCGGGGTTCGGCGTGCAAAAACGGTGAAATCGTGAGAATGGCGAGGGCCGCGCCCATCTTAATCAATGTGCGCGCGAAAAACGTCAATGTTGTCGAAAAATTAAACACTTTTCACCTCTGAAAATGAACTAAATTGCTCTATACAAGTCGAAGTCAGATAGAGCAAATTTAGGGCCAGAGGGTAAGGCTAGAAACTCATCTTATAGTCAAGTTTGGCCACAATTTCACGAGAGGGGGCGGGGAGTGGCGAATGCTCGCCGCCCGAGCCACCGTAGGGCTGAATATAGCGCGCGTTTTGATTGAGAATGTTGAATATCCCGACGCCGCCCGAAAGGCCCTTTAAAAGGATGTCGTCGCGCGACAGGAAAAGGTTAAACAAAATATGCTCTTGTTCGGGCTTTAGCGCCATGGCCCCGAGAGCAGAGTCATATTCGTAGCCGTAGGTGTGGCTCATATAAACCAGGCTCGGATTCAATTTAATATTATGTTTTTTAAGAAGTACGACTGATGAATTTAAAGACACTTTGTGTTGAGGCTCACCCGCCAGCGCACTTTTGGTTTGGGCGACGGCAAATTTCGGTACCCCATTACTGGTCACTTCGTAATATGAATAACTGAGCTGCATCTGACCCCAGATTTTTCTCAAACGATAATCGAGTTCGAGGCCGTGAGTGCCAACTTTTGAGAAGTTGTCATATTCGTCGCTGCCTGTGGGGCTAACCGAATAGATAATCGGGTTTTCTATTAAAGTGTCGTACAGATTGGCGGTTAAGTAGCTGCTTTGTGAAGTTTCAAAGCCGTATTCAATTTCAAAAGTTGAAGTCTTCTCGGGTAAGATGCCGGCGTGCACTTCGATATTTTGAAGGGCTGGCGTACGAAATGCCTCAGAATAGAGAACCTTGCTGTGCCATTTTTTAGACTCTTTGGTTAGGCCAACACGAGGCAGAAAAGAATCGCGTGTAAAATTCGGATTTTCATATCGCGCGCCAATGGCCAAATTGAAGTTTTGCGGTAAATTATAAAGAAGCTGCGTGTACGTTGCACGGCTATTAAAATCTTGGCTGTGTTTGCCGCCCTCGAGAAGGTTTGTGCCGGCGTAATTAATCGCCCAGTCGTGATCATTTAAATACTCAAAGCCTGCAAGTAGGTTCGCATTTTTGCTGGCTTCATAGCTCGCGGTGATACTCGTTTTAGTTCGTTGGGTTTTAAGGTCAAAAATGCCATAGCCGGCGGATATTAATTCGGGCTCTGTCTGGCGCCAGGGTTCAAAGTCGGAGAATTTAATTTGAGGGGTAATTTTCAATTTTGAATTGACGTTATAGGTGTAGTCGGCGACGACCGCAAACATTCTAAATTCATTTAGAAAATTAAAGCCAGAATTAGAATAGTTATACATCGTGGCGGTCGTGAGTTTGTAGTCATTGTCGATTACACGAAAATTTAGGGTACCTTTCTTGAGCCCAAAATTGAAATAGGTCGGCGTTAAGACATCTGCGTTTTTAAAATCGATTGAGCCCGATGCTGGAATAAGTGGGTTATAGCCGGTGTAGGTGCCTTCGCCACGATTAGCAACGCCGCCGTAGGCACCGAAGCTATACTCCCAATCATTAGATTTGCCGCCGAAAGTGACGCTTAGATTTTTTCGTTCTGAACCGCCAACCATTCGGCCGTAAGTCAATTCACTACTTGCGCCTTTAAGGTCGCCGCCACTTTTTGTCGTAATATTAAAAACAGCTAATTCGGCAAACCCGCCGTAAATGGCTGAGCCGGGGCCACGAATAATTTCAATTCTTTTAATTTGGTCAACCGGAAACTCATTGCCGAATTGAGTGGTGCCGTAAGCGGGTTCGTTCATTTCAACGCCGTCGACAATTAGTGCATACTTGCCTTCGTAGGCCCAGATGCCGCGTACACTCATCCCAACGACGCCCTGAACATCGTAATTGAAGTTGACGCTTGGTACGAGTCGCAAAACATCAATAAGATCGCGGGCGCCCATATCATGAATTTCTTGGTCGGTGATTACAGTAATAATGCCAGGGGTTGAATGAACGCTAACTTCTTTTTTGGTGGCGACTGTGGTTTTGACATTCAATAGATCTTCGAGTGTGGTGCCACTGAGATCGAGATCTTGCGCTGGTGAGGCGTTGCTTAACAATAAAATCGAAACGAGAAGAAAAAGGCTTTGTATATTTAGTCGCTGCATTTAGAAGTCCTTTGAGAATCAATGATGACTAATTGGCCTCTAAATTGAAGCATTATTTGCTAAAGTGGGCAACGCACTATTTGGACGATCGACTCGGCGGGTAGAGCTCGTAATAATTAACCAGAATATGAGGCGCGTCGCTCGGGGCAAGAACAGAATTGTAACTCCGCGGGCCTTTAAAGATCATGCCAAGTTTCGCAAGTACGTTTTGCGAATTTATATGACTTGGCTCAGTGATGGCAAAAATTTTTTCAAGCTTAAGCTCTGAAAAGCCATATTCTATGACGGCTCGAGAGGCCTCAGTCGCGAAGCCGCGGCCCCAGAATTTCTTTTTCAACCGATAGCCCAATTCGATTTCGTTATACTGAGGCAAGGGGCGCAACATCACCCAGCCGACAAACTCATTGGTGTCCTTCGTCAGCAAAATCCAGTTGCCCATGCCAGGGTTTTCGCTCATAGACTTTAAAATGCGAGCTGTGGCCGCGTTGACTTGTTCGCGGGTTGACGGCGTGCCGCCATTGATAAAGTTCATAACGGCCGGGTCGCTGTCGAGATCAAATAAATGGTCGCAGTCGGTTGCCTCAAAAACTTTGTACTTGAGGCGATCTGATTTCAGTTGAAACTGCTTAGCGCTGTTCTTCATGGCTCACGCCCTTGTGGTAAGCCCGAACCGTCTCGACCAGATTTATGCGCTCGACAATTTCAGTTTCGCTTTTGGCATCAGAGTAGGTTTTGGTCACTGTGGCAATGGGCCCGCGTTCTAGTCGCAAGCTCGATGATGACTTGAGCTCGGCAATAATGCTGTCGAGAGCATAATGATCAGAGGTGCCTGCGGTAATTAACGATCGATAGGTGCCGTTACTAAAGTTTTGTCGCAATATTTGCAGCGGTGCTAAATCGAGTTTGTCCTGCAGTTCGCGAAGTAATTTTTCTCCGTGTTGTAGGTCATTGGCCAAGCCACTGATTTCTGCTACGTAGGCGTGAGAATTGACGCCTAGAAGTTTTCGTGCGGAAGGTCTTTCGCTTTGAAGAACAATTTCGGTGCCAAGCTTGAAGTTTTCAGAGCGCCCGATATGTAAGTGCGCGCGGTGCTCACGAGCCCACTCGACCGAACGATAATTGAGCACTTTAGCTCCCCAAAAACAAAATTCATAAAGCACGTCAATGGGCAGTTTTTTAAAGAGCACTGCGCTCTCAACAATTTTGGGGTCGGCTGAATAGACGCCGTCGACGTCTTTCAATATTTCGCAACGAGCGGCCTTGAAGTGTGCCGCCATGGCCACGGCCGTGGTGTCTGAGCCGCCGCGGCCAAGGGTCGTGATTTCGCGGCTAATGGGGTCGACACCTTGAAAGCCGGCAAGCACAACGACCTTTTGGGTTGCCAAAGCTTCAGCGACGCGAATGGGCTTGAGCTCAATTATTTTTGCATTGGTAAAAGAGGCATCAGTGAGCACTCCGGCTTGGCTGCCGGTAAAGCTGATCGAGGGGCAATTTAAGTCGTGTAGGGCCATAGACATCAGCGCCATCGAAACCCGTTCGCCGGTTGTCAGAAGCATGTCGAGCTCGCGGCGATTTGGTTTTTCGGAGACTTCGCGGGCGAGTCGCAAAAGTTCGTCGGTGCTTTTGCCCATGGCGCTGACGACAACAATGAGTGGGTGCCCTTGGCTATGCAATTCAGAAATTCGCTGAGCTACACTTCGAATTAACTGCGGAGTGGCCAGGCTTGAGCCGCCAAATTTAAGAACGATGAGTGGTTTTGACATCGCGACCAATTTAATTCGAGTCACCAAAATTAGCCAGTCGAATTTCTCTTCTAGTTCGACATGGCAAGGCGAGATCTGGCATAGCGCTGAGCGCGCCCCAACGAACCTCTGGGGATTCTGATTTTATGGCGACTGAGAAAGTGCGGTATAAAGCCCCGAGTGATTTCAGGGTTCATTGTCACCAAAGATTCGCGATCGAGGCCGAGATACTCCGAAAGACTTTCAAGGTCGGTGCCGCCGGGGGCGTAAAATTCGTCATAGGTGATTGGTGATTGTGGGCTCAAGTCGCGAAAGCCATAGAGGCGGGGCGATTTCGCAATTAACATCGCGGCAATAAGTTTTGGAATGTACTGTTCGGTCTCTTGCGGAAAGTCTCTTTTCTTCGACAGCGCCCAATAATTTCGGGTTTGGTATTTACTGACTAAAGCTTTAACGCGACCCTCGCCCATATTGTAGGCTGCCGCGGCGAGATACCAAGAATTGAACATGCGATAAAGATCGTTAAGATAGGTGGCGGCCGCGAGAGTGCTTTTCACCATGTCTCGGCGCTCGTCGAGCCACCAATCCGTCTTAAGGCCGTAGCGGTTGGCTGTTGATTTCATAAACTGCCAAGGGCCCACGGCATCAGCGGTGCTTGTAGCCTTCATCGAAAACCCGCTTTCGATCATCGCCAGATAGGCCAAATCAGAGGGCAAGCCCTGCGCCGAGAGAACCGGAGTAATTTTTGGCAAATATTTGTAAGATCTTTCGAGCCAAACTTTAAAATCTCGTTTGCCACTGGTCTGGTAGAATTGAATCCAGGTTTTTACTTTGGAGTTATAGGTCACCGGGAGGTCGAAGTAGGGCCCTTCGTTAACCGAAGTGTAAACAAGGTCGCCGTGAACTTCGGTGTGAATAGGCGGGGGGGCCAGCGCCGCACTAGAGGGCAATTCACCGCGCGCCGAAGTGTCGGTCGAAGCAAATGCGATATTTACAAAAAGAAAAACAATAAATGAAATCCATTTCATCCATAAACAGTATGTGAGTATTTAGCGGCGACGTCGAGGTAGATGCGCGTAGTCCAGACAAAATCGTGATGGTCGATGTCATGAAAATGACGTGTTTTATGAAAATGCTGCGTGACCTAGGTCTAGCGGCTGAGAATATCGCCAGTGCACCTATCGCCGCTCTTTCGAAGTAAATAGACAAAAACTTTAGCTAAAAAAACAATTACAGACTTGTAGCGAGCTCGCCCTGTGGCGGGGGTGGCATGGCCCTTGCTCTACATGTTTGTGGAAGTCTAGGTAGAACTCGAAGTCAGTACTGAAAACCTAGACAGGAGGGGTTGTGAGCGCAAAAGGTATTTATTCAGCCTTAAGCGGAGCGATGGCACAAAGTCAGCGCCTCGAAACTATTTCGAACAACCTTGCAAACGCCAGCACGACAGGTTTCAAAAAAGACACCCAGACCTTTAGCGAATACGTCACGGCCAACGAAAAAATGCCAGACTCTATAACTGTGCCACGAATCACCGCCTCGGTTGAAAGTTTTTACGACATGCAGGGTGGCGATCGCGCCTATACAGACTCGGCTGGCACTTATTCTGATTTCAGCCAAGGGGCTTTGAAAAATACCGAAGGCAATCTTGATTTTGCTCTTGAGGGCAAAGGCTTTTTCGAAGTTCTGACACCCGACGGAGTAAAGCTCACGCGTGGCGGCGCCTTAAAGGTGGATAGCGAAAGTCATTTAGTGACCGCAGACGGTTTTCTTGTGCTCAAGGGCGGCAGTGGCGCCGACCCGGCTCAACGGGCCATTCAGGTCAGCGGCAAAAACCTCACCGTCGGCTTCGGTGGCGAGATTTTCGACGGCGAAAATTCAGTTGGCAAATTATCTGTTGTTGATGTTGAAAATCGCGACGCTCTTCAAAAGGTCGGCAATTCGATGTACAGCCTCAAGCCGAACTATGCCGCGACCACTAAGCCAGCCGAAGAATTTAAAGTTCATCAAGGCTTTCTTGAGATGAGTAACGTCAACATAGTCGACGAAATGACAAATATGATTCAGGCATCTCGAACCTTTGAAGCAAATAGAAATGCGATTAAGGCTTTCGACCAAATGGATGAAAAGTTAGTGAACGTAGTGCCAAAGACGACTTGATAATTTCGGGTCACCTAATGTGACCGTGGAGTAAGAATGTTCAAAGCTCTCAATACGGCAGCGACTGGCATGAAGGCTCAGCAGACCAACATGGACGTCATCGCCAACAATCTTGCCAACGTCTCGACTATGGGTTTTAAAAAGGCCCGTGCAGAATTTGAAGATCTACTTTATGAAAACGTAAAAGAGCCGGGTTCGGCTACGGGCGCAAACTCAATTTCACCGACGGGCGTGCAAGTCGGCCTTGGTGCAAAAACATCGGCTGTTGAAAAAGATTTTACTCAAGGTTCGACGAAGGTGACCAATGCTCCGTTTGACGTCGAGGTAAATGGTTCAGGGTTCTTTCCGGTTATGCAGCAAAACGGCCAAGTGGCCTATACTCGCGACGGAGCCTTTAAAAAAGGCCCAGACGGTCGCCTTCAAGATAAAAACGGCAACCTTCTTCAGCCAGAAATCACGATACCTGGCAATGCTCAAGGGGTTGAGATTGGCCAAACCGGTGTCGTTCAAGTTATTTTTCAAGATAGCATGGCCCCACAAAACGTTGGGCAACTTCAACTTGTTTCATTCGTGAACCCAGCGGGCTTAAAGAGTGTGGGCGGCAACTTGTTTGTGCCGTCGCCCTCAAGCGGGGTACCGCAGCAGGGGATACCTGGTCAAAATGGCCTCGGGACAATTTCGCAGGGGCAGCTTGAAACGAGCAACGTAAATATAGTTGATGAAATGGTAAATATGATTACGGCGCAGAGATCTTACGAGACAAATTCGAAGGTTGTGCAAGCGTCAGATCAAATGCTGCAGTCGACGAACAACTTGAGGTAGTGATTTGAAGTCAGGTCTAGATACTTTTATTTCAATTTTGATATCGGTGGCGGTTTTGCCATCGCTCCTATTTTTGTCGGCCCCCGCTGTTCATGCTGGCCAGCATATTGAAATTAAAGTTTTGCCGTATATTAGAATCGAGAAGGGCGATAAAATCACCCTGCTTGATATCGTCAGCCGCAAAAATATCCCGACCGAAATTGAGAGCGAACTCGCCGCTATAACTTTGGCTGATGCGCCCAAGCTCGGCGAGCAGCGTGTTTTTAAAAATAGTGTAGTGGCCGGTGCGCTTCGCCAAAGCTCGACCCATCGCGACTGGGTTTTGCAAATCCCTCGTGAGGTAGTTGTCGAAAATCGCGGTTTTGAAATTAGCGAAGAGGCGATTCGCCAAGAGCTTAATTCGCGTTGGAAGACTATTTGCGGCGAATGCCAACTTGATATCAAAAATTTGCAGCTGCCAGTCATTTCGGCTGAATACAAAAATACGCCCTGGTTTATCGAAAATGATGAAAAATTGCCGCGTGGGCATTTTGCTCAAAAAATCATTCTCACCAAGCCAGATGGTCGCCCGGTTATTTATTGGGTCAATGGCCAGCTCGAAATTCGAAAAAAAGTACCAGTGCTTAGCGGCAGTATTGTTTCGAGCACTCGCTTAACTGATGCCGATTTTTCTCTTGATTGGCGCGACGTGACCTATGCAACAGATTCGGCCGCCGACGCCAAGGATATTGTCGGGCAACAAACTAAATTTATGATGAACTCAGGCGACATTCTTTGGCGCGGTTCTCTAGTTAGAGAAAAGGCTGTTCAACGCGGCGAAATCGTACGCGTCATTTCTGGCGACGGAAGTTGGAAGATTTCGATTACGGCCAAAACAGAGCAAGACGGCTTTGTGGGCGACACGGTTAACTTAAGAAACGTGCAAACTAACAAGTTAATTTCGGGGCGAGTGGTTAGTCGCGGCGAGGTTGAAGTCCAATGAAAACACTTCGCGTAGCTCTGAGTTTAATAAGTTCAATAGCCATTTTGCTAAGCCTCGTTGGCAGCACCGGTTGCACGACGCTGGGCAAAGAATGGAAGAAAGTCATTGGTGATGACAGCGGTGAAAAGGCAAAAGCCTCGGGCGCCTCGGCGAGGCCCTTAAGTTATAATCAACAGAGCAATGTAATGCCGAACACTTATCGAAAGTATAAACGCACCACGCGTGGTGATTTAGAGAACCAAGCTCACCTTGAAAGTAAGGCCGGGTCTCTTTGGGTGATGGAGGGTCAGGGCGCTTACCTTTTTTCGCAAAATATCGTGCGCATGATTGGCGACCCAATTGCGATTAAGCTCGAAGGCGACCCGGTTGAGCAGCTTTCGGCGAAATCAAAAGTGATTGCAAAATTGCTGGCTCAACTTGAAGAGCGTCGTCGTCGCGCAATGGGCCGCGCTCCGGCGGGTGGCGAAGAGGGTGCGAAACCCGATGATAAAGCAGCCGCGGCAAATGGGGCACCTGCGCCTGGCGCGCCGGGTGCACCGGCAGAAAAAGCGGCGAATGGCAAAAATGGTCAGCCGGGAGCTAACAGCCAAAATGCAAATGCGGCTAATGGTGGCGCTGCCGCTCCGGGTGTCGAAGAAACCAAAGATTTTGCGGTGAAAACAGTACCAACTCGAGTGGTCGAAAGAATGGTCGATGGCAACTATCGAATTCGCGGTATGCAGCCCTTTATGATTGGCCAGCGCGAATACAAGGTCATTGTTTCTGGGGTCGTAAAAGCTGAAGACTTTAATGAAGAGGGTATCAACTCTTCACAATTAATTGATTCGAGTTTCGATATCGTGAGTTCAAAGAGCGCGGAGAGTAGACAATGAGAACGTTTTTAATTCTACAGGTTATGTTTATAGTTCTGGCCGCAGCTCTTTCAGCAAAAGCGGCGAGACTAAAAGACATTTGTAATATCCGCGGCGTTCGTTCGAATCAACTTGTGGGTTACGGTGTCGTGGTCGGTCTTAACGGTACGGGCGACAGCAAAGCCGAATTCACCAATAACAGTATGAGTCGCATGCTCGATCGCCTTGGCATGAAGCTCACCCAAAAAGATATCGCAAGCAAAAATGTGGCAGCCGTTGTGATCACCGCCGAACTTCCGCCTTTTGCGCGTGCAGGCAATAAATTGGATGTCACAGTGAGTTCAATTGGCGATGCTTCGAGCTTAAAAGGCGGCACGCTTATTCAAACGCCTCTTCGCGCGGCCGATCAGCAAACCTACGCCGTGGCTCAGGGCTCACTACTTGTTGGTTTTAGTGCGACGGGGGTTCATGAGACTGGTGCGCGTATGCCCGATGGCGCGATGATCGAGCGTGATCTCGGCGGCGATTTCGCCGCTCGCAATATGTTTCGACTGACTTTGCACAATCCTGATTTTACGACCGCCGCACGGGTTGCGAAAAAAGTCGATTTAGAGTTGGGCGGCAAGTATGCGACAGCGCTTGATGCTGGCACGATAGATATAATCTCGCCGCCTTCTTATGAGGGCAAAGGCGTTGATCTGCTCGCCACAATAGAAACATTAGACGTCGCGCCCGACACACAAGCCAAAGTGGTGGTGAACGAGAAAACTGGCACGGTTGTTATCGGCAACGGTGTTAAAATTTCGAAGGTCGCCATTTCACACGGTGATATTTCGTTGAAAGTTGGCGGTGGCGGCGGTGAAGCCGGCGGCAAAAAGACTGAGGGCGATAAACTTATTATTTTAGATGAATCGGCGAGCGTCGGCGACATCGTGAAAGCGATCAATCGTCTTGGGGTAGCGCCGAAAGATTTGATTACGATTTTGCAAAGTATAAAGGCGGCCGGGGCATTGCAGGCCGAGTTACAGATTTTATAATAGTTAACGAGGGATGACACAGGATGTGTTGTTTCTCAGGGGGAGAAGTGAGTTAGAGAGCGTTTGACCATGGATGGTCAAGAGATTCCAGGTGTCTGGCAGGAGACTTAAGGGCAAATATTCAGTACTGGCCAAGGAATGGCCGACCGATCGTTTGCTGGAAATAAGCGCAGGATGCGCACGGGTTCCTGACTCACTTTCCCCATTTTTTTTCGAGCGCCCCCATAATAGACAGCGGAGCTGGGGGTTCGGGCGCCGAAATGAAAGAGAGGCCCATGATGGCCGATATTAAAATCCCGCACGGGATACCGATACGACCGAAAATTGATCAAGAAAAGCAAGATGCAAAAATTCGCGATGCGGCCAAATTGTACGAGAAGTATTTTTTGGGCGAGATGATGAAGGCTATGCGCCAAACCGTGCAACATGCGAACGAGCCCTCGATGGCAGAGAACATTTATTCTGAGCAGCGTGATGCGCAGTATGTTGAGGCCTGGGGCGATCGCGGTGGGGTCGGTTTTGCCGATCTTATTTACAATCAAGTTCAAGAAAGATTTTTCAACCACGCGCAGGCGCGCCCGCACCCGCATATGCCAATCCCGATTGAAAAGGGGACGACAATTAAAATCGATCAACCGAAACAGATGGGCATTCCGATTGTTTCGCCTGGCGGTGTGGCCAAACAAAAAGATGTGAGTTTTCTTTATGAGTGGCAAAATGGGCGATCACCCGAAGCCCGTGACGTGGTGAGCCCGTATGCTGGTGAAGTTATGCAATCGTTTCATGCTGGTGACGAGCGCCAAATCGTGAAGTTGGCCCACGACCATGGTCTAGTGTCGACAATAAGTTTTTTGGGTCGAAGCCAAAATCTTCAGCCGGGCGACTCGATTTCGGCCGGCCAGAAGTTGGGGTCACTTTCACCGCAAGCAATGGGTTTGACGTGGCAAATAAGTGAAGTCGAGTCGTAAACACAGACTGCGATTGCATTGTGTCACGACGTCTCAATATGATACGATTTATACTGATAGCGTGTTTGAGTAATTCAGGGCGCATTCATAAGGCGGAGGAGCCATGAAAGTTAATAACAATAGTATCAACCCTTCGAAAACTGGTTCGGTTCGTGGCCCCGATGTTGGCAAAACAAAAGGCCGCGACGGCAAGGTTGAAGCCGAAAAAACATTAGCTGACTTGGGTTCAACAAAAATTGAAATGTCGAAAGATGCGATGGCCATGCAAAAAGCAAAAGCAATTGCGAGCAAAGATGTGTCGGATGATGCCAAAATCGCACGTCTGCAAAAAATGATTGATGAAGGTAATTACAAAATCGATTCAGAGGCCGTGGCCGATCGATTGGTGGATGAACACTTACTTACGGGCGAGTAAGAGCTGTTAAACAATAGCCCAAAGAGAGATAGGTTTTACGGATGAAACCTGAGAGTCGCGACAGTTATAATAAGCTCGAAAAGTCACTTGATGAACTTATCAAGGTGTATCGGCATATTTTGCAAGTTGTGCGAAATGAACGCGACATCCTCATTTCAGTAAATCTCAATGAATTAAGTGAAAGCAATAAATCGAAAGAAGTGGCGTTTGTAAAAGCGCGACAACTTGAAGAAGAGCGCCAAGTGGCGGCCAAAGAACTCGCTACCGCTGAAGGCCTTGTTGAAACGACCAAGCTTGTGGAGTTTGCTCGTCACTTGGGTGGCGAACCCGGTGATCGCTTGCGCAGTCGCCAATCGGTACTCGAATTATTGCTAAAGCGCGTGCGAGAACACAATCAGCATAATGAAATTTTAGTTAAGTCTGCTTTAGAAAATGTCACAGGGGCGATCGGCTCAATTCGCGATCAGCTTCGAGATAAACCCACATACAAAAAATCAGGGGGGATTGCTGCACGCCCGGCTGAGTCTGGGCAATTGGTCAGCAAAGAGGTCTAAGGCACGAATTGCGAATCGATCGGACGATTTAACTGAGAAGCTCAAGGATGAGCTTCGAAGGGTGAGACAGGGATGTCACGAATTTGGGGAATGATGGATACCGGCAAGCGGTCGATGCAGAACAGCCAAACGGCTCTGCAGACCACTGCCCATAACGTCTCCAGTAAAAACGTTGAAGGTTTTTCTCGTCAACGCATCGATTTGCAAACCACTGAGCCAACGGGTACCGGTAAACTGCGTATTGGTAATGGCGCACGAGCCACGCAGGTCAGTCGAATCAATAACAGTTACATCGAAAAACAAATTGAACGAGAAGGCAATAATTTGGGCAGCAAAGAGGCCCAATCTCAGCTTATGTCTCGAGTCGAGCAGGTTTTCAACGAGCAGTCGAACAAGGGCTTTAATAAGTTCATGTCTGACTTTTTTAATGCCTATCGAGAAATGTCGAATAGCCCAGAAAACTTGGCGCTGCGAAACGTGGTTAAAGAGACCGGCGATTTCTTGGCCCGAGACTTTAAGCGCATCAATGGGCAGCTTGGTCATATTCAAGGTGAGGCGGACTTTCAAATCGCCACAGAAGTTGCCGAAATTAACAGTATGACTCGCGAGATCGCGACTTTGAACGACAAGATCGCCATGGTCGAGATCAATGGCATCACCGCTAACGACGAACGCGATCGCCGTGATCTTCTCTTGAAGAACATGAGCTCGCACATCGATATTCGTTGGGGCGAAAGCAAAGACGGTATTCTAACAATCACGGCAGGTAATACGGCGGTTCTTGTCACTGGCAATGAGCAGCGTGACCTATCGGCTGCAGCGTCGGCCGCGCGCGAGGGCAAGCGCTCTGGTAATTTCGATATCTTCTACAAGGCGACCGAGTCGGGCACGGCTATCGCCATCACCGATCAACTTAAGGGTGGCTCTCTCGGCGGTCTGTTAAATATTCGAGATAAATTTATTAACGAAACCCTGGGTCAGGTCGACGAGCTCGCGTACAACTTTGCCAGCGAAGTGAATCGCGCCCACGAGTCGGGCTATGATCGCTATAATAAAAAGGGCATCGCATTTTTTGAAGTTGCCGGTCGTGATGGCGCCTCTGATGCGATAAAAATTAATGACCGAATTCTTGAAGACCCAGGTCGTATCGTTGCGGCGGCACAGGCGAACTCACCGGGCGATAACCGAATCGCCAACATCATTTCTTCATTGCCCTATCAGCAGAAGTTGGCCAACGGGCAGAGTACGTTCGATGATTTCTATAATAATATTGTTGGTCGCATCGGGGTTACCGCGAGTCGGGCCAATGCCGAATTCGACGCGCAAAAAGATATTGTCGGCCAGCTTAAAAATATTCGTGAAAGCATTAGCGGTGTCAGCTTAGACGAAGAAACGACTAAAATGATCGAATATCAAAAGTCTTACGAGGCCTCGGCGCGAATTATTAAAGCTGCAGACGAGATGATGGACACCGTTTTGAATTTGAAACGTTTGTAATGATGAACTCTTTAGGGATTAGAAGATGAGAATCGCGGACAAAATGGCCTACGAACAAGTGAATCGGTCGATCACCAAGAATCGCACCGAGATGGCCAATTTGCAAAACCAAGCGGCGACTCAAAAAAGAGTTACGCGGCCATCAGATGACCCTATTTCTGCAGCGCGGGTTTTGGGTGAGCGAGTCGATTTGCGCGGCAACGAGCAGTATATTAAAAATTTAAATTACGCGAAGAGCTTTCTCGACTATTCGGAGCAATCTCTTGGCGATCTTTCAGATATTATCGTGCGTGCCAAAGATCTCACCCTCAGTCAGTCCAACGACGCGAGTGCCAATGCGCAAACCAGAAGAAGCGTGGCCGAAGAGATTAAGCAGCTCAGAGAGCACGCCATTCAGGTCGGTAACCGTAAGCTCGGCGAAAGATTTATATTCGCCGGTTACAAGACCATGACGTCGCCCTTCGAAGATGATGGTTCGTATAGTGGTGATGACGGCGAATTGAAGATTCACATCGACAAAGATTCTTTTTTACCAATGAACATGCCGGGCTCATTTATTTTTGAAGGTAAGGGTCTTTCTAAAGATGGATTCACCCACCATGCCGCGAACCAGCCCAAGACGGTTGAGGACCTCCAAGACCAACGAAAAGAACGGCCGGGCGAGTTTAAAAACAATCCGAATTTTGCACAGGCGCGCCAGGCACGAATCAATGCCCAAGGCGAAGCGAGCAATGCAAAGAGCGAGGCGAGCAGCCCAGGCAAGAGCGGTGGGGCCATGCGCGGGCCGGCCTCAGTTAGAATCACCGATCAAAGTTTACCTGTTCAGGTTTCGGAGAGTGCCAAAGACGGCAAGTTTTATGAGGGCATAAATCTCTTTGATGCATTGAAGAAACTTGAAATCTCATTGACCACAAACGACAAGACCGGGATCCAGGACTCTATCGATCGCATGGATGATGGTCTTCAGCAGGTCGTGGTCGCTCGTTCAGCCCTTGGTTCAAGAGTGTCGACGATTGATAGCACGCTCAATGCCATGTCAGCCAAGGTTGTGGACAGCCGACAGGCCATCTCATCACTTGAGGACGTTGATACGTTTGAGGTCATCAGTGACATGAACCGCACGGAGAGCGCTCTTCACGGTGCTCTGCAAACGTCCGGCAAATTGATGCAAAAGAGCCTAATGGACTTTGTCCAGATCTAATTCGATAACGTTTTGCCAAACCTTTAGTTTAGTAATTGGCGTTGACATTCGTTCTTCGAAATAATAGCTAAAGCTCTCGAAATGGACCGCCGTTAAGGTCATACGAGTAGTCTTTGACTAGGATGTTGAAGGAGACCTTTCTAATGTTAGTTTTGACACGAAAATTGGGCGAGAGTATCACGATCGATGACAATATTAAGATTCGCATCGAGAAAATCCGTGGAAAACAGGTCCGCCTAGGCATAGAAGCCCCAAAAGAAACGCGTATTTACCGCGAAGAAGTCTATCAAGCGATCAAGCAGCAGAACGAGGACGCCTCTCAGGCTAAGCCCGATTCTACACGCGCCGTGGCAAGACTCCTAAAGCCTGAATCTGGATCTTAATCTAATAATTTTTAAAAAATTTACCTTCTCAGGGCTTGCGGTGTCTTTATTTTAAAGGCATCCTCGTTATGTTAGGGGGGACATGAAAATCATCACGACGCGGTTTGGTGAGCTAGAAGTTACGCCAGACGACATGTTGGAGTTCGCTGAAGGTCTATTAGGCTTTGGCCATTTGCGTCGCTTTGTTCTTCTTGACGACCCCAATGACGATATTTTTGCCTGGTTACAAAGCTGCGAAAGCCCCGAAATTGCTTTTCCGGTTCTTGAGCCCGAACTTTTTTCGCCGTTATACCAAATCGATCTTTCAAAAACTGATCTCGAAGCACTCAAAATTGCTTCAGCAAAAGAAGCTAGGCTTCTGACTATTATCACAATCCCGATGGACCCAACGTTAATGACGGCCAATTTAAAAGCGCCGATTGTTATCAATTCGAAAAAACGCACGGCACGCCAAGTTGTTCTTCAAGACAACGCTTTGCCGATTCGCGAGCCGATTTTTGCAAAACTACAGCAGCGAGTGGTGCAAAACCCGAATGCGGCTTTCAAGACTCAAGCCCAAGATATTGGCGCCGTTCGCATTGAGCGACGGACTCCAGAATTAGAAGTCTAGGCCTGTTAAGTCTCAAAATGCCTCAACCGAATATAACATTGTAATAATTTGAGCCATGATGGCTCTTATATCTTTCGATCGCGCCAGGACGGCCAGCTTCACTTAAGAGGATGACTATGTTCATTGGCCGTATCTTATCTTTCGCATTATTAGTTAATATTTTACTCGCGCAAAATTCTTTTGCTAAAGACGTGACCGTGTTTGATGTTCGGCGCCCATTGGCGATGGAAAACGATCAGACCCCGCCCAAAGATTATTATATTAATGCTGGCACAAACGATGGGCTTCGGGTGGGTGTAATTCTCACGGTGTATCGCCGCCAAACGCTTTATGATGTTTATCAAAATAAATCGCCCGGGGATTTAATTGTTGCGGTTGGCGAGCTGAGAATCATTCACGTACAGGGTGAAATCAGTGTGGCGCGCCTCGAAAAACTACACACCCACGACGACTATCCAAATGTTGATTTCGACGCGATCATGGTTGGCGACAAGGCCGACCTCGGCTCGGCTCGTATGGCCCCACGAAAAACCGCCTCTCTCACAGAGGGTTTGCCGATCGATATCAAGGCGGGTTCGCCCAGTGCGCCGTCGACGTCGCCAGGCCTAACCGGCTCTAAAGATTTTTCATCGGTCAGCCCCACGCCGGTCTCAACTAGCGCACCCCTCTAGAGTGTGATAGTCACTGCGGTCAATGAAGACCGATCAGTACTTTGTAATCACCGCTAAAAATTTAACTGAGCTCGAAGCCGAGCTCTTGGCCGCTGATGCGTTTGAAAACGGCGCAGCCGGCACCGAAGAGCAATTGTCTTTCGAACAAAAAAATCGTGAATACGAACCCGTTACTTTAAGCAAAGAGCGTACGGCGCTTAAAATCTATTTTGAAGTGGCGCCGTCTCTTGAGTGGTTTGAGCAGTTGCGCGGGGCCTACCCCGAGGCCCAATTTGAACTTCAGTCAGAAAAGAATCAAGACTGGCTCGCTGAATGGAAGAAAGGCTTTAACCCCTTCGAGTTGGCCAGCGGGGTTTGGATCGTACCGAGTTGGTGTGAGGCCCCTAAAGAGGCAAAGCAGGTGATTCGAATCGACCCCGGTATGGCATTCGGCACCGGGACACACGAGACCACCCGCCTTGCTTCACAATTTATTGGTCGCCACGCGCAAAGCATTTTGGGCGGTGGCCATCGTAGCGCGCTGGACGTCGGCACCGGCACGGGGATCTTGGCTTTTCTCGCCGAGCTGCTCGGGTTTCAAACAATTTTAGCCAATGATATCGACCCTGAAGCGCGTCGGGTGGCGCGCGAAAATCTAGCGCTCAATACTTTCAAGAAAGTGCGAATTATCGATGAAGACCTAAATAAAATCCCAGGCGCTTTTGGCTTGGTGATTGCCAACATTATTGATGGCGTGTTGGTGCGGTTGCAAAATGAACTGAAGCCAAGAGTGGGCGCCAATGGCTACCTGCTTTTGACCGGCATTCTCGAAGAGCGCGAGGCGATTTTCTTAAGCGAGTTTTCGTTTGCGGGTTTTCGCCTCGTCGAGCGCACCCAACTCGGGGAGTGGGTCGGGTTCTTGCTTCAGAAAGAGGAAAGCTAAAAATGCGACGAATTTGGTTAGACCTCGGCGGCCGTTTACCGGCTGATATTTCTGATGGTGAAACTCTCAAACTTTCAGACGAGGCGTTTCATCACGCCATAAAAGTTTCGCGTCTTGAACTGGGTGAGCGATTTGAAAGCATTACGGGCCATGACATTTTGCTGCAGCTTGAGATCATGCAAATCGACAAAAAATCGGCCTTAGTTAAAGTGGTGGGCCGTCGAATGCTGCCCGCATTGCGCGGGCCTGAGGTTCATTTGGCAGTGAGCCTTTGCAAATGGGATGCTTTTGATTGGATCATAGAGAAATCTGTTGAGCTGGGAGTGAGCTCAATCCAGCCCATTATTTCTCAAAATAGCTTCATTAAACGCGTGGATGAGATTTCGCCGGCGCGCCGGCAGCGTTGGCAAAAAACCGTTGAGTCGGCCACAACCCAATCGGTCAGAGGTTCGCTAATGCGAATTGAGCCGCCGGTTGGCCTGTACGATTTCATTAAGAAAATTAACCAAGACCCCTCGATTAAGTGTCTGTTTGCTTATGAGGGTGCGAGAAAAGTCGACCTTAAAGCGGGCCTCAAAAATATCATGGTAGGCAAACCTCGCGCGGTTTGGGCGCTGGTTGGGTCTGAGGGTGGTTTTAGTGCTGCTGAAGCTGAAGAGATTCAAAGACAAGGGTTTGAGCCCCTGACCATGGGTGATCAGATTTTGAGAGTCGAAACGGCTTGCATAGCCCTCATGAGCATCATAAAATACGAGCTCAATTAATTCGAGTTCTGGGGGACGAAAAAATGGATCAAGATCAAAACGAAGATTTTGAAATGCGACCAATCACGGCAGGGCTTGGTTTTCATAAGCGACCGGTGAGTTTGCGAGAACACGTCGCCAATTCGGGCATGGCGCAGCAGAATATGCGCAGAAGTTTGCCTGTCCCCCCGGCTGAAGAAATGCTTGAAGCCCCGAAGGGCCGAACATCAAAAGAGATTATTGCTGAACTTCACAGGGCGCTTGAGCCGAAAGCTGCCGGGCGCGAGGCCACGGCCGCATCTCAAGTTAAATTATCTGAAGCCTTGCCGCGTGAACAGCGCGACCTGCCGAGAAACCGACCCGAGATTAATATTCAGCGTGAGCGCAATTCAAACCCTGTAGATAAAATTGATTTTCAGATCCCGGATAAAAAAATGCGCGAGGCCAATACTGTTGGCACTCGGCGTGGGGCCCATGATGGTTTGACGAACCCTTTGACGCCCGTGTCGGTCAGTTTTGCATCACTCGCGCTTGATGGCATGATCGTGATGGCGATTGCACTTATATTTTTGGTCAGCCTTGTCACCGTGACGGGTATAAATTTAAATTCGGTGATTCACAGTGCGCGCACCGAATTTGCGGCCCAGCTCAGCCTGATCGTGATGTATTTCGCAGTTTTTGAAATGTACATGATCGTGGCGCGCAGTTTTTACGGCCGAACCATTGGCGAGTGGACGTTCGATCTTCAGCTTGGCGACGACAAGCAGATTCAGCGGGCTTACTACCCCGCACTTGTGCTCTGGCGTTCAGTTTTGAATCTCATCACCGGTCTTGTGGTCTTGCCGCTGGTGTCGCTTGTTTTGCGACGCGATTTTGCGGCATCGTTTACCGGGCTTCAGCTGTATCGAAAGAACGTATAAATCTTGGGCCGGGTATTTAAGAACAGTTCTGAGCTGGGGCAACACCTGGCGAGTATTCGTAAAGGCAAAAAAGTGGTCTTTACCAATGGCTGTTTCGATATACTGCACATCGGGCACGTGCGCTATTTACAAGAGGCGAAAGCGCTCGGCGACTTTTTAGTCGTCGCCATCAATACTGATCAAAGTGTTAAAGTTATTAAAGGGCCATCGCGGCCTATCCAAAACGAGAGTGACCGAGCCGAAATATTAGCGGCCCTGGGCGCAGTTGATTTTGTGACCTACTTTTCTGAAGATACTCCCGAGAAGGTTATTGGCCAAATCAAGCCCGATATTTTAGTCAAGGGCGGCGACTGGCCGGTAGATAAAATCGTCGGTGCAAAATTCGTAATGTCGTACGGCGGCGAGGTTCGCACGCTTCAGTTTATCGAGGGGCGCTCTACGACGAGTATTGTCGACAAGATGAAGAACTAATTAATTCGTTGCAGCCGGGCGAGACTAGATTTTTTAATTATTCGGCCTATTATGTGATCAACCAAATGGGGGATTACATGGCTAAATCACTAAATAGAACATTCAGCAAAATTTCGAGCGCGATTCTAGCGGTCACAGCTATTGCAAGTGTCTCAGCTGCGGCTTACGTAAGCTCACCATCATCCGGCACTGATGTCGGCTATATGTTCGGTGTAAAAAACGCGAATTTCTCAACGTCGGGCAGCCCAGCCCCTACGTTCACTTCTGAAACCGGTCTTATGGCAGGGGTAATTGCAATTGGCGATTTAGGTAGTGGAGTGAAGTTTCGTTCTGGCGGTTATTACGCCGAGCGTACGGCCAAAACAACTCTCAGCGGGGCGACCAGCACAATAAAATTTAGCTACCTCGACGTGCCCGTAACGGCGCTTTATAAGTTTAACGACATGGTCGGCGCGTTTGGTGGTCTTGCACTCGGCCTAAAGATTGCTGACTCTTGCACGGGTGACTCAACAGTCTGCTCAAGCACGACCGGCGGTTACAATTTGCCAGCGAGTTTCATAACGGCTGGCCAATTAGGTTTAGATGCAAAATTTCACCCGAATTGGTCTGGCGAAATTTTTTACGAATTTGGATTGTCAGATATTTCACAAAGTACCAAAGCAAGTTCGATCAGCGCCGCTCTTATTTTTATTTACTAGTTTGTTTTTTGCTTAGCAGGCTTGCGAATCAATATCGCAAGCCCAATTTCGCGCTGTAAACCGGGTTGGCATAGCGGTCAATTTCAGCCGCTAAAAAGAAATTTGATATTTCAGTTTGAACGCCAATCAGCCCGTGTGTTTGGTGGTCGACATTGACGAGAGAGCGGTTGTCGCTCAAGTCTGAGTTGTTCGCGACATCGGTCAAATCGAGAATGCTTTTAGAAAAAACGTGTCGACCAGAAATTGTCCCCCCTCCCATATAGAGAGAGACGTGATTTACGTTTATACCGGCGATCAAATCGGCGCCGTAGTCTTCGCTCATAAATTGGTCACCAAAATTAATCGAATCATAATGCACGAGTGTCGAAAGAGTCAGCGGCAAGAATTGGCCTTCGAAAAAAGTCCATTTGATGCTGGCACCATAAGACGACACTTCATTCGCGCCTGAAAATGGGATGAAGTTCAAAAAAATATCGAGGCCGCCGTAGAGGCCTTTGCCGATCGAAAGGCGATCGACCTCAACGCTGCTCTGTGTGGCGCTGCCACTGCCAAGGCTTGAAAAATCAGAGGTATTTATAAATTCGGCGCCGACACCGAGTTCGACCCCAGAAAATCCACCGAGAGGGTAAGGGTTGCTTAAAAATTTATTGCTTGTGCCGTGCCCCAGAGCGTTTGAGAGGGTGGTCAGTTGTGAGTTTTTGAGATTTGTGGGTATTGAAAAGGCCCGCGCGCCATTGCTAAAAAAAAGAGCGAGGCAAAGGGCTGATAGCGAAAAAAAGCTATTTCTATAAATGAAGAGATCCATCTCACAAGACTATATCCGAGAATTAATGCGAGACAACCGGAACTATAGTGTTGATGAGCATAAGCGATTGCTGGGCGGCATTTGCGATTGTCGCATTGCCTTTGTAGGTATTGATAACTTGTTCAAGTACGATCGGAAAGCCAGTATAGGCCCGAGCAAGAGCGGCGTGGGTGGTGGCACTAGTCGTGGCAGCGGTTGCCCCAGTTGTGGTGCCGGTCGAGCCAGTTGAGCCGGCGGCTGCTGGTGCGCGATTTGCGATGTACATCGTTACCGAGCTTTGCAATACGGCGGTGGCGATTTGAATGGTGGCCGCGTCGGTGAGATATGTTGTCATGACGGTTCGAAGCAAACCGACCGTGCCGAGAGCTTCGTAGCTATTAAGTTCGGTTTGAGCTTGGCTGCCAAGTTGGGCCGACGGTGGGGCTTTTTCAACCTGAACTAAAAAGTTAAAACTCTGAGCGCTCGGCGCTTCGCCGGCCGCCGAAACAGCGAGATGCTGTTGTTGCGGATTTCGTTCAGCGATCAATGCGTCTAAAATATTATAAAAAATTTCGGCAGAAACCATGCCCGACTTATAGTATTCAACCAGCATCTGAACATTTTTTGGTGACGGAGCTGGTAATATTAACTGCGCCCATTCTTGATAGGTCATTGGGATCGTATTGTTTTTTGCGCCGCCGGCGTTCGCCACAGTCGTTGTCGTCGTGCCACCATCACCGTTCAATGAATCTTGAATTGGTGTTTTCGGTTTTTCGGCATAATAGGGGCGAGTGTCGGCTAAAATATTTTTCTTGTCGTCGGTTTTGCCGCGCGCGCTTTTCTTTTTCTTCTTCTTTTTCTTGATGGTTTCTTTGCCTTTAGCATTTTCGGCCACAACTTTTGCGCCGCCAAAGTCATATTGATTAAATTGAGAGACGGTAGAGGGCCCACCTGCAAGCTTTAGCCCACCAGCGCCGCGGCCACGAGCGTTTGAGCGCGCGCGCTCTTCGTCCATCTCTTCATTTGAAACGTGGTACGGAGTATCGTCGATATCCCCAAGCGCCAAGGTGGCGTGTTCGGCGGCTTGAAATCGATTGTGCCGCATAGATTTGAGGCCCTGCACAAAGATAGCGAAGGCGGCGACAAGCAATAGGATGATAACTGTCTGTTTGCGGTCCATTTGATTTGGTCTCCTACCCAACATAAAGGCAGTATTCGTGCCGCCAGTGCCAGTTCTAACCCGCTGAAATCACTGCATTACTTACCCCCTCCAAAATAGGCCAAATTAGGGGGTGTCGAAAGTGCTGACACATAGACAAGGTGAGATAAGATCCTTAAGATTTTCAATAGGTTATAGGAGCATAAAGAAAACGCCGTGAGTGACAATCTTAGCAACAAGCACAGTAGCAACGTAGGCAGCGCCCTCAAACGCGCTCAACTGTCGAAATCGACGCAGGATTTTGCGCGATTGCTGACGGCGATTGAGCGCGCGGGCCCACAAGCATTAAGGTGCCAGGGTTTGCTGACGCCTAAAAGGCAGGCATATCGAGTGGGCATAACGGGGCCCCCGGGTGCCGGCAAATCAACACTGCTCTCTGAGCTGTTAAAAAAATACACTAAAACAAATTTGAAAATTGGAGTCATCGCAGTCGACCCCACGAGCCCGTTTTCACAGGGCGCCATTCTGGGTGACCGAATTCGCTATGCCGAAGAGGCGCTCGGTGAAAATATCTTTGTGCGTTCATTGGGCACACGGGGCAGCTTGGGTGGCCTGGCCTCGGCGGTTTACCTTATGTTGCGGGCGTTTGACGCTTGTAATTTTGATTTAGTTTTTGTCGAAACAGTTGGCGTTGGCCAAGTTGAAGTCGAAGTTATGAATGTGGCTGACCAAGTAGTGCTTGTGTTGGTCCCAGAATCCGGTGATTCGATTCAGGCCATGAAGGCCGGGGTCATTGAAATGGCCGATTTGATTGTGGTCAATAAAAGCGACCGGCCTGGGGCTGAAACGTTGAAACGTGAACTTGAGTCGCAACTCAATCTTTTTGAAAATTCGGATGCGAAAGTGATTTCGGCGTCAGCCCTGAATGGTGAGGGCGTTAGCGAAATTAGCAAGGCCATCGCCGAAATGAAAAAAGAAGGTCGGCAAAAAACCGAGCGGCAATCGCCCGAAAGATTGCAGGCCGAAGCTCTCGCCCTTAAGCGCTTTGAAATCGAAAATCAGGCGCGCCGTAAAACCCGAAATATTAAGACCGCCGCCGACCTCAAAAAGCTTTTCTAAAAGGCTGACCTGAAAAATTGCTCCAAATGACTGTTTCAATTAGGGTCGGTGAATCTCAATAAGAGAATATAACGCATAGCATTAACTTTTTGCCCAGACTTCCGATGAGTCTAGTCGGTGGGAGGTGTGGGCGAGTGCGTGTAACTAAGCTTGAGCCACATGTGTTGGGCGGTCCTCCGCCTGATGTGGATGTGGATCTCTTTTTATCGGATCTTGATGAGCAATCACAGGACGTAGATGCGGCTCACGAGGTGACCGATCAGCCACTCGGTTCTGAAACATCAGAGGGCGGAGGAGCCAACGAAGGCTTCGTTCGCCTGGCTGATTATCTAAAGAAAAAAATGGCCAAAAATGCCCTTAAGAAATACCCCAATAGTATGCGTTCTGTTGCCATCCTAGCCTATCAGACTCAAATAGAGATTGGCCCCCATTCTGACCAAGAATCTGAGGTCGAAGAATTGCCTCATTTTGACGCCAAAGTTTAGGCGCTTAAAAATCTGTTCAAAAAACCACCTGTCATTTTAAATAATTAACTATTTGCGTCATTTTTTACTAAAGTCCTGACGCGATGCGACGATAAGTGTTGTGACTGCTGAAATGAAACTGTCTGTGGGCACACCAGATATGACCCCGTGGGGGGGTCTCGAGATCTGGAAGGAGTGCTCTATGTCTTTGAGGATTAACTCAAACATCGCGTCTATTACGGCTCAGAGATACCTAGATAAGACCCAACGACAAGTGGACTCCTCTTTTAAAGCTTTGGCCTCAGGGTCGAGGCTCTCATCGCCTCAAAACGATGCGGCCGGATTTGCGATCAGTGAATTGCTGCGGGCGCAAGTCGCAGGTCTAGATCAGTCTGGGCACAATGCTCGGTCGGCGCAGGCGCTGATTCAAACTGCCGAGGGCGGCCTCAACGAACAAAACAATATATTGGTGAGAATGCGCGAGCTCGCGGTGAACTCGGCGAGTGATACGATCGGTGATAAAGAGCGCGGTTTTGTGAATGAAGAATTTCAACTTCTCACCAACGAATTCGACCGAATTTCAAAGGCCACAAGGTTTGGTACAAAAAGCCTTCTGACCGGCAGTGGTGAAGATTTCTCGTTTCAGGTCGGGCCCAACAAGGGTGAGGACAACGTAATCAAATTTAAACTCGACGCGAATACCACAGCTTCAAACTCTGGCATCGATGGCCTTGATATTTCTGATAAAGGTGGTGCGGTCGACGCGCTCGGTGCCATTGACGAGGCCGTCAGTCACGTTTCGGGTGTTCGGGCCCGGCTCGGGGGAGTGCAAAGTCGCTTTCAATACGCCAGTGATAACCTCGACGTGCAAAAGCAAAACGTCGAAGAGGCAAGATCAATGATTGCCGATGTCGATGTGGCTGAAGAAACCAGCAAACTAGCGAGAGCACAGGTGCTACAGCAATCAGGGCTGGCGGTGTTAGCGCAGGCGAACTCGTTTCCAAAAACATTGTTGAGGCTGATCGAGTAGCCAACTTCACGGCGCCCTCGGCAGCTTAAGTGCCAGGCGCTTTTGTGGATTCATTTTCAATTCTAAGTTCATTTCGTGTACAGGGCGGGCAAAACCCTAGTTATGGCCGTGTAGTCATTTAAGACTACACGGCCTTTTTTTTGCCTAAACGGGCCTTGTCTAAGAAGCTGAAGGCTCGCGACTTTGACCTAGACCTTGGTCAGTGCACGGTGAGTAATCGTCGATTTGGCCATTCGCCAGCTCCACCGAGCTAAATAACGCACAGCAATATTAAAATAAATTTCAGCTGCAAATATGAGTGAAAACATTCACTAGACGTTTCGCGTTATAAAACACCTAGACCAAGGTCTAAAGTTACCTAGACCAAAGCCGAGAAGTTACATGAACACGTTGGAGCACTCTTAAGAGTTTCATTTCAGCAGTCACTGTAAATGATTCTTTTAGGAGCTTAGAAGGTAAGGGGCGCTCGCCCCTGGCCTCCCAAGTTACCTCCAACACTAAATTTTAACTCGGCAAGGATTGCCAACTACGAACCGGTTTATCAGGCATGGGGCTTGATGGATTTAACAGTAGTGTCGCGCAGGATGCTTTGGTGTCTGTTGGAGGGCTACCATGGGCTTAAGAATTAACACGAACATAGCGTCGATTTCGGCTCAACGCCAATTGTTCAAGAACGAAAATCGCTTAGAGCACGCACAAGAAGCTCTAGCGTCAGGTAAACGAATTATTAATGCATCAGACGATGCCGCTGGTCTTGCGATCAGTGAGAACATCCGCGGTCAAGTTGCCGGATTAAAGATGGCAAAGCAGAACGCGCTTAACGCACAATCTGTGATTCAAGTGAGTGAAGGCGGTTTGAACGAAATTTCAAACATCTTCATCCGCATCAGAGAGTTGGGTGTGCAAGCAGCGTCTGACACAGTTTCAGATGTTGAACGCGGGTTTATCAATACAGAAGGTAAACAATTAATCACAGAAGCGGATCGTATCGCTAAGTCGACACGTTTCGGTAACAAACAGTTGTTAAATAACTCTGGCGAAGATATGGAGTTTCATGTCGGCCCGTTTGGCGGCGAAGAGAACATCGTGAAAGCGACAATCTCTGCAGATGCGACGACCTCAACTCTTGGAATGGACAGCATCGACCTTTCAGATAAGGGCGGCGCTCGCGATGCACTTTCATCGGTTGATGAAGCATTGGTTAAGTTGAGTAAAATTCGCGCCGACTTCGGTGCCGTTCAAAGTCGATTGGTGTCAGTGAACTCGAACACAGACATTCAGTTCGAAAACTTGTCAGCAGCGCAATCACGAATTGCAGACGCCGACATCGCTTATGAGAGTGCAGAGGCAGCGTCAGCTCAAGTATTGCATAACGCCGCGATCTCGACACTTGCACAAGCCAACAACAATGGCATGTCAGCAATGAAGTTGATCAACTAAGGTCATTCGGCTTGGGCGCTCGTCGCCCAGGTCATGAATTGAATCCTTAGGCTTCAGCTAACTATATTATTTTTAGAAAATTTTAGAGTGAGGGGTAGCCCACAGACATACATCCTCACTCTTGAGCCCGCCCTGGGGACCCCACGCACCCCAGGGTTTTTTAAAAGGTGCCAAGCACTTTTGGGTAGAAATTATTACAGCTCCTCAAACTCTAAAGCCGATGTCCGGCGATCTTTTCTCATAGGTGCCAATCGAAATTCCGCTCGCTTCAAGGCACGGCGGACGTTTTGGATATTCTCAGCGTCAGGCATTTCGTTAATCCAACTTAGCGTATCTTCGATTTCGCCCATTAGCATTTGGTCCGCCTCAATTGGATTAATTAGGGGTGACTGGCCCAAAAGTTCCGCAAACGTACTGTACCGGTATTCTTCTGCGGTCGACATGATTCGCCAGGGCGCCTTTTACAACATCCCAATTATATTCGTGAGGCGCTTTGTTTTTTTGGTGAAGACGCTCGATGAGCCTAGGCACCCGGTTTTTGATTCGCGGTGATCTTTCTTTTCGAAGGTCACGCGCACGTACGATTTTGGGCAGGTCGAAATATCGGCATCGCCACTCTCGTCATAGATATCATTGAGGGCTCTGAGAAAAAACGCCTTGCTGTTGCTTTTCAGTTTCTGCGTGTGGCCTTTAGAAAAACTGGCTTGCTTGCTAATCAGTAGATCGCCCGGCCAGCGCATATAATAGATCTTTCGTTTGCTTCCGTCTGCGACTTCAACTCGCGCCGCTTGAAACCTGTTTTCGAAACGAGAAACAAAGCTGCTCTTTTCGCCGGCGACCGCGGCCTGCGCAAAATAGAGAGCAATGATGAAAGAGAAAATTGGCTTAGTCATTTTTTTACTCCTTCGTTTTAGTAAGGTCTGACAGTCAAACGCAATTGCCGACTCTCACTCTATTTTCACGCCAAAATCTATTGGCGACAATCAAATCATTCAAAAAGTGCGCGACATATATCTAGTAAGACTCGACTCGCGATAGAAAGTAGCCTCGACCGACACTACGTCTGTAGGCCCTCGGTCTATCAACTCTAAGTCTGATCGAACTTCGTCGAGCTCGACTCGACTTACAGCCAAATAAAACTTCATCTTTCGTCGAGAAATTCTCGACCAACATCCTCCCCCAGACTCGCACTAAGACCAGATCGCTTCTATCGAAAGTCTAGATTCGCTCGACGCGACTTAAGAATGTGCTGGCCTCGCCGAATGGTTTGGTACAAACGTCGATCAATCAAAGGTCAGATGACCCTTGGTCGAGAAAGATCGAGAAAAGTTAGCCCAGAAGGCTATCGAGTTTGTTGCAGTCCAAGGGTGAAGGTGAGGAAGCCCTGTGGACAGTAAAACACATTTAAGGAGGCCAAAATGGGCTTACGAGTAACGACAAATCTTCCATCCCTAGCAGCACAAAAAGAAATGGGTACAATCACCCGCGACTTGCAGAAGAGTTTTGCACAACTCTCTTCAGGCAGTCGAATTACCAAGGCCGCAGATGATGCAGCCGGCTTGTCTATGAGCGAAGTGTTGAAATCAACAATTCGCGGTTATCGCCAAGCGCATCGCAACGCTGAAGACGGCGTGTCGATGGTGCAAGTGGCTGAAGGTGGAATGAGCGAAATTTCGAACATGTTAGTGCGCATGCGTGAATTGGCGGTTCAAAGTGCATCTGACACTATTGCCGATCGCGAGCGTGGCTTTGTAGATTTAGAAGCTCAGCAACTTAAAAACGAAATTCAGCGTATCGCACAGACCACTAGATTCGGCTCAATCAAACTTCTTGATGGTTCAGGCGACAAATATGGCTTTCAAATTGATATTAACAATGACGACTTTAAAGATCGTATCAGTTTCGATGCCAGCAAAACAAATGTTCAACTTGGAGCACTCGGAATTGACGGTATGGAGCTCGCCTCAAAAGACGGCGCTCATAACGCACTTGAAATTATCGAAGACGCACAGGTGAAATTGAACAGCAACCGCGCAAATTTGGGCGCAATGCAGAATCGTTTGATTTCAACTCAAGAGAACTTGTCGACATCAATCGAGAACTTCTCAGCTGCGAACTCGCGCATCCGTGACACAGACATTGCTGAATCTTCTGCGAACTTGGCTCGTGGGCAAGTTTTGCAACAAGCAACAGTTGGTGTAATGGCGCAAGCGAATCAGAGCACCGCAGTTGCACTGAAATTAATTGCCTAAGCAATTAATTGAATAAGCGGCGCGATTTCTTATTATAGTGTTTTAAAGTTCGGGCGAAGTTGAGGTCTCGATTTCGCCTGACCTCACCCTCGAGGGGTTTTCTGGCCCCTCGTTTTTACCGGGTGATTAATAGTATTGAGGCCCGATTGCGAATGGTTTTAACCAAAGGCGATCGATCCGATCGAAATCTACTCGACGATAGTCCTGACTCATCAGGACCAAAATCCAAAAATGCCTTCAAAATACAAGACAAAGGTCGAGTTTGCGCGAGACCTACGTCTAGTTTACACGCGACTATGGTCCAGTTTAGCTGGACTCGACTAAAGGTTGCCTCGACCTGGCCGAAGAGAGGGTATCAACAACGAGCCATTCCTTAGTCCGGCTCACTGTAGAGAATCTCACGCGAGTGACTGCGCGAGAGGTTTTCGTAAGCACCTCGACGAAAGTCGGGCGCATAAAGGTGGAAGGACATAAAGAATAGCTCCAACGTGTTCAACCAATGCACTCGGATGGTGCGATTGCTCGGCGGTTTTGTAGGGAGACCGCTGAGCAAGTGAGAAGGATTCTCAACTAACCAAGGAGGCTCAAAATGAGTTTACGAGTCGCAACAAACATTCCTTCAATAGCAGCGCAAAAGACGTTGGATAGCACCCAACGAGATATGGAAAAATCTTTTGCACAACTTTCATCTGGCAGCCGAATTACAAAGGCAGCGGATGATGCAGCCGGCTTGTCAATCAGCGAGACGTTGAAATCAACGATTCGCGGTTACGGCCAAGCCAAGCGAAACGCCAGTGATGCGATTTCGATGGTGCAGGTTTCGGAAGGTGGGCTTGGTGAAGTTTCGAACATCCTCTCACGCATGCGCGAGTTGGGCGTTCAAGCTGCATCTGATACTGTAGGCGATAAAGAACGTGGGTTCATCGACCTCGAAGTTCAGCAAATGAAAATGGAAGTGCAACGTATTGCACAGACCACACGCTTCGGTAGCGTAAAATTGCTCGACGGATCAGGTGGAAATTATCAGTTCCAAGTCGACATTAACAATGATGACTTTAACGATCGTATTACCTTCGATGCTGGCAAACAAAACGTACAAACCGGCAACATTGGTATCGATAGTTTTGATTTTAACTCTAAAGATGGCGCACGAAGTGCACTAGATGTCTTAGAGACGGCGCAACAACAAGTGAATGGCCAGCGAGCTACGCTCGGCGCGATTCAGAATCGCTTGATCTCGACACAAGAGAATTTGAGTTCTTCGATTGAGAATTTCTCAGCCGCAAACTCTCGAATTCGCGACACAGACATTGCTGAGTCTTCAGCTAACTTGGCTCGTGGGCAAGTTCTGCAGCAAGCAACAATCAGCGTATTGGCTCAGGCAAATCAGAGCACAGCCGCTGCATTGAAACTGGTCGGTTAATTTATTTTAGAAAAACGATTTGGAGAGCGAGCCTCCTCGCCCTCCAGTACCTCACCTACCCAGGGGGAGCAATCTCTCTGGGGTACTTTTGGTGATCTAAGGCTCCGTCGAGTCTAGAAAAGGTTGAGGGTGCGTGACTATATCGATTGAGTCAGGGGGGCGCTAAGGCTCAGTTGTATTTCTCCGATAGAGATGGCGTGAACATACGATCGGTTACGAACCCCATTCTACCGCCAGAGATCAATCGCGTTGGTACAGCCCGCGATGTGAAGACAGGTACAAGCTCAGAAGACCGCGACGCCAATGGGCGCCGAGAGCAGAATCAAGAGCAAAACAAAAATCCACTCTCTGAAGAAGAAATGAAAAAGGCACGAGATTATCTCGAGGGCTTAACTGGACTAAAAGCCAATGGCCTTTCGATTGAGGTCAGTGACTCAAACGGTGTTAAATTTTTTCTTATCAAAAATGACCAAGGCCAAGTCATACGTCGTATTTTCGACTGGGAAATGCGCCTTCTCATTGGTGAAACCGACAAAAAGGTCGGTCAGATTTTTGACAAATCGGCCTAAACCGGCCTCTGGTCGATAGCCAGATTATTGGCTCACGCAAAACACATAAAATCGTTGAAAATATAAATGTATCGCAATCACTCTTTTGTGGAGTTTAGTTGTGGCAACGGTCACCTTTGGTGGAATAAATTCAGGCTTACCCCCGAACCTCGTGGAGCAAATCCTTGAGTCGGAGAAAACGCCTATCAAGTTGCTCGAGAAGAAAAAAGAAAAAGCTGAAGGCAAAATGAAGCTCGTCACAGAGCTCGAAGATAAACTTCATGCAGTCGAAACTTCGTTGGGCACTCTCGCTTCTGTTAAAGGTTTCAATGACATTAAACTAGAGAGCGGCGATCAGAATATCGTGTCGGGCCATGCTGACACCTCGGCGCCTAAAGGGACTTGGAATGTCGAGGTGGTGCAGTTGGCCCAAAAAGCCTCGGCGATCACCAATGGCTTTCCGGATAAAGACAAAACCCAAATTGGAACGGGGTATTTTAAGTTCGATACTCCGGAGGGTCAAAAAGAAGTCTACGTAAATAGTTCGAACAATACGCTCGAGGGTGCGGCCAATGCCATTAATTCAGCGGGCATTGGAGTAAAGGCAGCAGTCATTAACGATCGAAAGGACCCCGAAAACCCTTTTAAGATTATGCTTTCGGGCGATAACGTAGGCGGCGACAACAAAATTGAATATCCGCGCTTGTACTTTCTCGATGGCGATCAGGACTTAGAGTTTGAACGTGAAACGCCCGCTTTAAACGGCATTATCAAAGTCGATGGCTTTGAGTTCGAAATTGCGAGCAATACGGTCACCGATGTTGTGCCTGGTGTGACCCTTGATCTTCGTCAGGCGGCCCCGGGTCGCCAAGTCGCGGTCACCATCAAAGAAAACCGTGAAGTTGTAAGCACCAAAATTGGTGAGTTCGTAAAAACGATGAATGACGTTTTGGGCTTTATTCAGACCCAGAACCATCTTGATGAGAAAACTGACACCACCAAGACTCTTGGGGGCGATCAGATTATCCGCAGCATTCAGGGGCGGCTAACCAATTTAATTCAAAACCAGCAATACGGGGTCAATAGTTCAATCACTCGACTTAACGAGTTGGGCATTGAAATCACGCGAACTGGTGTTCTTAAGCTTAACGAAGAAAAATTTAATAACGTTCTTTCAAGGTCTCCAGACGAAGTACGAAAGTTCTTCGCGGGCGATGGGTTTAATACGGGGTTTGTGCCGTCACTGCGCCGAGAAATTTCGACACTTACGAACCAGGCCTTTGGTTCTATCAGCAATCGAAAAAAGGCCTTGCAGGATGAGGTCACTCGAATTGACCAGGGGATTGATAATAAGACTCGGCAACTTGGAAGACGTGAAGAGCAGCTTCGCCGTCAATTTGCCAATTTGGAAGAAACGATGGGGCGACTGAAGCAGCAAGGCGCTGCGGTCGCAAGTATGGGCGCCCCCGCGGGCGGGCTCAACCTTAGTGGGGGCACAATGCAGCAGGGCTAAAAACTAAGTAATGAAGTGCTAAATAGTTTACAAAAAAAACCGAAAGATAATACATGAACGACGCATCAAAAAAATATAAAGCCCAAGCTGTTCAGTCAGCCAGTCGCGAGAAGCTGTTGTTAATGCTTTATGAAGCTGCAATTAAATTCACCAAGCTCGCAATCCAGGCCTGTAACGAAAAGAATATTTCTAACCGGGGCTACAATATTGGTCGCGCCTTCGACATCGTAAATGAGCTTAATAATTCGTTGAATCATAATGTGGCCGCAGAGATCGCTAAAAACCTCGAGCAACTTTACATGTTCGTCACGGATCAGTATGTGCAGGCCAATATTTCTGGCAAAGCCAAGCCACTTGAAGACGCCCTAAAAGTTCTCGAGATTTTATACAGTGGTTGGTTACAGGCCGTAGAGAAGATTAAGAAAGATAATAAAGTGGGTAAGCCCGCGTAGAGATTGTTTTTAAATTTAGATTTTAACGCAACGCCAGGAAGGCAAAAACAGGAGAGACAATGAAGTCGTCAGAAACGCCCCAGACCGTCGTCGAATTATTATGTGAGAAAAATTTCTATCTTGAAAAATTCTATAGTTTAAATGAGAGCCAGCTTGAGTTTATCCAAGCCCACAGGTTTGAGGGGCTTGAAACCTTCTATCGCACCCGCGACGGGATTCTCGACATCATTCGAAAAATCGACGAATTGGTCGACACCTCTTACGATATCCCCAAGAGTCTTGCGGATGTTGACCAGGTGATGAAGGGGCAAATTATTGAGTGCCTGCAAATTAAAAACAATTTGGTAGCAAAAATTCTCGAGCAAGACCTTCAAATTCTTTCGGCCATCGAAAGTGCGAAGTCTTTTGTAATCAAAGAACTCGCACAAGTGCGGGGCGCCCGAAAGGCGATTGGTGCCTATAAGTCGGGCCCGGCGAATAAACGCCTGGACGAAGAGGCATAAACTAAATAATCTCGACCTTAATTCAGACAAAATACTGACGTCCGGTCAAATCGGTTCAGTCGAAAACTTGACGACCGATCTGTTTTTTAAACCCAAATTGAACCTCGCGCATTTCGATGCTGGCACCCAAGTTGCTCTAGATATCCTCGAACGAGGAGTCAAACTATGTCTAGACCAGAGTCTGAACGCGAACCATCATTTCAAATTGCTAAAGAAGAGATCGCTTCACCAGAGCATTTTGCTCCTGGTCTTGCGGCGCGGCCGTTAAATCTTCGAAAGCAAACGATCGCCGAATTCGACCTCGAATTAAAGAGAGATTCGATACAACGCGAGAACAAGGCGAAATTCGACATCCGCACGGGGTCTTCAGCCGAGCCCCAAAGTGTCGCGAACACCGAAATGGCTGAACATCTCGCCAATGCTCAGCTTTTAGTACGTGAAAGAGAATTTCAAGTAGCACAAAGTCTTTTTAGAGCCGCACTCAAAGTGGACCCTCGCAATGAAATTGCAATTCGCGGCATGGCCGAGTGTGCCCGCGAGCAACATCAGCACGAAGAGGCCATTCACGTGTTGAAAACGCTTGTGAGCGCTCACACCACCGCCGAAAACTACAAGCTACTCGCAGACGAATTATTTGCCCTTGAGTACAATCAAGACGCGCTCGAGGCCTATATGCGAGCTTTAACCGCTCCGGGCATCGATGAGTCGATGTTATTTGGCATATACAAAAATGTAGGCAACGTTCTATTGCGCCTCGGGGATGCCGACGGCGCTGAAGAGTATTACAACAAAGCTTACACGGTTGACCCTGATTCTGATGTTCTGCTGGTGAACTTTGGTTCGCTGGCACTTTATCGGGGGCAGCTCGACAAAGCCTTGGCGCGATTTCGTGCGGCGGTTTCAATAAACGATAAAAACGATAAGGCGTGGGTCGGGCTGGCTATGATCCATCGCGAGTACGGCGATAGCGAACTCGCGTGGGCCAATGTTGAAAAGGCCCTCGATATATTGCCAGGCAATGAGTCGGGTATAAAACTTGTAGCGGAGTGGGCTTTAAAAGATAACGAAATCGAAAAAGCAATTCGTCGAATAGAGGCGTATTTGCAGGTCGACGTTGAAAACGCTCAAATGTCGATGTGGCTCGCAAAGTTCTATTACTTTTCAAGTCGCCTCGAGCACGCACTAGTTGAAATTGAAAAGGCCCTCTATCTCAACCCTGAACTTGAAGGGGCCGAAGAAGTTTTAGGTGTGATTCGCGCAGAAATCCAAGAACGAGAGGTTCGGGCGCAATGATCGAACGGGTAAAAGCCAAGGATGGGCAAACTATTCTCAAATTGAACGGGCGACAAATTTGCACCTCGTTGAACCCATTGCGAGAGGCCCGAGATTGGGTCAAAAAGAATTCACGTCGGTTCGCCGAGATGAAAACAGTGATAGTAATCGGTGTGGGCTGCGGTTTTCATCTGGCAGAGATTCGCCGCCGCTTTGAAAACACAAAAATTGTCGCTCTTGATTTTAATCAAGAGCTGATAGACTTTTCTGCCGAAACACACGGGCTTGATTTGGTTGGCGCGGAACTGATAAAAGTGGGTTCTGTGACCGAAGTGGCGAAGAATAGCACGATTCGGGCCGCAATCGCAGGTTCGTACGCGGTCGTGCGGTTTATGCCCTGCACGAACCAACAGCTTGAGCAATATAACGAACTAGAATGCACTATGCTTGGCCGAAACATTCTCGGCTTTAAAATGGTAGTGGGTGCGCGCGCGCGAATGGGCGAAATTTTTAACCCCAAAGTCAACATGGCCGCGATCACCTCGAACCCTACGGTGACAATTAAGAGTTTATTTGAGTCGCTCGGCCCTAATGAAACTTCTGAGAGTTTGATGGTCAGAGCACTCAGAGAGTTGGTCAATTGAGAATTTTAGTTTTATCTCTTCTTAGATTGGGAGACATTCTGCTTGCGGCCCCGGCCCTAGCTGGGCTGAGAGCAAAAAACCCCAAGGCTGAAATTCACATTGTGGTGAATCAGTCGTTTATCGCAGTTGCGTCTCTGTTGCCGATGGTCGACAAAGTGATTGGTTTTGACAGAGAGCTTTTGCAACAGGGCCTTGTTGAGGCCGATCGCGCGCTCTTTGAGCCATTCGATCGACTTCAATCTTTCGTTCAAGAGCTTAATTCAGCCAATTACGATCAGGTTATTAATCTAACCCAAAACCGATTTAGCGGATATTTAAGTGCACTCATTCATGCCGAAGATAAAGTTGGGATGTCTCTCAACAATAGAGGCCAGGCTAGCTTTGGCTCGACTTGGTTTCGTTATCTCAACAACATAGTGGGCGCGGGTGCTCGCACAATTTTTCACTACTCAGATATTTTTCAATTCGGTGTTGGCATTTCAGTTGATAAGATGGCCGTAATCAAATTGAGCGAAACGGCGGCGGGCCGCGCCGAGTACGAAGCCTGGCGGCGAGGGCACCCCTATACCAACGAAGCAAAAATTGTTTTGCAGTGTCAAACCAGCGATGACAAAAAGAATTGGCCCATTGAATCTTGGGTAAAAGCGCTTGAAGTGTTGGCATTGACTTATCCAAAAGCCGAATTGGTGGCTCTAGGCGCCCCATTTGAAAAAGCAAAAATAGACAAATTTGTCGAAGCGGCCGCAGCCAAGAAAGTACGAATTCTGCCGGCGTTCTTAAGTCTTGAGGGCGCACTAACGTTGATAAATGAGAGCGATTTGTTAGTGACTGGCGACACAAGCATTAAACATTTAGCGGCGCTCTCGTCGACGCGAATAATCGAAATAGCACTTGGCAGCAGTGACCTTAGAAAAACGGGCGCCCTTAAGCCCGACTCAATTATTCTCTCATCGGCCGAGTCTTGCGCGCCGTGTTCGCACGAAGCGAAATGCTATCGTGATCGACACTACTGCGCAGAATCGCTAGCCCCAGAGTTGGTCGGGCTTGTGATTGGCCGCTATCTTCAAAAAGATTGGCAGGGGCTGCGACTTCTGGCTGACGAATACTCTGACACCTCTCGTATTCAACGATCGCGGCGTATGGTCAACGGCTTTTGGTACGCCGAAGACCTTCGTCAAGATCAGCTCAATCAACAAATTTCAGATAATCTTGATCGCGCCGCCTGGAAGTTTTTGCTCGAAAAAGAACATACGCGGCGCCTCGCCACTTACGGATCCGAAAGTATGAATCTCAAAAATTGGCTCGATAACTATCATTTAGTCGAAGATGGGTCGCGGCATCTTAAGATTTACCTCGAACAGATTGAGAATGCCACGTTGAGCAATGAAGAGCGCTTGAGCCGCTTGATCGACGACGTCACTCGACAGATGCGTACGGTCGGCACACTTTCTGAGTTAGATTTTATCGATCGATCAATGCTGAAAGAGATGGGCGAAATCGAAAAGGTTTTGGGTCTTGGTCATTACCTTACCGAAAAAACGCAAATTGAAAGAGACACCGGCCTGTTTCGAGCTCGACAGCTGCAGACCTCGCTAAATGAAGCCGCCCTCCACCAACAAATTAAACTTAAGTTAGTGAGAAGCCTAAAAAACATGATCCTGGAGTATCAATGAGCCGAGAAGAATTGGAGACCCACCTAAGTGAGTCCTTAGAAAAGTTAGAGGCGGCAACCGAGCGCATGGCGAAAACACAGGGCTATGTGGTTGCGGAAACAAAAAAGATGAGAATGCTGATCGAGCTTGTGAAGGAGCAACTGCGCAATGAACATACTTTGTCTTCAGCTAGCCCGGTTCGGTGACGTCTACCAAACTTGGCCGGTGTTAAACGCCCTAAGGCGAACGCACCCGACGGCGAATATCCATCTTGTTGTGCGCGAAAGATTTTCGGGCGCGACGGTGGGCCTGTCTGCGGTAAATAAAATTGTAACACTTCCGACAGAATTTATCTTGCGGCCACTGATCTCGGGGCACGCTCGTGTTGAATCCTCACTTCAGAATCTGAATGCTTGGCTCAAAGAATTACAGGGCACTCGTTATGACCAAATTATTAATTTGTCGTTTTCGCCAGTTTCGAGTTACCTCACAGATATTCTAGCGGGCCCCGAAACTGAGATCCGTGGATACTCGCGCTTTTCGGATGGCTTTCTCAATATCGTCGATGATGCCAGCAGCTATTTCTACGCGCAGGTGGGTATTGATAGAAGCAATCGCATACACCTTACCGATCTTTTTGGCCTCGTCGCGGGGGTTGAGCTTTGCGATGGCGATTTCGCGACTGAAGCGAGTTTATTGCCCGACGCCTTGGCGACCCAGTTGCCGAAGTGCGAATATGTAGTTGTGCACTTGGGCGCTAGCGACAAGAATAAAACCTGTTCGATCGAAAAGTGGGGCGAAGTAATTGAGCGAGTGCTAGAGGTTTGGGCCGGTGCCGTTGTTTTGATTGGCTCTGCAGAAGACAACAGGGGGTCAGCGCGAATTTCAAATCGGGCTCGAGTTATTGATTTAACCGGGCAGACAAATCTAGCCGAACTTTTTTCGGTCATTCGTGGCGCAGCAGCACTTATCGGCGGGGACAGCGTCGCCCTTCATATAGGTTCGCTAACAAAAACCGCGACGCTCAATGTTTCTTTTGCGGCCGTTAGATTTTGGGAGACCGGCCCGCGCGCCAAAGGCAGCCGCGTTCTTTGGTTTGACGACCCGAGTGCGGCCGATGCGGCCCGCATCGCGCGAGAGTTAATTGCAATGTTGCAAAAGACTCGTACCGGGCATCCAATAATTTTAAAAGAAGAAGACTTTGGCGTTCTTTACTCGCTTGTCGGTTACGAAGAAGAAGATTTCGCATGGAGCTTGACTCGCGCGCTCTACATGTCGAGCGCCTTTCCGACGACAACTTCGTCTTCAACAATTTTGGCGTTTCAACGGCTCACTGAATTGGGTCAGCTTGGCGTTGAGCAAATTCGTTCGATTGAAAAAGGTAAAGACAATAAGTTGGCCACCAGTATTCTTGATCAAATCGACGATCTCGTCGAACAGGTCGGTAAGCTTTCAGAAGACGTTGCGCCGGCAGTACGGTGGTTTCGCGCTGAGAAAACGCGCATTGGCCCTGGTGAAATCGAGGGCATTCTACAGTCAACAGAAAGACTTTTTTCGAAGTTGCGTGATATTGGGCAACTTTATTCAATCAATCAGAAGCTGAACGATAATCTTAACCGAGAGAATCTGACATGGAAGTCATAAAAATTAGTAAGACGGCGATTGCCACGGATTTCACTCAATGCAATAGCCTAAAAGAAATAATTGCCAAGCTCGAAGACCAGCTCAGCCAAAAAGGCCGTGTTATTTGCCGAGTTCATGTCAACGGCATGCCCCTGACCGAAGATGACGAGCAGAGATTTGCCGAATCGAAACTTGCAGAAATCTCAGATATCGAAGTTGAATCTGAAGAGATTGAGCATTTGGTTGCGAGTTCGATGAAGTCATTGGTTTCGTTTATAGAAGAGTTAAAGGAAGACTGCGTTCAAACGGCAGAAAAAATTCGCGCCAGTAAATCACCAAAAAATGAAAATCTGGTGAGCGGTGTTTTTAAAAATGTTCAGTGGATTATTTCTGCCCTTCAGGCGCTGCGGCCGCAGCTAGACCCGGTTGCAGACGATTTTGCCGAGCGCTGGCTGACCAACGAAACCCACATGGTGCACACGGCTCGAGAATTGGCGGCGGCAGTCGATAGTGATGACTATATGCTGCTGGCGGATGTTTTAGAGTACGAACTCTATAACTCCCTAGACAAATGGCGAGAGACGTTGCGCCTCTACCCTACAGCCGCATTGACTTAGAATTTAACTTCACGATACGAATGTAGAGTGAAAGATGAAACAGCCCAAGGGCTAAGCGCACTTATCAAAGGCAAAAAAGAAATTCTCTGGCTGGGCAGTGACGATATCAGGGTCACGGCCATGCTGGGGTCTGATAAAAACCGAGCTCGCTTTGCCACCATTAGTCAGTTTAAAAAACTAAAAATATCAGACGAAATATCGTTGGTGGTGGTGGTGCCGGGGCAGCTCGAGTTTGATAAGCGTGCCATTGAAAAATTGAAGAGAGTCGGTGCCAAGAAGATTCTCATTGTCTCGGATCACGCGCCGAAAGAGTCATTGGCCGAAGTGCTTGCGCAGGTTAGTTTTGCTAAGATTATTTTTGAAAACAATTTACGAGCAGAATTGAATTTGGCCATCGAAGAGACCAGGCGAGGGCAGGGCCCCGAAGAGAGCGACGCCTCAGTGCCGCGCACGAAGGCCATGGTTTCGTTTATCAAAAATTTGTCGGCGGCATTGACCATTCAAGAGGTTCTAAAAACTCTTCGTGAAGAGCTGCGTAATTTTCAGGCGGTAAAAGAGCCGCTTCTGGCTTTTGTAAACGCCCAAAACGAGTTGGCGGTGATGTTCTTTCAGGGGCATCAAATTTTAGAACGAAAAATTCAAGAGCCGTGGCCACAAAGGCCTCAGGTGCGGCTTAATGACCTCAAGGATAGTCAGTATTTAGCTAATATTTTCGGTCGTCCATTTGCAAAATTATTATCGATACCGCTTCGGCTGCGGTATCTTTCGACAGAGCATAGTCTTAAAGTGGGTGCCGTTTTGTTTTTTGAGCACGGCCTAAGCGAAATTGAGGCCAATGATTTCTTACAATCAATTGAAGAGCGTCTTGAGCCGTTGGGTTTAGCGCTTGATCGCCTTTTGGTCGAACAGTATTTGAAGGACGTGTCGCGCTTGTGGGAGCGTACCTTTGATGGCCTCAAAGACCCAGTGGCGATATTCGATGCTGACAGTCAGATTCTTCGCGCCAATCGCGCCTTTGCCGAGAACCTAATCGATGTTCGAAGTGCTGACCTGATGAGCGATAAATTACGGCACCGTGATCATGATTACGAAGTGCAGTCTTACCCAATTACGTTTGGGCTATCGGCGCGGCCGACCAATATCATCAATCACTATGTTGATGTGACTATTTCGAATCGCCTCAAGAAGCAAATGATTCAAAACGAAAAGATGGCGGCCTTGGGCCATCTGGCCGGCAATATCGCGCACGAATTGAACAATCCACTGACGGGGGTCAGGTCTCTGGCTCAAATTCTAATCACTCAGGTTAAGCCGGGCACAACGCTCTCAAATGATTTGACAGAAGTCGAAAAGGCCTCAGAGCGTTGTCAGGAAGTCATTCAAAACCTGCTCGAGTTCTCGTCGGGTGGTTACGAAAAGCACCAACAGTATATTTCTCTGCGCGCTGTCGTGCAAAAGACTCTGCCTTTGATAAAAACACTCACCAGCCGTTTCGAAGTCAACTCCGACTTTTTTTCGGGTGACGATAAAGTCTTTGTCGAGCCTCGCCTGCTTCAGCACGTTGTTTTTAATTTGATAAAAAACGCTTGCGAGTCAATGGGCGATAAAGGTTTGCTCGATATTCGAACCAAAATTCAGGTAGAAAAAATGAATAACTACGCCGTCTTGTCGGTGCGCGACACCGGTGTTGGTATCGACCCCATTGTTCAGAAACAAATTTTCGATTTCTTCTATACAACGAAAAAAGAGGGTCAGGGCACGGGTTTAGGTTTGAGTATGAGTAAAACCATTGTTGAAAGATTTGGCGGCGTCATCAAGCTTGAGAGCGCAGTGGGGGCGGGCAGCGAGTTTCAGATCTGGTTGCCATTGGGTAACTCAGGCGAGCTGCCATCATGAGGGCTTTGATTGTTGACGATGAAGACTTGATCAGAACGTCATTAAAGCGCGTATTTGAAATGCGGCATCATGAAGTGTTTGTCGCTGAAAATGGCCAGCAAGGCCTCGAAATGTGGCAGGCGCATGACCCCGAATTGGTCATTTTGGATATGTTGATGCCTGGCCTAACCGGCGCCCAGGTTCTGAAGAAAATCGGCGCGCAAACCCGCTCAAAGGTCATCTTGATCTCCGCCTACACGGGCGAATATGACGTAAAGAAGGCTTCGGAGCTTGGCGCGACGCTTTTTATCGCCAAACCGTTTCAAAATATTTTCGATGTTGTTGATCGCGCCGAGAAATTGGTCGAGAATGGCAAGTAGTGAATTTTTGAGGTCATATGATCGACGATCCTTTGCCCATATCTTTAGACAGCGGGACAGAGAAAATCTCTGGCTTTATCGTTAAGATTAGCCAGACCGGTATGCTTGTTGAGTTAGAGAAGACTACATTCAAGATTGGCGCCTATTTTACCGCGACCTTTGAGTTTAAGCCAGGCCGCCCCCTTAATGAACGAGTTCGCTCGATCAAGCACTACGATAAATTTTTTCGCAAAACTCCTAAAAAGAAATTAAAAGAAGGCGAAGCCGCACCCGTGCCGAAGCGCCTGGCCGAATTTCATTTTCATTTGCCAACTGAAAGAACAAAAACGCAAATCACAAAATTTCTACTGCGCGCTCAGCGTGATAGCGAAATCAGAAAGAGATGAGAATAATCTCGGGGCGCTTTAAGGGCCGAAACCTTGTTTCTTTTAAGGCCGACCATATTCGCCCGACCACAGATCGAGTTAAAGAAACTTTATTTAATATTCTTATGCATGACGTGGCTGAGCAAAGAGTGCTCGATCTTTTTGCCGGCACGGGCAATCTTGGGCTAGAGGCTCTTTCGCGCGGAGCAAAGGATGTGACCTTTGTTGAGGCTCACCGCGATTCAATTAAAATAATTCGAGAAAATATTCGGCTTTTGAAGGTTGAAAAAGAGTGCGAAATTATCGCCAAGGACGTCTTTCGTTTTTTGAAAGACGACCGCGGCGGCCCCTACCATCTTATTTTTTGCGACCCACCCTTTACTGAAAAAATCGCCCATCCCACCATGGGCGCTTTGGCCAATAGCCCCTGCGTCGAGTACGGCTCGATTGCGGTGATCGAGAGCAGCCGCCACGAACGAATTGACGATGTATACGAATCTGATCGAAAAGGCGCATTTCAGCTCTTGGATCGGCGCCAATTTGGTGATAAATCTGCTTCGTTCTTCGTCTTCAAACCTAAGGAGCCACCCAAGTGAGCGCCGTGGTCTACCCGGGCAGCTTTGACCCCGTTACAAAGGGTCATATCGACGTTATTGTGCGATTGAGCGCGATTTTTGATCGCGTTGTCGTTTTGGTTGCTGACTCGCCTCGCAAAAATTATCTTTTCTCGCATGACGAGCGCGTTGCGCTCATTCAGCAGGCGATAAAGCAGGTGAAGAAACGTTCAGGCAAGATCGAGGTCGTGAGCTCAAAGATGCTAACGGTTAATTTCGCGATTCAAAAAAAGATCGACGTTATTGCCAGAAGTGTTCGAACCGTTTCTGATTGGGAGTACGAGTACGCCATGGCCGATGCCAATAAAAAATTAGCCCCCAAAATTGAGACCCTATTTATAATGGCAGACCCGACATTTGGTTTTATCTCTTCGTCTTTGGTGCGAGAAGTGGCCGCTTTTGAGGGCGACACAACGCCATTTGTGCCGGGCAATGTTTCGCGAGCATTGAAAAATAAAAATTCTGTTAAAACACGAGGTAAGAAATGATTTCCGAACGCGCAAAAAGTTTAAAGCCGTCACCAACACTGGCCTTGGCGGCTAAAGCCAAAGAACTTGCGGCCCTTGGGCATGATGTGATTTCGCTTTCAGTCGGCGAGCCCGACTGGGACACTTTTGAGTGCGCGAAACGCGCCGGCATTGAGGCGATTCAAAAAGGGTTTTCAAAGTACACTCCAGCCAATGGGATTGTTGAATTAAGAAAAGCGATCGCCGCGCAAACGTCTAAAGATTTGGGATTAAACTTTACGCCCGACGAAGTGACGGTCTCGACGGGTGGTAAGTTCGTTATTTTTTCGGCACTCCAGATGGTGTTGGACCCAGGTGACGAGGTCATTATCCCTGCGCCTTATTGGGTGAGCTACCCCGTGATGGTTGAGCTTGCTGGCGGCAAAGCTAAAATTGCGGTCTGTGACGAGACCGTCAATTTCAAGTTAACTCCTGAAATTTTGCGAAACAGTATTACGCCTAAAACAAAGGTTTTAATTCTTAACAGCCCAAGTAACCCGACGGGGTTGGCTTATACTCGCGAAGAACTGGCGGCATTGGCAAAAGTGCTCACTGACTTTCCGAAAGTTTTGATTTTGTCGGATGATATTTACAATCGATTATTCTTTGCGGCGCCCTTAGCGCCACATATTTTGCATGTGGCGCCTGAGTTGCGACCGCGCACGTTGGTCATGAACGGCGCCTCTAAAACTTACGCAATGACAGGCTGGCGAGTGGGCTGGGCCCTCGGGCCACTCGAATGGGTTAAGGCCATGTCGAATTATCAATCGCAATCTGTTAGCCAAGCCGCGACGATGTCGCAATGGGCGACAATCCGAGCCATTGAAGATGGTGCCTCTGAGTTGAGAACTTCGCTTGGTGAATTAAAAACTCGTCGCGATCGCGGTCTTGAAATGCTGCGGGCGATACCGGGCATGAGTGTTTCGACGCCAGATGGGGCTTTCTATTTTTGGCCGAACGTTCGGGCCTTTCTTGGTCGCCAATTTCAGGGTGCCACTCTCAACACCGCGAGCGATTTTTCAAATGCACTTCTTAATACGCAAAAGGTCGCTGTTGTGCCAGGCATCGAGTTTGGTCTCGAGGGTTATGTTCGCCTGAGCTTTGCGCTCAAAGAGCAACGGATGGCCCAGGCATTTGAGCGCATCAGATTATTTGTAAGCCAGATCACCTAAGTTTCGCAAGACGTTGGTCGCGGTCGCACAGGTCTGCATTGTCTGAAGTGCGCATCGCAGCGTAGACTTAGAGTATGTCTATATGGATTCTTGCCGCCATCGTGGTTCAAATATTTATGTTTCTCTCAATCGCTATTTTGTGGGTTCGCCAATCGCGACCCGCAAAAGAAGACCCCCGCTTGAGCCGCGGGCTTCAGTTGCTACAAAGCAAGATAGCGGTTCTCGAAGATCTTTCTGATCGCACCGAAACTCAAGTGCGTCAGTTGACTCAAATTCTTGAAGAGCGGGCTCGCGCGCTGCAAACCAAAATTCTTAATGCAGAAGAAATGATCATTAAGATCGAGCATTCAATGCGAAAAAGTCTCGACGTCGCCGAAATTTTTCAAGATAAAATCCCGCACGAAGAAATTATCGGGCGCAATCAAACTCAGAAGTACGTGACAGCTGCAAAGCTGGCTCACGAAGGTCTTTCGATCGATGAAATCGTCGCTCAGGTAGGCTTGCCACGCAGCGAAGTTGAATTTATTTCGAAGGTAAATCGTGAAGAGCTGACCTTCGACCCGGCCCTTTTGCCTGAGTGGGCAAAGCCGCGCGAAGACTCGCAGGCGATGACTGAATCAAGAATGGACTCAATGTCGGCCCCGGCGTCAATGCGCCAAAACGCCGCAACTCAAGCGGTTGAGCAAGTGTTTCAACCCAAAGTAACGGACCTCAGTTCGTTGCATCGAATAGAAGAAGATTTTAAGCAGAGCGTACGCCAAGCTGAAGATTTTGAGAGAAGAGAGGCTGAGAAGTTTCGCCAAGCCGAAGAGCGGCTCAATGCGCTTAAGAAAACGGCAACACGCATGACACAAAACCTGGTGACGTCGGCAGAGTCAATAGTACGGCATTCGGGTGAAGTTATTAAAACGGCAGCCGAGCGCGCCGGCGAGAAAATGGTTGAGCGAGCGAATGAGCGAGCGGCGGATCGTTCGGCGGCGTCAAGAAATGGGCCGATTGTTCGTAAGGTTGAGTTTCCGAGAATTTAATTAACGTGGGCCTTTGAGCCACTAAAACTATTATGAAATTCACAGTTCACAAATTAAGAGTCGGAGATCATGTTCGCGCCCAGGTTGTTGAGTACGTGGGCGACGATGAAATGATTGTTAGTTTTCAAGGCGATCTCATTCGCGTCCAAAATAAAAGCCAAAGGCAATTGCGGGCTGGTGATAAAATTCTCGTGCGCGTAACTAATATTACGCCGCTGTTTTTTCAGTTGGTCGACGAGAACGATCGCTTGCGTGGGGCCACGCGAATTAATTTACAGGCCTAATAGTTACTTCGCGCTCTCGCGAATAAAGCGGCTGATGTAGTGCCGCACTAAGAAGTCAATTTTGACTGGCAGGTTGCGGTAATGCCATTGAAGCTCACCAAAAGCACCCCATTGGGCGCGCAGAATATCTTTTTCAGTGGGCTTCACATTTTCGCTCTCAGAGGCGGCTAAAAAGTGCGAAGCCAGTAGGCTGTGATAAATTTCAACTTCGCCCGAACGACGAAACGAGAATATTAACTTGTAGCCGTTACGAAAGAGCATGAAGTCCGATTTGGTATTTGAAATGCCATAGATTTTGAGTGTGCCGGCCGCTGAACCCTTGAGTTGATTAAAAGTGGCGCTCGCCTCAACCATGGCGGCTTTGATGTCGCGCAGAAATTCGAGAGTTTGTTCTTCGAGGTGAGCTTCCGGGTCGATGGCCGATAAACTAACGACACCAGATTCTTCCATCTGTTGTTCGCTCATGACCAATTCTTTGATCCAGTCGAGATTTGAGATAGTCCCCACGGCCCATACCCCTTTGCAGAGTTAGTAAAACCCACGGCAGGCGTCGCTCAGATCTGCGTTACAGACCTCGGCGCCGCACAGCACAAATATATGTTTGTGTCTGGCGGCGCAAAAGTCAAGCTAGACCTAAATCTAGGGTTATATATTGGCTTCGAGTTCAGCCGCCTCTTCAATGGGTCGCGTGGTCGGCTCTTCTTCATCGGCCGGTATCAGAAATGAGGTGTCGTCATCGCCATCTTCGGGTTGTTGCGCACCATCACGAGGGCCCCCATCGCGAATGTTGCGGGGCAGAAAATCAACGTGGATTGCGTGAATGCTAGTGCGGCGTTCAATTTTGCCTTCTCGCTGTTGCGCGTACTGAGTTAAATAGCCTTCAACGAGAACAGGGTTCCCTTTGCTCAAGTAGCGGGCGCAGGTTTCAGCCTCTTTGCCCCAAACGCGCACGTAATGCCAATCGGTGGCTTGCTTAAATTTCTTTTCACCTTCACCTTCGACCCCGCCAATGTGGCGATGGGTGGCGATTGAGAGCGAAGTGTACTTCTTGCCGGTCTTTGTCGGGTGTGTCTGTGGGTCACTTCCGAGAAAGCCCATGATAAAAATGCGATTTAGTCCGTTCATATTACCTCCAAACGACTAAGCGGGTTAAATGTGAATGGGTCTCATTGCAAATGTTGGGCTGAGGCGAGAATAGCCACAATCCTCACCGGGTTCGGTATCATCCGATTTCGGATTCGTTTGACATTCTTTCGGCCATTTTCGAAACTAGGCTCTGTCAATTTTTGCAATAAAATTGCAGCATTAGATTAATAACAAAGGAGCCACTTTTTATGCGAACAACCTTACGCCTTCTCTCATTGGGATTTATCGGTCTCGCGATCGCCCTCTCGGTTGCTTGTAGCAAAAAAGTCAAAGAAGACAAAAATGCAAAAGACGGAGCCGGGGGCGAAGAAAAAGCCGCCATTTCTCAAGAAGCAATGACCTTTAGCCCAACGGGCAGCGATAGCGGCAGCATCGAAGGTCTTTCAACTGTGCACTTCAAATTGGACTCATCACTGATCGATGCCGATGCACGCAAGACTCTCACTGACAACGCCGGCTGGATCAAAGGGCATCAAGCGTTGACCATTCAAATTGAGGGGCATTGTGATGCACGCGGTTCTGTTGAATACAACTTGGCGCTCGGTGAGCGACGAGCTAAAGCGGTAAAAGAGTATCTCGTGAGCTTGGGCGTCGATAGCAAGCATTTGACGATTATTTCTTATGGCAAAGAGAAGCCAATTGTGGCGGGTGAGTCTGAAGATGCATGGTCGAAAAATCGCCGTGCTAACTTTGTTCCACTTTCAAACTAGATTTATACTGAACAAGAGTGAATGAGGTTTAAAGACGTTCGTGCCATTTTGTTTGTCGCCACTTTCGTGGCGGCCAATTTGGGTTTAGTCGGCTGCGCGGGGCGCGCGCCCTATGAAGACTACACTTTAGCCCATACTGCGCTTGAGTCGGCCCGAGCCGCTCAAGCCCCGCGAGTTTCGCCCGGCTATTATTCGCGCGCAGACGAATTTTACCATCGCGGCGTGACTCATTTTGACGAGCGCCATTTTAACGCTGCTAAAGAAGACTTTGATCAAGCACGATTTTTTGCAGAACAAGCTGAGAACTACACGGTTTTGAAAAAAGCCGAAACTGGTGAGAGCAATTGAACTTGAGGGGGCCCGTTATGAAATTAAAAAAGTCTTTTGTGATTAATGTTTCTAAATGGATTGTGATCGGTGCTCTCGAGCTAGCGGTTACGGGTTGTCTCGCAACAAGAGATGAAATTCGTGAAGGGGTTAAGGCTGAGCCACCAACGCAAGAGCAACAATCGATTGCCAATAATAACGTTCGCTATCAAGAACTCGAAGAGCAGACGCGAAAAATGATGGGGCGAATCGAAACCCTTGAAAACAGCATGAACATTCTCGGGGCCGATAAAACCGGCACGCGTAGTGAGCAAGTCGCGGCTAAAAAAGCGACCGACGAAAAGCTCAAGATTCTAGAAGATGCGGTGACAAAACTTGAAAATGAAAATGTAGTTTTGTTACAGAAATTAGAGGCGTTGAAAACTTCGCAGGTGAGTGCCGATTCAAGCGCCAAAGAAGCTAAGGCCGCGGCCAGCAAAAAAAGCCCCTTCGAACAGGCCGAGGGCGAATATCAAAAAAGAAAATGGAAAGAGTCGATTGTGCTCTATCAAAAGTACCGTGACACAAGCCCGACCGGGCGGCACTACGCAGAGGCGAGTTATAAAATTGGCTCGGCTTTTCATGAGCTTGGTATGAAGGCTGAAGCCAAATCATTTTATGCCGAAGTGGCTGAAAAATTTCCGCGTTCTGAGTGGGCGAAGAAAGCTGCGGCCAAACTGAAAATACTGAAGTGAGCGCGATGCGATTTCAGCATGTGTTGGCACTTGAAACAAGTTGCGACGACACCTCTGCCGCGATCGTGCGTGCCGATGGCTTCGTCGTCGGTTGCATTTCAGCCAATCAAGATCTTCAGCACCGACCCTTTGGCGGCGTTGTGCCTGAAATCGCAAGTCGCAATCACACATTGCAAATACTGCCTTTGATCGAAGAGCTTTTTGCGCGCACCAAATTTTCGGCGGCACAAATTGATGGCATGGCCGTGACCTCGCGACCCGGCCTTATCGGCTCTTTGCTTGTGGGGGTCGTCACCGCCAAAACACTTGCGCTTATTTATGGGCGACCCTTTGTCGGAGTAAATCATCTTGAGGGCCATTTACTTGCGCCTTTTTTGCGAGACGAAAAATACACTCCGCCAGAGGGGTTTACCTACCCCTATCTCGCTCTCGCCGTAAGTGGTGGCCACACGACGCTTTATCACGTTAAGGGGCTGGGGGCTTACGAGGTTTTGGGTCGAACGGTTGACGATGCCGCGGGCGAGGCTCTTGATAAATTTGCCAAGGTGGTGGGGCTCGGCTTTCCGGGTGGCGCGCGAGTTGACGAGGCCGCAAAGCAGGGCAATGCCAAGGCTTTTCAATTGCCGCGCACCATGCGCAATGAAGACAGTTTAGATTTTAGTTTCTCAGGGCTGAAGGCGGCGGCTGTTCGTTTGGTTGAGTCAATCCCGCCCGAGCAACTTATGCAAAAAACAGCTGATCTTTGTGCGAGTTATCAAGAGGCGGTTGTCGACAGCCTTATGTACAAACTGGATCTGGCCCAAAAAAATATTTCAAATATTAAACGTATTGTCGTCACGGGTGGCGTTAGCGCTAATTCACGTTTGCGAGCGGTTGCCGCGGAGTGGGCTCAGGCGCGCTCTTTGCAACTTGTTCTACCGCCTTTGCGTTATTGCACCGACAACGCGGCGATGATCGGCTTCGCGGGCATTCAGCGTCTCAACCGTGGTGAAAGTGCGGATCAACGGTTGGCGCCGTCATCGGCGAGTTACGATGAAGACTTTACGGCAAGTCGATTTGCACTACACAGCGCGAGAGGTAAGACATGAGTTCGGCACTGACGCCTAAAGAAGAGCTTCTCAAAAAACTGCACGCCTTGGGGGTAGAGCCCAAGCGCGGGTTGGGACAAAATTTCTTAATCAGCGGCCACGTGATCAGTCGAATCTTTGACGATGTTGATCGTTTGAAGCCGACGTTTGTGGTGGAGGTTGGCCCAGGGCTTGGCGCCCTGACTGAGTCGTTGATTCGGCGCAAGGGTCGACGGCTGCTTATTGAAATGGATAACAAGTATGCCAAATATTGGCGCGACCAGGGCGAAGAAGTCATTGAAGACGATGCGCTTCAGGTTGATTGGGTTAAAATGCCCTTGCCCGAGCCGACATTGCTATTGAGTAACCTGCCTTATCAAATTTCATCGCGATTGGTGATTGATCGATCGCCTGGCCCTCGGCAAATAACCGATATGATTTTGATGTTTCAAAAAGAAGTGGCAGAGCGATTGGTCGCTGGGCCAAGTACAGCCGACTACGGTTTTCTATCAGTGGTCGCCCAAAGTTTTTGGTCAATGCGTGTGGTGGTCGATGCGTCGCCTGAATGCTTCTATCCGATCCCGAATGTATCAAGCCGTGTGATGGGCTTTTCGCGACGTAAAGATGTCGTGCTGAGCGAAAGCTATATAAAATTTGTAAAAGAGGCTTTTCAGTTTCGCCGTAAATTATTGATTAAAAACTTGAAACCGAGAGAGGCTAAACTGCGGCCAGCCCTGCAAGAGCTCGGTTTTAGCGATAAAACACGGGCCGAAGAGCTTTCTGCCCAAGATTTTCAGCGCCTCTTCGCGAAGATGTGAGGCCTGGCGGCATTATGCTTGCACTGGGTGAGCCCATAGTTATAAATCAAGATAGATGAGCAATATCAAAATCATAGTTGAAAATAAGAAAGCTCGTTTCGACTTTCATATTGTCGAGACCTATGAGGCCGGCTTGGTGCTTGTTGGTAGCGAGGTCAAGTCGCTGAGGAAAGGGCACGCGCAGCTTAAAGATGCTTACGTGAGCTTTGTGGGCGATGAGATTTTTTTGCAAAGGGCAAACATCAGCCAGTATGCGGCGAGCTCCTACAATAACCATGTGCCTGAACGTTTGCGCAAGCTTCTGATGAATCGAAACGAAATCAACAAGATCTATTCGGCCACTGTTGAAAAAGGCATGTCGTGCATCCCGCTCAAATTGTATTTTAAAGACGGCCGCGTGAAGGTTGAGATTGCCATTGCGAAGGGCAAGAAGAAGGGCGATAAGCGCGAGGCGATTAAGACGCGTGAGATGAACCGCGAGGTTTCTCGGGCGCTTCGCCATGCAAAGGGCTCGTAACTCGATGGGGCATTTCGCTCGGTAAATCGAGACGCAATGCGCGCTCCTCAATAAATTGATCAAGAATCTTAATGGCCAAAGGGTTTGTCGTGGTTTTCTTGAGGCTCTTCAAGTCTTCAAGTTCGCGCAAGTACTGAGACTGCAAGAGTTTATAAAAATAGTTATAAGAATTTATAAGGTCTTTGAATTCGTCGCCTTCTCTAATTCGAATGGGTTGAAGTGAGAAGTCACCGCGGCTCGAAATACGAATGTGATTGCGTAAAATTTTGGCAGGTGCCGCGATTTTCTCGGTCATTTTTCGAGTAAAGAAGTACCAAAACACGACCTGAGCGGCGAGGGCAACGATGAAGATAACATCGAGGCCCACGCGTTCGCGATAAAGGTAGTTTGAAATTTGAGGGTTCATCAAGTCAGCCAGATCGACAAAAATCGAATAATTCTGGTTGGTAAAGTACAAAGCGGGTAGAAGAAAAAGCATCGACGAAACGGCCGATAGGCCAATCAAATAACGCGTGATGCGCTCTTGAAAGTCGCGGTCGACGTAAGCTGTAGATCGCCGCGTATAGGTTGCCGGCTGAAGATGTTTAAGTTCGCGTAGGGGCCACATCATTCTATTCTATCGCCTGGTTGTGTTTTACTAAAAGCTCTTCTATCATCTTCACTATGAAGTCACTGCAAACGTCAGAGGGCAAAAAATTCCTGTCGCTTGGGCTGGTCGCATCTTTGGCGATCACCTTGGCCCTCGGTCTTATTCTGTCGTCTTGTGCCATCAATACTCACCACGACCAAGAGCCCAGTAAGGCGGGCGAGGCGGCCACCGCAAGCGGCAAAGCGGGTGAATCAGAGGTTACGTTGACGGGCGATCGGCGGTCGGTTGAAGACTTGAGAAAAAGTATTCCGACCGAAAAACGTCATGCGAATGATGACCTCAAGGCCGTGTTGGCTTTTTTTGGTGAAGTGAAAGAGCCGCCGCAAAAAATTCGAGATCGATACCAGCGGATCATTCAACGCGAACGAGAAAAATTTCGACGCGACAGCGAGCGCGAGCGCGAGGCTTTTAATCGCGAAGAAAAAAAACGTCGCGATGATTTTAATGCGAAAAACAAGGCTGAGCGCGAAGACTTTAACCCAAAGCGTTCTTCGAGCGACGAAAAGAAAAGATTTTTCGATGAGCTCGAGCAAAAGCGTCGCGACTTCAATAACGACGAGCGAACCAAGCGCGACGATTTCAATGGTGCCACGAAACAAAAGAGCGATGACTTTAATGCTGAAATGCGCGACCGCGACCAAGAATTTAATGAGCAGTACCGCGCCTATTCGGTGCGCTACAGCGATTGGCAAAAAGAATTGAAAGAAAAATCAAATGGCAATTCGCTTTTTAAAAATTCGCCGACAAGTGGCCACGGCCAAAATAATGGTCAAGGCGATGATCAATAGCCATGGACAATCACAAGACCTACATTCACGGTTTCTCAAAAGATGAACAAGACCGACTTCGGCGCCAAGCCGAATTTATGGAGTTCTTGGTTTATCAAGACGTCAATCTCTCTGAAATTTCAAACCTGCTAGAGGTCGGCTGCGGTGTCGGCGCCCAAACGCAGATTTTGCTTCGGCGCTTTCCGCACTTAAAAGTGAATTGCATTGATCTCAACGAGCAGCAGATCGAAGTGGCGCGCCAGGCGCTTTCTGAATCGCCTTATGCCAAGGGTCGGTACGAAATTTCAAAGATGAACGCTGAGAAGATGACGTTCGCTGACGACACCTTTGGCGGGGCCTTCTTCTGTTGGGTGCTTGAGCATGTGCCGAACCCAGCACGAGTTCTGGCCGAAACGCGTCGGGTGCTTAAGCCCAACGCGCGTGTCTTTTTAACTGAGGTTACCAACTTCGCTTTTTTTCTCGACCCATATTGTCCGGCGATTTGGAAATTTTGGATGGCCTTCAACGATTTTCAATATGACCAGGGCGGCGACCCGTTTGTGGGTGTGAAACTTGGCAGTCTGCTGCGAGATGCCGGGTTTTCTGACGTGCTCACCAACGTGAAAGTGGTTTACGCTGACAAGCGAGAGCCAGATCGTCGAAAGAAATTAATACTGTACTGGCAAGAACTTATGATGAGCGCCACCGACGAGCTTGTGAAGAGCTGTCGCGTTGATGTTGGTTTGGTTAATGCGATGAAGTATGAGTTTTCAGACATTATAGTAGACCCAAATGCGATCATTTTTGACTCGTTTATGCAGGCCACCGCGCGCGTCCCGTGAGACGCACCGAAAGTAGATTATGAGTTTTGCTGAAGTCATTATTTTTATTTTATTAGGCATAGGCGTTTTTTATATTTTGTCTCCATTGCAAAAACGTCTCGAAGCTTATTTTTATAGACTCTTTCGCGGGCAGCGCGGTCGTTCGAAAGAAACAATTGATATAAACAACTATGTAAAAAGGGAGAATCGTGATGGCAGATTTTGATTTTTCGTCGCCTGAATTTTGGGCTAAATCGGCAAGTAAGGTTATGGTAATCGTCGTTACGCTGGTGATTGTCGTTCTTCTTTCAAGTTCGTATTCGATCATCTCACCCGGCAATACTGGAGTAGTTTTTAATATCTGGACGGGTTCGTTGCGAACTGTCCCGCAGGGGATTGCTTGGCGCTTTCCGTTTGTGACCCAGGTGCAAAGTTACCCCACGGCGCTGCGAACCTACACGATGGTTCGACGATCAGGCGAAGGCTCTTCATCTGGTGACGACAGTATCGATTTGCCCACCCGCGAAGGGCAGCATATCACTCAAGATATTTCTGTAACGTATAATACCTCTGAGGAGCTTGCTGCGCAGGTTTTTAAGGCTTTTCGGGGCTCCGATATTGTCGATATAGAAAACACCTTCGTTCGCCGAACGATTATTACTGTCGCGCAAAATTCGGCTGGGCAGATGTCCCTATCTGAAGTTATTTCTTCGAAGCGAAACGACTTGCAAGAGAGCATTCAAAAGAATCTTACGATCGAATTAGAGAAGATGGGGTTTCACCTCGATAAAGTAAATCTCGGGGCCAGCCATTTACCGCAGTCTCTCGAGAAGCAAATGCAAGAAAAGATGGCGGCTCAACAACAGGCGCAACAGGCCGAATATGAGCTGCAAAAGCAGCAAATGTTAGCAAAGGCTGAAGTGGCGAAGGCTGAGGGCGAAGCGCAGTCGATCTTGGTTCGCGCGAAGGCGCAGGCCGAGGCCAATCGCTTGTTGCAATCGACTCTGAGTTCAAATTTGATTCAGAGCAAGGCTATTGATAAATGGGATGGCGTATTGCCACAGGTGGCGGGTGGGTCGACTCCGTTTATTGACCTCAAGGGCTTGAAGTCGGCAAAAGAATAGTCTGTTAAAAAAAATATTTGCGGTGTTCTAATCGCGCTCGCGTTTGAATTTGCGAGGGCCGCCGTCACGTTTACCGTGATGGTTGGGTCTGCCCGTTGAGGGGCGACGCGGAGACTCTTCGCTATCACGACGTGGTGGTCGGCTGTCGCTCGAGGGTCTGCCGCCGCGTGAAGTTCGAACATCGCGCTTACCATGGTGGCTGGGTCGGCCGGTTGGTGTGCGGCGTGGTGTTTCTTCGCTATCACGCTCGGGCCTCGGGCCTCGAAACGAGTCTGGGCCTCGGGTCGTCGTTCGACGTACAGTTTTCACGCCTTCATTGAGGCCGTGAGCGCGGCGGTATTCTTCGCGTTTGCGATTGCGCTCATCCAATTCTTTGGGCTCAGAGAAAATGCGAGCCAGATCTTCATCAGTCAAAATTCGAAACTTGCCCTTTTCAAGGGTGCCCAGGCGTAAGCGCCCGATGGCCACGCGTTGAAGTTTCATCACATCGTAGCCAATTTTTTCAAACATCTGGCGGATCTGGCGATTGCGCCCTTCATTGATAATAACTTTGACCCAGTCGTATTTTTCGCTCGATTTGCGTTCGGCAGTTTCAGCAAGCAAAGCAAACGCTCTTCCGCCAATGATCGAAACACCACGCATAAGTTTTTGCATATCTTCATGGGTCGGCTGCCCGTCAACTTTGACCAAGTAGGTCTTCGCGATTGAACTCTTGGGGTGCGAAACTCGTTGAGCGAAATCGCCGTCGTTGGTGAGAAGCAGTAGGCCTTCAGAGTCCCAATCGAGACGACCAACCGGAAACATGCGTACGCGAGCTTTTTCAAAGTAATCGGCTACGCTGGGGCGCCCGTCGGGGTCATTCATCGTCGTCACGATGCGCGGGGGCTTATTGAACATAACGTAAACAAGATCTTGAAAGGGTTTAATCGTTTTGCCTGAAACAACGATGGTGTCTTTTGAGGGGTGCACCATTGAGCCGAGCATGGTGATCGTCTTGCCGTTTACGCGCACTTCGCCGGTGGCAATCAACTGATCGGCGCGGCGACGGCTTACAGTGCCGCTTTGAGCGATGTACTTGTTAAGGCGAATGGTGCCCGATTTACCCGTTATCTCAGAGCGAAACTGTGGGTTTTTGGGGCCATTGTCTTTGCTGTGTCTGTGTGGCTTGTGTTTCATGGGTCGACTGAACCTTTGTAGTGAGTGTCTCGTTCATCCGCACATTAAGCTGTGCGCTTCTCTGGTCACTCATTTTCTCGTTCAGCATTTCTTCGTAAATCTTGCTGTAATCGGGGTCTGTGATCGGATTGACGTAGAAACGCTCGATCCGCTTAACCGCCTGAAACAACTCGGGCACTTCGTTTAAAGGCCGTTCAAAAGATTCGGTACGATGAAAGCCAGTGCCTTGAACAAAGGAGCCTTTGAGTCTGGGCCCCCACTTTTCAAATCTTGCGACTCGCATGAGTGATGTGGCCAGAATTTGATCGACCTTCGGCTCTAAGTCAAGCTCAGCATTGTAAATAAGGCGTGTGTGGGGTCGTACAAGATGGGGTTCGCCTTCGAGTAAAATCGCAATATTGCTGTAAGCTTCAACAATTAGCCGCCCGGTTTTTTGCAGTCGAATCATCAATTCTTCGAGGGGGGCATGCGAGCGAAACTCTTTTTCGAGAGAGAAAGAGCGTATTTTATCCCCAGATTGTTCGAATTTTTTTACAATTTTACCGAGTAGGGCCTGAAAGTCGCGCGGCTGATCAAGGGTTATAACCTGCAGATCGCAGGCATGTAAAACCTGTTCTGGGTCAAAAGAAAGCGACCTGCGGGCCGCAATGGCGATTAAATCCGAGCGCAGCGTCTCGCCCAATTGAATGCGATTACTTTGCCAATACTGAAGCATCAGGGTGCGATCATAAAAACCATCAAGCATATCTTGGGTAAAGACGTTTTGTAGGGGCAACAGATTTTTTAAGTAGTGATAAAACGCCAAGCGCGCGGGGTTCTTCTGTGGCTCGAGAGATAAGAACTGTTGCGCCAGATCACCAACGATTAAATGCCCGTCGGGGTGACCGGTCAGGTGGGTGGTCGCCGGCGAAGTCGGCTGTGCTGACGGTTGAGAAATTTGTTGAGAAGATTGCTGAGAAGAACCATTTACTTGTGCCATACTCTGACGATAGAGAGAAATTCTGTTTACAGTCCAGAAAAAAGTGCCAAAATAGTGTCGTTAGAGCTTTTTATCAGGAGTCTTACATGTCACGCAGCTTGAATCCGCAACTTTTTGGTCATCACGAAGCCCCAATCGTCAAAGTTGATGGCGCCGGCATCCAACAACGTAAGGTCAGTGAGATCGAATCGCAGATCGAAATCGTGAACCAAAAGCTCGATCGTTGGGCCCAGCTGATGGAGCAAAAGATTCAACAGCTGAACACCAGCCAGAAAGCTTTGGGCGAGCAAATGAAGAATATGGCTGAAAATTTCTCAAAGCAAACAGCCAATCTGAGCTCGAAATTAAACGAACGTCGTATGATGGATTCAAAAACTCAAGAGATGATCGATCGGCATAATCAAATTGTGAATACTTTTGAAATGCGCTTTCAACACTTGCAGAAGGTCACGACCGAGCAAGAGATCAAGCTCATGACCTATCACTCAACCTACGACGAAGTTTTACGTGAAATTCGCGGCTTGAAGCGCTAGGCACGTTAGACTATTTATTGGCCTCGACCGCGCTTCGCATTCTTTTCATAAATAACTCAGGTGGCTCAAAGCCCAAGAGTGTTAGATCACGTCGCCACTCGCCGTGCGAGTCGAAAATGGCAATAAAAGGTAGACCGCCAATTTGGTATCGCGCGCGCAGGGTTTCAAGTTCAGGTGATGATGAGGTGGCGTCAAATTCAAGCCAAAGAAATTTTTTGCCGTAGGCCAAAACGGCGGCGTCGCTGAATGTTTTTACATCGAGCTCTTTGCACGAAAGACACCAGTCGGCTTTGAAATCAAGAATGACGGGGCGACCTTCGGCCGCAGCTTTTTTTAAGAGTTCTTCTGAATAGCGAAACCATTCGGGGCTATCAGATCTTACTTCGTGCTCGGGTGCGCTCGGTGATCGTAAGAATTGATTCATTATGTGGTCAGGCACTAGGGCTTTTGCGGCGTAGAGTAGACCAAAAACAAAAACCATTCGCATCGCGGCCTGGTGGCTTTTTTGCCACTTGGTGTGCGCCACATTGCGGGTGCGAAAAGCGCCAAAGAATACTGCAAAAACGAGAAGCCCAATGGCGAGCAGGCCGTCAAAAATGTGCCCGTGGGTGACGGGGTAAATATAATAAAAGGCCATGGCGATCATGATGGTGCCGAACAAAAATTTCACTTGCTCGAGCCATGGGCCTGAGCGCGGCATTTTGTGCCAAAAATTATGATAGGTGCCGATCACCAAAAAAAGTTGGCCGAGGCCCAAGGCAAAAGTAAAAAGCAAAGAGAAACCAAGCAGTACGTTTTGAGTTTGCGCCACGTAGGCCAGGACACTTATCAGAACCGGGCCCACGCATGGGCTGGCGACTACTCCGGCGACCAGGCCCGAGCCGAACGCTCCGATGTAGCCTTTTGGTTTATCTTTGTGATGCCCGTGGGTCAGCCGACGAGTGATAAATTGCGGCATTTGAATTTCAAAAAGGCCGTACATACTTAAACCCATGAGTACAAAAAGAATGGCAACGAAACCGACGACGAGCGGTGAGCCTAAGAACGCGCCAAAAAGCGAACCTGTTTTCGCCGCTACAACACCGAGAATCGAGTAGGTTGTGGCGATGCCAAGAACATAAAAAGCACTGATCGTGAACGCTCGCCGCTTAGAGTGCGAATGGTCGGTCGTGCCAAGAATGGCGAGTGTGATTGGTATCATCGGAAAGATGCATGGGGTGAGACTTGTGACGACTCCGGCAAAAAACACCGCGATCAGGGCGTAGAGCCAACCTTTGTTTAGAGCTTGAATAAAAATATCGTCGCCGGTGCCGGCTACTTGCAACTCGGCGGTAGTGGTTATTTTTTTCGGAAACAAACAAAAGTCTTTGCCGCAGGCTTGGTAGGTGAGTTCGAATTCGAGAAGGCGAGCGCCTGAATTTGAGTTTTTCGGTACTTCGAGAAGACTCACCATCTCGGCGTAGTTTTCGGTCCCTACTTTTTCACGATGGGTCATGGGGTCTTGAAATTTAATCGTCGGCTGAACCTCGAAACCACTGAGATTAAAATTTTCAGGTGACTTCAAAACGAGGCGGTATTGTTCGACGTAGGCGTGAAAGCCGGGGGCGATTTTAATTTTTAATCGAACCTCGACCGATTCGCCAGCCTTTGGTAGTGCGGGTTTTAATTCAACAGCGGTAATCTTTACCGGATCAAGCTTCGAGGGGTCAGTGAGGTCGGCCGCGACCAAGGTCTGGCCCACCAGACTCAAAGCCAAAAACGTTACGGCCCCAAGTCGAGTAAACACCTGACCTAGGTCGAGAGTGCGAGTTGTTTTTTGAATGCCTACTGCTGCCATGGCCGCCTCGATGAAATTTCGATATCAACTGCTCTGCTAGCTTGCACTAGACTTCAGTCTTATTCAGCATAAATGGTAGCAAATTTCACTACATCCATCAAACCGAACTACCGATAGAACCTATGACGAGGTGTTATATGGGCGTAGTCGGTATAATCATAGTAATCGTGTGCGTGTTCGGGGGCTATATGCTCAACGGCGGTCACATGCATGTTGTTTGGCAGCCGTTCGAATTTATGATCATCGGCGGCGCTTCAATCGGTGGCTTTATCATTTCAAGCCCGATGTCGACGATTAAGGCCGTTGTGAAAATGTCGATCCATGCCCTTTTCAGCAAGGGTGCTACCAAGAAAGACTTTCTCGAGCTTCTTCAGATGCTATTTCAATTGTTTCAGATTTTTCGTAAAGATGGCCCGCAAGCGGTTGAAAAACATATCGAAGAACCGAACAGTTCTGAGATCTTTAAGAATTATCCAAGTTTTTTGAAGAACCACCACGCTGTTGAGTTTCTTTGCGACACCATGAAGATCACTTTGTCTGCCGATCTCTCTCAGTATGATGTTGATGATCTTTTAGACACTGACATTAAGGTCATGCACGAAGAAGAGCACAAGGCTCAGCATGCACTTCAGAACGTAGCCGACGGTTTGCCGGGTCTAGGCATCGTGGCCGCAGTTTTGGGGGTTGTGCACACAATGAGTTACTTGACCGCCGGGGTTGAGAAGATCGGTGAGTTGGTCGGTGCCGCCTTGATCGGAACATTTCTTGGGGTTTTGATGTGTTACGGGTTTATTGGCCCGATCGCCGGTAAAATCAAAAACGACATTGAAGACGTGGGTCGCTTTCTTTCGGTAATCAAAGCTGCGATGGTGGCTTTGCAGCGTGGGGCGCCTCCGCTTGTTTGTGTTGAATTTGCGCGACGAAGTATTTACCCGACTGAAAGACCGACATTTGAAGAAATGGACGCCGCGACTAAAGAAGGCAAAAAAGCCGCTTAAGGAATAAATGGCAGCCAACGAGAAGAAACAGACAATTGTCATAAAGAAAATCACCATTGCTGCCGCCGGCGGCCATGGCGGTTCGTGGAAGGTCGCTTTTGCCGACTTTATGACAGCTATGATGGCATTCTTTCTTGTGATGTGGCTGGTAAATCAAAGCGAAGAGGTCAAGAAGAGCGTAACCGACTACTTTTCAACCCCCTCTATCATCGAATACAACTTCTCAAATTACGGAGTCGAGTTAACTCTTGAAAAATTGTTTCTCGACCTTATGAATCAGCCCCTGAAGGCGCTCGAAGACTTTATTACTCCGGTCGACAAAAAGCCCAATGTTCTCGATATGGGTCTTAAGAAAATCCAGTCGGCTTATATGCTCGATAAGATGGGCGACTTTGCGGAGAACATTAATATTGATAGCGACGAAGTGACATTCGACATACCCGCCGAAACCATCTTTAAACACAATAGCTACGAGACAAAACCACAGTTTGTTGCGGCGATGGAGCATGTTCGCAGTCTAGTCGAGGGCTTGAGAGACGCCGATATATTTGTCAATTCTGAATTGCCATACCGTGACGGTCGTAAAGGGCAAGAAACCAAAAATATTGCCGACGGCCGCCTTGATCTTGTATCGAGCAAGGTCGAGCAGGGCATGAAAAACGAAGGTGTCGATATTTTTGGCAAAATCACAGTTGAGAAAATCGGCGCCCTCGAGGGTAAGCGCGACACCCGCGGTTATATTAAGTTTAGAATCAAACAGAAAGACAAGCCGCAGTCAAAAAAAGAAGCTAGAGCCGAGGCCGCTACAGCAAAAGCCAACGAAAGAGTTGCCCAAAAAGAAGCCGCCAAGAGCGAAGACGAAACTGCCGAAAGATCAACGGCTAGCGAAGGTTCAGACGACAAAGTGTATGATAACTTTGTCGATAAACTGACCCGCAAAGCCGAAGGCCGAGAAAACAAGAACAACAAATGATAAATCGCAATGCCACATGGGGTGAGTCGACGCTCATCGCTTTCGACATCGAAACCTCTGGCAAATACCCGCTCGAGTCTGAGGTCTGCGAGATCGCCGCTGTCAAATGGCGCGGCGGTAAAATAGTCGACGAATTTCAAACTCTGGTTGCGGTGTCGCGGCCCATGTCGGCCGAAGTTATTAATATTCACCATATCACAAATGAAATGTTAGTCGGCGCGCCCAAAATTTCAGAGATAATAAAGAAATTCAGAACTTTTGTAGATGACGGGTTTGTTATCGCCCACCATGCGCCCTTTGACCTTGGTTTTATGGCGCATGAATTTGAAAAAGCGGGTCTCGCTTTGCCGGTGGCGCCTGCTTTTTGTTCGAGTATTTTATCGCGAAGAGCCTTTCCGCAAGCGGCGAATCATCGATTGCAAACATTGATAGGCTTTTTCAAATTGCCACAGGGCCAGGCGCACCGAGCCCTTGATGATGCGCGGGCTTGCCTTGAGGTCGCGCTTAAGGTTTTTGAGAAAGTTGGGCCCGAAAAAACGATTCAAGAAATATTAGATTACCAAACGACTCGCCTCGAGTGGCTGCAGTTTTCGACCCAGCAATTGCGCAAAAGCTCAGTGTTTAGCGTGCTCTTAAAGGCTCTTGAGACCCGCGAAGACGTGCAGATTGTCTACGAGGGCGGCTCACGCCCCGGGCAGGCGCGCACCGTAAAGCCCATTGGGCTTGTGCGCACGCCGATTGAGCGCGCGGCAATTATAAATGCTGAGGGCGGGGGCGATTTTCTAGTCGCCCAAGAAGAGGGCGAGCCGATCCCGAAACGCTATTTTTTAAAAAAAATATCAGCCGCGCGACTGTGAGCGGGCATCGGGCGTGTCGACGCCTTCAGGTAAGATGCCCTTCGATTCAAACTGTTTACGCAATCGAATCGAGAGCTCTTCGAGGTGTTGAAAGTCATCCCCAGCTCGCAATTTGAGCTCTCGCGTTTTACCATTCAAAAGGTCTTCTAAAAACTTTTCAAATGCATAAAGCGGCCCAGCCATTCGATGCGATAGAATGCGACCTACAATAACTAAGATCATGACAAAGCCTGAGGCAATAATTGAAAAGGTAATGAAAAATGGCGAAAGAAAGCGATGCTCCACTTCGGGCGCGGAACCCACAACGAGAGCATCAATTGTGACTTTAAGATAAGTGTAAAAGAAAGTTCCGCTAATAATAACGAAACCAAAGCCCATTGCCATAAGCATACCAATGTATTTCACCTGAAAACTGGGGTTCACCCAAAGGCGACGGCGAATATTGTATTCGGGCCAAAACAAATTTCCGTCGCGAATCAAGCTGTAGACAATCATCCCGTAACCAACCCACTGCACCATATCGGCGACGTTAAAAGCGGGAGTGGTCCAGTGCGACGGCGAACCTATAAGCAAAAAATCAGTAACCGACCCGCGTAAAATTCGATCGGTGACATTACCAAGAATACCGCCCAACAAAATCGACATGCCAAATCTCAATACGTTCACATTTGAAGGGATCAAATATTGGATGGCAAGGTAGATAAATACCAAAAAGGCGCCGCCGGTCGAAAGTGAAACCACTCGCAATATGGGGGGGAGTGTTGAAAATGCGCCAAGCATTGCGCCGGGGTTAAAATGCAACACGACCCCAAACGGGCCAAAAAACGAAATACCCCTGATATATTCGGCGGCAAGCCACTTTGTAGCGGCGTCGACGGCCCAGATACTAAAAACAATTGCTAAATTTAAATACCAGTCGCGTTTCGTCATTGATCAATACTAACGATCAATTACAATATTGGCTATGAGAAGATCTTATCTCTTTGGTCTAGTTGTTGGCTTTTTTTGCATCGCAATTTCAGCGCTGTCGCAGCGATCTTTGGCGGCAGAGGCCGGTGCAAAACTGCCGTGGCAAAAGCGTTTCGACGAAATTGTACGTGCGTCGCATATCTCCGAAAAAAAACTAGGCCTGGTAATTGCTCGTGATGCCACCGAAACTTTAGCCGAGCTCAACGCCGATCAGGCTATGACCCCGGCGTCACTTACGAAAATATTTACGGCAGCTGCGGTTTTACAAAAATTTCCGGTGGGGCACCAATTTCTAACTGAAATTTTAGGCGATAGCGAGCCGAGTGGCGAAAGCTACAATGGCCCGATCTATTTGCGTGGCTCGGGTGATGCGGGGTTTGTTTCTGAGTCAATGTGGTTTCTGGTCAATGAGTTCGTTCGCACCGGCATTAAAGAAGTAAAGGGTGATATCGTCGTTGATGATTCGTATTTCGATTCGGTTCGTCGCGACCCGAGTCGTGATCAAACGGCCGTCGATCGCGCCTATGATTCGCCCGTTGGTGCAATGACGATGAACTGGAGTGCCGTTAGCGTTTTTGTTCGACCAGCTAAAAAAACCGGTGAAGCGCCGATGGTTTTTGCCGACCCTGTGAATGACTATATTAGAGTTATAAACAAAGCGAAAACGGTTAAGTCGGGCCCCACCAAGATTGAAATCACAAACGAAAATATTGGCAAAAGCAGCGGTGGCTTAAAAAATGACGACCAAGAAACGGTATTGGTAACCGGCACGATCGCCCTGGGAGCGAACGAATTTGTGGCCTACAAAAGCATCACCCAACCTGATATTTGGGCTGGGCACAATCTTAAGGGCTTTCTAAAACAAAGAGGTGTTACGGTCACTGGTGAGATTCGAACCGGAGTAACGTCGTCAAAAGCAAACGTGCTAGCGACCAGCAAGAGCCGGCCTGTCGGCGAGCTCGTCAACACCATGATGAAATGGTCAAATAATTACGTCGCCGAAATTTTAACCAAAGGCTTGGGCGCTTTCGTCAAAGGTCGACCTGGCACCATGGAGAAGGGCACGCAAGTTGTTCGAGAATTTTTGAAACAAGTGGGTCTAAAAGATATCGACTATGAGAACCCATCGGGGCTTTCTCGTAAAAATAGTTTTCGCCCGCGTGATTTGTTAACGATACTTCAATACGGCGAACGACATTTTGAATTCTGGCCCGAATATTTAACGGCGCTGCCTATTGGCGGCGTAGATGGCACTCTTCGTAAGCGGTCTCATCAGACCGACACTGTTGGTGCCGTGCGAGCGAAAACCGGTCACTTAGCCGGGGTCACCGGGCTTGCCGGTTACGTCGGCGGCAAAAGCGGCCAGGTTTACACTTTTGCGTTTCTTTACAATGGCAACGCCGACGAGTCTTATAAGGCTCAAGAACTTTTCGATAAATTAATTTACGACTTACAAAAGGCTGATCAAAAAGAATGACTAAGTCGAAGATCAAATTAGGGCTCTCGGTGGTGGCAACGGTCACAGTGGCATTTGGTTTTGCGCGGGTTGCTCATGGCTGGAGCGAGCCAAAAATCCTCAACGAACAAGAAAATTCGGTGCCCGCTGACACCGAAGAAGATGAAAAAGATGATGTCGCCGAAAAAGTAAAAGACGAAAGCGTTGTTAATCAAACCGAAACAGCCGTCGAAGCGGCCCCGAAAATTGAAATTAAAGAACGACGCCCCTGGCAGGCGCCTAATTTCAGTGCCCAAGATGGCGCGCTCGGTTGGTCGGCCACGGCGTTTGACGTGCCGAAAAAACTAGAAGCGCGGGTTAATTTTTGGAAGGACGTCTACACTCGTTACACCACCGACCAAGGGCTTCTTCACGACAGCCAGTTAGTTTCGGTGATTTATGAAAAAGTCGATTTTAAGCGCGAGACGAGTCGTAGAGAGCGAAAGCATTTTCTTGAGGCCCGAAAAAAAGACATTCGCGAGCGCCTGCTGAAGCTTGATAAGTTTGATACCGAATTTCAGAAAACTCAGGTTATACCGAAGCTCGAGGGTGAAGATCTTCGTATTTGGACATTGTTTAATGAAATCACCGAGCCCCATCGTTTTAAAAAAGCGACCGAACGAAAGCGTCTGCGATTTCAGCTCGGGCAGCGCGATCGGTTTATACAAGGCATTTATTATTCAGGTCGCTATCTGCCAGAGATGGAGCGTGTTTTTAAAGAAGCCGGCATGCCCCGCGAGTTGACGCGACTTCCGTTTGTCGAAAGCTCATTCAACGTGAAGGCGCGTTCGAGAGTTGGGGCGAGCGGAGTTTGGCAATTTATGCGTTACACGGGTCGAAAATTTTTGCGCATTCACTATGCGGTGGATGAACGCAATGACCCGATTCGGGCCACCGAAGCGGCAGCTCGACTTTTTCGGCTGAACTTTGAAATGCTCAGCAAGTGGTCGCTGGCGATCACCGGTTACAATCACGGGCCGGTGGGCGTGCAGCGCATGATTCGCAAGTTTGAAACCGACGACATCACAGACCTTGTTGACGAACGTCGCGGCCGCTTCGGTTTTGCCTCGGCTAATTTCTTTTCTTGTTTCTTGGCCGCCCTCGAGGTTGAAAAGCAGGCGACAAAATATTTTGGGCCGGTGTATTGGGATGCCCCGATGGATGCCAGAGAAATTAAGCTCACGCGTTCGGTGAGTCATAAAGTTTTAGAAAAGTGGTTCGGTGGCGATGTTGAAAAAGCCAAAGAGCTGAACCCGCATCTGGCTCGAGTTTTTTGGCTGGGCTATGCGCAGTTAGGCGCCAAAGATTTCGTGCGTGTGCCGACCCCGCAGTTTGAAATTGCAAAGAAAGATCTAGAGAATTTGCCGGCGGCGACCAAAGCGGTGGCCAGTGTGTCGAGCTCCGTCGGCGCTGCGAACACGGGCCTAGCTGCAGGCACGGTTGTAGCGGCTGGTGGGGATGGCGAAGCTAGCGTGCAGTACTACGTCATTGCGCCAGGTGAAACGTTGGGCCAGATCGCGCGTGAGCTCGGCGTTAGCATCGTGGCACTAACCGAGATGAACGGCATCGACAACCCGCGCGCCCTGCACCCGGGGCAGAAATTGATGGTCCCGCCTAGTAAAAAGTAAAGGCCCTGCGTCGTTCTCGGGGTAAGTCGCTTGTGACCAGCCCGTCCTATTGCTATAGCTTACCCCTATGCAACAGCTTGAAGCGAACTTTCATACGGTCGAAATCGATGGTCGACCGGTTTCATACCGCCGTTTCGGAAATGGATCTCGAAAGATTCTTTTTTATCACGGCTTTCCGGGGTCGAGCGTACAGATCGATTTTATTCGACCGCATGTTGCTATCTATGATCTTGAAATCGTTTGTTTTGATCGCCCAGGTTACAACGGTTCGCATTTCAATAAAGAGCCGCAGTGCAAACTGACTTCGAAAATTTCAAAGGGTTTGTTAGCGTCGTTGGGCTGGAGCCAGTGCGAAGTCGTATCTGTAAGCGGCGGTACGCCTTTTCTTTTTTCGTTTGTGCGCAGTCACCCCGAACTGGTGAGTCGAGTGACCATCATCAGCGGTCTTGGGCCCATGTCGGGCGTTGGCTTTAAACGAATAATGGGTTGGAAGTCTAAAGCCGCGCTCAGAATGTTGCCCTTTGTCCCCGAGCGTATTCTTAAGCGCGTTCGAACTATGCCGCTTCAGCGACGTACAAAAATGATGGGTCGTTTTCTGCCGGCCTCGAGGCCTGACCAAGAGTTTATGAGTCACCCAAAGGCCAAGAGCATGGTCGTGCAAGGGCTGAATGAGGCCCTGATGCAAAACGGTCGTGGCCCGAAGCGTGATGCGCGGGTGCTGACCTCAAAATGGAATGCTGACTTAGGTCAATACGCCGGCCCAGTTGATATTTGGCACGGTGACCAAGATAAAATTGTACCAGCGGCGATGGCGCGTAGTTTGTCGGAGGCCCTTGCGGGCTCCCGACTCAATATCGTTTCGGGTGAAGGTCATTACAGTTTGCCGGTGAGAAATGTCGGGCAAATTTTGGCCAAGAGAAAGCCAGTTTAGGCTTCTTTCTTCCAATCCCATTTTGGGTTTTCCCAAACTTGATTGGCCCACGTCGTGTGGGTCGAAGCCACCCAGTTCTTTTTGCGAAGTTTGTTCCAGATAAAACTCTCAACGTCGGCGGGGGTCTCAGCTTTGATAGTTAAAAGCATGTCCCAATCGCCCATGACAGACCAAGCGGTCTGAACCTCTTTCCAATCTTTTAGCCAATTCCAGTTACCGTTTTGAGGGGCATTTTCATTCCACTTCACCCATACTTGTGCCTGCCACATAACAAACCTCCGTTTATTTGATTTGAGTCTTAAGATTGAAATAGGATAACAGCTAGAGCTGGCGAGCGGTAACGGCGGCGGCCAAAAATGTACCTAAGTTTAGGCTATAATTTTAGTTAAGATTCTCGACACGAGCGATATACGGCAAGTGGCGATAGTAGTTCTGATAGTCGAGGCCATAGCCGACCACAAAGTCATTCGGGATTTTAAAACCGACCTGATCAATTTTGCAATCGACCTTCTTAGCGTCTGGTTTGTGCAGCAGAGTGACTGTCGTAATGCTCTTGGGTTTTCGCGGTTGCAAAATTTCTTGCAGGTAGTTCATCGTGAGGCCGGTGTCGATGATGTCTTCAACTAACAAAACATGCTTGCCTTCGATGGCGGTATTCAGATCGAGAGTCATTTTAACTTCACCAGAAGATTGATGGTGATTTTGGTAGCTCGACAGACCAATAAACTCGCAAGTCATGTCGCAATCAATTTGGCGAATAAGATCTGAGAAAAAAATAAACGAACCTTTCAAAACGCAAACCGCGACGAGCGATTTTTTTTGAAATTTATCCGTCAACGCAGTGGCAATTTCTTTAATGCGTTTCTGAATTTCTTTTTCAGTAATTATGGTCTTCAGCTGCAGGTTATCGAGATCGTTTTTCATATTATTAAACAGGTTTCTTTTAAAACCCCGATAAAATCAAGGTTTTTGTAGGGTTTATGCCTGCGCAAAGTGAGTGGCCTCTTGATTCGTGGCTTTTTCATGCGTCATCTTGATTCGCGTCACAAATTCGGGGTCAAAGTGGCGGCGACAGCGTGCTTCGTATGAATCTGTCGAGCCCAAGAGAAACTGCGACTCTGTCGGCACAATCCGCTGGGTGCGGGTTGCAGGCGCCCCGCAAACCATGCAAATGGCGTACTGCTTATGAATAGCATCGGCCACTGCCAAAAGCTGCGGCATCGGCCCAAACGGCAGCCCCTTCCAATCGGTATCGAGGCCTGCGACCAAAACGCGACGACCACTCGAGGCGAGTTCGGTCGCGACCTTTACGATTTCATCATCAAAAAACTGCACCTCATCAATGCCGACGACTTCGGTAAAGGGCGCCACTTTGGCCATAATTTCGCGCGCACTTTTGACATTTACGGCCGGAAACTTTGATTTATTATGTGAAGCTACAGAGTCGGTCGAGTAGCGCGTGTCAATTTCGGGTTTAAAAACCTGAAAGCGCAAACGAGCGATTTCGGCTCTTCGAATTTGAGTGATGAGGGCTTCGGTTTTACCACTAAACATGCAACCGCAGATGACTTCAATCTGCCCGTGGCGATGCAAACCCATTGCCGAATAATCGACCATTTTCTCCCCCTCCGTTAGACTCGTGTTAGCGACAAAATCAAAGCAGTCGGTTAAGGTCTGAGCAAGTTTTTTATTTAGGCTGGATGACTATGACGAATTCCGTCAGGCCGTTAATAAAGTCTGGGGACTCATATATCATCAATGGCGACCCATTAAAGCTCCAGAGGTCGTCTTTTAAGATCTTTTGATGAGGTAAGAAACCTGCCAAAAGCAACGCTGACTTGGGTGGTATCGAATAGCTGCCATTAATGGCAGTGGAGAGAAGCGACCCGCCGGTTTCATTTTTCAAATTTATATTGGCTTCAACTGTGAAATCCCAGACGCCATCGGTCATGGCGGTCGGATTGAGCACCAAACTGAGGCCAACGGCTTCGGGGGTTCGTTTGCCGCCCATGTGGGTGAAGTCTAAATTAAACGGAGTGCCTACTAAAAACGCCTCGATATGGGGTTCGCCATGGCTTCGCGCCTCGGGGTCGATCTCTTTAATCTTGGCGATGGCATCAGGGACATGAAGTAAAAACGATTTTGTCTGTTGGGTTTCATTTAAGATTTGGCCATCGGTTGCGAGTTGGGCCACTCCAGCTTTAGAAACTTCATAAAATGCAACACTAAGGTCTTTGAACTTTCGCACATCAGAAGAGACAACATTTAAGGCGGAGCGGCTTTTCGGCGAGGCCGCGACAGGCGGGGCGTTGGGCGGCTCGGGGCGCAAAGCGGCGGTGATGGTGGGCGTTGGCGAGTCTTGGCTTTTCGAAGAATCAGAGGTCGGCATTGAGCGCTTCATCGAAGGTATTGCGTTGGCTAAATGCTGGGCGATGCGGTCTCTTTGCGAAATAAAGATGGCGATAGCCATGGCGATTACGATCAAAATGACAATAGCAATCTGCAGGCCCGTGTTCTTCGATAACCGAACGAACAGCGAGTCTGGAACTGGCTTATACGACTCGATATCGAGACCGCAATTGGCGCAGTACTTGTCTTTTGGCTGAACAAACCCGCACTTCGGGCATTCATGCATCATATTGTCCGCAACCTCTTGCCCCACCTTTATTTCATATCTTGACGCATGCGAGTCATATGGTAAAGTGGAAATTAGTGGAAAATAGTGGAATTAAGCTCGCAAGGCCCAGATTCCACTTTTTTTCAGAAGCCCATGGATGGGCTTCGTTTTTTTTGTTTGAGAAGGCAGGTTAGGATGACCGGTTTTCAAGGTCGCGCACACATCAAGATCGACCCAAAAGGGCGCATTCATCTGCCCTCTTCATTTGCCGGCGTATTGAAAAAACAAAATCAAATCGTGGTAACGAACTCGGTTTACGGTAGTGAAAAATTTCTTGATTTTTATGCTCTCTCAGAATGGCAAAAGCTCGAAGCTAAAATTTCGCGATTGCCTCAATTGAAATCAGAGGTTCAAGCCTTTCGCCGGTTCTATCTCTCGAGCGGCGAGGTCATCGAGCTCGACAGCCAATCGCGTATATTAGTGCCTCAGCACCTGCGTGAGTATGCCCAGCTCGAGGGTGACGCCGTGATGGTGGGCATGGATTCTAAAATTGAAATTTGGAATAGTAAAAAATGGAATAAACTTTTCGGCGAGATCGCCAACCGCTTCGATCAGGTGCTCTCGGTGATTTCAGATTTGGACGAAACCTCTACGAATGGTTCTCTTAACACTCCGATAAAGAGAAATAAAAAATGAAACGGACCGCCCTTCACACCCCGGTGCTATTAACGCCCTTTCTCGAAATGTTAGCGCCGCTGCCCGATGAACCCTTTCTTTTTCTAGATGGCACTTTTGGTCGGGGCGGGCACACGCGCGCGATTCTTGATTTTAAAAAGAACTGGCGTGTGATGGGCCTCGACTGCGACGAAGAGGCCATTGTTTATGGCCGCGAACAATTTGCTGACGAGGTTAGGGCCGGTCGCCTCGACCTACGTCGAGCGAACTTTAGCGATTTCGCAGCCGAACTTGCTGGCCAAAAAATTATCGGTGGCCTGCTCGATCTTGGCGTTAGTTCGCCCCAACTCGACGAAGGTCGTAGAGGGTTTAGTTTTTATCACAACGGCCCGCTCGACATGCGCATGGATCAATCGGCCGAGCTAACGGCGGCGACAATCGTTAACACTTGGACAGAACAAGATTTGAACGACGTCTTTCACGAGTTGGGCGAAGTTCGCAGCCCCTTTCGAGTGAGTAAAAGAATCTGCGAGGTTCGGCGCGAAAAGGCTTTCGAAACCACAAGTGATCTCGCCAAGTTAATTGAGGGGGCCGACGGTTGGCGGCAGAAGGGCTATCACCCGGCCACCAATTACTTCATGGCGCTGAGAATTGCGGTCAACTCTGAATTAAAAAGAATTGAAAAAGTACTGCCCGATTTCTCGCGCGCCTTAGTTAAAGGCGGCCGTCTTTTCGTGATTACATTTCATTCTCTTGAAGATAGAATTGTAAAGGTGGCATTTCGGGCTTTGGCCGACGCGGGGGCGGCGGCATTGATAAATAAAAAAGTCGTGCAAGCGACTTGGGAAGAAAAAAAATCGAATCCGCGCGCGCGAAGTGCCAAAATGCGGGTTCTTGAAGGGGTTTTATGAGTCGCAATCAATTAAATCAACTTTTGCCACTGTTGAGTGTCTCGATCGTTATCATCGCACTCTTTACATTAGTATTTTTGCAGATGGAAACTCGCCGCATGGGGTACGTTGTGCTCAAGCAAACGCGCGCCTTCAAAAAGCTTGAAGATCAGCAGCGCCTAAAAACAATGCGTTACTCTCGCATTATGCGCCCCGAGCACGTTCGCGAATTCGCAGTCACTAAATTGACTCTCAATGAAGTGAAGGCCGGTCAAATTATACACATGTCGGGCGAAAAAATTGCGCTTCGGCAGTAGCTCTCAGCAATAGAAGATGAAGAAGCAGAACTCGAGACTTATCATTATTTTTATAATCTCACTGGCGGCTTGGTCGTTGGTAATTCTGCGTGCAGCCCAACTTCAAATTTTGCCTAACTCGCGCTTGGCTGATCTAGAAAAACGCCAATACCGAGCTCTTGTCGAATTGCCGGCGCGGCGGGGGCTTATTACCGATCGGCGCGGTAAAGATTTAGCCGTGACAGTGCCGAGCTATTCGGTTTTTGCCGACCCGAGCGAAATTGAGAGGCCGAAGGCCGTCAGTCGAATTTTGGCTCGTAAGCTGGGCCTCTCGGCTTCGCATATTTATGATAAAATTAGAAACGACGAAAAGCATTTTGCCTGGGTCAAGCGACATATTTCAAAAGATCTTTCTGATGAGCTGAGAGAGTTGAAAATTCGCGGTCTTGGTACTGTCGAAGAATCTTTGCGCGTTTACCCGAACGAACACCTGCTTTCGCAGTCTCTGGGTTTTGTTGGCGAAGAGGGCGGCGGCCTTGAGGGCGTCGAATTAAAATATGACTCAATTCTTAAAGGTCAAAATCGTAAAGTAAAAATCGAGCGCGATGCTCGCGGTCGGCCGTTGCTCGAAGAGGGGCGAATATTTACCGATGTACCCGCGGGTTACGACTTGCAACTGACCATCGATGCCGACCTTCAATACAAACTCGAAAAAGATTTGGCTGACGCGGTCACGCATCATTTGGCCGAATCGGCTATCGGGGTCATTCTCGACGCTCAAACTTCAGAAGTGCTCGCTATGGCAAACGCGCCCACCTATGACCCCAACCACGCTCATGACTTTGCGCCGAGTTCATTGCGCAATCGAGTTGTCACTGATGCCTTTGAGCCCGGCAGCACGATTAAGACTTTGCTAATCGCCGGGGCACTTCGTGAAGACACGACAAAGCCCAATAAAAAATATTTCTGTGAGAACGGTGAGTTTAAGGTTGATGATCGTATTATTCATGAGGCCGATGCCCACCATCACTTTGGTTTTCTTACCACCACTGAAATTCTAATGCACTCGTCTAATATTGGCGTCACTAAAATCGCTTTCGAATTGGGCGACGAGCGCGTGCGAAAAATATTTTCAGATTTTGGTTTAGGTGATCGTCTGGGCATTGATTTGCCGGGTGAATCACGTGGGGTCCTTCAGGCCACGCCATGGCGTCACCACTTGCTATCGAATATTTCATTTGGCCATGGCCTAACGGTGACTCCACTGCAAATTGCTGCAGCTTACGCGGCGATTGCCAATGGCGGGGTGTTGCGCGCCCCTTACCTCGTAAAGTCGATGAGCAATCAAGAGCTTGGTGAGCGCAAAGAATTCTCACCTCGCGATATCCGTCGCGTGTTGACTCCTGAACAGGCGGCCACCATGCGAATCATGTTGAACGCGGTGACCTCCGAAGCGGGTACAGGATTTTCAGCTCGCGTCGCGGGTTACCCAGTCGCTGGTAAAACGGGCACCGCACAAAAAATTCAAGTTGGTCACGGTTATGCCAAGGGCCAGTACATCTCTAGTTTTGCTGGGTTCATACCAGCTAACGACCCAAAGTATGTGATCTATGTTGCGATCGATAACCCACGCAATCAGTATTACGGGTCAGAAGTAGCCGCACCGTTGTTTGCGAAAATTGCGAGCTACGCCGTTCGCCAGGCGGGTCTTGCGCCAGTTATTTTAACCGACAAGAGCGTGATTAAAAATAAACCGCCTGAAACTGAGTCGGTTACGCGTGAGAAATCTATAGCCAAGATTAGAGAGATGGCGCGAGTTTTAACTGACGATGAACAAAATTTAACTCCGAATTTCAATGGGCTCACCCTTCGTGAAGTTTTTAATCGCGTGCGGGGCACGCCGATTCGTGTTGAGACTTCAGGTCGTGGGGTTGTGTCTTTGACCTTTCCGCCCCCTGGCGAGCCCTTGCCGCCCAATAAAACAGTGCGCGTCTATTTGGGCCAATAAATGATCACCAAAATAATTGGGTTCTTTATTTTTTTTGTCGCGTTGAGCGCCTTTGCGCAGAGCGAACCGTCAGACGAGGGTGACCCATTAGATGACCCGCTCAATGATTCGTCACCGGTCGCCTCGAGCGGAGGTTATCTATCGTCGTTCGAAAATAAATATCCAACCGAGCCAGGTCGGGCGCGCAATGGTTGGATGCCTGTAGTTTCGTTCATCTTGCCGGGGTTCGATCAAATAATTCAGGGGCAGTATGGGGCGGGGTTTACTTACGCTGGTTATGGATTGTTTGGCCTAAGCCTTTCATCTTCTGTGCGAGACAAAGCGACGACCCCGGGGCAGGCTGATATTTCATCTCGTAATAATGTAAAGCGCCAAATTTTATTGGGCGATCAAATGTACGAAATGGCCGGTGCCATGAGCGCCTTTCAGTCGTATCACTCAATCATTGATGTTTATCGAAAGTCGGGCACGGGTTATACATTTATTACCAACGACGACACCTCACTCGATTTGATTTTGGCGCCGCTTCATTTTCAATTCTTAACCAAAGTCACAACTTGGTTGCCACTTGCCGGTTTGCTCGCCGGGGTATTGGCCGTTCAACACAATCCGATGGCCGCAAATTATTTAGATGCCACCGACGCGGGTTACCTCAGCGCCTTTTCAGTTCAAGCCGGAGTCGCCGAAGAAAGCCTCTTGCGCGGCGCCTTCATGCCGTCACTTCGTCAATGGTGGGGTAGTGATTTTTGGTCGAACACCACTCAGGCCACGGCATTTGCGGCCCTTCACATTTCGAGTCAAAACCCGGTGCCCTTGCCGCAGCTGGCTCTCGGTTGGTATCTTGGTTGGCTGACCCAGCGCAATGGCTACAGCATTCGTGAATCAATTTTTATTCATGCTTGGTGGGATGTGATTGCTTTTACCGCGACCTATCTCGATCAATCAAATTACGATCGTGCCACCAACATATATATGCCAGTGGTTGACGCTCGCTTTTAGTCGCCTTCTACGAAAGAAACTTCAAATTGAAAAGGTGAATTTTCGTCCAGCCGAGAGGCATCAATTGTAATTCGACGCGTTTCAACTTGTTGAAGTTTGCGACGTACAGCAATCTGGGTCGCTGGTATGGGCGACATTTCAATTACAACGGTATTTGAGCGGCGGACTTTTTCAGTTATAAATTTTTTCACGCTCTTTGCGGAAACTTCGAATCTTGAAATCACATCAATATCGCAGCTGCCATTTAGCACGGTTTCTTCGAAGTCGTCCGTCGAACACTCGATTGAACCAAAAGCAAGCTCAGTAGAATCGGCTTGTCTCGTTTGGAGGGCTGCGAACATTTTGAGCACGGTGGTTTGATTTTCCGAAACGACATCTCTAAGATTTTTTATTTTGTTCGGAGCCACATCCGATTTAGCTGAAGCGGTCGTCGCGGCGAGAAGTAAAAGTGTAAAAATAAAACGTTTCATAATAATTTAACCTAATGGGGGCTCACCCCGCAGTGACAGTCAGGCATTACTTTTCGTGTCGGGCGATCTAACAAAATCGCCGGACACTTTTACGAAAAGTAATGCCGTACCTTTTACGCAGTACGTTTTACTCTTTGGTTCGAGAATGAACAGCGTACTTATCAAATTCGCCATACTCATGAAGCTTGTTATAAAGCGTCTTAATCGTGATCCCGAGTGCGTTGGCGGCTTGGGTCTTGTTGCCTTCGAAATAATTCAAAGCCTTCAAGATGTAGCGCTTTTCTAGCTCATGAATCGATAGAGTTGGGTCATAATCTTCGATGATGGCTTTGTACTCAGGGTTACGAATCGTCTCAGGCAAATCATTCGGCATGATCATGTGGCCGTCTGACAAGATCTGTAGACGCTCGCAAGTGTTTTGCAACTCACGAATGTTACCTGGCCAGTCATACTTCATCATAATTTTCATTGATTCTTCGTTCATCTGGCGACCGCGGCCAAGGATGCCGTTTGTTCCGGTAGCAAGAAAATGTTCGACCAGAAGTACGATGTCTTCTTTACGACGACGAAGGGGCGGAGTCTGAACCATAATCGTGTTGATGCGATAAAAAAGATCTTCGCGAAAGTTACCGCGTACGACTTCTTTTTCAAGTTCGCGGTTCGTTGCTGAAACTAAACGAATATCAACTTTAACTGGGTCTTTGCCACCGACGCGATAAATTTCGCCTTCTTGCAAGAAGCGCAAAAGTTTCGATTGAATGCCAGGAGACAATTCGCCGATCTCGTCTAAAAAGAGAGTTCCGCCGTTTGCAACTTCAGCTAAACCGATCTTTCGGGCGTAGGCGCCGGTGAAAGCACCGCGCTCATGGCCGAAAAGTTCTGATTCAAGGAGTGTTTCGCGAAGTGCGCCGCAGTTAATCGCGACGAAAGGCTTGTCTCTGCGATTCGAATTCTTGTGGATCTGTTGGGCAATCAATTCTTTGCCAGTGCCAGACTCACCAAGAATGAGTACAGTTGCATGTGACGGTGCCACACGCTCGACCATACGCATCAGTTGTCTCATGATCTCTGATTTGTAAACGATCGGACTGTTCTCTAAAATCTTAGCTTGGGGCACAAGCGTCTGACTTTGTTCGCTAGAAGACGGTAAAAATGAAGAGCTATCAAATTCCGACATACGTACAACCTCTCTTTTACGCGGTTCATGCTTTCGCGATGCGCCGCAGTGTTTCCCATGACGCACTGTATAACAAACATTTGAAAACAGTGCAACTTTATTTTCTTTTGTTCATCATTTGGTGGGCCAATTAATGTCACCACGTAAAGAACAAAAATTGGCAGAAGCTGCAGCTAACTACTTGAATTATCAAGAACTAGCTCGATCTGCCAGTCACTTAACATCCAAATCTTATGCCAACGATATCAACCAATTTTTACAGCCTTTGCACCTAGGTAAGATAATTTACCAAAGCCAAAAATGGGGCCCCCAAAAGCCGTTTGGGCCGCCGATTTCACTCGAACTTCTGCGTACTTTGCTGCGAAAGGCTCAGAACCTTTGGGCGGGCCTAAGCCCGGCCTCTCGCAACCGAAAGTCGGCTTGCCTCAAGAGCTTTTTCAAATGGCTTTTGAACGAAGAAATTATCTCTGAAGATTTGGCGGCGCAGGTGGTTTGCCCAAGGGTGCCGGTCAAAGTTCCGCATTTTCTCTCGCTTGATGAGGCGCTGGCGCTCGTTCAATCCCTTGCAAAGAGCGAGAAGCCCGAGCGTGATCGAGATCTCGCGCTCATTTTGTTGCTATACGGGGCGGGTTTGCGCGTTAGTGAGGCGAGCCACCTTAAGTGGGCCGACGTCGACCTCAAAGAACGTCTGATTCGAGTCAATGGTAAGGGTGGTAAAGAGCGAGTTGTTGCACTGGTGCGACTGTTGGTTGATGCGCTCGCAAAATTGCAGAAAAACTCGCTAGGCAAAACGCGATTTGTGTTTGGCGAAGAGGCTCTCGACACTCGCAAGGCCTACGAAATCGTCAAGCACGCCGGGGTTTCGGCGCAGCTGCTCAAGCCGCTTCACCCGCACGCACTTCGCCACAGTTTTGCGACTCATCTTCTCTCAAGCGGAACCGATTTGCGCGTGCTTCAAGAGCTGCTCGGCCACGAATCGTTGGTGGCGACGCAAAAATATTTGCACTTGAGTATTGAAAGTCTCTCGCGCACCATAGAGGCGAACCACCCAATGGGCTCGAGCAGAAAAATAAAAACGCCATGAATGCAAAAAAAGCTTCAACTCTGCCAAATGATCTCGTACCGCATCCACGAGCTGTCTTCTTTGATCGCGACGGCACGTTGATAGTTGATAAAGTTTATTTAAATGACCCTGATCAAATTGAGTATTTGCCGGGTGTCTTTGAGGCCCTGCGCTCACTCAGAGATGTTGGGTTTGTATTTTTCGTCGTCACCAATCAATCAGGTGTCCCACGGGGGCTCGTTCAGCCCAAAAATTTGATCGAAATTCACCGCCGCATGCGAGCCGCGTTCGCCGAACATGGCGTTGATTTGGCTGATTTCTACTATGCCCCCTACCACACAGATCATGATCACCCTTATCGTAAGCCCAACCCTGGTATGCTTTTGCAGGCGGCGCAAGAGTATCGCGTCGATTTAGGTCGAAGTTGGATGATTGGCGACCGGATGACCGATGTTGAGGCTGGGCATCGAGCCGGCGCGCGTACGGTTTTAGTAAATTCGTCTGAAAAACCCGAAAAGTCGCAATATGCAGCTCCCGATTTTGTCTGTGCCTCTATCGTCGATGTGGCAAAGATGATTCTGTCGCAAGAGAGCGCCATTTGAAAATTTCGCAGCTCTTTAGCCTCTACTCGCAATTTAAAATGGGTGCGAGCGCTATGCGCGACGTCACTGGTCTAACCTTTGATTCGAAGAAAGTCGAAGCGGGTCAAGTTTTTGTCGCGATAAAAGGCGACCGCGCCGATGGCCACGATTATCTAGCCGAAGTTTGCAAAACTGACGTCGCCGGTGTTGTGGTTGAAGATGCGAAGCGGGTGCCGACTGATTTTAATGGGGCCATCTTAGTTGTCGAAAATGCTCGAGTGGCGCTCAGTCAATTGGCGGCGCGATATTATGGCAACCCGGCCGCGAAACTATTTTGTGTGGCCATCACGGGCACCAGTGGCAAAACCAGTACCAGTTATTTGGTCGAGCATATTTTAAATTCTTTCGGAATGAAAACAGGAGTGATCGGTACGGTCAATCATCATATCGGCGAACAAGTTTGGCCGAGCGAATTGACCACTCCAGACCCGGTGACGTTGCAAAAGCGCCTCAGAGAATTTGTCGCCGTCGGGGGCAAGGCTCTTGCGATGGAAGTCTCAAGCCACGCCCTCGAGCAGGGCCGAGTCGACGGTATCCCATTCGATGTTGGCGTTTTCACCAATCTTTCGCGCGAGCATCTTGACTATCACAGCACGATCGAAAAATATTTTGCGGCCAAAGAGCGGCTCTTTCGTGTGCTTCCGGCCCTGCACCCTCAGAAAAATGTGTTTGCCGTACTCAATGCTAACGACGAGTGGGTAAATAAAACTGAGGTTGCGCCCAATGTCCATGTCATTCGTTTTGGCGAAGTTAAATCTGATTTTCAGTTTCAAATTCAAGAAATGGGTTTCGATTTCACGCGATTTCATCTTTTGACTTCGAGAGGGGCCGTTCAGGTTGAGTTGCCGCTCGCGGGTCGCCACAATGTCTACAATGCCGTCGCGGCTTTGGCCGTAGGAGTCGCCGCTGGGGCTGCGCTCGAAACTTGCGTTGCGGCGCTCAAGAACTTTCGAGGCATACCGGGGCGCTTGCAGCCGGTGCCGAACGCATTGGGTCGCCATGTTTTTGTCGATTACGCTCATAAACCAGAAGCTCTTCGCGAGGTGCTTAAATTACTAAATCATGTGCGCGAGACGGGGCATCTTAAAAGCAAGATCATAACCGTCTTTGGTTGTGGTGGTGATCGTGATCGCGGTAAGAGGCCGATAATGGGCGAAATCGCCGCGAGTTTGTCAGATATTGTGGTGGTCACTAGTGATAACCCGCGCAGTGAAAGCCCAGAGACTATTGTTAGTGAAATTTTAGCCGGAGTGCCAAAAGATTTGTCGAGCTCAAAAGTGTTAGTTGAAATAGACCGACGAAAGGCTATTCAGCGAGCGTTTGAGCTTTCAGGCTCGAATGATGTAATATTGATAGCGGGCAAGGGGCACGAAAGTTATCAAATTTTGGGGGACAAAAGAATTCCGTTTGATGACGTGGCCATTGCCGGAGAATTAATGAATGGCGTGTGAATTCACAATTCATCAGGTTGTTGAGGCGACTGGCGGTCGCGTGCTTTCAACTGTCGAGAAAGCATTTGTTGGGGTCGGTACCGACACCCGTGATAATTTGCAGAATCAAATTTTTGTTGCGCTTAAGGGTGATGAGCACGACGCGCATAAGTTTCTCGCCAAAGCAGCGGAGCAGGGCGCACGCTGTCTGCTGATACATGATGAGGCGGCGGCGAGCCCTGAGCTTCTTCAAAAAGTTTCAGTCGTGTTGGTGCCCGATACTCTTCTCGCGTTGCAAGCCATGGCCAAATATTGGCGCAAGAAATTGACTGGCAAGGTTTTGGCAATCACCGGCTCAAACGGAAAGTCGACAACCAAAGAATTTGTTGCGGCCATTTTGGCGACCCAATTTAAAGTTCACGCCAATCGCGGTAGTTTTAATAACCATTGGGGAGTGCCACTGACTCTTCTCGGCGCCTCTCAATTTGATCAAGCCATCATTGTTGAAATGGGTATGAACCATCGGGGCGAGCTTGCCATGCTTTCAAAAATTGCAACCCCAGATGTGGTGATTTGCACCACCGTAGGTCGCGCCCACATTGGTAATTTCGACGGTTCGCAACAGGGCATAGCTGATGCGAAAGAAGAAATCTATTTAAGCAACCCCCGTTCAGTTAAAATTTTTAATTACGACAACGAATACACCATAAAGATGTTTGAGCGTGTGTCGAAACTGCAGGGTACCGAAAAGACAATTGTGTTTTCGTCTTTTAGCGCCGGCGCCGAAGTCAATTTGCGCGCGGCCCACATGGATTTAGATGGCCTTCAAATCGCCGGTCAAATTGGTGGCGTGAAGGGCGAGTCTAAAGTGCCTGTATTCGGTCGGCAAAATGTGACCAACTTAATGGCGGCCGCAAGTTTGGCTCTCGCGATGAATATGGCTTCAGAGCGGGTTTGGGCGGCACTGCCAAAGTGCCAGGGGCAGTGGGGTCGCAATCAACTTTTGAAGCTCGAGAATGGCACGCGCATTTTGTTTGATGCCTACAACGCCAACCCAGATAGCACGGCGGTATTAATTAAAAATATGTTTGAACTCAATCTTGAAAAAGATGGTAAAAAAATTGCGATTTTGGGCGAAATGCTCGAGCTCGGCGATGGTGCCGAGAAGTTTCATCACGAAATTGGCGAAATGCTCGGCAACACCGATGTTGGCATGGTGTGGTTTATGGGCCCAAGCCGTGCCGCTTTCGAAGCCGGTTTAAAGAAAAATGGCTGGAATAAAAAGTTTTACTCTTCAGCGATTTTTGACGAAAAAATAGCAGCTGAGATCCAAGGCGTTCTCCGGCCTCGCGATCTTGTTTTTATGAAAGGCTCTCGCGGGATGAAACTCGAGCAAGTCGTGAAGAAATGGGTGCCGAGTTTTCATAAACCAAAAAATTAAAATAACACAGTAAAATCAAATAGTTAAGATCTTTGTCTTGATTTAAGAGGCGTGAATGTGCTAAAGGTGTCGCCTCGTGCAAATCTAAATCTTAATTTTGTCTTAAAGGTTCATTCAACGATGGTCTATCAATGGCTTCAGAAACTGTCAGAACATTTTTTTGCGTTTAACGTTTTTCGATACATCACCTTTCGCGCTTTTATTTCTTTTTTCACTGCGTTTTTCGTTTGTTATTTTTGGGGCCCAAAATTTATTCGTCACTTGGTGAAAAAACATTTCGGTCAGAACGTTCGCGACGATGGCCCGCAAACTCATTTGAAAAAACAAGGCACTCCGACCATGGGCGGCGCCTTGATGTTAATGAGCATTTTGATTTCAGCTCTTTTGTGGACGGACCTTTCGAATTGGCTCGTTTTAGTCACCTTGCTCGTGACCTTTGGCTTCGGTGCCATTGGCTATGTTGATGATTGGCTTAAGGTCAGTAAGAAAAACACGAAGGGCCTGCCCGGTCGTTTGCGGCTCGCCATCGAATTTCTAATTGTTATTGTGGCATGTGCGGCCCTGGTTCATACGCACACCATAAACACGTTGGTGTATTTTCCGTTTTTTAAACAATTTTCTGTCGACCTCGGGTGGTTCTATCCGATTTTTGCGGCCCTTGTTGTTGTTGGCACCGCCAATGCGGTTAATTTGACTGACGGCCTCGACGGGCTGGCCATCGTGCCGGTTATTATCGTCGCCGGCACTCTGGGTATTTTTGCCTACGTAACGGGTCACAAAGAAATATCATCTTACCTTAATATCCCGCACTTAGTGGGGGCGAGTGAGCTCTCGACACTTGCGACGGCCGTCATGGCGGCAGGCTTGGGCTTCTTATGGTTCAACACCTACCCAGCCCAAGTTTTTATGGGCGACGTCGGCAGTCTTTCTCTTGGTGGCTTTCTTGGCATTATGGCGGTGTTTACCAACAATGAACTTTTGATGCTTATTCTCGGCGGCGTTTTCGTTGTCGAAGCGCTTTCGGTCATCACCCAAGTGGTTTCTTTTAAGCTGACCGGCAAGCGGGTGTTTAAAATGGCGCCGATCCATCATCACTTTGAGCTCAAGGGCTTAGATGAAACTAAAATTATCGTTCGTTTTTGGATTATTTCGATTTTACTCGCGGTGCTCAGTCTCGCGACTCTTAAGTTACGTTAAGGTTTTGATTAAATTATTGAGAAATTGATCACAAGTTTTCATTGAGGTGAAAAATGGCAAGAGATGTTTCAGAATTAGCAAATCAACGCATTTTAGTAGTGGGTTTGGCGCGCACCGGTGTGTCGCTCGCAAAATTCTTAGTTAAGTGCGGGGCGCAAGTGACGGTCAGCGACCATAAGTCGAAGGCTGAGCTTGCCAACTACCTCGAGCTGATGGAGGGCACGCCGGTTACTTTTGAATTGGGCGGGCACACCCCAAAAACTTTTCTTCAGCAAGATCTTATCATTCTCAGCCCAGGCATCTCGCCGGCGCTCAAGATTTTTGATTACGCGCGAAGCAACGGCGTAAAAGTGACGGGTGAATTCGAGTTTTGCACTCAGTTTATTAAAGAGCCGGTCATTGCCATCACCGGCACCAACGGCAAAACGACGGTTGCCCATTTGACTCATCTTTTTTTGAAAGAATCTGGTATTGCAACGTGGGTGGGCGGCAATTATGGCGCGCCATTGTCAGAGTATTTAATGGGCCCTCAGACGGCACAAGTTCTGATCTGTGAGATCTCAAGTTTTATGCTCGAGCACAGCGAGGCGTTTACTCCTAAAAATATTATTTTTACTAACTTGGCTGAGAACCATCTCGATCGTTATAAAAATATGGAAGAATACGTCAACGCCAAGAGAAAAATATTTTTAAACACCAACCAAAACACCACAAGCATTTTGAACGCCGATGACAATGCGGTTGTTGAATTAGCCCGCGACCCCGCGGTTCAGCGCGGCCGCATATTCTATTTCTCGCGAAAACAGTCTCTCGAGCCCCAAATTATGAATATTGGCGGCGCGGTGGCGATCAAAGATAAAATTCACGTTCGCACCGGCCCAGAGATCGAATATTACACCCGTGGTAATATTAAAATGAGAGGCGCGCACTCGGTTGAGAACATCATGGCGGCTCTGTTGGCGGCGCGAGAACACGGCGCAAAGCACGATGCGATTCAAACCGTGATGGACAGCTTTCAGGGCATGGCGCATCGACTCGAGTACGTTCGACGAGTTGGTGGTGTTGAGTTCTTTAACGACTCAAAAGCCACAAACGTACAAGCGGTTAAGCGCGCCCTTGAGGCCTTTGATGAGAACGTGATTTTGATCATGGGTGGTAAGGACACTAATTTGACTTACACACCGATTGCCGAGGCCATTAAACGAAAAGTAAAAAATCTGATTTTAGTGGGTGAGGCAAAAGAACGCATCAATCGCGATATCGGTGATTTCTCTGAAACGTTTTTAATCGGCACTTTTGAAGAGGCCGTTTTGATTGCCTTCCAGAAGAGTCGAATCGGTGACGTTGTTCTTATGTCGCCTGGATGTTCAAGCTTCGACATGTTCGAGAACTATGTCGAGCGCGGTAATTATTTTAAAGAAATCGTTAATAAATTTAAATAAATCGTCAAAAAGATTAGGCGCCCTGGCGCCTAGAGTTTTTCTTCGAGTGCTTTCTCGATATCTTTTGCTGTCGCCTCGGGTTCGGTTTGTGGGGCGAAACGCTCGATAACTTTGCCGTTTCGCCCAACTAAAAATTTTGTGAAGTTCCACTTAATCGCTTCGCTGCCGAGCAGGCCCTTGGCGTTTGATTTTAACCAAGCATAAAGCGGGTCGGCTTTGTCGCCATTGACATCAATTTTCGACATTACCGGAAAGTCGACGTCGTAAGTGAGCTTACAAAACTTCTGAATTTCTTCGTTTGAGCCAGGCTCTTGGGCTCCAAACTGATTGCAGGGGAAGCCCAAAATCACAAAACCCTTCTCGTGATATTTTTTATAGAGGTCTTCGAGCCCTTTGTACTGCTTGGTGAAGCCGCACTTGCTGGCGACGTTGACGACCATAACAACTTTGCCTTTGTAATCTGAAAGAGCGCGTTCGGTGCCATCGTTGGCTTTAACTTTAAATGAGTAAAAATCGCGCGTGTCGGCGTTTGCCATGGTAGCTCCTAGTAAAAAGGTGACGATCAGAAAAGTTATTTTCATAAATTACTATTCTCTCACTTGGCCATTGCCATCCATTATCCAGCGCGTGCTGGTCAGTTCGCGCAGGCCGACAGGGCCACGGACATGAAGTTTTTGAGTCGAAATGCCGAGCTCGCCACCGAGGCCGAGTTCAAAGCCATCGGTAAATCGGGTTGAGGCATTCCAGTAAACGGCGGCCGCATCGATTTCATTTTGAAATCGTCGAGCCCGAGTTTCGCTTCTTGTTATGATGGCTTCAGAGTGTTTCGAGCCGTGTTTTTCGATATGCGCGAGGGCCTCATCAAGACCCTGCACGACTCGGCAATTGAGAATAAGCTCGAGATATTCGGTGTCCCAATCTTTTGGGCCGGCGGCTTTCACTTTCGGTCGGCCGCTCAAGATTTCGCAAGAGGCTGGGTCGGCGTGCCATTCGAGATTCACGCCTTTGGTTTTCTCAAAAAGCATCGGAAGAAATTCGGCCGCGACTTTCTGATGCACGAGCACTGTTTCGAGCGAGTTGCAAACGCCGGGTCGCTGAACCTTGCCATTGGCCACAATTCGCACGGCCATTTCAAGGTCGGCTTCGTCATCGACGTAGGCGTGGCACAAGCCGCGGTCATTTTTTATAATCGGCATCGTCGCGTGGGTTTGAACGTACTCAATAAGTTGGTCGCCGCCGCGAGGTACGGTGACGTCGATTAAATCTTTTCTTTTTAAAAGCTGGCTGACAATTTCGCGATCATAATTATTGAACCCGTAAAACGGTGAGAGTTCGAAGCCGCCGGCCGTTAGTGTCTCGCGCATCATTTCGTAAATAACTTCGCTGGTGCGGCTCGATTCTGAGCCGCCGCGTAAGGCGATCACGTTGCCAGATTTAAAAGCGAGCGAGAAGGCCTCAAGAATAACATTAGGGCGTGATTCAAAAATCATAAAGATGACGCCAAGGGGGGCGCGAACCCGTGAGGTTTTGAGGCCATTTTTAAGTGTTCGAGTCTCAACAACTTCGCCAACCGGGTCGGGCAGGGCGGCAACTTGACTGAGGCTTTCGGCCATCGCCTCAAGGCGCTTCAGATTCAAGGTGAGGCGATCACGAAAAGCAGCGGGGCGGTCTGACGAGAGCCTTGCGAGATCTTGCTCATTGGCCGCTAAGATTTGGCTCGAACGCAAGATCAAATTATTGGCGAGAAACTTGAGCACATGGTTTTTTACTTTTGCACTGGCCTGGCGATTGAGGCGGGCCGCAGTTCTCAGCTCAACGAAAACTTTTTCAATTTCAGGCGAGAGGTCACTAGCCGCCAACGCGGCCCCCGATTTGGGTGCCAACCGGTATACCCTTGGCGATGTCGAGCAGATTATTGGGCAAATCGCCTCGCACGAAGTGAGTAACTATGCCATCTCGATTGGCTCGGTCGGCGGCGAGAATTTTTGATAACATCCCGCCAGTGCCAACTGATGACGTCGCTTTTTTAGCCGCCATACGTCTTTCGGTTTCGCCGATGGTTCGGCAGTACGAAATAAGTCGCGCGTTTCGATCTTTTTTTGGGTCGTGATCGTAAAGACCGTCGACATCTGTTAGCAGTACCAATTTTTCGGCGCCCATCATAACGGCAACGAGTGAGGCAAGAGCGTCGTTGTCGCCGAATTTAATTTCATCAGTAGAGACTGCATCATTTTCATTGAGAATCGGGATTGTCTTCCAGCGCAGAAGTTCATTGAGTGTATTTTGTAAGTTGCGGCGGCGAATTCGATCTTTCATGTCGCCCGCGGTAAGTAGAACTTGCGAGCCGAGCAGGCCAGTTGATTGCAGCGAAAGAATATATTGATCCATGACGAGGGGCTGGCCGATAGCGCTTAAGGCCTGCTTTTGTGGTAAGGTTTTTTTTAACCTTCTAAAATTCGTGCGTTCAGCGGCCCAGGCGATGGCGCCTGAGGTCACCCAGATCACCTCGACGTGGTGTCGTTTTCTTAAAGTAGAGACTTGTTGCATCCAGGTGCGCATAAGAAGTGGCCCGCCTGCACAGACCATTTGACTACCGGCTTTTACGACCCATCTATGAAGTTTTGCCATTAAAAAATTCTAACGAATACGTAGCGCTCTGTCATTGGTTTGTTGCGAACACGATGCAGATAGAAAAACTAAACAGAAGGTGTTAGTTCTAAGTTCGGCTGCCACTAGTCGGTGGGGCGAAAAGGGGTTTTATGGGCAGTTCTAAATTTGTTTTATTAGCGTTTTTGATTTCAGCAATTTTGGGTATTCAGATACCAGGTTGGGCGGCCCCTCTTGCGGTCAGTAGCGGCAAGGTGCACTTTCTGGCCGTAGGTCGGCCAGCCATGATCAAGATCAACGGCGAGAGTGACCAGTTGATGGGTTCTGCTGAATCCCAAGATAATAAGGCCCGCGGGCATTTTGATTTTGATTTGTCGACTTTGAAAACGGGCGTCGATTTGCGCGATCGGCACATGAAAGAAAAATATCTCGAGACCGATAAATTCAAGACAGCCATTTTGTCTTTTTTAGATGTTGCCATGCCCACAGATGATAAAGAGACCGAGCAAGTTCTGAAGGCAAAGCTTATTTTCCACGACGTCGAAAAGCCGGTGGACGTAAAATTGAAACTTAAAAAAATGGCGAGCGGCTTCGAGGGCCAGGGGTCATTTTCGATATTACTGACGGACTTCAATGTTCAAATACCAAGTTACATCGGCATTAAGGTGGCGGATCAGGTTCAAGTGACAGTTGATTTTAAGGCTCATTGATCGCTCATTGATTTTAGTCATACCGTAAAAGATACATAATCACCTGGCCCGGTGACCCAGGTCTTACTGTGTGTTAGCGAGGGGGTATGAAAATAAACCTCGCATTTTACATTGGGTTCTTTTTAATCGCTGGCTCGACGGGTTCATTTGGGGCCGAGGTCGATTCGATTCAGCGTGGCCAATATCTCGCAAAAGTTGCGGGTTGTGTAACCTGCCATACTGAAAAAGGTGGCGAAGTCTTGTCGGGCGGCCGCGCCTTCATGACCCCCTTCGGGACTTTTTATACTCCTAATATAACGCCAGACAATAAAACCGGAATTGGCAGTTGGAGTGATAAACAATTTGTCAGAGCCGTGCGGCACGGTCGGCGCCCTGATGGTAAAAATTATTTTCCGGCGTTTCCGTATACCAGCTTTACCAAAATGACGACGGCTGATGTTCTTGCTATCAGGGCCTATCTTAAATCGGTGACGCCGATTGCGAAAATTAATTTACCGCAAAAAGTGAAGAAGCCGTTCACTCGTTTCGCGGTGAACTTTTGGAAGTTGCTTTATTTTCGTTCTGGCGCCTTGGCGCCGATTGATGGTCAATCTGCATTGTTTAATCGCGGCGCTTATTTGGCCGACGCGGTTATGCACTGTGCAGAATGCCATACTCCGCGTGATGGGCTGGGTGGGCCGCTTGTTGATAAATATTTGGCCGGTATGAAAAAAGGAATAGTCGGTGACAAGGCTGTACCAAACATTACGCGTGATCAGACAACGGGCCTTGGCTCGTGGAGTCGCGATGACTATTTAACTTTGCTTAAAACCGGCGAAACTCCAGACGGCGATAATATGGGCGGCGAAATGAAAGAAGTCATAAAAGAGACTTCGGCGCTGACCGCAGAAGATCAACTCGCGCTGGTTGAGTACTTGATGCAGGTGAAGGCCGTTAAAAACAAAGTCGATTAAACTGCTAATTAGATCGCCGACTAGACAGGCGCCTAGACTTTGGTCTAGCCGAGCCGCGGCGTACAGGCACGCGCCCGCCATTCGATTCGCCGTGGCGTTAAAAGTGGGCCCTAAAACTATATTTGCGGCGCAATTAAACCCAGTGCTAAGCTCCCTGGCAGTAACGATTTCAAAAATAGAAAGACAATCTTTCTTAAGGGGGAACAATGAAGCATATCCTAATTATAATTGCGACTTTGATGACGGCGCATCTAGCGCACGCACTTGAAGTGGGCGAGCAAGCTCCGTGCGTAGAATTGAATCAGATCGCGGCCGATGGCAGCGAAGCAGAGCATTGCATCCGTGACCGTAAAGTTAAGGGCCAGCCAGTGGTTCAAGAGTATTTCTCAGTCACTTGCTCAGATTGCTTTGATAGCTTTGCGCTTATGAACCCGCTATCTAAAGAGCTTGATGCAAAAGCAACTTTTCGAATGGTGACCGTTGATCGTGATGAGAAAGAAGTGCGCGCATTTTTGAGCCAGAACAAATCACTTATTTCGCACGAAGTGGCGCTCGACAGCGAGCGAACGGCAACAAAGGTTTATGGCGTAACGCAAACCCCAACAATTTTTGTTTTAAACGGCAAGAATGTAATTGTTTATAAGCATGTCGGTATCGTCACTGAAGATTCGGCTGCTAAACTTAAAGAAGCCATTCTCTCGAATCAGTAATAATTTTTTCTGGGAGGGCGCAAATGAAAACGAAAGTTTTAATATTAAGCGCCCTCTTGGTTCAATTGCTAATGGGTTGCGCCCAAATTGAACCCAAGGACCTCAGTTTACTTAACCACCCATCGCTTGATTTAGGTCTTAGCTTTGCTTCAGACGCGGTGACAACAGTTACGGGACTGAAAAATTTTTCGGCTCCAGCTGGGGGCGGGTCATGCACGGTCTGCGCGCACTAATATTTTCGGTCGGTCTATTTTTTCTTTGTGCTGTGGGCTTCGCCCAGGGCGCCGATAGCGTTCAGTTTCTCGTCACATCGCAGGCGCTCAATGGCACGGCTGGCGCACAGAATCTTAACCCAACAAACAACACCAGTTCAAATTCTCAGCAATTATTTGGTGATGCCAAGCTTTCAAAGAATCTTTCGGCTGAGATTGGCTTAACGGCGAGCCAACGTGATTACAGTTCGATCGTGCTTCTTGAAAAAAATGGCCAAAGTCAAAATCTCGGCACGCGGTTTAATAAAACCGAATGGGCAGGGCAAATTAAGGCCTCTTGGGCCCAAGCCGCGCATCTAGTCGAAGTCGCCGAAAAAAAAAGCCTGAGTGATTCGCCTTACTCGCAGCGCTCGCATACATTTTCATATACCGGCCGTGGCCCGTATGATGTTTTCAAGGCGGGCGCGACGTTGAACGAAACCATTACAGATCAGCCTGTGAGTTTTTTTGTGGCGCGAGATTATTCGACTCAACAAAGGCCTGATTTGCTCGATGCCTACAGCCAATCGATTTGGCTAGAATACGCTTTATCAGAAGAAGCCAAAATTCGTGGTACGCTTTTGCACGGCTCAAGGCACGCCGATCGGCCCGACCATTATGGTGAAGAAATCAAACTTGGTTACGCTCTGAGCCCTCTTTATTCGCTTCGGTTTGCTTTGCAAAACATTGACGAGCAACAAACTCCTCTTCTAGATGAGCGCGGTCGTTTTAACAGCAAATCAATCGACGCCGAGCTAACGTGGCTTATTAACTATCGGGCCGCATTGATGTTTGGCTACGGGCTTGTTCTTGAAGAAGAAAATAATAAGGCCGACGGTAGCAGCGAAAAGATTGGGCACGATATTTATTCGTTCGGAGCAAGTTATCGAGTCGCCTCGGTCATGCTGACTTCGAATTTATTATACCAGGCCACAAGTCAGCACACTGAAGAGTTTCAGGCCCAAGGGGGGGTGTTGTGGGAGCTTTAAGCCGACTTACTCCAATCATAATTCTCGTGTTTTTTTGTTCTATTTTAGGTTGTGGCGTACGCATGGGCGAAGTTTCGGGCGGTGCCGTAATGACTACGGCTGGGGCTATTGGCAATGGCACTCAGCTTGAGGGGCGATACACCGACCTTGACGGGCGGCCCGTGCAACTTGAAAAGTTTAGAGGTACTACTCAGGTCGTTATCTTTGTGCAAGACACCTGTTCGGCCTGCTCGGCCGAGGCCAAAGAATTGGCGGCGTACGCCGAAGCCAACGGCAAGCCTAAAAACTTTCAATTACGGCACCTCTTGGTGGGTTCGGTGCAGCAAGATGCACGCGATTGGGTTGAGTATCACAAAATTTCGTGGGACGCCGGTATCGTAGATGTTGAACTGTTTAAGAGATACTGCCCGGCGCGCAAGGTGCCATGTCTTTTGGTGTTTAAGCCGGGGTTGGGCCTGACTTTTCATCACACCGGGTCGTTAACGATCGAAAAAATCACGGAGGCTGCAGGCGAATGGCATCAAAACTAATTTTCACCGCACTTTTATTTTTTGTTTCGACGGCAAAAGCCAATTTAGACGAGTTTCAGATACAAGATGTTCAAAAAAATAAGATTGAGTTTAAAACTTCGAAAGTCTTAGTTTATTTTTGGGCCACATGGTGCCCTGACTGCAAGCAGGGTTTGAGGCAGAAGTTGCCTTCGCTCGGTGGCCCTGACGTGACAATGCTCGGGGTTAACACAGACGCCACCGAAGACAAAGTCATAGATTACTTAAAAACTGAAAAGATAACTTTGCCCTCGCTAGTTGATCGAGACAAAGCCCTGCGCAAAAAATATTCGGTATTCTCGGTGCCGACGGCTTTGGTTTTCAAAAAAGACAAAGGGCAATACATCCTATCAAAAACTTTAGTGGGGGCCGATCTCGATGAACTTAGGGCTGAACTGAAGAATGAGATTCGAAAAGAGCCCTCGCATGACTGAACTGTTTGCATTTAAGTTGGCCACAGTTTTCTCGGCCGGCTTTTTGACCTCCATAAGCCCCTGCGTTTACCCAACCTTGCCGTTGACCGTCAGCTTTTTAACTTTTCAAGCCAAAAATTCGAGCTCAAAAACCCCGACCGTATTATTTTTTCTCGGCCAGACCTTGTCGTATGTTTTTTTAGGTTTTCTAGCGGTTAAAATGAGCGAGGTTTTTGGTTTTTCTTCTCAATCATTTGCGTTGAATGTCGTTCTGGCCGTTCTATTGGGTATTATGGCGGTATTTTCTATTGTTGGGTTTGTGCCGAAAAGAATGGCCACGGGTATGGGGCGACTGCAGAAGAGAATTGAAATGCTATCGACAGTATTTCGGTTTGCGCCTTTTTTCATCGGCTTCGGTGCCGCCTTGGTGGCCTCGCCTTGCACGAGCCCCGTGTTGGGCAGTGTGCTGCTTTCGGTTTCTCGTGACCCGTGGTCGATAAAAACATTTTTTGAAATGTTGGCCTACGCTGTCGGGGCCTCGCTGTTGGTTCTTATTTTAGGTTTGGGTCTGATGCGGGCCAAACATTTGCCGCGATCAGGGGCTTGGCTGCACTCGGTGCACAGGCTTACCGGCGTGCTTATTTTGACGGGCGCTTTTTACTACTCTTATCGCGCCTTCGAGCTTTATTAAAATACTAAAATGGTTGGGCTGACTTGGTCAGTTTGGTTTTGTCAAAAAGTAAGACCATAGGGCGATCGTCATTATTTGGGTTGTACGAGTACCTCAAGCCGAAATTGGCGAGCAAGTGACTTCGCCCATCAAGGTTTTCGGGGGAGTTTAAAATCCGACCGATCATGGCAACCAATTTATAGTTGGTGCTCAGTGCATGGGTAAAACCAATTTCAACTTTTACGATTTTACTCGGGCCCATGGCATGAAGGCTCTCTTTGCTATAGGCCATGACAAATTGATTGAGAGGAGTAACGGCAAACCCAGTGCCCAAGGCCCAATACCACTCATCTGGAGCACCATGAGCACCATACTCGTAGCCAATGTTGGCAGTAACGGCCGTGGCAATATTTTTGATGGCAAATTCTTTAGCTACCAATAGAGGCAAAATGTAGGCGCGCCCAGGCTCAGCGGCACCTCGGCGTGCAGAGTTGCCCGGTGGTTCAGTTCGAACGGTGGGGTAGATGCTAACGGCAAATTGATGAAGCAGGCGGTTGGTTGAGTTCTCTCCTGTATAAAGTGGTATCTTGGCCCCGACAGATATGTCGCTCAAGCCCTCAACGTAATTCGGGTTGTTAGCCGAGCGCTTACGGCCATAGGCGCCTTCAATTTTTAACTGATATTTGCCGAATCGGCCAGAGTGTGAGGGGCAGCCGCCCCAATTTAAATCATAGTGAAGTTCATTGGTGACATCGCCGCCATGGGCCCGATCGGTATCGCCAAAATAGTTAAATTCTTTTTCTTTACAGCCGAGCGGGGCTGGGTCGTCAATATTGTCGAGCGGAAGGCCGCCCACCGAAAACTCGAAATCGTCGGGTTGCAATTCTAGACGTTTTGCGGCGTCTTCAATTTGAAGCGCGTTTTCAACTTCAACTGAGGTCACCTTAATGTATTCAATTTGGGGTAAAGAGTTACTCTCATCTGGTTTTGCCGGCGCCGAAGTAGGAGCCAAAAACATAAGTGCAGAAAAGTAGGTCGAGATAAAAATAAAAGCGTGTCTTCTGACAAATTTATTTGTGGCCAAGTAAATCATCGCAATTTTGTTTAGAAGTTCGGGTGTTTGCAATCTGAGGGTTGCCGAGGCCAGCCAAAATCACTTTGCCAGCAAGATTGAATTTTTTAATGACCGCCACGATTTGTCGGGGGGTGCCCACAAGGCGAAAACTGCTGACTCCGTCCGAGAGAATTTTCGTTTGTGATTTATTGACTTCACAGCCCGAGGCCTCGAGCATTTTTATTTGTTCATCGAGATCGGCGGGTTGGGTGCCTTTGATAATAAGAAAGAAACTCAAGTCGCTGGCTTTATCAGCAGCTTGAAAGGCGGTTTGTAAGCCAGGTGTCATGACATCCCAGGGGCGTAACGAACTGGCCAGGGCCGAAACACTCAGTAGTGAAGACATCAGTAGTGAAGACATCAGTAGTGAAGAAATAAGTATTGAAATGCAAAATCTCATAGGCCGGCAATATAGCAGAACAGCCATTCGAATTCGCCTGTTACTTTTCTGACGATCGTGAAGAAAAGTGAAAGGTCAGTAGCTAACCAAGTCTATGATTTTTTTGGGGTATTGCCGTTGAGCATGCCCATCATTGCAGCCGGGTAGCGATCGCCTGAGACCGCGCCTCGAGGCATAATCGCATCGATGTCCTGAAGTTCTTTTTTGCTCAGTTTGACTTCGACCGCGCCAATGTTTTCATTGAGAAACGAAATTCTTTTTGTGCCCGGTATTGGCACAATATCTGGGCCCTGATTCAAAACCCAGGCCAAGGCCAGTTGCGATGCTGTCACGCCCTTTTCTTTGGCCAAGTTTTTAACTTTCGTCACGAGAGCTAAGTTCTTTTGAAAATTTTCACCTTGAAATCTGGGGGAGTGCCGACGGTAATCATCAGCGGCGAAGTCTTCGATCTTTTGAATTTGCCCAGCCAAAAAACCGCGGCCGAGCGGGCTGTAAGGCACAATGCCTACTCCGAGTTCGCGGCAGGCTGGTAATATTTCTGTTTCAAGATCGCGACTCCACAAAGAATATTCAGATTGAAGCGCCGAGATTTTATGTACGCGATTGGCGCGGCGAAGGGTGTCGGCTGAGGCTTCAGAAAGGCCGATGTGGCGAATCTTGCCCTCTTTAACGAGCTGTGACAGAGCGCCAACGGTGTCTTCGATCGGCACTGTTTGATCAACGCGATGTTGATAGTAGAGATCGATGTAGTCTGCTTTCAGGCGTTTGAGGCTCGCTTCACACGCTTTTTTTACGTAAGCGGGCGTGCCATTGACACCTCTCACTTGTGGATTATTGGGGTCGCGCACAATCCCGAACTTGGTCGCGATCACGATTTTATCTCGCGGCATGCCTTTAAAGGCTTCACTCAATAATTCTTCGTTGGCGCCAATGCCGTACATGTCAGCGGTGTCAAAGAAGTTGATACCGCGCTCGAAGGCGTGACGGATGGTTTTAATCGACTCTTGATTGTCGCGGGGGCCATAAAAATCTGACATGCCCATGCAGCCGAGGCCAAGCGCCGATACTTCAAGTGACCCAAGTTTTCGTTTTTGCATTGTGCCCCGCCTTTTTACTAAAAAATAAATTTAGACATGTGGAGACTATTTTAGGCGTGCCATGGCAGGGGGATCAAGGTTTGCCTTTCGCTTTAAAGCGTCAATCGCCGAGAACCACTAGACTTTCGACCGTGCGTTTATCTCGGTTTACAAATTTAGTACTCACCGAACGGGTTCGAACCTAAACTTTGTGTATATGGAAAAGGCGAGAAGAAAAACCAAAAAGCGAAGCGTACGATTTCCCCCCGACCCTGGGACCTTAGCCGTCGTCACAATTTCTACATCGGACGAAGTGCCGCGAGCACTTTTCGGTTTGGTATTGAACGAATCGTTCACTGGTTGTGCGGTCGTGCTGATGACAAACCTAGTCGTCAAAGAGGACATGAAGTGTAAGTGTCGTATCGGCGAGTTGGGTGAAGTGAAAGCCACAGTTCGTTGGGCCAAAATGCTCGACCAAGAATTAGTGAAGGTTGGCCTCGAATACGCTCTTTAGTTAGGGGCCTGGCATGTGGCAAAATTTAACTCACCTCGATATTTCGGCAGTTAATTTAATCTCTCGGGCTACCATTGTCTATTTGAGCGTCCTCATTCTTTTGCGAATCTCGGGCAAGCGACAAATCGGTCAGATGGGCGCTACAGAATTCGTCGCGATTCTATTAATAAGCAACGCCGTTCAAAATGCCATGAACGGCGGCGACAACTCGTTGAGCGGTGGTCTGCTGATCGCCGTAGTGATTATCGTTTTAAGTACGACCATTTCTTTTCTGACCTTCAAAAGCAAGTTTATAAAGGCCGTTTTCGAGGGCACACCAACTCTGCTGGTTCATAAGGGGGAGGTCATTAAAAAAAATCTAGCACAAGAAAGATTGGACGAACGCGAATTAAAAGTTCTGATGCGCAAGCAAGGGGTGCACCTCTTACGCGACGTCGAAGCGGCAATACTTGAGTCGAACGGCACGCTCACGATATTTCGCACAAACGAACCGCCCATTGGCGGCACCACACTCAAGATTTAAAATCTATTTTTGGCCTTCAGCCGGCTTCGGCATGCTCACGACCCGCCCATTGCGAATCAGCACCCGAATCTGTTCTTGAATTTTTTCAGATCGAGCTCGCGACTCGGCAAGGTCGCGAAGATATTTCTCTTCAAACTCTTTCATTCGGCGAGTGTAAATCGACCAACTTTTATATTTCTCATTCATCTTCCAGGTGCCATAATAAAAATCATCATCATTGATATCGCTGCAAGCCGCCTGCGCTTGCGTATCGACCTGGGCAGTGTGTTTTATTTTTGTTCCGAACCCGAATGCATTGGGTCGAGCGCGAGCGCAAACTTCACAGATATTCTTAGAATTATTGTATAACTTCAAATCACCTGAATCAGACTTTGTTTCAAGTTGAAAAGTGCCGGGGTAAGCCTGGGCCGTGCAGGCGTAGACGACATCACTGGCGAGACCTGGTTGCGGCGGGGTATTGATAATGCTCAGAACAGCCTTTGTGTGTCGGTTCGCACTTTCGTTATCGGCCCCGGCGAAGTGAAGAAATTCGTGAAAGGCGGTCATTCGAAAATACACAGGTGAGCCACCAATAAGTTTCAACAGACCGGGGGCGCGAACTGAAATGCTCGACTGATAGAATGGATTAAAATGCTGGTCTTTTGTGTAAGCACCCGCATAGTATAATTTGTCGGTGAGATCACAGTGCCAATCTAATTTTTGATTTTGCGCATTGGCGAAAATCATTTTCAAAAGGTCAGGGTTAATTTTAGCAATTTTACTGAGCCCGTTAAAAACTCCGATTAGTGCTTCATTTCGATATTGTTCAACAACGCCCTCTTCAGTTATTTCGGCCATAGAAGTTGTGCCTTCCTTGGGTGGCGTCTTGGCGTCAACCTGAAGCTGAATCTCAGACAAAAAGTCTTTCGTAAGGTGGCAATCGAAAGTCCAGCGTTGGGCAAAACTTTGGCTGAAATCCTCGAGGCTGTCGAGAGCTGAGAAGCTATTTGAAGCCGAGGCCTCTGCCGTCAGACTAGCGAAAACGAAAATCAAAGAGATAGTCGCGAAAATAGTTTTCATATGACGAGGCCCTCTCGGTAGAGTTTAAATAGTTAGACTGCGATAGTAATAGTTTTGCGTCTTAGTTTATATACCGACGGGCAAAAATAGAAAAAGATCTAGATTTGTCAAAAAGTTAGACAGGCAGCGCGATCTTTCTTCTTTTTGTGGATATTGAATTAGACCGGGTCTCCGCCCCCGCAACAGGTTTCAGCAACTGCCCCGCTTCTGTGGGCTGCCGTCTGTGGACTGAAACTGTAATTCAACTAACTGCGCCGGCCCTTATTGCGGGCCCCTTTTTATCAAGCACCAAGTTGTAGCGGCCAAGCGGTCAACTTTGACAAGAATCTCATCATTTTTGATTAAATCAAGTATGGCCTGTACCTCGCGGATTGAACCAAACGAAATTTTGAAAAAGCGCTTCTGCTCATTCTTCTCAAATTTGCCAGAACCTTCAGCTAAATTGAGCACAATACTGAGTGCGGCTCTATTTAACTGAGATTTAATCTCACCTTTCAATGGTAGTTTTTCGCA
>CAILEP010000007.1 GCA_903833275.1 uncultured Bdellovibrionales bacterium
CCTCATAACTGTAAACACCATATATTAGTCCGTTGTTATCATCCCCGTAAAACTCATTTAATCCCTCATTAAACCAATTTACTTTACTATGATTTGTTACCATACATTCTCCCTTTGGGCATAACCCGTTTATCAACACATTATTAAAACTACACTTACACATTATCGTAAAAAAATAAATTTATCTACCTTGCTTTATGAATTCGTGATAAAAGCAACATAATAAAAATATCCAAGTAGAATCCCGACGTTGATATTGCATGGCATGAAGGACACGACGATTCCGTTTAAATTTGGTGAAGAGCTTTCAAGAAGCTTCGGGCCGGCGGCAAGAGTTAAATTTGTGCCGGTGCCTAATCGCGAACACAACGACATGTTTCAAGACGCTCTCGTCTGGCAAAGCGTTTATAATTTCACGCATTAGTGGCGGTTCTGTTCAGCCTCAACTTGGTCAGCCGTTTTAATGAGATCTTCGATGATCTTTGCCTCTTTAATTTTTTCGGCAATGACATCAGCTGACGCCGTGACTTCATAAATGGCCGGCTGGTTCGCAACATCGACGCTCTCGGCGGTTAGGCTGTTGCGAACCATGTAGTCCACGACCGAATCAACCGTGATGAGCTGAACAATGCCCACGCTGCGAAAGGCTTGGTCGTTGCAATTGAGAAGGTTTGTCGCATCCCAAAATGGGCCTTTTTTCAACGAACAAGCCAAACTTTCTTTGAGGCCGACGGGTCGTAAAATACTAGGGCGATAGTTGGTTGCCATCAATTGATCTTGCGCTGTCGTGCGATCAAAGATTTGGCCTACGGGTTTTGTCGCCGCAGCCAAAACTTCAAGCGGCCACTGATTCGAATTTTGATCTTTCAGCTGATAATAGTTTTGCGGAGCCACGCCTTTTCTATTTGAAGGGCCCTTCAGTCGAAAGGGGACGGCGGCGACATTGTACTGCAGGGTGTGAAGGCCCGTGCGAAAAATTTCTCGATGATCGAATATTTCTCGAATACGTGCCTGCACCTCAGGTATCGGTACGATGACCATGGCCGAATTGGCATAGGCTTTTTTGCTCAAAATCTTTGTGTCCCAAAAAAACTGGTCGAGAGTTTGAAAGAAAAGATCTGAAGCGCCGTAACGATCGCTTTTCTTATCGCACTCAGATAGCAAATGGGTGATATAAACCCAATCATCTTTTGGCTGTTGATCCGCCGGCACGGCTGGGTTGCGCTTGAGCAAAATGCCCATATGCGAATACTTAAGCTGATTTTTAGTAAACAATCGATCCATCATCTGGTTCGACCCGCTCGTGCCGGTGGCCGCATCGCGATCTTGAGAGTTTGAAATCGCGTGTATCGCCTTCGTCAGTTCTTGAAGATAGTCTTGAAGCGCGACGTTCGGATCATCTTTATATATGCGAAGCCCGCTCATGCTTTCGCCTCGACGGGCGATAAAAACAGCATTGAGCTTTTGGCCTTTTGCATTCATCGATTTTTCAACTTCCACAACTTTATCGCGAACAAGATTAGCGAGATATTCAGAGGCAAGTTCTTTTGCGGGGGTCACATCTTCGAGGTGGCAGCCGCCGGCATAACTGAATGCGCCGCTCAATATTACGGTCAAACCGGCGATTGCTTTGGTAATAGTGTTGAGGTTCATTCGTTGCTCCCTAATGGTAACTCGCTATTGTTCGACAGTATAACGGGTGTATTCGCCTGAATGAAGGGGGTGGGCAAAGAAGAAAGGAGTGTCAATAGTTTGGTCAGATCTAGGGAGGTGTGAATGATTTTGAGCAAAAAAAAGCCGCACTCGAAGTGCGGCTTTTGCCGAAGATAACAATCTTCAGAAACTTATAAATTACTGACGGCCACCTTTTACAAGGGCGCTGAACGAGCCTTTTGAGCCGTTAGCAAGGTCAGTAAGAGCTGCTAGCGTAGATTTGCCAGAAGTCTGAGCAGAAGTTACGCTGCCGTTGCCGATGTAAGTGATCGTAGCAGTCGAACCGTTGTAAATTGCAACAGTTGTGTTCTTCGAAGCAGTGTATACATCGCCTGAAGCAGTCATAACCAACTGAACTGTTTCGCCAGAAGCTGTTTTCAAAGTTCTGCCTGATGCAGTCATAACGTTACCAGAAGCATCAACAGTTACGCGAATGCCACGGCCAGAAGCGTTAAGGCCACGTGTGCTTGCAGCAGCAGTAGATTGAATAACCGCGCCTGATTCATTCACAGTCATGCGAAGAACTTGACCAGATTTAGTTACAACATACGTAGAAGCGGTGCCAGATGCATTAAGAGCAGTAGTAGAAGCTGCGCCTGAAGCATTTAGAGTAGTTGTAGAAGCTTGAACTGGGTGGCTGATAAGAAACACAGTGCCGTTTGCAACTGCAGTCGAACCTTTACCAAGTTCAGTAGCTGTCGACGCAACAGCTGCGCCTGATTTTTGTACAACAACAGTTAAACCTGCAGCTGTAGATTGGATCGAGCCAGTCGAAAGATCAGTGCTGCCTTGGCTAGAAGCTTGGACGCCTGCAAAAGCTGTTGTACCTAGGGTAACAACAAGAGCTGACAGGATCGTTTTAGTATTGGTCATTCGTTCCTCCTTAAAGAATCCCCGCAAAAGGATCGGTTATTGGTCTTTATCTTTTAATTCGTTATTTACGAGTGCCGTTATATCGCAGCGCCGCAATCACCGAAAGTGAGAACCATATTTTGGTAATCATTCTATGCTTACTTGAATAATGTTCAGGAGATTCAATGAAATACTAGGGGATAATTACCCATAAATATTTTGTCATGAGCTTTCATTCTGCTCCTTGATTTGGGCATTAAACATGATGCAAGACATGACTTAATATCAATAATTTCAAATAGTTAGCGCGCGCTGCACAAATTTGCGTCAATTGTGGCAAGGGCTTGAAATTCGCAACTTTTGGAATAGATTACAGGCGATAGGGATATTTAGCTCTTTCGAGCATAAAAAGGGGAGGACTTATGAACGATCAAATCTTATCAGTTTCGCGCACCTTAATTTTTGTGGCTTCTATCGCGGTGGCAGGTGCCGTCTTCGCAGACAATCCACCAGCAGATAAAGACCAGCCTGAGATCGTGTCGGTTCCATTGACGAACGCTTACATCCCGAGCGGTTTTGATAGCAACGATCGCGTTCGCTTAATGGTTGAGGGTTACTTTCCGAGCACTTGCTATCGCGTTCGCGAACCACAGTTAGACCGTAACGATGGGGCAATTGCCGTAAATCAAACGGCCTTTAAGTACAACGGCCCGTGCCTTTGGATGATGGTTTCTTATTCTCAGCCAATCAATGTCGGTATTTTAAAATCAAGCACTTACACTCTTAAAGACAACCACACTGGTCGCGTGCTAGGCCAGCTACCCATTAAGGTGGCAGTAAATAACGGCCCCGATGATTTCATGTACGCAAACGTAAAAGATGCCTATGTGGCATTTGTTGATGGCAACAAGCGTGCAATCGTTCTCACTGGTGTTCTGCCCGGCGACTGTTGGTCGCTGAAAGAAAAAAGAATTTTTCAAGATGGTAAGAATGTGCTTACGGTTTTGCCCATTCTCGAAAAAACCGAGCGTGCTCAGTGTAACGATTATGAGATACCGTTCGTTTCGACGATTGATATCCCGGCCGTTGCGGCAGGTCGATACATGTTGCACGTTCGAAGTTTGAATGGCGACTCAGTTGCTAAGCTGGTTGATCTATAGTTCTTGATGTGAGCGATTGATAGAAATAGGCTAGCCCCCTGGATAAAGGTTCGGTTTTACTTCAGCATATGATAGTTTAACCGAAAAGAATCAGGGGGCCATGCATGAGTGAAAATTCGAAGCCAAGCCACGCGTCTCAGTTTACCTTTAGAAATTTAAATTGGATCAACGCAAGCTTTCTTACGCTGGCGCCACTGCTCGTGGTGATCTCTTTGCCCGTCCATTTATACAAATATGGTTTTGATTGGCGACTTATCGCATTGTTTCTTTTTTATTATATGGCGACCGGTGTTTCGATTACAGCTGGCTACCATCGTCTTTTTTCTCATCGAAGTTATGACGCCTCGAAATTTATTAAGATTCTCTATTTGCTCTTTGGGGCAGCGGCGCTCGAAGGCTCCGTTCTAAAATGGTGTACAGACCACCGACGGCATCACAAATTTGTCGACACCGAGGATGACCCTTATACGATCAAGCGCGGGTTTTTCTATGCCCATATTGGCTGGGTCTACCTCAAAGAAGACCCTAAGTATGCCGGCGTGAGAGCAGCCGATTTAGCAAATGACCCGCTTGTGCGCTGGCAAAATGACAATTATTTTGCGATCGCAATTCTCGTCGGGTTTTTATTGCCAACTTTGATCGGTTTCTTAATTGGCTCGCCATGGGGCGGTTTGATTTTCGGCGGCTTTTTGCGAGTGGTCGTGACCCATCACTGTACATTTTTTATCAATTCTCTTTGCCATATGTGGGGCAGCCAGCCTTATGGAGATAAAACAACTGCGCGGGATAATTTCGTTCTTGCGTTTTTAACCTACGGCGAGGGTTATCATAATTTTCACCATCGCTTTGAGGGTGATTTTAGAAATGGGTTGCGTTGGTATCAATGGGACCCAACCAAATGGTGGATTCAAACGCTCTCAGCTTTTAGCTTAGCCCGTAACCTAAGAAAAATATCAGAAAGTGAAATTCTAAAGGCGCGTTTGGTTGCGGACGAAACCAAACTCATTCAATGGGGTTTCTACGACGACAGCCTTCGCGAGCTTAAAAAAACAATTGAAGAGTCACAGAAAAAAATTTTTCAATTTAAAGCGCGCTACAAAGAGTTGAAGAGCGATATTACAATACAGCGTGATGTGAAAATTCAAGAGATTAGGTATGAGCTTGAAAAAGCGCGAGCTGAGTTTAATCTAGCGCTTCAGCAATGGCGCAGACTCTGCCGGGCGTACAGTGAACAGGTCGCGATTCAGGCGTTGTAGACTAAAGATCGGGGCCCCTGAGGCGGTTTGCCCTTCGGGTAAGGTCGTAAGCGACGTCAGCGCATTTACGCAACCAGAGCTCTGCGTTTTATTTAACAATTGATCATTTATATCGACCACAGACATCAGCTGGCGCTTTATGAATGCGGCACTTGGGTGTTCGGCGTGCATCGATAGATAGAGAGCGGCTACGCCTGTCACCAGAGCTGTTGCCTGCGAGGTGCCCGTCATCCGGCCGTAACGACCGCCTGGCAGGGTCGAAAACAGGTCTTCGCCAGGGGCCGCGATATCAACGGTCTTCGGGCCGAAATTACTTGAAGTTAGTAGACGGTCGGCGCCGTTGCGAAGCGAAGCTACGGAGATTAAGTTTTCGAGCCCGTAGGAGGCTGGGTAGAAACCATGCCGATCATTGTTCAGGCCACTATTGCCGGCGGCGGCGACGATAAGTATGTCGGTGCGGCTCGCTTCTCGAATCACCATTTCTTCGTCATTGCTTTTTGAATCGCCTCCACTTGAAAAATTGATAATGTCGGCGTGCATTTTAATCGCATATTGAATCGCCGCTGTCGAACTCTCCAGGTTGCTGTGATGTGCAGCAACGGGATCGTAATATTTCAAAACCATTAGTTTCACGTTGGGGGCGACTCCTTGAAAGGCGTAGGGGGCCATTCTTTTGGCAGCAATGAGGCCGGCAATGTGAGTGCCGTGACCATGATGGTCGCTCAAATCGTTATTGTTGCTGGCGAAATTCCAGCCATTAACGTCGTCAATAAAGCCGTTGCTATCGTCGTCAATTTGGTTTTTTTCTTTGGGCGCGCCGTTTGGGTCGCGGCCACTCTCACCCGGGTTTACCCATAATGCGTCCTTAAGTGCGGGGTGGTTCACATCGATGCCTGTATCGACGACAGCGATTAGCACATGGTCGCCCTTCGCGAAGGAGTGCGACTGGCTGAGATGCATTCGCGAGTCGAGCGCGTCGGCGTCGGCAGGTTGAATGAAGTGGACGTGCACCAAAAGACCGCAGAGCAGCCCAAGACATCTTGTGGTTTTACAATGACTAATCATATTTCACCTCTTGTTGGTGACCATCGAGGTCGACAACGCGCAGTCGTCTTAATCTCATTTGCCCGGTGCCAGGTACAGGGGAGTGCACGAACTCATATTGATTTGTTTGCAATGCTTGGCCCCAGCAGAGACGGCGATGCTTGGTGGTTTGAATCTGCTCGTGATTTACCAGATCTTTGGTGGCGTAATCGAACCAGTCAGTGCAGCGCTTGTCGTCAGCAATGGCAGTGACACGGTCATAGGCTAAGTCATACTCGATTCGAAACTGAATTCTATCGTGAGCTTTTACTTCAACCAGATTGCGACTGAGATCGTAGCGATAAGACTCAGAGGCGGGGGCCGCCCCAGAGCCAAATCCGCGAGGGACAACGGATTCGACGTGGCTCAGAATGTTATTTTTGTAGGTAAATCTCAAACCATAGCCATCGTCACGATTAATACCGACCAAAAGGGTTTGGGCTGTGTCGAAGGTGAAGATCACCCGGCGCCCTTGTTCGTCCGTCAGAAGCCAAGTCTGACTCGATATTTTATGTAAGCGGTTCGCGTAACTGTAGGTTGGTGGCGGGGTTGTTTCGCAAAAGCGCGGGCTTGCCGAAAAATTCAGGGGCTCTGAGTATGAGAAATATTTGTCAAAAGAGCTACACCAGCGAAATCCGAAAATGCCGCGGTAGTGTGAGCGGCTTCGGTACTGGCGATCGATCGTTAGAGGCGAGTCGTCAGCCGGCCCAACCTGGTTGAGCCATTGATTGGTAAAGCTGCCCTCGCGGGTATCGACGTCGGCCATTGTGGGTGGGGCGTAGGTTACCGTGCCTAGCACCAAAACGCCGATTACAACTAACTTGCTGGTGCTTGCTCTCTTTTTATTTTTGTTTTTCATAACTAGGTGACATTGCAACCAAAAGGCCAGGTGTGTCGGCCTTTATGCTGTCGTCGTCTGTTAGCATCCGCGCACTTGCCTGTTAGCAGAACGGTGTAGGGCGAATCGCACAGCTGCCTAATTGAAAGGTCGTGTTGATTTCTATGCACAGTTGTCTACGTTTTGTGCGGCTGGTTAAAAATGAGATTAGCGACCTCGGCGGTGGTCGAGTCCATAAGCGTTTTGGGGTCGGCTATAATCGCGGTAGCGTTCATATTGCTCGAGTGCTTTCCGATAAGTACTTATAGATTTAATCGTCGTTTACGAGGTCATGAGTGAAACAATGGGTTGCCAAATTAATCGAACAATTTGAAGTCGATCGCGGTGCAAAATCGACGCGGTTCTCAGGGCAATCTGATGACGCCGAGTTAAGCGAAGATCGTGCGACATTGCTTTATATAATCGACGTCTATAATAAAAACTTGTTTGATTTCGAAAAGCAACCTGTGCGAAAAGTTCGTGAGATTCTTGATGAATTTAGTAAGGCACTGATAAATAAAAATTCAAATTTTGACAAACTGCTCTTTCGAGTGCGGCAATTTTTTTCAACCCATAGGGTGGATGAACACTCTTATGTTCAAAACACCTTCAATGATTTTAAAAATATCATTTGGGACTTTGCTGACCAACTGAGTGAAGATATTCGCTTTGAGCAGATTAAGGACGCTGAAATTCAAGAAAATCTTATTCAGTTGCGCGAGGCCGTTGAGGCCAATTCAATCGAAGATTTAAAAGTAAAATCTCGCGAGTTCATTGACTATTACGTCGAGCAGCAGACGCGAAGAGATGAGCGGCGCAGTAAGAGCTTATCGCTAATAAAGACAAACTTGAATCACGTAAAAGAGAAACTGGCGGTGGCCAATGAGCGAATGCTTGTTGACCACCTAACTGGCGCTTTCAACCGGTTGGCTTTTGACGAGAGAATCAGCGATTTGATTCGTGAAGCCAGACCTTCGAATCAATCAGCAATTCTGATTTATTTCGATCTCGATCATTTTAAAAAGGTGAACGACACTTTCGGGCACGACGGTGGCGACGAGGTTTTGAAGGAGTGCGTGAAGCGCGTCAAAAAATTATTTAATCGTTCGACCGACTTTTTTGCGCGAATCGGCGGAGAAGAATTTGCAATTCTACTCAATGGCAGCTCAGTTGAAGAGTCAATTTTGCGCGCTGAAGAATTGCTTGCACTTGTGCGCGGCTCTTCGGTTGTACACAAAAGTTTTCAAATTCGCTTTACCGTTTCAATGGGCATCGCTGAACATTCGAAAAACGAATCGGCCGAAGACTGGATTAAGCGAGCTGATAGTGCCCTCTATCAGTCAAAGGCGTCGGGCCGCGATCGATACACCTTGGCCCCGCCCGGGCATTTGCGTGTGGCCTAATAGCATCGATCTTAGCGGCGGCTACAGCAGCCGTTTGTTCTCGAGTATATTCGAATAGGCCAGCAAAATCGAAAATGCCCCAAACACCAGCGTGAGATGCAGAATCGAATTTTCAAAGCCGAACTTGTCGGTGTAAACACCGACCGGAAAGCTCATCAGCGGACTGACTGAATTAAACCCTAAAGTTATGAGGGCACCGAGGCGCCCGCGATAGTCATCTGGGGTTGCGAGGTGCATGCTTTGGGTTAGTGAGGCGACGCTTAAGTAGACAAAGAAGCCTGTGAGCCCCAGCACGATGGCCGCGACCATCGGTGACGGCACGGCCCTTACGAAGAGCAGTGATATTACGAGCGCCGGGATGCCGACAATAAGGTTTTTACTTGGGCGCTTGAGGGCCGCCAAAGTAAAGTAGACGGCGCCGATCATGGCCCCTAAGCCCGGAAACGAAAAAAGATAGCCGAACTGAGAGGCTGGTAAATGAAATTTCTCTTTTAGGTAACTTCTAAATACAACGTTAGACAGCGGCACAACAATTACTAGCGCAGCTAATAACTGCAATTGCAGGTAACGCATTTTAGGCTCTTGAAAAAAGAATTTGAGACCCTCGAGCGTGCCTCTTAACCCTCGAGATTGAATCGCTGGCCCGCGCGATTCTTTCGCCCGCAGCTGCACGCGCGTGATCATATAGATGACCCCGAGGTAGCTGATGGCATCGAAAAGAAAGACGTAGGCGGGGCTTTTGAAGGCGATGATAAGGCCGGCAACGGTGGGGCCTAGCATGCGCGAAATGTGAAAGCCCATAGATTGAATTGCCAGTGATTGCTGAAAATCTTCGCGAGGGGTTAGGCGGGCAAAAAGCGAAGTGAATGCGGGCCCGTCGAAAGAGCTAACAAAGCCTTCAATCGTTGCGAAAACCATTAGCATCCAAGGCTGAAGGTGGCCGGTGCTCGTAATCAAAAAGAGCGAAAATGCCGAAATCGTCAAAATCGTTTTGGTGGCAATTAAAAGGGTTCTCGTGTCGGTGCGATCGGCGATCATTCCGCCATAAAGTGTGAGAAAAAGCCCGGGTATGGCAGTGCAAAGAAGAAGGGTGCCCAACGCGGTGGCCGTGCCCACCATGTCTAGAATAAGCCAACTTCGCGCGAGTTCATGGGACCAAGTTCCGACGAGCGAAAAGGCTTGGGCAAAGAAAAACAGCGTAAAATTGGGGTGTCGAAACGGGCTAAAGCGCTTTTTTAGAAAAACCAACATGTGAGATTCTGTCTTTGAGAAATTCCAATTGCATTCGTCGTTTAATAATTCTAGCTTACCCACGTTTATATAGTTAGTTATCGGTAATAAAATTGCCTAATTTTTCAATGGGTAGCGAGGAACATATGACGCCTAGAGTTAGAGAGATATTGACCTGGTATGGTGCTGAAAACCCCGGAGTTCTAACAAGCTTAGCTCGCATTTTAAATCACGGCCGAATTGGTGGTTCGGGCAAAATGGTTATCTTGCCCGTTGATCAGGGCTTTGAGCATGGCCCGGCGCGAAGTTTTGCGAAAAATCCAAACGGCTATGACCCTTCTTATCATTTCAATTTAGCAATCGAATCCGGATGCAATGCTTATGCGGCACCGCTGGGCTTTATCGAGGCCTGTGCGCGAGATTATGCTGGGGACATTCCATTGATTTTAAAAATCAATAACTCTGACACCTTAATGGACGTAAAAGATAATCCGATTTCGGCAGTCACCTCGTCGGTTGAAGATGCTTTGCGCCTTGGCTGTGTGGGCATTGGGTTCACAATTTACCCCGGCTCGGGCGAGCGCAAACAAATGTACGAAGAGATTGCTGTCGCTTCAAGACAAGCAAAAAAGGCGGGGCTCGCGGTTGTGATTTGGTCTTACGCCCGCGGCAAAGACATTTCTAAAGAAGGCGAAACGGCTATTGATGTCATTGCCTATTCGGCGCACATTGCCGCACAACTTGGCGCCAACATTATTAAGGTGAAGCCACCCAGCTCGCATATCGAACAATCCGAAGCTAAAAAAGTCTATCAAGCCCAAGGTATTAAAGTCGAAACTATGGCGGAGCGTTCAAAGCATGTGGTCGACAGCTGTTTCAACGGGCGACGTATCGTGATTTTCAGCGGAGGGGCCTCGAAGTCGACTGAAGAAATATTAGAAGAGTCGCGCGGCCTGGCACAAGGCGGCGCCTTTGGGTCGATTATGGGTCGCAATGCCTTTCAACGTTCAAAGAAAGAAGCTATTAAGCTGATTCAAGACGTAATGGATATTTACGTCGGCCGATAAATACAAACGAGAGTAAAAATGTCAGAAGTGAAAGACAATCCGCTAAGAGCTGAGAAAAAAAGAAAACTACATGAATTGCGCGAAAAGGGCATCGACCCTTTTCCGCATGAATTTGATAAGAAAAATAATGCCGGTGATTTGCATGCCAAGTTTGGACACCTCAATGCCGGCGACAAGCTTGAAAATGAAAAGGTTGTCATTGCCGGTCGACTGATGACTTTGCGAGATATGGGCAAAGCGGCGTTCTTTACTATTCAAGATCAATCGGGTCGAATTCAAATTTATTTTCGTTCGCAAGAGATGAGTGAGCGGGCTCAGGCCTCATTTAAATTAATCGATATTGGCGACATTGTTGGCATTACGGGGTTTGTATTTAAAACCCAAAAAGGTGAGCTCTCAATTCACGCCACGGATTTTCAGATTCTTTGCAAGACGCTAGAGCCATTGCCTGAGAAGTATCACGGGATTGCGGACGTCGAAATCAAGTATCGTTTGCGTCACCTTGATCTCATAATGAATGAAGAGTCGCGTAAAGTTTTCGTCACTCGTTCAAAAATCATCAGCGAATTTCGCAATTTTTTGAATGCTCGTGGGTTTCTCGAAGTAGAAACCCCGGTTTTGCAACCGGTGTACGGCGGGGCCGCGGCGCATCCGTTTTCGACCCATCATCGAGCACTCGACATGACCTTGTATTTGAAAATTAGCCCCGAGATTTATTTGAAACGATTGATCGTAGGTGGCTTCGAAAAGGTCTATGAGATTGCCACCAATTTTCGAAATGAAGGCATTGATCGCTCGCACAACCCTGAATTTCGCATGCTTGAGTTTTATGAGGCCTACACAGATTACAAATATCAGATGCGCCAATTCGAGGAGCTCATCGCTCACGTCGCCAAAGCCGTGACGGGTTCAACGAAGGTCATGTATCAGGGCAAAGAGATTGAATTTGCCCCGCCGTGGCGTCGACTGACGGTCAAAGATAGCATTCGCGAATATGGCGGCATTGATGTTGATAAGCTTACCGAGCAACAACTTTTTGATAAAATCAAAGAGTGGGGCTCGCATCTTGAGAGGCCCAGCACGCGTGGTGAAATGATGATGGAGGCTTTCGATCTTAAGGTTGAGCACAATCTATGGCAGCCGACGTTTATTATGGATCACCCTGTTGAAATTTCGCCCTTAACTAAAAAGCATCGTGAACACCCCGGGTTGGTCGAGCGATTTGAACCTGTTTGCGCGGGCATGGAGATCGGCAACGCTTACACCGAGCTTAACGACCCTGAAGATCAATTTCAAAGACTCAAAGAGCAAGAGGGCAAGCGAAAGACAGACGAACAGGCGCACCCGCTCGACGAAGATTTCATTCACGCCATTGATGTGGGTATGCCCCCCACGGGTGGCGTTGGTATTGGCGTTGAGCGCATTATTATGCTGCTCACCGACCAACCGAGTATTCGCGACATTATTTTCTTTCCGACCATGAAGTTGAAATGAGATTTTTTTCGTCAAAAGTGAATTGGCGCTTAATATTGTTTTTTCATATTGCGGTTGTGGGCTGCGCCCAGGCACCGACCAAGACTTTTACGACCGAAGATATTGACGTTTTATTTCTTCAAAAAAACTTAAAGGTGCCGATCGCCCTCAGCCCGCAGACGGTGATTGTCGATGCGCGGCCGGCCTTCGAGTATGCGGTTGTCCACCCGCCTAATGCTATCAATCTTCAGTGGCGGGATTTCTGTGACCCTTCGGGGTCGGCCAGTGGAGTTTTGAGAAAAGATCAAACAGAAGGCGCGAGGCGGCTTTCTCTAATGGGTGTCACACCGAGTTCGCAAGTTGTTGTCGTTGGCGCGGGCCTCAATGGTCGTGGCGAAGAGGGGCGTATCGCTTGGACTTTGCTTTATCTAGGCATTCAAGATGTTCAAACCGCCCAACTTGATTCTCTCGGTTTTAGATATTCAAACACCGAGGCCCCCCCGCGAGCGAATAAGCCGCTCTGGGTGCCCAACCTTCGTTCGCAAATTGCCGTCGGGCTCGACGAATTTAAAGAGTTGATGCAGCAGAGTGAGAAAGCCCCGGCCGGTAATCTCGATGGTCGGGTGGTTTTTATCGATGTGCGGCCGGCGGAAGAGGTTCAGCTGACGCAACAGCTTGTAAGTCAGCGAGCTTCAAAGTTTCATCCGCTCAACTTAAGCTGGAACACTTTTTTTGGCCAAAACGGGCGCCCCGATTTTTCGGTGAGGCAGCGGCTTGCGGCATTAAAGATCGGAAGTAAAGATCGGATTATTGTTATATCAAATCATGGAGTGCGTTCGGGCGCTGTTACCTACGCTTTACTGGCGTTAGGTTATAAAAAAGCCGCCAACTATGCCGGCGGCTACGAAGAACTTTTAAATTTAAATAAATAAACTTCTAAGAGGCCGACGCTTAGCCCGAGGCTATTTTGTTTTTAGGGCTGAGCTCGCCGTTCGAAGGCACGAGCTAAGGTCGTCGACCGGCTTGGTCACTCCCTGACTCATTGAGCTGCCTTTAACGTGAACAGATAGATTTTTCACGCCGTCAAGACTCAGGCCCTGAACGAGGTCCCATGATTCTATAACTTTAGCCGTGCCGTCCGTTCGTTGGCCCTTTAAGTAGGAGTTAAACGACTGATGTTCACAAACAAAGCGGGCGGTGCCCGTGATGTTGTTGGCTTTGTCATCGATTTTGTATTCGACGTTATCAGAGGGCAGCTGTGTCGATTGGTTGTCTTCAGTTAACGTGTAGATCGTTTGATTGTTCACGATCTCTTGCGCCAGAATCAGGGTGACATCTTTGCCTTCAGATTTACAGAGATACGAACCGGTCAAAATGGGGCAGGTTGCCGGGGTGCCCACAGCCGCGTAAGATAAAATAGGCCCGCCTAATGTAAGCCCTAAACCTATAAATAGTGCCAATATTGCTGAATTTTTGGTGATCATAATTCCCCCCGGAATGTGTTGAAGTATCGAGTTGCGCCGGCCGGCAAGTCAAAGCCTTCGGTCGCTCTGTAAAAAATGCAGACTAATCGAAGGTGTATGTTGCACCTAAGGTAATGGCAGAGGTCGCCTTGTACGCTTGCCCTGTAGCCGGATCGATACCTTCAGATTTGGTTCTAGAGAGTTCGGCATTGCTACTCCAGTTGTCGTTGAAGAAATACTCAGCGTTTAAGGCGGACGTCGAACTTAAGCTTTTGTCAAACGCGGATTGGCTTGAGCCCAGTGAGGCGCCGACGTCCAGTTTCTCAAAATGATAGGTCACATCGAGGGCATTGCTATAGTTAACCAACGTTTGTGCCAAGCTAAGTGTGTTGTTTGAAAATACTCTTGCGGCCTTTGACGTCGAAAGCAAAGTCATATCTTCGTTATAATCATGTTGCTCGGTCGAAATTCTCAGGTCCCAATTTGTGAAACCGGTGTAGGTATAGGCGAGATCAAATGAGAAATCATTCACCTGTAAATCGCGGACTCTACCCCTCAAGGTTACGGCTTGAAATCGGATCGTGCCATCTGCCGGAGTGAGCTCGAGCTTCCAATTCTTTGCTTTATAGTGCAGCGGAGCGCGAATAGTGGCTTCGCTTAATATCCCTCTTACGCCAAACCACTTTATGCCTGCGCCGCCGCTGAATTTTTGGCGGGGGCTTGAGCTTAGGTCGGCCTCAAAGGCGCTCGATGAGCTTGTATTGCCCGAAGTGTCTTTTGTTTTTGTCGACTCGCCATCAAGATAAAGTTCATTGTTGTTTGCAAAAAAGATCGAGCCACTCAATTTGTTGGTTACATTCTTTTGCGAGTCGCCGCTGTATTCGTAGTGCACAGTATTCGGGTCGAGTTCTGGAGGTGCCGCGAAGGACTTTAGAGCAAAAAAACACAGTATAACGAGTAGGGCCCTTGTCAGTAGTCTCTGAACCATTTGAATCTCCGAAGTAAATACCTTGGTAATTCAAATGATATCGAAGGCCTTGGGCTGGCGCAATTTGTGAAAGCCGAACCCGACCTACTAGTTTTTCGGTCTGGCGGCGCGGCGGCGCTTCACTGTTTCGCGAATTTGGGTGCGTCGCTCTGGCGAGAGTGCATTCCAGCGCTGCCAGCGTTGGCGAATGGCCGCTTGTCGATCGGCCGGCAACTCTTTAAATCGTTTGTAATTTTCGCGAATTTTATCTCGCTTTTCTGGGGGTAAGTCGCGAAAGCGCTGAAACGAAGCTTTGATTTTTTCTTGCTTCTCTGGCGGCATATCTTTGAATCGCTGCCATCGTTTACGGATCTCTTCGCGTTGCTCGGGGGTTAGGTTCTTCCAGCGATTGGTATTCTCGCTGTCTCCGTCGCTCGAGGGGGTTGTGTTCGCCGCAATCGCCGATGGGGCATTGAGGATGAATAGCGGGAGGGCGGCACCTAGCCATTTTAGAGCAGTTCTTCTATTCATTGTGTTCTCCAGTGCCATCGGCGGGCGTTTCAGAGTTGCCAAAGGGGCTATTGCCAGCCGCATTTTTATGAGCTGTTTTTTCAATATTCTTATTTAGGTTTTGAGTGTCGCCCAGCATTCGCCAGTCGGCTTCAGTGTCAAGCACCTCAAAATCGGTTAAAATATCGAGCGATTCAATAAGTTCTGAATCGTCATTCGTTTTGCTTTTCGCCATCGGATTCTCCGTCCCATTCTTCTAGGGTTTCAAGATCGCTAAAAAGATCCGCATCAGTCAGCATTTCGTGTTCGTGCTGAAGCAATTCGATTTCGTCATGATGGGGGCGCGATTCGCGTCTGAATACAAAAACAGCCGCCAGTGCCGCCAGCGTAAGTGTGCTGATAAAGGCCCAACGCGAAGTGGATCGACTGGATTTGGCCGCGCCCAATGATTGAGTCATCTCAAGTTGTGCCGCCGACAGGACACGATCAGAGTATTGAGGCGAAACCGGTTCATGAAAAAGCTCTGACCACTTTTTCATAACGCCCCTCTTTTGGCCGAGGTTGGCGAGGCAACGTTGGCAATCGAAGTGTTTTTGACCTGGCGATGGATTTGGGTTCGCGCCCGAAAGATCAAAGACTTTACGGCGGATACTGACGTCGACATTTCGCCGGCAATATCTTCATAGGTTAAATCTTCTACCGCATAGAGAAGCAGCGCCACTCGCTGTGTTTCGGGCAGTGAATCGATAGCGGCTTTTAGCTCGAGCCAATTTTCTTTATTGAGAATTTCTTCTTCGAGCGATTGTTGGGCAGGGAGGTGCTCTCGACCCGCCGACTCGTCGCCATCTACTGGTGATTCGGTCACAACGAGGCGATTTTCTTTTCGCAGTTCGTTGAGACAGAGATTGCGTGTTAATGTGTAAAGCCAAGCCACAAAATGCCCCTTGCCTTGATAGCTGGGAGCTAATCGAATCACCTTCATCCATATTTCTTGCGTGATATCTTCAGCGCGATCTCGCGCCAAAACGTATCGATTGGCATAGCCGAGTAAGTGGCCGCCATGTCGCAAGAACAGAACCTGAAAGGCCCGCATATCGCGAAGAGCGATTTTTGCGATCAATTCGTCGTCTGAGGAGGTGTCTTTCATATACTCCCACAAGCTAGAAACACTCAGCTCTGGATAAAGTTGCGCTCATTCAAGAGTTCAACAAAAAGTCATTAGGTTCAAGGGGTTAGAGGTCTTGTTTTGAGACAGCGCAGACCTTTGAAGGGCCCGTACGTTTTAGGGGCGGACCTTGTCTTCCATCTTAAATAAAACGGCATACATCGCTCTTAGCATGGCATCGTCATAGCGGCCAGCGAGCTTAGTGCGCATAAATTCAAGGGCAGCCGACGGCTTCATCGGCTTGTTGTAGGAGCGTTGTGTGGTCAAGGCATCAAACGTATCGGCGAGGGCCACGATCTTGGCCATAGGGTGAATTTCGTGGGCTTGCAACTGCTGTGGGTAGCCATTGCCGGCCACGCTTTCGTGGTGCTCAAAGCAGCAGGCTTTGATGGCTTCGGTCGCTTTGTGTTCGGTTAAAATGACCAGCCCATATTGTGGATGCTTTTGCATCTGAGCCCATTCGACATCATTAAGTGGGCCGTCTTTGCAGATAATATCAACGCTCACCTGACGTTTACCAATGTCATGAAAGAGAGCGCCTTGCCCCATTTCAATTAGAGCCGCACTGTCAAAGCCGAGAACTTGGCTGAGCCCCAAGCAGTAAATGCCGACATCAAGCGAATGCGTGTAGGTGTAAAAATCGTGACTTGAGAGCCCAATAAGATGCGCCATCGCCTCTGGCTCTGAGCCCATAAGCGCCACAAACTGTTGCACGATTTCTTTGGTTTCGACGAGTGCATTTTGTATATCAGGGCTTTCAAAAAGCTCTTCGACAAGGGTCAGCGAGCTTTCACGCAACATGATTGCTTTTTCAAGGGGGTTGAATTTTTTCGAATTCAAATTTTGGTGTACATATTTTTTGAATGCCGGTCGGTCTTCTGTGCGCACAAAAAAACTGTCGGGGGCCTTGTTTTCAAATTTAGCAAGTTTCTCTTTGGTTAGGCTGTCGCCCGCGCGCAGATAATGTATGAGCTTCTGATTAATTGAGACATAGAGGTCAAAAGGGATCGGTTCTTTCGAATCGAGCGAATGAAGTCGCACTTTTATGAAGTTTTCTGTATTTTGCTCCGCCATAACTGTTTCAGTCTGCCACGATTAATGGCAGTATCCAAAGCCGAGAGCAATGGCATAAGGACTAAAGGACAGACCCAATCGAAAGACGCACAATGAATCTCACCTACGACACCCACATTCAGTACTTAAAAGGCGTTGGCCCAAAATTGGGCGATGTTCTTCGTCGCCGCGGCGTTGGCACGGTGGGCCAGTTGCTCGAGTGGTTTCCGCGGGGTTATGAAGACCGGCGTATGGTTCGCCAAATCGCTTCACTCGAAGCTGATCAGGTCGTGAGCATTGAGGCAGTTGTTCAGGCCGTGCGGGCCATACCGATGGGCCGTAGTCAGAAGAAAATGTATGAAGTGGTGATCGGCGATTCGAGCGGTAAGATTGGCTGCAAATATTTTCGCATCCCCTACCGCGGGTATTTTGAGCGCTTTACTCCGCAACAACGGGTCAGGGTCGCTGGCAAGGTCACGTTCTATCGCAATCATTTGCAATTTCATCACCCGGACATTCAACCGATTTATCCTGAGGACGAAGGCGCGGCGGTTGATCAGTTGATACCGCTTTACACCGACACAGAGGGTTTAAGCCCGGCTAAGCTTCGCAAACTTATGGAGTCCGCCCTTGGCGAATTGGTTGAAAAACAAAATGTTATAACCGAAGTGTTTCCGTTATGGATTCGAGAGAAATATCAGCTTCTGACGCGCTCTGAAGCATTTCGGCAAATCCATATGCCGCCATCAGACCAGAGTGAAGAGTTTCTTAATTTTCGAGCCGCGCCTCAGAAACGCATTATCTTCGAAGAGTTTTTCTGGCTCGAGCTGTATATGGCTTTGCAAAAACAAGGCATCAAGCGCGAGAACGCATTGCCCATTTCTGGCCCTGGCAAACTGGCTCGTCAGCTTGAAGAAAGTCTGCCGTTTAAATTAACCGAGGCTCAGAAAAAAGTTTTCGCCGAGATAAAAATCGATTTGCGCGAGCCACACCCGATGCATCGCCTTGTTCAGGGTGATGTCGGCTCAGGTAAAACCATGGTCGCGCTGCTCGCGGCCTGTCTCGCCACCGAGAGCGGTATTCAATCGGCCCTTATGGTCCCAACCGAAATTTTGGCCGAGCAGCATTTTAAATCGGCCGAGAGATTCTTGGCTCCACTCGGGGTGCGCCCGGCGTTGTTGACCGGTAAAATGACAGCGAAAGAACACGCTGAAATTCGAGGCCGATTGGCAAAGGGCGAAATTGATTTGGTGATCGGCACTCACGCCTTGATCGAGGCCGATGTTGAGTTTGCCCGCTTGGGCTTGGTCATTATCGACGAGCAACACCGGTTTGGGGTTGAGCAGCGCACAAAATTAAAGAAAGGCACCTCGCCTCATTTTTTGGTCATGACCGCAACGCCAATACCGCGCACGCTAGCGATGACGGTCTATGGCGATCTTGATATTTCGATTATTGACGAGTTGCCACCTGGTCGCTCACCGATCGTCACGCGTCGCGTATTTGAGTCGAAGCGAGATACGGTTTTTGATTTTATGCGCGAGCAGATTTTAAAAGGTCGCCAGGCCTACATAATCTACCCGCTAGTTGAAGAGAGCGAAAAGATTGACCTGAAAGATGCGCTCACCGAATTCGACAATTTGAAAAGAAAGTACCCTGATCTCATTTTTGGTCTTCTGCATGGCCGGATGAAATCAGAAGAGAAAGACGCTGTCATGAATGAGTTTCGCGCGGGTCGTATTCAAGCCCTAGTCTCGACGACGGTTATCGAAGTCGGGGTGGATGTCGCAAACGCCAATATGATGATAATTGAGCACGCCGAGCGTTTTGGATTGTCACAGCTTCATCAGCTGCGGGGCCGCGTCGGTCGTGGCGCGCACAAAAGCTATTGTGTGCTGATGCTTGGTTATGCCGTGTCTGAAGAGGCGGTGCATCGTGCCGATGTTATCGTCGGCACGACTGATGGCTTTAAAATCGCTGAAGCCGATCTCGAGATTCGTGGCCCGGGTGAGTTTCTGGGCCGTCGGCAGTCGGGTTTACCTGGCTTTAAAATGGCCAATCTCGTTCGGGATCTGCCGACCTTAAAGCTAGCCCGTGATGCCGCTCAAGAATTGATTCGTCGAGATGCTGATATCAAAGCGTCTGAGCATCGTCTGCTCAAAGAGGCGCTTCAACAGCATCGAAAATCAATTGTCGGCTAAAGCCGCTCTATTTTAGCGGCGAATCTTAATAAGCGTTACTTGCAAACCGCTATTGTCGCTGGCCTCGTGGGCCTTTAAATTGCGATTGTGATTCATCAGCTGACTCGCAATGTGGTCAGAGTCAGAATCCATCTTTTTGATTGAGCCTTCGTACCTGTGTTGGTTCATATCGCCTGACTCGGCAGTGTTTAGGCTATCCGCTTTGACCAACACAATGTCGGCAGAAGCATGTAGCGAAGTAAGAAAAAGAGCACACGTAGCTAACGCACAGAATAATGTTCTCATCTTGAACCTCCAATTAACGTCCTAATGTATCTATCGGAGACACCTGGACCAAAGTTTAGGTCTTTTGTTACTTTTCTGAAACATGTCTCATTTTGAGACAGTTCGTGATCTCAGCAGAGGCAAAGTTGAGAGCTCTTCGACTTTTAGCAGCCAGCAGGCAAAGAGATAGAGAACCCCGTATATAAGAGTCGTGTAAAGGGGCAAAAGGTTATAACCGAGTAAAGTTTTTATTTCTTTGGGCATTTGGTAAAGCCAATCGTACCAATTGACGAGGGCCGTAATGAGGCCAGCTCCTAGGGCAGACGACCACACTTTGACCAGAAAAAACGTCGGAACTTTTATGCCCGAAATACGGCGGCGCAGGGCTTTTCGCAATAATAAAAATTCGATCCAGCCGGCGAGACCGGCTGATATTGTGAGGCCCATCGAGCCGAGCCCTAATTCGACACCTGGTAAATCGGGTCGGTGAAAGCCAATAATTTGAAATAGAAAATAGATGAGGGCCGGTCTTAGCGGAAAGGCAAAAAGCCACCCGAGTGCGCCAGTCAAAGTGACCCTCGCGAGAGCAAACTTAAGTGGGGTTCGAGTGTCTTGTATCGCGTAAAAAGCGGAGGATAAAAGTCGACCCCAAGTCGAGGCGAGAAGGCCGATCGATGAACCCATCAAAACATACCAAACAAAGAGTGTGTCTTCGTGGCCGAATTGGCCTGTCTGGTAAAGGGCCGAAACGATGTTGTTGCCAATGAAGATAAAGGCAACAACGGAGGGCACCACAAAAAAGGCGATTCGCCGTTGGCTTCTTGAAATTCGTTCGCCTAATTTTTTTTGCGCTTCTGGAGTCGGCCCTGAGACGCGCGACATTTCAGGCAATTCGGCCGCTGCCACGGACATCCCAAATAAACTCACCGGTAAAAGATATATAGTCTGCGCGTAGGCAATGCAGGCCACCGAGCCGGGGCCCAGAAAGCTTGCGAGCATGCCGTCAATGTAGGCGCTGATTTGAACAACTCCGCGGCCGATAAAAACCGGCAAGGCGTTTCTGAATACGTCGCGCACCGCTGAAATCGAAACGTCTAAGCTGATTTTTAAAGTTTTTACGATTCGAAGAACAAAAATAAATTGAATCCCGAACTGCAAGAATGATCCGACCATAGCGCCCCAGGCAAGTCGAATCGCAAGTTCATCTTGAGTGGTAGTTGCACTTGCGAAGACCAGCGCGCCGATCATGGCGAAATTCCAGAGCACGGGTGCGGTGTAAGAAATAAAAAATTGTCGATGGCTATTGAGAATGCCGAGGCACCAGGCCGACAGAACGAGCAGCCCGACACTCGGAAACAAAATGCGCACGATGGCAATGGTCAGATCGAGGGCCTCGCCTGAAAACCCGGGGGCGACGAGCGTGACAAAGGCGGGGGTTAGCAAAACGCCCACTAAAACAATGAGTGCGGTGAAAAGTGCCAATAGGCTGCCGACGACGCCGGCGATGCGATTTGCGAGTTCTTCTTTTTGCTCTGATAAGAGACGCGAATAGATCGGGATAAAAGAGGCCGAAAGAACGCCTTCGCCGAAAAGATTTTGCATAAAATTAGGTATGCGAAGTGCGGCTTTGAAGGCCCCAGCGGCTACAGAATTGCCCAAATAGTGCGCAAAAACCCGATCGCGAATGAGCCCGGCGATGCGGCTGAGCATAATCCCAGCGGCGACAAGAAATGCATAATTGCCAGTAGCTTTAAGGGGTTGCTGTTGGTCAGGTGTTTGTGCAGTAGGTGAAGACATCTAGTAGATCAGCATACAGTGCGGCGCATCTTGAGCCCAACAGTTTGCGTAGCGTTAGGCCCTGAAATTTTTACTAGAACTAGGACTTTTGTCATGCTCTTATCGTGCAATTTTAATTTTGCCCAGATCTGAGGGGGTTTGGGTGAGATTCAACATGATTCAAGCGTGCGAGCCAGGGGGCCAACGCGAGAATTCTTATGGGAGGGGAACCATGAGCCATACGTCTAATCATTCAAGAGTCCATCGACTTTGCGGGCTGTTTTCATTTTCAGCGTTATCGCTGATCGCGAGTACAAGCTTTGGCGGTGAGGTTCTCAAGCTTCAAGTGGGTAACACCAAAATTGAACAACTAAACACAACGGGCTCGATGTTGGCGCTAGACGCTCTTGGCTCAAAAGAAGTTGCGGCACGTTCAGGCGCGGCTAATGAGCAAGGCACCTATATTATTCAATTCAAAAATCATGTGAGCATGGTCGAACAGCAGAATCTAAAATCGGCTGGAGTCGAAATTTTGCGTTATATCCCCGATGACGCCTATCTAGTTCGAGCGAGCGCCCTCGCTCTCGGCAATTATTCTAAGTTAAATCTAAATGTAAAAATGTTTACGGCTTATACGAAAAATTTAAAAGTCAGCCCGCTGACCCCGACTCGAAGTATTTTCAATAAAGGCGAACTGGTTTCGGTTAATTTACTGATTTTTCGCGGCGTCGATGTTCAGAAACTCGCAGAGCAATTGAGCGCTCAAGGCATCATCGTTGAGGCCGTTAGCGGCCAGACCATTGCGGTGCAAACGACGAACGAGAAAATCGAAACGTTGGCCGGTTCAAGCGCAATTGAATGGGTTTCTAGACCGAGCCGAATGCAATTGCGTAATTTTGAATTTCAAAATAATGGCGCGGCCCAAGGTAGTGCGGCCGCCAACGGTGATTTCGCAACTTTGACAGGATATGAGCACGGCACGAAAATTATGGGCATGGAAGCCGCCTGGTCGCGCGGCCTTTCGGGTCAAAATCAGGTCGTGGGTATATCTGACACGGGTCTTGATACAGGCGACATGAGTACGATTGCGGCTGACTTTACTCCAGCGGTGAGCAGCACAGTGGCTTTCGGTTATGGTTCGACCTCATGGGCTGATCACGTAGGGCACGGAACTCACGTCAGTGGCACGGTCGCCGGTCGCGGTTTGCTTTCAAACGGCCAACTTCGTGGCAGCGCTTATGACTCAAAGATTGTGATGGAGAGTTTGTGGTCGGAAGAGTATCACACCCTGACTGTCCCAAAAGACTTGGGGGAGTTGTTTCAGAAATCTTACGATTCTGGTGCAAGAATTCATTCGAACTCTTGGGGCGACCCCGAAAAGCGAGGCGTTTATGACGCTGAGGCGGGGCAGGTTGATCAATTTATGTGGGACCACCCTGACATGCTTGTGCTTTTCGCCGCCGGTAACGACGGAGCCGATCTTGATAAAGATGGCCGCGTTGACCCAGGTTCAGTGAGCTCACCTGCAACTGCCAAAAATATTATCGCTGTCGGCGCCTCGGAGAACTTGGTTAACTCGGGCGGTATTCAAAAACGCGCCGGTGAAGTTTGCCCAGCCACAGGTTGTTTGTGGCCAGCAGAGCCTCTGGCTAGCGACACTTTTTCAAACAATGCAGATGGTCTCGCTGCCTTTTCTTCAAGAGGCCCAACTCAAGACGGGCGCATGAAGCCTGACCTCGTTGCGCCGGGCACAAATATTCTTTCAGACTGTTCTCATTTATCAGATGCCAGTGCATTGTGGGGCCGATTCAATGCCGACTATTGTTATTCGGGCGGTACGTCGATGGCGACTCCGCTAGCGGCCGGTGCCGCGGCAGTGGCTCGTCAGTATCTTTTAAAGAAAAGTGATTCGCCAAGCGCGGCGCTGTTAAAAGCCACTTTGTTAAATACGGCCCATGATATGTTCCCCGGGCAATTTGGTGAAGTCGGTAAAGAACATGGGCAAGAGCTTTTGACTCGCGCACCAAATAACGATGAGGGTTATGGGCGAATCGATATCGAGAATTTATTGAAGCAGCGTCTTACGCTGGTTGATGAAAAAGCAGGCGTCGGCACCGGTGAAAGTAAAACTTACGAAGCGACCGCGAGCGTTCGCAAGATTACTTTGGTGTACACAGATTACCCGGCCAGCCCCGCCAGCTCGACCGCGCTTGTGAACAATCTTGATCTTGAAGTGCATGTTGGTGATCAAGTGTTCAAGAGCAATTCAACCGTGGATAATACTGAGCAAGTGACACTTGAGGCTTCAGCAAAAGGCCGTGTTAAGATTGTGGTGGTCGGCACGAATGTTCCGATGGGCAAAGATGGTCGGCAGCCATTTGCTTTGGTATATTCACCTTAATATTAGAATATGTTTTGAAACGATTGCGGGGCACCGAGTAATGAATTCACACCGGTGCCAAAATTGGTCTTCAAAAATTGATAAGTCGTGTCAAAAGTGCTATACCCTTCAGAACTAATCGGATCTTCATCGAATAAGGAAGGGTAATGTCACAAGTAAATAGCCTAATTCGAGCCCATAAGTTTAACGTCGGTGACAATGCAGTTTACGCCGGTAGCGGCGTGGGTCGTATTGTTTCGGTGGAAACTAAAGAGCTTTGCGGTATCACGCAAACGTTTTATCGGTTTCAGCTCTATAATAGTAATATTTCTGCGTTGGTTCCTATTCAGAACCCGGAAGCCAAGCTCAGACCGATTATAACCAAAGAACAGGCTGACGAGGTCGTTTCTATCGTGCGTCGTAAGGACGTCAAAATCGACAAGCAGACCTGGAATCGCCGTTATCGTGAATATATGGAGAAGATCAAGACTGGCTCGGTCTTCGAAATCGCCGAAGTTTTTCGCGATCTTTATATATTGCGAGGCGAAAAAGAGCTCAGCCACGGCGAGAAGAAGATGCTTGAGCTGGCTCGCGGATATCTATTTCGCGAACTGCAGTTGAGCATTGGTGAAGAGAATCTTCGCACTGAAGACGACATGGTTCGTTATATTGAGGCAACGTAGTTGCCGAAACAAGCGACGGAGGCGATATAGCATCGTCTCTAGGTTTCTTCGAGACTTCTAATCGATTGATAAATCAGTACAAAAAACTCCAAAAATAGAGAATAATCGCGCGGTTCAAGAGTTCATGGTCAGACCATAAGAGTGAGGACTAAATGAGAACTAGATTCGCGCCAAGCCCCACGGGCTATTTGCACGTTGGTGGCGCCCGAACAGCTTTATATTGCTATCTTTATGCTAAAAACAAAGGCGGCAAATTTATTTTGCGGGTCGAAGACACCGACGAAGAGCGCTCGACAGAAGATTCAATGCGTATGCAGCTCGCTGATCTTAAGTGGTTGGGTTACCACTACGACGAAGGCGTCGACGCCGACACTCTAAAAGACTTTGGTGCCTACGGCCCTTACCGCCAAAGCCAGCGAAAAAACATTTATAAAGAATACGCCGATAAGCTGTTGAAGAGTGGCCAAGCCTACTATTGCTTTTTAACTGACGAAGAAATCGAAGTGCAGCGTCAGGCTTCGATGAAGGCTGGTCGCCCGCCGCAAGTGAATAGCCCCTATCGAGATTGGACTCTTGCCCAAGGCGAGAAAAAAATTGCGGAAGGTGGCAAAGCCGTGGTGCGTTTTCGGGTACCCGATCTCAATCGAGAATATAAATTTACCGATCTGGTTAGGGGCGAAGTGGCCTTTCCGTCAGATATGGTCGGCGACTTTGTATTGCTCAGAACAGGTGGCATGCCGGTTTACAATTTCTGCTGCGTAATCGACGATGCGCTCATGAAGATGACCCACGTTCTAAGAGCGGAGGAGCATCTTTCAAATACTTTGCGCCAGTTGATGATTTATGAAGGCCTCGATATGAAGCCGCCTGAGTTTGGTCATCTTTCAATTATTTTAGGTAGTGACCGTCAGAAGTTGTCAAAAAGACATGGCGCCACCAGCGTAAATGAATACAAAGAGCGCGGTTATTTGCCCGAGGCTCTCAGTAATTTTATCGCTCTATTGGGTTGGAGCTCGCCGAAGGCGCAAGAAATTCTATCGATGAGCGAAATGATCGAGCAGTTTTCGCTTGATCGTTTGCACTCGGCGGCGGCGATATTTGACGAGGTAAAGCTTAAGTGGGTGAATGCGCAGCATTTGCGAGCGATGCCCCATGCTGAGCTCTGGCAGCGATTGACTCCATTTTTTAAACAAGCCGGATTGGTTCTTAGCGACGACCCAAATTGGCAAGATCGTTCGTTGAGCGTGTATAAGACCTCAATGGAGGTTTTAACCGATGCGATCGAGCTCTATCGGCCGTTATCGTTGAATGGCTTTACGATTTATGATGAGGCCAAAGAGGCCTTCGCAATGCCGACGACCCCGAATGTGGTTCGTGAGTGGCGCGATCAATTGGCCGCCTTAAGCGATGAGTTCGTTTCGGAGGCTCAGTTTCTGGCAGCTCAGGATGCCGTGAAGGCGAAGGCGCAGGTCAAAGGCAAAGAGCTCTTCTTTCCGATTCGCGTGGCGGTTGTCGGAAAGCCTCACGGGGCCGAGCTGAAAATTTTGATTCCGTTATTGGCAAGAAAACTATTAATCGAGCGTGCTGAGACCGTCTTAAAGCACCTGAAGGCATAAAGTTGGCGCTGCAAATCTACAACACCCAGTCGAGAAAAAAAGAAGAATTCGTTCCGTTAACTGCGGGTGAAGTTAAAATGTACGTGTGCGGCCCGACCGTCTACGATTTTTTGCACGTCGGTAATTTTTTTGGCGCGATCTTTTTCAATCTTGTGCGCAATTGGCTTGAGAAATCGGGCTACAAAGTGACTTACGTTTATAATTATACCGATGTGGACGATAAAATTATCAATCGAGCGATGAAGGATGGGGTTACTCCGACGGAGATTTCTGAGAAGTACATCGCCGAATTTGAGAAAGACTATAAGTCGCTGGGTTTGAAGAAGCATACGGTAAACCCACGGGTCACTCAGTATTTGGGCCAGATCGTTGAGTTTATTGCCGATCTGGTGAACAAAAAGAAAGCTTACGCACTCAATGGCGATGTTTACTTCGATGTCACAAGTTTTAAAGAGTACGGCAAGCTTTCGAATAAAAATATCGACGACCTCGTTGCGGGTACACGAGTCGATATCAATGATCAAAAGCACCATGTCGCCGATTTTGCGCTCTGGAAGAAAGCCAAGCATGGTGAGCCGGCTTGGCCTTCGCCGTGGGGTGAGGGGCGACCAGGTTGGCACATCGAATGCTCTTGCATGGCTTTTTCGCTCTTGGGTGAGACAATCGATATACATGGCGGGGGGCTTGATTTGGCCTTCCCACACCACGAAAATGAAATTGCGCAGAGTGAGGCGAGATCAGGCAAGCCGTTTGTGCGTTACTGGATGCACAATAATATGCTTATTTTTGGCAATCAGAAAATGTCGAAATCGATCGGTAACATTCGAACCGGCCGTTCTTTTATTGAAGAGTACAACGGCGAAATTCTTAAGTTTTTAATTTTATCATCGCACTATCGAAGCCAAATCGATTTTTCAGAAACCCAGATCGAGCGCATGATCGGCGGCTTGGCGCGATTCTATTCGAGCCTCTCTTATGCCGACAAATTGCGAAAATCGAATTTGCCCTTAGCTCCATTGCCGAAAAGTTTTGAGCAAGCCGTGAGCGTCGCCGACGATAAAATTGCAGCAGCACTCAATGATGATTTTAATACTCCTGAAGTGATGGCGGCGTTTCACGAAATCATGAAGATGTTCAATAGCCTTTGCCGCACGGCCGGCAAAGTGAAGCCCGAGCAGCAGGCAGTTGCGGAAGTATACTTTTCGTGGCTAAAGCGGCACGGCGAACTGCTCGCATTGTTTCAGGAGCCACCGGCGGCGTTTTTGCTTACGCTTGATGATATGATGCTGAGAAAGCGCGGCCTTGATAGGGCCCATATAGACCAATTGGTCAGTGACAGGGCAAAGGCGCGAATTGAAAAAGATTTTGCTCGTTCTGACGAATTGCGGGCCGAAATCACCAAGATGGGCGTGCAGGTGCAAGACTCGGCCGAAGGTTCGGTTTGGGAAGTCGACAAAACCCTTCTCTAATGTCAGCGATTGACTGAGAATGATACCGTGAAACGCAAACGAAAATTTAAAATTGTTAGCGACTATAAGCCTATGGGTGATCAACCTGCGGCGATTGCCCAAATTCTTGAGCATTTTAATCAGGGTATGACCCAGCAGACCCTGTTGGGTGTCACGGGTTCAGGCAAGACCTTTACCATGGCCAATGTGATCGAGAAACTAGGCCAACCCACGTTAATATTGGCGCCCAATAAAACTCTGGCCGCGCAGCTCTATGTTGAGATGAAAGAGTTGTTTCCGGGTAATGCGGTCGAGTATTTCGTTTCGTATTACGATTATTACCAGCCCGAAGCCTTTATACCTTCGACCAATACTTTTATTGAAAAAGATTCGGCGATCAACGAGCAGATTGATCTGATGCGCCACTCGGCAACTCGGTCACTTTTTTCTCGCAACGACGTCATTATCGTTAGTTCGGTGTCATGTATTTACGGTATCGGAAGTGCTGAAGAATATGAAAGTATGACCATCGAGCTCAAAGCCAATTCTAAAATGAAGCGCGATGATCTGTTGCGAGAACTTGTCAAAATTCAGTATCGCCGCAAAGACATCGATTTTCATCGCGGCACATTTCGAGTGCGCGGCGATACGGTTGAAGTCCACCCAGCCTATGAAGAAAACCGTGTTGTTCGTATAGAATTTTTCGGTGATTTTATTGAGCGCTTGAGCTGGGTTGACCCGCTGACCGGCGTGCATATTGATTCGCTGGATGAAATCGAAATATTTCCGGGTAGTCATTATGTGACCTCTGAGCAGAGAGTGAAGGGGGCGATTGATACCATTCGCGAAGAGTTGCGCGAGCGGATTCAGTATTACCGCGACAGTATTTTGAATAACGAAGCCGAGCGAATTGAGCAACGCACCATGCTCGATCTCGAAATGCTTTCAGAGATGGGTTTTTGCCCAGGCATTGAGAATTATTCGAGACATTTAACGGGGCGGAGCGCGGGCGAGCCCCCTCCGACTCTGATCGAGTATTTTCCGCCAGAATTTTTAATGATTATCGATGAGAGCCATATTACTGTGCCACAAATTGGCGGTATGTATCGCGGTGATCGTGCGCGCAAGCAGACGCTTGTGCAGTTTGGTTTTCGATTGCCCTCAGCGCTTGATAATCGACCGCTTAATTTTCAAGAATTCGAGAAGTTGATGAAGCGGGTTGTCTATGTGTCGGCAACCCCGGCTGACTATGAGCTGAAAAGAAGCGATGGCTTGGTTGTCGAGCAAATCATTCGGCCGACCGGCTTGCTTGACCCCGTCGTCGAAGTGCGGCCGGTGGCCCACCAGGTTGACGATCTCTTGGCCGAAATTCGCAAGCGCGTGGTAAAAAAAGAACGCGTTCTGATTACAACATTGACCAAGCGCTCGGCTGAAGATTTGACTGAGTACTATGAGACCTTGGGTATCAAAGTTAAGTATTTACATTCTGACATTCACACACTTCAGCGCACTGAAATACTGCGTGATTTGCGGCTCGGGGTTTTTGACGTTCTGATTGGCATTAACTTATTGCGCGAGGGCCTCGACCTGCCTGAGGTGAGCTTGGTGGCGATTACGGACGCCGACAAAGAGGGTTTTTTGCGATCAGCGCGATCGTTAACGCAGACCATTGGGCGCGCAGCCAGAAACTCGAACGGGCTTGTGATCTTATATGCAGATCGCATTACAGACTCGATGACCAAGGCCATGAGTGAGACCAGTCGTCGGCGTGCGATTCAAGAAGAGTACAATAAGAAGAACGGAATTACTCCGCAGACAATTATTAAAAAAATTCAGGGCGATTTGTCAGAGGTTTATGGTTACGAGCGGCTCGATGAAAAAATTAAAGGCGTTAAGATCAAGATTTCTTCGCAACTTGAAAAATACAAAGACGACCCAGATGGCTTGAAAAAAGAAATTGAGAAACTGCGGGCTCAGATGAAAAAGCTCGCTTCGTCTTTGCAGTTCGAAGAGGCAGCAAGTGTGCGAGATGAAATAAAACGTCTCGAGCTTGTCGAGTTGAGAATGCGTGACGGCGAAGTCGACGAGATCAATCAACAGGTTGTCGATGGCACAGAGTGATCGAATTGAAACTCTTAAAGCCAGGGTAAAAGAGCTGCCCAATGAGCCTGGCGTTTATTTAATGAAGGCTCAGGCTGAAAAAATCGTCTACGTTGGTAAGGCCAAAGATCTTCGCGCTCGCGTGCGCTCGTATTTTCAAGATTCAAAAAGCATCAGCGTTAAGACGCAGTATCTGGTCGCGCAGATTCAGCACATTGATTATATTATTACCAAGACCGAAGTTGAAGCTTTTCTACTTGAAGCTTCGTTAATTAAAAAACACAAACCGCGCTATAATATTCGGCTAAAAGATGACAAGGCCTACCCGTATATTCAATGTAGTTTGAATGATGACTTCCCGCGGTTTTACATTCAAAGGCGAGTGAAGCCCGATGGCTCTATGTATTTTGGGCCATACACTTCGGGCATGTACGTGCGCGAGACGATTCGATTTTTAAACCGTACTTTTCACGTTCGGGATTGCACTGACGGTTTTATGAAATCTCGAAAGCGCCCCTGCCTGACTCATCAAATCGGTCGGTGCCCGGCCCCGTGCGTGAAATTGATTGCTAAGGCTGAATACTCTGTTGATGTCGATAGTGCGATTGATTTTCTCAAAGGCCGCGACAAAAAAGTGGTATCTGAGTTGACCAAGAAAATGAAAGAGGCCTCAAAGCTAGAGCGCTTTGAGGCTGCGGGCAAATTGCGAGATAGCATTCAGGCCGTGGCCGCCATTTTAGAAAAACAGATCGTCGTTAGTACTAAAGAGGATATTGATCAGGACGTGATTGCCTACTTCGGTGATGATCGCGGCACTCTCGTTGAAACCCTGCATATTCGGTCGGGGCGGGTGATCGGCAATCGTTTTCAATTTTTGCCGAAACTCAATTGCAATTCGCCAGAAGAAGACCCTAAAGAGTGGCTGACATCATTTATGAATCAGTACTACAGCGAAAACGTCGTGCCGGACCAGATTATTTTGCCAGTGGATTTGAGTGGCGATATTCATAAGCTTTTTCGTGAAGTGTTTCGCGAGCGAAAGCAAAAGGCGGCGCAATTCGTTCATGCTCACGATCGCGAGCAAAAGAAATTATTTGAAATGGCGCTTAAGAATGCCGAGAGCCATTTTAGCGATTATGTAAATAAGCAAACCAATATGGCGCGTATTCTTGAAGAGATCCAGGCGAAGTTTCACCTGAAGCAGGCGCCGCTTCGTATTGAGTGTTATGATATTTCAAATTTTCAGGGTGAAGAGTCGGTCGCTTCGCAGGTGGTTTTTGAAGATGGTCAGCCGAAGCGCGATGATTATCGCAAATACAAGATTCGCACAGTTCAAGGCTCGAATGATTTTGCCAGCATGAAAGAGGTGCTTGAACGTCGGCTGAAGCACACCGAATACGATGACCCTCAGCTGATTGTCATAGACGGCGGCAAAGGGCAGTTGGGGATGGCTCTGAAGGCCCTTAAGGAGCTCGGTAGAGAAGAGATCCCGTGTGTAGGTATGGCGAAGGCTCGCGCCGAGGGTGATTTTAGCCAAAGTGAGGTTTCACATACTGACGAGAGATTCTTTTTGCCGGGTCGATCTAACCCGGTGTTGTTTCATCGCAATAGTGATGCGCTGAAGGTTTTGGTGGCGTTACGTGATGAGGCCCATCGTTTCGCCATAACGTTTCACCGTAAATTGCGCGATCAGAAAATGTTCGCCAGTGCTCTCGATGGTATTGAGGGTTTGGGTGAGAAGAGAAAGATCGCTTTGCTTAAGCATTTTGGTACGGTCGATGCGATCGCGGCAGCAAATATAAGCGAAATCGCCGACGTAAAGGGTATCAACATTAAAGTGGCCGAGAACGTCAAGGCCGCTCTAGAGAAACTGACGTAGTTTAAAATTACTGTAAATGGTGAGAGTTGTCTTTTGTGCGAATCTTGCACGCCTCACAGTGAGCTTCTTCTTTCACTGATCCGTGCACAAAATTCGTAACGTGAGTGTAGAGCAGTTCGGTGCCACAAAGTGGGCATTCGTTGTACTCCTGCATAAACCGCTCAAGCGGAGTGGCATCACGAAAATGCGTCTTGAGATTGACGTCAATTGTCGCAATTACGTTGTCGAGTGCTAGGGGCTGCTTCTGTTTATGTGTGGCCATAATGGCTCCTTGTGCTGTGCGCAACATCCTGTCGCGCTCTGTACCGTCTGCGGGCTTGCATGATCTATCGGCTAAACACGTTTCAACTTGAGACGGTTGACCCCTTGAAGTGGCTAAATTAGACTTTGGCCATGTTTTCTTAGGGGTACGTGTGCGACTAGGCGAAGGTCCGGCTCATATATTTTATCTAAACGAAGTACTCGGTGCGCGCGGCTACGTTGAAACGAATTCAACCAGCGCGGCCGTCACCGCGGGCCCAGGGGCGAAGTTGGCGGTATGCGTTTATATCGCGCAACCAGCAAGTGCTGCTGAAAATGAAGTCATACTAAAAATGTTGTCGGCTATTTCAATTTCGCCGGGCGAAGTGCTTTGGCAGATTGGCGAGTTCAATCCAGTTCAAGTTCAAGAAGCCAAAGTAACTTTTGGATTGCGTTTCGGCGATGGGCCCATTGAAGCCAACGGCCTGAAATTTTTTGAATTACCGAGTCTTTCAGATATTTTGGGGGTCGAGACCAGTGGCGCGGCAAAGAAGCTTGCCTGGCAACAGCTGAAACTATTGCGCCAAGAGATGGATGCATGAAAAAATTGATGCAGCTAAAAAAGCGAATTGTTCAAGCCGTTGCGATTGCGTCAGTTGTTCTGGGCGTGGCGATGTTGGTTGGGGCGCAAGCCGCCGACAACAAAGAGAGCGATTCGGCACCAACTGCACCTGCAGAAAAATCGGTAAAGTCTGAAAAGTGCATTGTTGAGGCTGTTCTTGATAATACAATCGGGCTTGCGAGCCTTGATTTTGTAAAGCGCGCGAAAAAGAGAGTTGAAAGCCATGGCTGCGGTTCAGTGCTGATGCTGATAAATACCCCGGGTGGCAATTTGCAGACGACGCGTCTGATTGTCGAAGAGATTTTAAATTCACGCGTGCCTTTTCTTTGTCTCGTTTACCCGGCGGGTGCTCATGCCGGTAGTGCGGGTGCAATAATTCTTGAAGCTTGTCATTTAACAGGCGCGGTCGGGGCCACCAACATAGGTGCGGCCACGCCGATATCAGAAGGCGGCGACAATATTCAGGCCGATTTGCGAAAGAAGATTTTGAACGACACCACGGCCTGGCTCGAGTCGATTGTTAAAACGCGCGGACGCAGTCAAAAGTTTGCTCATGATATTATTACTGAAGCCAAGGCGGTATCGGCTCAAGAGGCTTTTGAGTTGAAGGCCATCGATTTTGTTGGTGATTCAAAGGCCGAGTTTATAAAATTTGCTGCCGGTCGAACGGTTAAAGTCGATGAGAACCTAGAAATGAAAATTTCAGTCGGCCCAATCGTAGTTCTCGATCAAGATCTTCGTTTTCGTACCATGGATCTGCTCATGAACCCGCAGTTTGCCTATATGTTAATGATGGGCAGCCTTGCGCTGCTTTATTTTGAGGTCACTCACCCCGGGATGGTCGCGCCAGGTGTTGTCGGTGGCATTGGTCTTATTCTCTCGCTCATTAGTTTGCACATGCTTGATGCCACCTGGGGCGCCGTACTTTTGATTTTAATCGGCATTGGGCTTCTCGTCGCCGAGGCCTTCATCGCGGGCTTTGGTATTATTGGGTTTGGCGGGGTCGTTGCCTTTTTTATTGGCAGTCTTTTTCTTTTTGACCCTGAGTCGACGGGTTACGCCTTGCCGATGATTTTGATTATCCCCACCGTCCTTACGGTGGGCGCCGTTATGCTGGGCATTGCCTATCTAGCTTTTTCGGCCCGCAAACGAAAGCGCCGTACAGGTTTTGATGGCCTGGTCGGCCAATTTGGCAAAGTAACCGAAGTGCAGCCGGGCGATGGGCGCTACGGTTACGTCGAAGTTGCTGGCGAGCTTTGGAAGTGCACGAGCGATATTGCGCTGAGAACTGGTGAGCGAGTCAAAATCACCGGCCATCAGGGTTTTACTTTGGATGTAAAAGCAAATTAGAATTAAAGCCACCAATGTAATGGTAACGTAAGGAGTATTTTTTCATGGGCCCCATACTTTTTCTCGTCGTTCTCGGTATCTTTCTTCTGTTTTCATCTTTCAAAGTTTTGTCTGAGTGGGAGCGCGCCGTCATTCTGCGTTTTGGTCGCTCGATGGGTATTCGCGGCCCTGGTATTATAATTTTGATTCCGATGGTTGAGCGAATGTACCGCATCGACACGCGAACGATCGCGATGGATGTGCCTCCGCAGGACGTGATCACTCGCGACAACGTGACGTTAAAAGTGAATGCCGTGATTTACTTTCGTGTCGTTGGCCCAGAAGATGCGGTGACCAAAGTTGAAGATTACTATTTTGCCACAGGCCAGCTTTCGCAAACAGGCCTGCGTTCAGTGCTTGGTCAATTTACCCTTGATGACCTGCTGTCAAATCGCGACCGAATCAATCACACCTTGCAAGCGAATCTTGATAAGTCGACCGAGCCTTGGGGCGTGAAAATCACCTCTGTTGAGGTGAAACAAATTGATTTGCCAAAAGAAATGCAAAGAGCCATGGCCCGTGAAGCTGAGGCTGAGCGTGAACGCCGAGCTAAAATTATTAGTGCCGAAGGCGAGTTAATGCGCTCTGAAAAACTCGCGCAAGCCGCGGACAGGCTCGCCAATTCTCCGACGGCCATCCAGCTCGCTTATTTGCAGGCCATGGGTGAGATCCAAAAAGAAGGTAAAAACACAATTATCTTTCCGCTGCCCATAGACTTCTTAGCTGGGTTTATTAATAATAAACCCAAGCAATAGCGACATGAATCGTCGTTATTGAACGGTTATGACTTATCGATCATAGAAGATCGAGAGAGATCGTAATTGTCAGTCTCCAAGGAGGGAGGGTGGCTTTTGCAAAAGGCGTTCGCGCCTTTTTTATTTTTACAGGCCTTTGTCTTGCGAGCGCCGTCAATGGCGCAGAGGCCATTGGTTTAAAATCGGATGCCCCGCCCATTCGTGTGCGCACCTCACACAATCAAAAATTGGTTCTCGTTTCTGGCTTTGGTTTGCGAATTAACGGCGAAGAAATTTTGAAAACCAATTTACCTAAGAAATTTTCATTTCGAGTGAGTGCAGAAGCGACAGGTTGGAGCATTGATTTGGGTCGAGACGGTCATAAGGTTCAACCGGTTCATCTCACGTCGGATGAAGTAGAAGTCGTCGGTGACAACTTAACAGTCAACGGCCAGCCAACTGCAGATCGCTTTATTTTGATTAAGAATTCGCACGCCGTGGCCAAAGGTCAACGCGGGCCTGCAAGTGGTTTGCGCTTTGATGTCGTGTCAGTGCTCGCGCTAGACGACTATCTAAAGGGTGTCGTGCCGAGCGAAATGCCATCGCGTTGGCCGCTTGAATCTTTGAAAGCCCAGGTCGTGGCATCGCGATCGTATGCGCTGACAGAAATGAAAGTTCACCAAGGCGAGAGTTTTCACCTTGATGATTCGATTCTGCACCAAGTTTTTAATTGGTCGAAATTTCTTGGCGCGAGCCAGGTCGAACAAGAGCGCATCAATAAAGCCATTAACGAAACAAGTGACGAAATTCTGGCAGATCGAAGTGGCGGCCCCTATCGGGCTTATTTTCATTCGGATTGTGGTGGGCACACCGAAGAGCCATCTGCGGTCTGGGGTGGGGCCCATAAGAACGGCACCGTGGCCGATCAGCATTGTGCACTCAACGCCAAGGGGCAATGGGCTGAAGAGATTCGTCGCGAAGAGTTTAGTCGCTTGGTAGCCCAATATTTTAATCTGCGAGAATCAGTCGAAGTGACAAGTTTAAGCGTAGGGGCGCTGAGTGCTTCAGGGCGAGTTCAAAACCTGGTGCTTGCATTAAATGATTCAGGCCAAACACAAAAGCGGGTTTTAACCTCACAGGCCCTTCGTCAAATATTCGGCTTTACGCGCATAAAGAGTGCGAATTTTCATTTCGATTTAGATTCAACGCGAGTTAAATTTTCGGGTCGGGGCAGCGGGCACGGTGTTGGGCTTTGCCAACAAGGGGCTAAGTATATGGCCCTGACAGGTTCAGATTATCGCGCGATTTTGAAGCGCTATTATCCCGCCGCCCAATTGGCACATAGATTGTAATCACCTTAAAGCATGATGCTGAAGATTTTGCGAAAACGAAAATACTCGTTTGCCGTGGTGGCCTATTTGTCGACCTTTTTGACGACTGGCTGCCAATTTTTGTTAGCGTCTATTGCTGGCTTAGCGTTTATTGCCGGGTCATCGTTGATTGGCAGTTCACCATTGGCCAATGCGGCCGCACGTGGCGGTGATAGTGATTATTTTAAACCCACTGCGCCTAGAGTTTATGAGTGCGTTAATCTTTTAAAAGACGACCATTCAAAAGTTGAATTCGATAGGTCTGGCAGAGTGGTGAATCTCACCCGCGGTGAAAAGGGTATTAATGAACAATACTATCGTACCAATCGAAATTTAGGGTTAGTGGCCAATGAGCATTTTATAAAAGCTGAAGAACTACTTGGCTTTATGAAAGGCAAGATTTTAGATGCCGGCACGGGCGATGGCAAGTTGGTGAGAAATCTTAGAGAGAGAGGCATTGAGGCTATTGGCGTCGACATAGCCTTGAATGCAGAGCAAGAGCAAGACCCCCACATTTTCTCTCGTCAAGATTTGGCTTTTTTGACCTTTGCCGACAATAGCTTTGATACGATTATCAGCACTCAATCCGTTTTGACCTATGAAACCATCATTTGGAAGTTCAGTCGAAATGGCGATCATACGATTTTGATTCGCACATTGAATGAACTAAAGCGAGTTTTAAAACCGGGTGGTCGAATGTTAATTTCACCGATTGGTGATCTTGTTAACTTTAAAGGTGTTTTGGCTAAAGTTGGCGGCCTGCGAATAGAGAGAGAGATTTCTAAAGAATGGATGATGGCATCGGCCTTTGTTTTGGTAAAGGATGGGCCGTGAGCTGTGCCGGATTATAGATTGAAATGAAGTAAATTTAGTGACCCCTGTGAAGGAGTTTTACGATGAATAAAAAAATAATTTACGCTTTGGTAATGATTTCGGCGTTCACTCAGGCGGCACAAGCCGAGGTGTTTAGGTTTGATGCCAAATCACCAAAGTTAATTAATCGCCAAATTTCAGGGCCCTCAACATTTTCTATTGAAAATTTCGCAGGCAAAGTTCTATTTTACGAGAGAGCTGCACCTGGGGTAGGTGCGCGGTCAAAAACCACCGGCCAAGAAATCTTGTAAAAGCCTATTGGGCGGCACCGACTCGGGCGTCTCAAAATGAGACGACCCATTTGCCCCCTCCAAAACTTGTAAAGGTATACCTTTACAAGTTTTGGAGTGCCCAAACCTGAGTAGCCCCGGTGTAAAATAACATGACAATTTACGTCGCTGTTCTTCAAGTTAGACACTTTTCAAAATCGTCTCATTTTTAGACAGGCACCATATTTCACCCTTAAGTTTCAATAGCTTAGCTCCTGGCACAGGGTTCGGCACGACACTTGTAATAGTGATAGGTAAGAGCTCCACCAAACGGAGCAAGGAGACCACATGAGAACCTCAATATATGCCCTCACACTGACCCTGGTTGCAGTATTTGCCGCCGGTTGCGGAAGTAATTCAAGTGGCGGCGGTTCAAACTCAGCTTCGGGCTACCCAGTGCCAGTGCCGACGACGACCCCGTCGCCAGGTTCAGGTACAGGCTCAGGGGCTTCAGCCTTGGTCGCGATTACAAGCCAATCGAATTTTGATAACTACTTGGGGTGGACGGCAAATGCCCCGACTAATATTCAAGTGACGGTCAATATGAATAAGATTGCGACCTACTCGAGTTCAACTGGTGGCACGGATACAAGCTTTGGTGGTGAGGTTTCAATTTCATTTAAAGATGCGACCGGCCGGTCTTACACAGACTCTTTCAGCTCGCTTTTGCAGAGTGGCCCAAACACTGTTTCATCAGAAGCCCAAAACAATCAATATAACTTGCTGACAGCGAGCTACCCCGAAAACAACGGTTTGCCTGGCTACCACGGTTTTTTTCAAGGCACGACTTATTGCGGTGGTTACCCATTGCCTCCGGGCACAGTGTGTGCCGGCCAGATATTTGGCGGAGCCGTCATTCTCGTTATAAAGAGTTTTGGTTTTAGTGCAGATGGCAGCGGCGCCACTACGGGCTCGGGTTCAGTCTGGTTTAAAAACTTTGTTGGCAGCGTACCGATGGGCCCCTTGCCAGGTACAAACTGCTGGTTTGTTTCAGCTGGCCCCTATCAGTGTCGTGAATGGCTTTCGGGCAGCGGTGTAAATACCAAATCATCGATTTACCCAAATGGTTCGGGCGGCTATCAAGAGCTTGGTACTTTTACAGGCTTAAGCTTGTCGGGCGCATTTAACGGTCAGCTGTAGTTTCTAACTGAAATTATAACGGAGCAGGTAAATGAAAGAAGTTAAAGCAAACGCGAAAGACACAAAAGCTCAGGTCAAAGACTTTTTGACAGGAGTTTTCTACGGAGTCGCAATTCTTTCGTCTCTCGCGTTCATTTCATTCTTTGCAACCGGCTGCTCAAATCAAGTTCGCACTTCAAGCGCTCAAGTTACAGAAGAAGAACTAATGGCGTTTTACGCAACAATGTCGCAGGGCACGAGCGCGATGTCGGGTTCTTCGGCTGTGGTGAGCGCGTTAAATGCCGGCAGCACCACTGAAATGTTTTTTGTCAAAGACGATGATTCGCGCCCACCTGAAAGTATTATTGCAGTTGATGACCTCAGCTTTGTCGGTAGCCAATACAATGCTCCGGCTGGTGAGTTGCCCTATTCGAGTTACGACGTTGGAATGCAACACGCCCAGGTCTTTTTTCTCGATGGCTACGTTAACGATGGCTCGCAGCCGAATGACCCACGTGCGTTTGTATTAGAGTTGTCGATTGAAGACTCATTGACTGGTCAAATTAACTATTTTGAAGCCGAAAGCACCTATTCGAGCCAAACGGGCGAGAGCTCGTATAGCTTTAGCAAAACTGATTTTCAGGTAACCCTCACTTCGAATAGCGGCGGCAATATGACACAGATTATGCTCTATTCGACCGACGTGAACCCATCTTACGAAGGCGAGCTCAGTGACACGGCCAAATTTGAGATCTATGAGATTCTTGCTGACGGTAGCGTCGGCCGTGACCTCGGCCAGATCTCGGCGATGCACCTTTACGGCGCAAAATAGTCGATCAATCGGCAAACACCAATTAGTTTCACGCGTCGCTATTGACGTCGGCCAGGTCTTGGTTAACCATAATCGGTAATGGCATTATCTCACTGGGTCGATTTCTTTGAAGAACTTCAACATGTGAAGGGCCGTTCGCTCAATACAGTGCTCGCCTATCGACGAGACCTTGAGCTTTATGATCAATTTTTATCAAAACACAAAGACGTCGCGCGCATCTACGAATTTTTGGCTCGCCACAAATTAAGTGCCAGATCGCAAGCGCGAGTGATCTCAAGCATCCGCAGCTATTTGCGCTATTGCGAACGCCGGGGCGAGAAAGTGCCGAGCCTCAGGCAATTGCGCCCACCAAAAGTGAAAGTCGCCTTGCCGAAAGCCCTGTCGGTCGGCGATTTTGAAAAACTCTCGCGCGCTTGCGAGACTGATAATCCAAATCGCACGGCTCGAAATCACATTACTTTATATTTACTTTTCGGATTAGGCTGCCGGGTGAGCGAGCTTATCGGGCTCAATGTTCATGATTACAATCAAACTGAAGGCTGGTTGCGAGTTGTTGGTAAGGGCTCGAAAGAGCGTCTCGTGCCACTGACTCAGCAATTGCAAAAAGAACTTGAGCTTTATATGGCGAGCATTCGACCTGGGTTGATGAAGGCGAAAACCCCCTCGGTGTTAATTAACGACAAAGGCAATCGACCGAGTCGCGTTGATATTTGGCGCTGGTTGGCCGCCTGGTCGCGCACGGCTGGTTTCGAAGACCCCATTAGCCCACATAAGTTTCGCCATGGCTGTGCCACGGCTTTATTAGAAGGTGGCGCAGATTTACGATCAATTCAGTTGCTGCTTGGGCATTCGAGTATTCAGACCACTCAAATTTACACCAGTGTCACCGGTCAAAAGGTGCGCGAAGAAATTGAGAAGCATCATCCGCTTGCCAATCTAAAAACGGACAAGTCTCGGACGGATCTGGACGTCTAATTTTTCAGGATAGTTTTAGGCCCGGCACGACCCTTGCTCTATGCGCAAGTCATGCGTGTTTATTCGTTTTATAAAAAAGGTCTCGATTTATTGCCGGTCGAAATTGAAATTAGCCTGGTGCCCGGGGTGCCAGCGTTTCACGTCACGGGTTTGCCCGACGCCGTGATCAAAGAGAGCATTTTGCGATTGAAGTCGGCCCTTCGGCATCAGGGTTTTGAAATGCCGACGCGCGAGCAGGTGATCTTTCACCTGCGACCTACACACGAGCGAAAATCAAGTCAGGGGCTCGATTTGGCTCTAGCGGCGGCCTATCTTTTTAAAACCGGGCAGCTGCCAACCCCGGCGGCTGAAGGCGAGCGCTTGTATCTTTACGGTGAGCTCAGTCTTGAGGGTTCCGTCACCAAGCCTGATGATCTCGATTTTCTCGAGGGGCTTGGCAGCGGAGAACTGCTGATCACTGGGCCCGGATCATGCGCCCTGCCTCGGGCTGTGGCTTCGAGTTTGAAAGATCTCGGAAGTCTCAAGTGGTGTGAGGGCGAATTTTCAGAGCCGCCGGTTGCCGCCGGAGCATCGATCTTTGATTCTTATGAGTTCTGCGAAAAATCAGCTCAGATGCTTTTGGTAGCGGCGACCGGCGAGCACAATGCTTTTTTGGCGGGGCCCGCGGGCAGCGGCAAGACAACTTTTGCACGCGTGCTGCATGAACTTCTGCGGCCGCCAACAATGACTGAGTGGCGCCGCATTTCGAAGATTGAACGCCTCGCTGGGCGAGCGTCGCCAGCGGTGGGCCCCGCTTCGAGCGAATTATCACATATTAGTGCGCGGCCGTTTATGGCGCCCCATCATTCGGCAACTGATGTGGCTCTATTGGGCGGGGGAGTGCCGGCGACCCCCGGAGAAATCACCCGCGCCCAACACGGCATGCTTTTACTTGATGAGTTTTTAGAATTCAGCCCGCACGTGGTTGAGTCGTTACGCGAGCCAATCGAGCGCCATGAAATTACGATCCTTCGTAAAGGAGTGAAAGTTCACTTCCCCGCCGACTTCATGCTCGTCGCGACCACGAACCTCTGCCCGTGCGGGGACTTTAAACCCAGCGAAAAAAATAAGTGCCAATACAGTCAGGTGCGCTGTCGGTCTTTTTTTGAAAAACTCAGTTTGCCGCTGCTCGATCGTTTTGACGTCGTCACCTTCACTCACACCTGGGGCTATAAGAAGGCCGCGACATTCGCTGAAATTCGCGACCGTGTTCAGGCTGCTCAAAAATTTGCGCTCGAAATGCGTGGCCAACTCAAAATGAATTCACGGCTTTCGGCCCTCGAGGTTGAGCCGCTGATTTCGCCGTTTGCATTGAAGAATTTGTTGCCCGACAGTCTCAGTTCGCACCGCCGCCGGCTTTCACTTCTACGTGTGGCGCGCACAATAGCCGACCTTGCGGCTGATGAAATCGTTGAGTCGCGTCATTTGAAGCAAGCTGAAGACCTGACCCATCGGCCCTTTCTCGATTTTCGGCGCGCCTATAACTAATTCTTGACTCAGCTAGCAATTTCACCGAATTTCTTCATTCTGACTCTCATTTTAGGTGGTATGGCCGAGGAGTTAGGCACGGCTCTGCAAAAGCCGCTACGGGGGTGCGAGTCCCTCTACCACCTCCATTTTTCTCCCCCCATTTTTGGGGCAAAAAGTAAGCAATCGAAAATACTAAACAATCATCTTATGTGCCCGTCAGGTCTTATTTTTATCGTAGTTTCTTAATATTTCTTATCGTTTCTCTCGTTGGGCCAACTTTGGGCTGACGTTGGGCGAATTGTTCAGCGTCGCCCCAAGTGGGCTTTTCACACAAGCATAGTGAGCCGATTTGGCGATCTATGACTCATTCATCCAAGATGGCCCTCAAAAGAGCTGAAAAGTTATTCTGTGAAAGCAATATGCCCTTTTGAAAGCCATCACGTTGAGAGTGCCTCTTTAATGGCCGAGAAAGGCAGGTATATGGAATTAAAGAGAATACTGAAAGACTTGCTTCATAAAAAAGACATAAGCGTTTCGCAGTTGGCTCGCGCTACGCGAGTGCCACGCCAAACGCTCGACAACTGGCTTGCGGGCCAAGAGCCGGGCAGCTTGAAGCAAGTCAAACAAGTCGCCAACTACTTCGCAGTGCCAATGGATTATCTCTGCTTTGGCGAGAGACAACCTGAAAGATCAATTCGTGAATACGAAGATGAAATCAACGCAGGGCTATTTGAAGTTGTACTTCGTAAAGTGAAACACAAGGGGCTTTGAAATGAACATTAAAGCAATATTGGTATTGGCTATTCTACTTGTTGCTCGCGGATCATTTGCTGGCCAAGGTGGCTTACCGTTTATGGACGGATTTAAAAATTTCTCGTGGGCCTCAAAGTTAGATGCTATCAAAAACACAGCGGGGTGCACAATTTTAGAGTTGGACATAGACCCTAAAACCAAAAAATCGGCGACGGCCAAAGAGAGTCTGACTATGTTCTGCAATGAAAATTCGTTTCTACATTCGATGGCGCAATATAATTTTAGTTTCGTCGATGAAAAACTCGAAAAGGTCTTTATCACAATATTCACAAATGCAAAATACTTTGAATCTTTTAAACCAAACTATCCAAGCGACACCTATGTTCAAAGCGACCAGTTCAATCGCGGTTCGACTAAATATGTTAGGGTAGTATCACCAAATTATTTTCTACTTAAAGAGAAGTTCGGCTCAAAGATGAAATATTCGACGGAAGTCGATATAGAAACGTATCTTTCAAAGCGTGTGAACCGAATAGATGATGTACTGAAAGACCTGTGGCTGTCAGAATTTGCCAAAATTAAAAGCGGTGAAACAGAAGCCTTTGCCCCATATTCGTGGGTGCAGAAATCCACTAAATCGAAAGGCAAAACAACCTACATTCGTAAAGACTTTGGCAACTACGTCTCTGTCGAGATAGATCGTCAATGAAACCATTGGGGATTGGGGGCAACTTGAAATTCTTGATCTTCGCCATCGGAATCTTGATTGTAAGACAGGCCGGTGCGGATGACATTCAGGTCGCGTGTCAGATCAATGCGTTGCAAAATACCTGTACGTTCACCAATACCGGCAACTTATCACAAAGCCAGTGCATTTTAGCGATGATGACCAATCATAAGTCGAATACGAAAATTGACTCAATAGAACTTTGCTCTGGCGATCTTGAAGCGAAGTCATCTAAGTCCCTTGCTCTTGCATTTAAGGGCGGTATTTTACCGGCGGCATTTTGTTTGGGATCAAATCTTGAGGGGAGCTGGGACGATTGTTCGCTCAAAGTAAACGAATCGTCATCAAGTGGCGGCTGGTCAACCATGCTGATGTGGTTTGCGATTGCCGCAATATTGGGGCTTTTTCAGGCAAAAAAGAAAGCGGTACGACCGAAGTCCGAATCTGAGCTGGCTTCTTAGCGACATAGATTTTGCCCTGATTCAAAATGAAACAAGGGCGAAAAAATTTGACTGATCTATGTTAATTACCAATAAGTAAAAAATCCGAAAATACCGATGATTATTCGACGGCAAATATCTAAATTCGGAGAGTATTCATGAAAAGAAAATACAAGGTTGGCCTTTTCGTTCTGTTCGGTTTTTGCTGGTACATCGCTGTAAAATCGCCATCAAGCAATTCTATGGCATCCTCTGATGAGGTGAATACCGAGCCGTCGGCAAAACAAGCAAAATCGCCGCAATCAAAAAAAGCGAAACAAGTTGAGTGGGACGGGCACTATGAGGGCTTAAACTGTGGCACTGCCGATCAATGTGCCGGGGTCGCAGCAACTCTTGTTGGTCAGAACAAAAACGCCGAGGCGACTGGTTATTATGCAGCGGCTTGTGCAAAGGGAGGTGCTGGTTCGTGTTACCTCGTGGGCATGAGTTATGACGGCTTAACCGCGAAAGGCTCAACTGAAAAAATTAAAGCAGCGCGGGAGTGGTATAAAAAAGGTTGCGAAATTGATGGCGATTCAAATAATTGCTTTGGCGCAATAAATATCGATCTTGAATTAAGCAATCTTACCGAAGCGAAGTCACTATTTAAGGCCACTTGTGTCGTTGATGAAAAATGGTGTGAGCTTAATATTTCGGGCACAAATGATTCAAAGTATAAGAAGAGAAATGCTGCCGCGAAGCAAATGCTGAAATCTTCTTGTGATGAAGGTTTCGCCATTTCTTGCAATATTTTGGCGAAAAATGGGGGCAAATGATATTGCCAATCCGCACTTCATTCATTCTGAGCATTTCACTTTTAGCACAAATATCTTGGGGCGCAGAGGTGTACTTCAGCCCAAGTCGCGATTGCGAGACACAAATAGTTAAGGCAATAGACGCAACAAAATTAGAGATTGTAGCGGCGGTATATTCAATAAATAACAACCGAATAGTTGATTCTTTTAAGCGGGCCAAAGCGCGGGGAGTGAAAATTCGAATACTTACGGATCGCACACAAGCTGCAGGGCACAGTTCAAAAGTTGTCGAGCTGTCAAAGTTAGGTTTTGATATTCGTGTTCATTCAAAAAATAAAATCGAACATAATAAATTTGGGGTATTTGATTCGAGCCTAGCCGTCAATGGCAGTTATAATTGGACAAATCCCGCAAGTGATTCAAATAGTGAAAATTGCGTTGTGTTCACTGAAAAGAATATTATTTCAGCATACCAAAAGCGATTTGGTGAGCTATGGCAAATAAATACAGACATGAAATCAAAACAATATTTGGGCAAAATCCAAAAATCTGTAGAGCGTCGTGCTGCGTCCGATGAATAGAAGCAATAGCGCGAACAAACTATGTTTTTTTGTATTTTAGGGGGCAAATTGAAATTGCCATTTTCGGTGCCAGCCATAGCGAATAGTTTAGCCCGCTTGGCAAAGCCAGCACGAATTTTCGCCTTTGTCTCAACCATGCCAATCATTTTGATTTCAAGAAACAATCTACTATCAGCGGAGTGGTCAACTTTGGCGACTTCAGCGGGATTGCTCTTTTCAATATGGGGAGTCTGGTTCACGCTTGAGATTTTCAGAATCGGAGTTGAATTTTCGGATCAGCAACAAAAGCTAATTGATGAGGTTCGTCGAACAGTTTTGGTCGGGCCAAAATTTCAACATTTGCAAGAGCTACGTCGGCTTTATACAGAATCTAATGGCAAGGGCGATGAAGAGCTGACGGCTTATTGGCATTTTATGTGGCGATTTGAGTCTTACAACACATTGACGCTAATGTTTAATGACAAGGGTTTTGTGAAAGTGCGGATTTTAGGGGTCAGCAATTCCCCGCTTGAGACTGAATACGAAAAAATAATACATCCGATTTACTCGGTTCAAGTGATCGATATTGGCGATCACGAGGGCTTGAAGGGCGGGCGGGCATATTGTTGGATCGTCAACGGTAAAGCATATATTAGCAACGAAGCAAATCAAATTGAACTGAAACAGCCAATGTACGAATTTAGAATATCGGGGCTTGGCTCGTCTCACGTACGCACTGTCGGCGACCGACCGAAAAATTTTAGGCGTTTGAAAGATGTGTCGGATTTATCTTCGGCAAACGAAGATCAGGGATAGGTAATGTCGCAGATTAAAGATAAATTTATTGATTGGCGCGATGTTTTTAGAATTGATCGGGTACTTAAATCACGTGGTTTTGAAGTAACAAATGTTGGTACATTATCAAGCACTTTGCTGAGTCACGAAAATTGGTCAAACTCAGAAAAGCAATTGCTCTTCGATGTAATGAATTCCGATAAACTAAGAAGTCAACTATTGTTCTTTATCGAAGGCAAAGCCGGGTTTGAAATTGATCCTTTAGTTGAGCAGCTCATTAAAAACGCAAACTTTCGCAAGGATCGACAAAGATTTTCGACTTCGTTTGAGTGGTATTTGGGAGAATTATTTGTAAAGCACTTTGGAGCATTTTCGGGTGCATTTGGCGTAGAGGTTTCAAATATCTTTCGGAATAGCACCGGCACAAAGGCTGGCGACTTCGATGTGTTGGCAGTTCTTGCCGACCTAAGTCTGTTATACATTGAAGCAAAGACTGAAGAATTTCAAAGAAAAAAGGTTGAGAAGGCATTGGAGCGAAGTATGGCCCTTCATACGTCAGCGGTTGTTATGCTTACAAGTGAGCAATTTGATCCGATTAAATTTAAGCCAGCTCTTAAAGACCTAGAACATCCAATTTGGGGCAAAACTCAGTCGTTCGACAAAATCAAAATCAAGGGTGAGCCGGACAGCGAAATTTTTCTTTGGTGTAATCAAATTTATTTTGTTTCGGCCAATGAACGCCACGGCAAATTAGAGCCTAAATTACGCATGGTGCTAAGAGATATTGGCTTTAAGCGATCAATTCACGGATTTTCGAGTGAAATCGCGAAAGATTATTCTGCTGCTGGCTATGAATATGAAGAGATTTTATTCGAGGCACCGAAGCCATAATTTTAAAAATTCACAGTTTGATTCTGTTTGTCGAGGTATGGGGGGTGGAGCAAAAACGCGACGAATTGAATATAAAACAGAAGAAATTCTGTCTTAGCTACTTGATTGACTTTAATGCTACGAGAGCCGCCATTGAGGCTGGGTATTCAAAGCGATCAGCATATTCTATCGGCAATGCGTTATTGAAAAAACATGAGGTTAGAGCCTTTATCAAGCAATACCAAGATGAGTTGGCCGATAGTTTCTTTGTAAACCAAAGCCATATAATTTTTGAGTTGGCGAGATATGCGTTTCGCCAGCGAGGCTCTTCTTTCAAAGACGTGACGGCCAAAGACTCTATTGTCGCGCTTAATTTGCTTGGCAAGCACTTGGGAATGTTTCAAGAGAAAGAAGCTGTGCCGGTCGAACTACCTTACGAAAAGGCCCTGAAAGAGGCATTTAAGAAACTCGACGAGAAGAGGGATGCAATTAGATTAGAAGCTCAAAGTAATTCAGTCGCAAATCCATCTAAAATTCCCATTGGCGGAAGTGAGCGGAGAGATTAGTTTCGTTAAGAATTTTGTATAGAGATATAACCAAAGAGCGTTCATCAAATTTGAGCTGGCGGTCTTTTTCGTCATGAATATTTTCTGATTTATAAGTCTTACGATACTGTCTTTCAAGATCATACGACCACTTTTTTGAATCGGGTAAATCTGACCTCGACACTAGGTTCAATGGCGAATATCGCTTTAGAATATCTTCAGAGGTTTTTCTTTCAGCGATCGGACTATTGTGAGTTTTATAGAGTCTATCAATGTAGTTTTGCGCGGCCATTCGCTGATATTCGTGAACTGATGAGGTGCCAAGATATTCGCGATACCAGTTCATATTGGTATTGCTTCGGCGTAAATATTTTAAACCCGCCAAAATAGATGCTGCGATTTCTTTGGGCAACAACGATGGCCCTCGTTTTTTACTTGAAATGCTCACAAGTGCTTTTTTCAGTGCTTCTACATTAAGCAGCATATTGTCGCAAATTTTCTCCATTTTTTTAATGTTGTCAAGTTCGGCAGACCGATAATCAAGTATCAAAAAATTCAACGTCGGACTTTTTAACACCAATTGATTGCGCAGTTGTCGTAGCAAATCTTGAATGGCTTTGACGCGTTTCTTTGCCCGATTTATTTCAACTTTAATGGCGATCTTCTTTTTCTTACCAGTTAATATTTTATCGTAAAAAAAGCCATGAACGATTTCATGGCAATGCGCCCTCAGGTAAAACTCGATTACCGCTTGAACTTTTTCACATTCGGCGTTTGGCGGCGGTTTAAGTCGAATAAATTCGGCTGGTTTTTTGTAGTTTTTCATTTGAAATTCCTCGTCTAGTTGTCTGGCGAATCATCGTCTAAACCATTCGGCAGCAGCAATCAAGCTGCTAGGTAACTAAGGAGCGTATATGAACCGTTTAAGAAATTTGAGGCTAGATTTGAATTTGAGCCAGCATGAATTGGCCAATATTAGTGGTGTGTCGAGGGCGACTATACAGCTCATTGAACGCGGATACAGACAGCCGAGCCAAAATGAATTGCTCGCTTTCGCTGAGTCACTTGGGGTTAAAGAGAATGAAATACTCGGCGAACATAACGGTATGGAGGTGCGGCATGATAAAAGCGTCTAAGCCCAAAATGTCAGACGAAGTTAGGCCAATTTTTTATAGCCAATGGTCTGATGATTGCGGGCCCATTTACTTAGTCGATAACGAAGGTCTTGCTATAGAGTTGAACTCTCGTGGATTGCCAGCGACCGCTTTTATTGGCGCCGCTCAAAACTGGAAGAGCGAGTATTCAATCTATTTTTCGCGCAAAAAAGTTATTTTGTTGTCGGAGGATAGGATTCAAGGATTGAGATTTGCGAATAAGGCATATCGTGAATTAAGTAAAGTAGCGACTAGTGTCAGAGTAATCTTAATAAGTGAGCTGATAAACAATGCGGACGCTGTAAGTTATTTAAAAACTTTTGGTACATTGGAGGCGTTCATTTCTAAGGTCAACTCCGGTGAAGATGATATGCATAGGTTACAGCAAGAGCTATTAAAACGAGGAGAGGGAAGGCTCAATTTTTATTCAGCCGCCGAAATTCTTTCAAGCAAAATTCCACCTACAGATTGGTTGTGGGAGGGGGTGCTTCCGGCAGGGGGAGTATCGGCAATAGTTGGTAAACCAAAAATGGGTAAGACAACTTTCGCAAAGTTTCTAGCCTCAAGAATGATAACGGGCGAGGGTATTTTTGGGCGAGCGACAAAAAAATGCAGTGCATTGCTTATTTTGCTTGAGGAAGTTGAGTCAGAATTAAAAGTGACTTTGACCAAACTTGGAGTTGCGCCTGAGGCGCCAATGCATTTTCACATTTGTTCTCAAGTTAGTGATGGGTTGTCAGAATTAGAATCGGTCATTGATGATTTATCGCCGGGCATTGTCATTATCGATCCGATCTTTCAGTTTATCGAGGTCAAAGATACAAACGATTATCCAGAAATTTCAAAGCGAATAAGGTCGCTGGTTTTGATCGCTCGAAAAAGCGGTGCGCATATCATGATTCTTCACCACCAGAATAAAAATGGCGTCGAAGCAAATGGTGTTCTAGGGAGCACTGGTTTTTTTGGCGCTCTCGACACCCTCATTTTGCTAGGACGCGAGAAAGATAGAGTTACACTTTCGAGCAAACAACGGTTTGGCGAGCCATTCGACCCGGCCATATATCTTAATTTCGACCAAAACACGGCATCGTTTAAAGTTGGCGGAGATCAGGCCACATCAACGGACATTGAAATTAGAGATAATATTCTTGGATTGTTTGTCTGTGATGAGCCCATTACATATCGAGATATTAAAGAGAACGTAACGGGCAAGGCTTCATCAATCGGTGCGATTCTTAATGATTTGGTTTCAAAAGGTACGTTAGTTAAAGAAAAGGGATCTAGGGGTGCTTTCAGTTTCAGGCTTGCGGTTCCCAATTCTCCCCCTTATAAGGGGGGCAACGGGAATGACTTTGAGACGCAAGGCAGCGGGGTAGCACAATGAGGCACCAAGCTGAACATTCCGGGGTGCTCTTTGACAAAAAAATATGGATGAATACGAGTGAGGCGGCTGAATATCTTAGAATTTCGGTGAATAGTTTGCGACTTCGAGTTTGGAAGGGCCAAATTCAGGCGCATAAATTTAACCGGCTTCTACGTTTTAAAAAAGCTGACCTCGATTTGCACATAAGACCAACGAAATAGAGAGGTCTTATGGCAATTCAAGAATATGAAAAAAACAGCGAGCGGCTTTTTAAAGTTATTGTAAGAGTGCGGTCGAAACAGCATAGGCATTTGCGCTCGCAGAAATGTCAGTCTGGTATTAAATCGCGGCGAGAGGCTGAAAAGATAGAACGCCAATTGGCACGAGTTGCGCACACAAATTTATCGGCCAAAGAGAATAGAGACATTTGTTTTGGCACTCTAATCGATAAGTGGGAGCTGGCTCTGAGACAAGGAACCGGTTCAATGCGTATGTTGGTCAAGACCACTCAAGAAGACTATGTGTATGTGCTTCGTAGTTTCGCATCCGACTGGTTCAAGCGACCGGTCGATCAAATCAGTGGAGCCGACGTTCGAGACGTGCTTGAGCAAATTCATACGGATGGTAAATCGCGAGATAGGCAGAAACGATTCAAGACAGCTATTGACGGGATTTACAAATGGGGCATTGAGACGAGGCAAATTAAGGGCGTTCACTTCAGCCCGTCAAAAGGCGTCAGTCTTATCGGGCGAATTGTAGAGAAGCCGCCAGAGATTCTGACTATTGCCGAAATTCGACTTCTCATGAGCAAGGCGCGCGAGATGCGCCACTCTTGGTACCCCGTATGGGCGATGGCATTATTGACGGGTTGTCGGTGCGGTGAGCTTTATAGCTTGAAATGGACTGACGTTGATTTTGAGCAAAAGCGGATTCAAATATCAAGGTCGTACAATAAGCGAACGCGAACATACGGCCCAACCAAAGCGGGCTATTGGCGCGACGTACCCATCAATGCCGACCTAGAGAAGCTATTAAAAGAGCTGAAGTTAAGTGGCGGGAGCGGCGAGTTTGTACTGCCCCATCACTCAATGTGGTCGAAATACCAGCAAGCGGCTGTTCTAAGACAATTTTGTACCGAAATCGGCATATCGTCCGTGAAGTTTCATACGCTTCGAGCCTGTTTTGCTACTCAGCTTTTGAAAGACAGCGTTGCGCCGTCAGTGGTGATGAAGGTTTGCGGTTGGAAGGATTTAAAAACAATGCAGCGATATGTACGAATGGCTGGCATTGAAGTCGAAGGCGCAACTAATTCTTTGAAGATCATGCCCGACGAAATGGTATATGGCCGAGTGGTCGAAATGTTCGATCCGAAGTGAAAAATAGGGGTGTTTGGCGAATCTCAAGCGATAATGACGATAACTGATTGAAATTATTGATGAGGCGACACCACCTCCAAAATCGTTTTATACGCCCATCTGCTTTGTTGACGGCACCCTCGCTTCGTTGCGACGTACGTTTACGTACGCCTCACTTCGCTCGGGTTTGTCGCCGCGCAGCTGGGCGTATAAAACGATTTTGCTGGTCGAAGATGGAAAGTCGGACTTGCAAGTTCGGGACGTGCGACCGAAAAGCCAGGATGGCCCGAAGCAGTCCCTAACCATCTCCAAATCTTGACATAACTTATATAGTATAGTACATTTATGGTATGTGGGAAGTTTTAGAGAGCCGCATCGCTGAAAAGAACATTGACCGGCTTCCAAAGAATATTCTTGAGAAGTATGAGTTTTGGAAAAGTGTTGTCCATATTTCAGGTTCAGAAGGTCTCAGGGCCTTTAAAGGCTTTAAGGATCATCCACTTAAAGGTGAGTGGAAAGGTCATGGATCTTCTTACTTAAACGACACCTACCGAGTGATTTACATGACTGACGGTCAAAACGTGCGAGTCTATGTTGTTGATGTAAATCCTCATGATTACAGAAGGAGATAGAAGTGGCTGATTTCGTTAAATCAAAAAAAAGAGTGAGTTTAAGCCCTGGCGATGCGGTTCGAGTGGCTCGAGAAATGCTGGGCCTTTCACAGAATGATTTGGCTCAAAGGTGCAAAATTCCACAGCCCACAATCTCTGGGATCGAATCTGGCAAGATTTCGCTGGGGGTCGAGAGAGCGAAGAAGCTCGCTTTAGCAATGGGTGTTCACCCGGCTGTTTTGCTTTTTCCGGACTGGAAATTAAACACGTCGTCGGTAGCTTAATGTTCACAAACTTGTACCCAAGTCTGAATGAATGCAGATGAAAACAATCACATTGAATCCAATCGGTTTTGTTCGTTCCACACGTAAAAAAGTTGAGGATGATAATTGGGATAGTGAGCAAAGTTACGTCGAACTCGATTCTTTGCAGTTTTCATCCGAAGCTTTAGCTGGGCTTTCAGATTTTTCACATGTCGAAATTCTTTTTCATATGGATAAAGTAGACCCAAGTAAAGTTGAAATGGCCGCTAGACATCCTCGCAACAATAAAGATTGGCCAAGCGTCGGTATCTTCGCTCAACGGGGTAAGAATAGACCGAACCAAATTGGAGCGACGGTTTGTCGGGTGCTAAAAGTAGAGGGTGTTGCACTTTACTTGGAAGGACTCGATGCCGTTAATGGTTCGCCAGTTCTAGATATCAAGCCTTGGGTTGCCGAGTTTGCGCCTAGAGGATCTGTTTTTCAGCCAAAATGGATTTCTGAGTTAATGCTAAAATATTGGCAGTCATAGCATTGAAAAAACCGAATTTTGTAATATTTTGTAGTCCGTTGTAAATCGATGCAAGTGATGTCAATTGGCTGGTGGGGCGTAGATCCGCCCCGGCCGGACGCCAGTGTCGCTTCACCCCGCTTCTGCGTTTGAATCGAGTAAAAAGTTAGCCCATAGACCTGACTTCTACACTCTTAAGCCCCAGCAATTGCAGCTAGCTTCAAGACGAGTAACAAGATTTTGAGGGCCAAATAAATAAGTGTTAGCGCTATCTCAAGTCTTGCCATCGTCATGCCGAATTTAGAAACAACGGGTTGTTTCTTCATTGGTTACCTCCTTCTTCAGCAAAAGGGGGATCCGCGACGAGGTTTGGCCTTTGCAAATCTCGTTCTATTTTCTCTTCGCTTAAATTTTAATTGGTGTCCGGAGACTTCCGAAGGCGGATCTATCGGCAGTCCGTTCGGATATTTTCGGTGATTGCATTTAGCACAGAGGCATCAAATCGATTTATCGAGAACTTCCATTTCTAAAGACGCGACCTTAAGAACGCCAAATTGTGGATGAACCGGAAAGGGCACAATTTTGCCGGTGCGACGATAACCGCGGCGCTCGTACCAGGCCATCAGTTCGTGACGTAAGGTGATAACTGTCATTTCCATTTTACTTGAACCATAGACTTCTTTAGCAAATTTCTCAGCTCGAGTAAGTAAAGCTCGCCCGACGCCTTGTGATTGGCCGGTTGGGTTTACTGTGAGCATGCCGAGGTAGCAGTTTGTTATAGAGCGCTTTTCGAGATGGACGCACCCGAGTAAATTGTCCTTTGAATCAAAAGCCAAAAGAAAATTACTTTCTTTTTGTGCGACCAGAGATTGGAGAATATTTTTATCTGTTCGCTGGCCATCGAGTAAGTCAGCTTCGGTTGTCCAGCCGGCGCGACTTTTATCGCCGCGGTAGCCGGCATTGATCAGCGTGGCTAAAGATTCGCAGTCGTTTTGAGTGGCAGGGCGAAATTTGAGATCCATTAGAACTGGGCTCCATGAGCACGGGCCCGAGGGGCAGGGGCGGTGCCTTTCTGTCGTTTGGGTAGGCGAATAAGATTACTGATTTTCGCAGCCGAAGCATGGGGGGCTCTCGAATTTTCAAGCGACCTGGCGCTTGAGCCTTCGACAAAGGCAATCAAACGAATAACGGCCTCGGCGAGTTCGTGAGCTTCGGCATTTAAATTTTCGGTGAGGGTTGAGCTTTGGCGAGCGACAGTTGAGTTCTGTTGAGTCAGTTCGTCGAGGGCGGCAATGGACTTGTTGATGTCGCTGACCCCGCCCGATTGCTCTTGCGAGGCCAAGGTGATTTGGGCGACCATGGCGGCCACAATTTTGGCTTTTTCAGAGATCTTAGCGAAGGTTTCTCGGCAGACTTCAGCCGATTTTTGGCCCAATTCAATTTTGGTTTTGCCGGTGGCAAAGAGCTGATCACCCTGTTGTTTTGCATTCTCAACAATCTCGGTGACCTTTTGGGCTGAAGTCGAAAGCAAAGTGGTGATTTCTTTGGCGGCATTGCCGCTCATCTGGGCGAGCTTACCAACTTCTTGGGCGACAACGGCAAAGCCTTTGCCTTGTTCGCCGGCCCGTGCGGCCTCAACCGAGGCATTAAATGACAGAAGTTTCGTCTGAAATACGATGTCATTGATGACATTGGTTTTCAATCCGATTTCTGAAATGATCTTTACGATCTCGCTGAATTCACCATTGCGCTCGGTGACTTTCGAGACCATTTCTTCATTAGCATGTCTTATTTCGTCGACCGCCGCCAAAAGCCGAGCGACACTTTCGCTGCCACTTTCAGAAATCAATTGATTTTGGTCAACCTCTGTTTTCGCCCGCAATGCCGAATCGGCATTTTGGCTCACGATTGCCGCGATTTCTTCTGTCGAAGACATGGTTTCTTGAATGCTCTCGGCTTGTCTCGAAACCGCTTCGCTCAGCTCGGTTGCCGACGATGCGCTTTGCTGTGAAGACGCCGAAATTTTGCCAGCAGACTTGTGCAAAAGGTTTGAAATCGAGCTGATGCTGGCGGTTAGATTTCGAATTGAAAACCAAGAAAAGCCTATCGAAAGCACGATCGCCACAAGACTTAAGAGGCCTGATATTATTTTCGATCGTTGTATAAGCCGTACGCGATTGCTGAGCAGGGTTTGAAGCTCAGCGGAGGCGACATCCCAATAGTCAAAACTCGAAGCGAGGGCATGGTTTGAGCTCTGCACAAACTTTTCAACACTCACCAATCGCCCTGAGGCAATCTCATTTAGTGTTGCGACAAATTCGCCGTTTGATTTAACAAAGTTTGCGTGGGCCGGCGACAAGTTTTTCTCAAGGGTTTCAGATTTGCCATTGAAGTTAGAGTCTTCGTTTAGGGCGGTTTGAAAATCGCTTTTGATTTTATCAATGTCAGCTTCGTTTATCATTGAGACGTAAATGCTGGCTTGAATTTGGTCTTGGGCGCTAATTATTTTTTTATGAACGATAGGTTCGAGATCGACGATGGCGCTTTGAATACGGTCTTGGGCCTGTGGCAATGTCGCCAAGGTTATGTCACTTAAGTAGTAGCTATCGAGATCTGGATCTAGAATAAGATTACTGGTGTCGCCGAGATGGCCAATCATGCCTCTGAGGTCAGCAATGAGGTGAGCGTGAAGCGCGTTGCTTTCGGTCGGCGTTAGTGCCATGAGTTTTTTCTTCAGCGCCACCCACTCGCTGGTCACATTTGAAATTTTGAGGTGATCGCGTTTTCGGCGGCTCAGACCCTGATCGGTAAATTGTAAGCTTTCGCCAATATTGGCGTCGGTGGTTTTCGCGAGCTCAAGGGCTTGATCAATTGTTTTCTGCAGAGCCGGTAGCGCCGCTTGGCTTTCTCGCTCGCCGTAAAGGGCTCGTTGGGCGAGAGCACGATGGGTTGCAAACCCGCGCAGAGCCATTTCGAGCGGGCGTTGATATTCAACCCCCAAAGACTCAAGTTTGCCGAGTCGAATGGGCTCGTTTTTGGCTTCGAACAAAAGAACGAGAACGGTGGTTGCGATCAGCACAAAAAGTGAGATCACTAAGGCGAGGCGTTTTGCCAGAGAGTATTTCGCAAGCATTGAAAACATCGATAGCACTCATTTTTCAGCTAGGGCCCAAATCAACTTACATTCTCGATGAGTTCTCGAGCAGTTTGTAGTCTGTTTTTATTGTGAGTTTCATTGAGCAATAAGCGTATTTTTCCGATACAATCGCGATGGGGTTTCGCTTTTTTGTCTTTATCATTATCCTTTGGTCGGGCTTGCCAATTTCGGCAGGCGAATCAACGGCTTCGAGCACCGCCGCGGGCCTTTGTCAGAACTGTTCGCAACAAAATGTAAACTCAGTTCTAGATCAATCCTGCAGAAGAAGCTTTGAAATGCTCGGCTGCCAAAAGTTTTTAGACGAAAATCCAGACGCCAAAGACAAATTGAACTACTGCCCGCGCGCGACGGCCGGCACAAGGGCCAACCCGACGACCCAGATCAGGTCGAGCCATGGCAAGACGATTCTCGACTACGCCGTGGGTTGTGCCAAGGGCGGTTTGGATTTTGGTGTCGATACGGTTTTGTCACCCTATTACATTATCAAAGCGTTGTGGGCATTCAGCACGAACCCGATCGCATTGGACGAAAAGATTCTCAAGCGCGAACAGAAATTTAGAGACTGCACGTCGGTACAATGTAAACGCGAAGTATTGGGCCCCTTTACTTATCTTTTTAGTAAAGATGAGATTGAGGGGCACCCAGAAGAGCGTGGCAAGGTCGACTGCGAAGATGTGGTGAACTACAGTTTCTGTTACGGCCTCTCGGCGGCGAGCTTATATCGCAAAATGATTGAACGAGTGGCGCCACTTCTTAAGAGCAAATCAATCGATGATGAGTGGATACCGGTGTGGAGCAATGAAAAAGAGAAATTGCCGCAGTACAAATCTCTAGGCCAGTGGTTTTATGAGAAAATGGGCGTTCGCTATGAATGCTATGACGACGAGCACATCGCGAATCTGACTTGTTATATGCTGGCCACGGTGGCGACGCCGGCAGCGGCAAAGGCGGTCTTTAAGAAAGCCGCGCAGTACGCCGGGGCGCGATCGGCGGAGGCCGCGGCGTTGCGCAGATCGCTTGCGGAAGTCGACAAGATTGATCTTGAGAAGCTACCCGATGGAGTAGAGGTAACCCCACACGTGACGGGCGAGGTCGGCGGGCTTTCTCCGTCGCGAACTCGGTTTTTAAATGAATACCGTGGGCTAAAAGAAGACCCATTTAAATGGCCCGAAGGGTTTAAAGAAGACAGCCAAGCTTTTATCGCCAAAACTAGAAACGCTAAGCCAAATGATAAGCAACTTATTTTTGAGGTCGAAAATTCTTCGCAAAAGAAATTGAATGATGTCATCAAGCGCAAAGATTACGTCGACGCTCTCAACAATAAATACAAAGATGTATTTTTGCGAGCGGTTCGCAACTTAAAATCAGGTTACCCTGACATTGAGGTGACCGCTTTTTCTGATTACAAAGGCCTGAGGCTTTTATTTGAAAGTAAAACCGGCCAGAAAATACCTGCAGAGTTGGCGGAGACTTTGGGCGTGGCATATAAAAAATCTTTGACTGAATATGCTGAATATTTAAGGGTCGAAAATCTGGTCTATGCCACAGACGACCCAAAGTTATGGTTTCGAAGCGGTATTGGTTCGACTGCCGATCGGGCGACCTTGGCCGCGCGTTACAGTCGCGTCATTGAGGCTGAGCCGGGTACGGCTGTTTTTGAAGACCCAAAAGTTGAGATGCATGTGCGGCACGGCCTTGAGATCACCGAAACGGCTCGCCGAGCAATTATGGAAGGGCACCCCGAGCTTTTCGAAAATGCAGGTGGGCTGCGCGTGCCGTCGGCCGAGGTGTTAGATTTGGTTCGTAAAACGGCGGATGCGCGCGAACTACGCAATGCTTTGGCCCAACGCTATAATCTGACTTCGTTCAGTGCGCGTGATGCGACTGATCTTCAAAGTTATGTTCAGCGGCTGAACCAGTTTACTCCGTCAGTGCTGACGGCAGAACGAGGGTCGGCCACCCTTGCGGAGGCCCATACTGGCGGTTTTTCGATCGACCTAGCGGGCCAAGGCGGTGAAAATCTACGCGCCGTGGCCATTGCAATTCATTCGCTAATTCGCACAAAAACCGTCAACGTCTCTGCCATTGAGACCGAGAGCTTTGTGCAGACCTTGCGCCGCCAGGATTTGGTGGCGACGGCCTCGCTTGAGGCTCGAAAGGCCGAGGTGAGAGCCGCAGTTGAGGCAACCTTAGGCAAAGACGCCGTGGTGAAGATTAGCGGGGACGACATTGTCGTCATACCAAAACAAGCGCTGACGGCAGCCGAGCAAAAAGCCTTTTTGGATAAACTTTCGAAAACCACCGGTGGCGGCGGCCTTCGGGCGACTTACATTGACGGCTCGAAAGCCTCGGCAGGGCGAATGGACGCCCTGGCGACGTGGGCGGAGGGGCAAGAAAAAGTATTGCGTGGTCAGGTCGAAGGGGTGATCCCGCGAGAAAAGCTACGCTCGATTATTTTCTCGTCATCGGTGACGGAGGGTAAGCTTAGGTTTGAGTATCACTATCGCAATTCAAACGCGGCGACCCAACTGACTGAGGCCGAAGAGCGCCGGCTGAAAATCTTTATGCAAAAAGTCGAAAGCGAAGGTAAGCCCTAGTGGTGGCATCGCTTGTGCCTGCTCACCATTTGGTGTCGCGTCAAAGTTGGCCGCGGGCTCGCGATTGACGCCAAAAGCCATTTGGTGTCTCCAGAAATTCCTGTTAGCATTCTGCGCATGAATGAAATTGCAAATCTCCTTAGAACTCATCGTTATCTGAAGTATTTGGCCTCGGTTAAATTGGCGGTGCCGTTGATGGTGACACTTATTGTTGTCGTCGCGATCGGCACTATTTTTGAGAGTCTTTACAACTCTGATTATGCCAAAATGGCGGTCTACCAAACCACCTGGTTTTTTATTTTACTTTGTTTGCTGTGGGTTAATATTTTCTGTGCGGCGCTTTCGCGTTGGCCTTATAAAATGCATCATCTTGGGTTTGTGACAACGCACGTGGGGATGCTCACTCTTCTTGTTGGCAGTTTTATGACGAGCATTGTGGGTTTGGATGCACAGCTCGCGATTGTCGAGGGTTCTAGCAATTCGACAATGGTGCTGCCTGAGACGGTTTTGGGTTATCAATTTGCCGATTCGCCGAAGTCACAGATCGTACCCATTCAGCGCGGCCTTTCGGCTTATGAGGCGACCGCTGACTCTTCAATAAACACTTCAACTAAACATTTGTTTTATATCAAAAGATATATTCCGTTTACCACGGCCAATCGAGTCGTTGTGCCGGCGGCGGCTGGTTCTGTGGCTAACAACTCGGGCAGTGTTGGGGTTAGTTTCAGAATGAAGAGTAAGTTTTTTGAAGTTTCAGAATGGCTGCATAGCCAAGAAAACCCCAGTATGTCATTGGGCCCCGCTAAGCTAGAATTAAAAGTCGGCCGTTACGCGGCGACACCTGGTGCCGGTTCGACTGGTGGCGAGGCGAAACCGAAGCCAAAAGCAAAGCCAGCGCCTGCACGTAAGGCTGCATCTGAAGAGCCGGCGGCAGGCAATGTGATTCGTGTTACTGACGTCAAAACCCAAAAGGTATTGGGCGAAAAATCGGCGGCAGAAATTGCACGCCATCCGTGGGCTATTGGCGGCGCCCAAATCAAAATTAAAAAAGAATATAAGTACGCCACTGTTGGTTCGAATAAAATTGCTGAAGGCACGGGCCCTGAGTCGAACCCGGCCTACGAATTTGAAGTTGTCAAAGCGGGCCAGACGAAGCGCGAGATTTTATTTGTACGTTTCGCGAATTTTTCTATAAATCCTGACGGAGTTTTCGGTCTGCGAATTGGGCTAGGCGGCGCGGGCGCGACAGCGGCGTCACCTGAGATGATGGCGGCCCATGGTTCTGGCGCAGTCTCAAAGGGGGCGAACGGCGCCACGGCCCACGGTGAAACAACCGCCCAGCCGACGAACTTGCCGGCCGGGCACCCGAGCCTGGCAAATGCCGGTGATGGCGCTGCAGATGGCGCTGCTGACCGTGAAGCACCGATGGGTGCGGCAATGGAGGCGACCTCACCTGGCACTCCGCCGCCAATGGGCTCAGGCCGAAACGTGATTGAGTTTTGGGTTGACCCTGATGACAAAGAAGATCGCGCCGAGGTTGTTTTAAAAAAAGATGGTAAATTGGTAGCGCACGAAACCGTCACAGCTGGCCAAACTTATCAAACCCCGTGGATGGGCATGGCGATCACCCTTGCGAGTGTGGTGCGTGGCGGGCAGACGCGAGTGGTGGCTGAGCCGGTTCAACCCACCAAGGGCAAAAATCTTCCGCCCAGTGCAATTGAAATTCAACTCGCTGATGGCAGCGATCATTTTTGGCTCACCGAAGGTTCGAGTCAGCAAGTGACGCTCATGGGTCGGCAGGCGCAGATTTTTTTCGATCGCCGCACGCTCGATTTGCCATTTCAGATGAAGCTCGAGAAATTTACTAAAAAAGATTACCCGGGCACCGAAACACCTATGAGCTACGAGAGTCTCGTGCAATTGCCGGCAACCGGCCAAACGCAATTGATCAGCATGAATGAGCCGCTTAAAAAAGATGGGTTTACAATTTATCAATCAAGTTACGTTTTAGAAGAGGGCAAAATGCCCGAGTCTATATTTAGCGTTAACGACGACCCAGGTCGCCCAGTGAAATATATTGGCGCGATTATTCTCGCCTGTGGGATTATTCTTTTTACAGTTATGAGAAGTGATTGGTGGCTTCAGCGCAACAAAGAAAAAAGGGCGGCATAAGAATGAGAACTAAATTTTTAGTCAGTTGGGTCATTGGGGCTTCGGTTTTGTTTTCGGCAGGGTTTTCAAGTCACGCCTCTGCTCAGGGCAATTTGATCGGCGAGGCCTATAAAGCGGTTTCGCCGACTCAAGCCATGCAAGATTACAAGTCGGTTATTGAAACGATCAATGCCGATTTGATTAAGGGTGCGGCGACCAGCCACGGCGGGCGGGTGAAGCCCTTCGATACGCTCGCGCGTGAAACTATGCTTTATGTTAACGGTCGCTATGGTCGCTACGGTGACCCGGCGCAAATGTACATCGCGATGATGGTTTCGCCCTCGAGCCCTTGGGTTGAAATGGTTGAAGTTCGTGAGCCTGACATTCGCACCCAGCTTGGGTTTTTGAAAACGCAAAGATTAGTGTCTTTGGCTGATCTCGAAGCGACCAATTTCATGTCGCGAGTTGAGCCGCTGCTGCAGAAACAACAAGAAGATTCGCATTCGCTTAATACTGAGCAAAAAGCCTGGATCGAATTGTTCAATCAATATTCGCTGCTGCGTTCGGTGGTCATGGGCGATCATTTGATCGGGTCGATGGATTTTTCTCATTTATTTAAAGGTGAAGCTTCAACCGTTGAAGCCACCAAAGCAAAGGTTGTTGATTATTTGAAAGCGGTGCGAGCGAACCCACAGCCCGATTCTCCGGCTGTGCAGACCGCGGCACAAGCTCTGGTTAGTTACTCTCGCGCTCAAAAAACACCTGACCTCTACGCGCACTACCTCGACAAATTAGATCTCGAAGTTTTGTTCAATAAAACTCAAATCTTTTTGTGGGCTGCGATTATGTATTTGCTTCTGGGTTCAGTTTTTCTTTACCCCGAGAGCCGTAAGAAAGTGACAAAAAAGACGGGCATCATTTTCTTCGCTATACCCTTAGCGATTCAAATAATCGGCCTTGGTTTGCGGGTGTATATAACTCGTTTTGCGCCGGTTACGAACATGTACGGCACGATGATCTGGGTGGCGCTCGGCGTGAATGTATTCAGTCTTTTGCTCTACGCGCTCTACGGCAATGCTCTCATTTCAGGTTTTATGCTAATGACGAGCGGGGTGATTCTGTTTTTAGCCCAGAGCTTTCCGCTTATTTTGAGCCCCGATCTCGACCCGATTGTCGCAGTTTTGCGAAATAATTTTTGGCTGTCGACTCACGTAACAACGATCACCATTTCGTACGCGGCATTTAGTATCGCGATGATTCTGGGCAATGTGACTCTTGTGAGAATGCTTCTCGGCTATGACACAAAAACTTTTGTGCAAGAATTCGAAAAGCACGCTTATCGTGCGGTTCAGCTCGGTTGTTTTTTACTTACCGTCGGTATTATTTTGGGTGGAGTATGGGCCGATTATTCTTGGGGTCGCTTCTGGGGTTGGGACCCTAAAGAGACCTGGGCTCTGATCGCTGATCTCGCTTTCTTGGCACTTATGCACGCTCGTTTTATCGGTTGGTCGCGAGGCTTTATGTTTCTCGCGTTGACTCCGGTTGCTTATTTGATGGTGTTAATGGCCTGGTACGGTGTGAACTTCATTCTCGCCGCCGGTCTACATTCTTACGGGTTCTCAAGTGGCGGGGCCATGGCGGTCAGTATTTTTGTGGTGATTCAGCTTTGCGTATTGGCGGCTGCTGTTATCAAGCACCAGCGCTCGCGTTCAGCTGGGGCCGGTGGCTCGGGCAGCGTCTAGATCGCTGAGGCTAAACGCCGAGAAGCAGCGAAGACGCCACGTGAATGACGGCCGCGACATACATGAAAATCGCAAACGGAAAGTGAAAGGCATGCCAATAGCCCATCATCTGCTGAAAGGGCTCGATAAAGACCTGTTTGCGTTTGGTTTCGGCATACACCTGTAAAACTATCGAAAGTTTTTTGGGCCACGTTGGGCCGACGGGTACCTCGTTAAAGGCGAGGCGTATGTCGCCAATAATTGCAGAGAAAAACACGACAATGAGATTATAGTCTTCCATGTCAGCGGGTACCCCGGCCATTTGCATGGCGCGGCCCATGTACTGGGCTTTTTCTTCTGGCGGGATCACTAAATTACGCTTCTTAAAAGACGCATCAATACGTTGTGAAATGCGCTCGCATAGATTTTCTAGATCTGATTTTCGAGTCAAAAGTTGCACATAGAAGTAGCGCCCGATAATGCCGCTTGAGAAGGAGACCACCATGCTCCAAAAACTAATGGCGACAACGCCGCGTACTTTGAAATTGCAATGATAGAGAATGAGCGTCGGCCCGAGTAGGCCACAAAAAATATGAAAATCGAGCCAGGCTCTTAGGCTGCCGAGCGGCCGCATAAACGCAAATTTTTTGCGCATCGAATAGAGGTTCATAATGATCATCAGCCCGAGGCCAACCCAACCCAGCCAAAGAGAAAGCGAACGACCAGGGACGGTTGAAACCACGAAAGCTTTTGGCAGAATGCCCGAATGCTGAAGTAGCATAAGGATGCTACGGCCGGGCTGATGCGAAAGCGCCCAAAATTCGTAGCCGAAATAAACGGTTCCAATTATCCAAACTGAAATATACAAGATCATCATGATCTAAGAATTTTATTCGTTGTTTTCGCTATTTACTAGTTGAGCGCAGCGCAAGCAGATCTAGGTCGGGGCAATTGATTCTACCAATTGCCGCCAGTGGTATAATTTAAAGTCGTGTTATTCCAGGTCGGGGGTTTCGCCCCCGAGTGTTGGTGGCAGGCCACGCAGCTCGTGGTCGCACTGAGCCCAGTGGTAGAGGTGCCGCCGGCGACTAAAGATGCCCCGGCCTCATGGCCTGGCGCCTTTTGGGTAAATCTACCCAAGTTAGTAGTGATCGTCGTGGCTGATACAACGAGGCTCGTGGTTGCATGACAGAAACCACAATTGACACTACTTGCGCTGGACGGGTGATCCCAGCCGATAATCGAAGCTGTCGAGTTGTAGTTTAAGTGGCAAGTTGCACAATCAGAACTTGTGATTGCGTGAGTGGTGTTGGTCGTGATTTGGGTCGGGTGGGCTATTGTGACGGTTGTCGGGGTGCCCCACTTGGTATTGGCGGTAACAGCGAGCGTAATGGTCGCGGGCATTGCGCCGCTAGCCCCGAGCCAATTTGGCGCCGCGGCAGTACCTGTGCCCGGCACGTCATGACATGATTTGCAATCGCCGTTGCCGAGTGTAGCTGGATTATGATCGGGTATAACGTGCCCTGCAGTATCGGCAACGACACCATTGGCCGGACGCTCTTGTACGTGGCAAGTTGCGCAGTTACCGGTGATCATAGACTTGCTTGAAAAATTAGTATGAAAGGTTGCGTCCTTCCACTTGTTGCCGGTTAGGCCGGCGGTGGTGTGACAGTAGTTACAATCTTTAGCGGCGACATCAGCCTCCGTATGTGTAACCTGCGCGTGAATAGTCGAAGCGCCAGAAATTAAAGAGGCTGATAATTTTGCAGAATTCGTCAACCCAGCAGGGATATCATTGCCCGTGCCGGCGACGGCACCACCACCATTAGTAAGACCATGACAAGCTTGGCAGCTCGGTGGTGTCGCAATGTTGATATGCACTTGATCCGTGTTCTTCCAGGTCGTGGGTAGAGCAGCGGGGGTTGCGCTCGCCGTGAGATCGCCCTTGTGGCAAGTCGCACACTCAGCCGGTACATTTGGCGAAGCGTGGTTCATGTGTTGCGCGTCGTTAGCACTGATGGTCAATGTTAACGGTTTGGTCGTATGACAATCGACGCAAGAAGTGATTGCCGTCGGCGGGATATTTTTATGAAAGAACGCAAAACCAGGGTTGGCGACGTTGTTCCAGCTCGTGGGTATAGCGGTCGAGCCAGTGATCGTGGTCACAATTTGTGCATTAGAGGTAAAGGCGTGGCAGGCCGTACAGTCGCCAGCAACTGAAGCGGAAGTGTGCTTCATGCCCGTTACATATAAATTGGCAGCTGTGTAGTTGGTGACGGCGGCGCCGGTGCCAGCCGGTACCGTTGTAAAGTGACAAGTCGTACAATTGCTTGGCAAAACGCCAGCCGGTAAATTTTTATGAAAATTAGCGCCAGTAAAATCGGTGCCGGCGCGGGTGTTACCGTGGCAGGTGATACAATCAAGCCCGCCGACCGCCGTTTGGCCATTCGACAAAAGTGCCGCGTGGTTCATCGGGGTGTTCGCTTGAACTGCGCCCACGATGTCAATCGGCGCCGTATTGATATGGCAGTCTTTGCAAGAAGTTAAATTAGTATTGGTCACCCCAGCCGCTTTGTGAAAGGTCGCCGGCATAATAGTGGGGAAGGCCGTATGGCAAGTCGCACAATTAGTTGGTGTAGTAGCCGTTGGGTTCGTCGACGTGATAAGCGGCAACCCGACTGCGCCCACTTGAGCCGACCCGTGTAGCATTTGATCGTAGAGCTGCGGCACCGGTGATGGGTTTGTCGCAACAATTTGGCCGAGAGGCAAAGTGTTTGAATTAATATGGGTCGGCGTCGGAGCAATCGTCGTCTTCGGCGCGCTGGGGTTCGGGCCCATCAGTGCATTCAATGACATGCCTTGGCCACCGCGCCAATCGGTATCGCCCCAAAGGGTCTGGCTCGCGGTTAAATAATTTGCGTAAGCTTTACCAGCGACCACGACGCCATTGATCGTGCCACCAGTGACGGTCGTCATGTGACAACCAATACAATCACCCTGGCCATCTGTTGTGTGACTGAATGTGCCAGCGTAAAAAGTGTTCGGGCCAATGCTAACAGTGGGCCGTTGCGAATTGTGGCAAGTTTGGCAAGATGTCAAAGTGTCGGTGGCAGCCGCACCATTTGCATAAGCGGTGGCGTGATTAAAATTGCCATTTGCCCAATTGACCACGGCCGTATAGCTAGAAACCGCGTGGCAAGTATCACACTGAAGACTATTGCCGTGGGCAGTAGAATTGGCGGTGGCACTTAAATCAAAGGGCTTATGAGTTGCATCGTATGCGGTGAATGCATTTGCTACGCCATTCGCGGTGAGAAAAGTTGAATTTGTTGGGCGCTGTGAATCGTGGCACGCATTGCACTTACCGGCGATCGTGGCGTTGTTGGTAGTATTGTGAAACTTGCCGTTTGCCCAAGCTGTTGTGCCGGCGGCTTGCACTTGCGCCAACGTCGTTGGAGCTGCGTGACAGCCGATACAATCGCCTGCACCAGCCGGGTCAGAGGCGTGATTAAACTTCGTCAAAGTAGTTGAAGCGGCGGTTGTCGGCACGAGCCCGGTCGGCAAACTGTTGCCGTGGCAATCTAAACAAGAGGTTGGCTGACTGGCCCCGAGTGAGGGGTGAAAGTAGGCGACAGGGCCATTTGTAGAAACAGTTTTAAGCGGAACATTCCAGCCATTGCCAACTGTGGCCGCGGCGGTGGGCACTTGGTGACATTGGGCGCAGTTATTTGAAACCAGAGTTGTTGTCATTTGGGTAAACGTGCCGTTTGCATTTTTTGCCCAAACCACGGCCCCGTGATTCATCGCGGGTGAGGCCGGGTTGCGAGTTGTCGAATTAACCGGCCCGACAAAGCCAGCGGGAACATTGCTATTGGCGATCGTATGACAGTCTGTGCAGCTTGCGGGTTGCGCAATGGCGGCAGCTGTTAACGAAGTGTGAAAGTATCCATACTTATAAACGCCCGTTGGGGCGCCCGCGTGACAGAGTACACAGCTGTCCATGTTGGCTGAAGAAACGGTCGTTGTCGCATGGTTCATGCTCATTAGTATCGTTGCCGATGCCGTGGTCGGGAAGGTGAGCGTGGTGCCAGTCCACGACGGAATATATTCTGTCAAATTAAAGTCACTGCCTGAGTAGTCGACCGGCTTTGGCGGTGCAACGACACCACCTTGCCAGTCGGTGTCGCCAAATATAGGCGAACTTGAAGTCGAATAAACATTAAATGAAGTCGAAAGAGATTTTTGATGGCAACCAACGCAATCGACATTGGCGGGGTGAGTGAAGGCCGTCGTTGTATAAGTATTCGGACCGACCGCGACGGTGGGCCGTTGTGAGCTATGACAATTTTGACAATTTGTTGGCGTCGGTGAGTGTGTGTAATGGCCGCTGCCCCACTCTGCGGCGGTGCGAAACCCGACCGAGGTCACCATGTGACAGCTGATGCAATCGACCCCAGCGCCGTGAGTGCTATAATCAAATGGTGCACTTGGGTTTAGCGCAATAAAATTGGCGGTGGACGTTGGGCGTTTGCTTTCATGACAAGTCGAGCAGCTGGTCTCTGTGCCCAAGTGGCTAAACCCGGCGCTGGCCAGACTGGCATCGACAGAAGGCGCTTTGACCCCGCAGTTCTGAAACAACAGAACTAAAGGGATCGCGACTAAAATGAACTGCCAATATAGCTTTTTCATTATTTCGCCTTTGCTAAGCCTTCGCCGAATTTCTTTTCAATTTTAATACCAACACTTGAGAGAAACTTGTGAGGCAATTCGGCACCCGCCATCACAAAAATAAAATCATTAGGTACTTTAACTACTTCATTTTCTTTTTTAATTTCAACGTAGTCATCATGAATCGAAACAACACCAGAATTAAACCATATATTTAGACCGACCTCTTTTTCTAACGTACGCAACCGGTTCTGATTGTCTTCGTTGCACCGGTCGAAGGTCCCGGTTCGAACGAGTTGGTGAACCTTATTGCCCCAACGTTTGTCGGCCAACATTTGAGTGACTTCTGCACCGGCGTTACCGCCGCCAACCACAACAATATTTTTCTTTTGATACTGTTCGGGGTCTATCAGATTATAGGTCACCTTGGGTTTGTCTTCACCAGGCACGCCTAATTTACGGGGCGAACCGCGAACTCCCATAGAAAGAATGACCTTGCGGGCAGTAATATCGCCCTTGTTAGTCTTGACGACAAAAATGTCGCCCTTCTTTTCAATATTTTCAAAGCGTGTCTTTTCTTGGACCTTAAGACCGGCTTGCTTTCGCACTTTGTCGAAGTAGGAAAGTAGTTCCTCTTTTGAAACCTCATGCTGCGGGAATTTCGCAAGCCCCACGATAGGCAAGTTAAACGGGTGACTCATAACCAGTTTTTGTCTTGGGAAGCTATATATAGTGCCGCCGAAAGCGTTTTGCTCAATCACCATATAGTTTTTCTTTTTGGCAACAGCGTTCATGCCGGCGGCAATACCGGCGGGGCCCGCGCCCACGATCAAGATATCGGTGTCAGCTTTGGCATTCGGCAAATTGCTGAGGGCATGGTCAGCGGCCATGACCCCTTGTTTGACAGCATTTCGAATGAGGCCCATGCCGCCCAATTCGCCGGCGATGTACATGCCGGGCACGTTTGTTTCATAGTTCGTTGATACGCGGGGGATATCCATTCCGCGAGTTTTTGTTCCGAAAACTAAATCGATGGCACCCATGGGGCAGACCACTTCGCACTCGCCGTGGCCGACACATTTGGTGGGGGTGACAAGCACCGCTTTATGATTGATTAGCTGTAATATGTCGCCTTCTGGGCAGGCCGTAGTGCAGGCCCCACAACCGATACAGAGACTTGTGTCAATATCAGGGTGCATCGTCATCGGTTCGTTCATTTGACTGTCGACTGCTATCTTTAGTTTAGCCTTGGCCTTTTTATGGTGTTTGGCGCGGCCTTTAGAACGAGATAGCACCACGACTGCGCTGACCAGCAGAAAGAAAACAATCGTAATATGGTCAATCAAATAATGCAGAACCATGTCGCCTCGTTAAGGTTTGGTGGGCCGGTGCCCCATTAGTACAAGTTTATTAGTAATTTATCGGTCTGACAGCTCAATTGCTCAACCGTTTCACCTTGGGACACTCTAACTTCACGCGCCGGCGCTCTGGCACGATAAGTGACGAACTTTTAGCCAGTTTTGGGGGCGAAAAAGAATTGACGTCTCTCCGGCACTGACCAAAACTTAGACATTAGAAAATAGATTCATGCGAATATTTATACTCGGGTTCTTTCTTTTACTAACCTCCGCTCAAGCCTTTGCAAACAAGGTCAACGGTCGAATTGAGCTCGGTGGTTATACGGCCACAGAAAGGTTCGTCGACACAACGGGTGGCTCGCAAGAAAACGATTTTCAGCTATTTACTTTTCGTTCATTTTTAAGTGTTAGCGAAATCGGCGACTCGAAATATGAATTTAATTCTGACGTTCGCGATAAATACGATTTCTTTGATACTCTTAATAAAGCGCAACTGACGCTTGACCCGTCCAATACATTTCAAGTGCAACAGCTCAATATTCGCAAACCCATTTCGGGTGATTCTGGCATGGGGTACACCGTTGGCCGTACCGCGGTGCCAGAAGCTGGGGGCGCGTTTAACGATGGTTTGCTCGTGAAATATCACACCCAATCTTACATTGATTATGCTGCGTTTGGAGGGTTGAACCCCAAGATCCCAGGGCAGGCCCATCTTGATTTTAATTCTAAAGCAACTACTTACGGAGTGTTTTTATCTTATCAACCAAAAAATGTAGAGTGGAACAAAAGCTTTTACCTGACCCACGCCCTCGTAAGTCAGGCTGATGATGGCCATACAGATCGGCAATATCTTTTTCACAATTTGAGTTATCAATGGCGCAATAACAGTCGTCTTATCACCTTTCTTTATCTCGATTTTATACCTCGAACGTATATTCAAGAGGGCAGTGTTTTTTGGCAGCAAGAGCATTCGGACTACTTTTACAGCAAGCTTTCGCTGCTCGGGGTTGATTCTATTGGTTATGTTCACATTCAGGGCAAGCTTGATAAGTTAGACCCGTCGCCTTACAAACAGGCCTCGCTTGCGTTTGATTATCGCTTTAACCCGCTCGTCACTTGGGAGCTCGCGACACTTTACGGCCATCGTAATTTCGACGGGCTTTCTAAAACCGAGTATGCGCTCTCGATGGCCAACCAGAGAAGTTTTGGCCCCAATTGGGCCACCAATTTCACTATTGGGCATCGTAATAATTTTGTCAGCAATGATGAGTTTGGTCGCGTGGGTATTGGGTATTACTCTCGAGCTTGGGAGACCTTTGCGAATATTGAAGCCGGCATTGAAAAATACACTCAGGTCAGTACAACTCACCATCCTCTTGTAACTGAGCTTGGCATTACTCATTTTTGGAGCAAGCAACTCTACCTAACAGGTTCTTTCGAGAGAGATGCGAACGAAGAGGTTACGATTCTTTCGGTATTCTTTAAGCTCGGTTATCGTTACGGCAATCGCGAGATACCACCGCTGCGGGATGGTTCGCCAGTGAAGGGGTCGCTCTGATGAAAATGCAACGTTGGTTGATGTTTTTGTTATGTGCGGTCGTGGTCGGCGCACCGGGCAGTTTGGTTGTCGCGAAAAACGAAGGTGTGCTTAACAAATTATTGGCCCCCGGGCCGTTGATCGAGGGTCACGCCGACCTCGAGGGCTCTGATTGCTTAAAGTGCCATGACGCTGGTAAGGGCGTGCCCGACAGCAAGTGTTTGGCTTGCCATAAAGAAATTCGCCCGTCTGTAGAGAACAAGCAGGGGTTTCACGGCTTGAACTCAAAAACCTGTCGTGAATGTCATGCTGACCATAAAGGTCGTGAGTTCAATACGGTGGCGGTTGATCAAAAGACTTTCGATCATGAAAAATTAACGGGCTACACTCTCGAGGGCAAGCACTCGAAATTAAAGTGTGAAGAATGTCACAAAGAAACCCGTAAAGAAAAACCAATTCGCCAAAATGAAATTCGATTTTTTGGTCGCCAATCGAGCTGTGTGGCCTGTCATAGAAAAGATGACGTGCACTTTTTCAAAGACAAATGGGCGAAGAAAGATTGCGCCAGCTGTCACTCGCCCGCGTCTTGGAAAGAAAAAAACCATTTCGACCATTTAAAAGAAACCAAATACCCTCTGAAGGGTAAGCATCTTAAATTGAAGTGTGCCGAGTGCCATATCGTTAAGGGCACCAAGACCAAGTCAATTTACCAGTGGCCTTCGTTTAAGACCAAAGAATGCCTTGAGTGCCATGAAAGCCCACATAAAGGCCGTTTGGCTGAGCGTTTTCAAGGCGGTCGTTGTGATAAGTGCCACAACGAAACCGAGTGGAAGTTACCGAAGTTTGATCACGCTGTTACGAAGTACCCGCTACATGGCAAGCATGCGCAGCTCAAGTGTGAGGGCTGCCATAAGCAAGATGCGAAGGTGATCGCACAGCCCGATCGAAAGAACTGGAAATGGTTAGGCCTCAAGTCACAATGCTTATCTTGCCACAAAGACTATCATCGCTTTGGCGCGCATGAGATGAAGCGCTTTGCGCCACTCAACTCGTGTACGCCCTGTCACACCGACGTGAAGTGGGATGATATTAAGCACTTTGACCACAACATGAACACGCGATTTATGGTTGACGGCAAGCATGACGAATTGAAATGCGAAGAGTGCCATTTGACCAAAGACGCCAAGGCAAAGCCAGTGGTCTGGCTCAAGGTTGGCAACTACAATTGGCCGTCGCTTGAAAAGAAGACGTGCGAGAACTGCCATAAAAACCCCCATGTCGGTAAGTTTAGCGAAAAGATTTTGGCCAAAAAGTGCACGTCATGTCACATCACTCGGGCTTGGGTGATTATGAAAAACGGCAAAGACTTCGATCACTCTAAGACCCGTTTTGCTTTGACCGGGGCTCATCGCAAGGCGAGCTGTGCCGAATGTCATTCGCGTGATAAAAAAGAAATCTACAAATTTAAAAATTTTGAACAGAAGTTTTGTATTGATTGCCACGACAGCGTGCACACGAAAATGTTTAGCGCCAAATTCAATGCGGCCTCGTGCGCCGAATGTCATGGCACTGATTCGTTCGCCAAGCGCCCGCCCTTTAATCACGACATAACGAGAATGCCGTTAAAGGGTGCGCACGCAAAAGTAGACTGCGAGCAATGTCATACCCCGAGCAGCTTGAAACTTTTGGTCTTAGCACCAAGCGTAAACAAGAAACAGTACCCCAAGGGCAAAACGTTTGTGCACGACAAGTTTCAATTCAGTGGTTACAAACAGGGCGAATGCTCGACCTGTCACTCGGACGTTCACAAGGGTCAAGTTGGGTCTGATTGCCTGAAGTGTCATACTGAAACCGAGTGGAAGTTAAAGGTTTTTGAGCATGACAAGAAAACCAAATACGAATTGCGTGATAAACATAAAGATGTTTCGTGCAGCAAGTGTCATTTGCCTGTCAAAGGTGAAACTGTAAAAGAATTCAAGCGCATTGTGCAGGTCATTCGCTATGCACCGATTTCGTCTGAGTGTAGCGCTTGTCATAAAGATGCGCATAAAGGTAACTTCGGCCCGAGCTGCAAAGAATGTCACTCAGAACGGGGCTGGAAGGTCACGCGCGACTTTCACAAGAGTTTCACGCTGACCGGCATTCACTTTTCTCTCGATTGTGCCGAGTGCCATCGCGATGGCCGTAAACTCGCCGGTCTTTCGCAGCAGTGTCTCGCTTGTCATCAAAAAGATGACGTGCACTATGGCACTTTGCCGCGTTGTCAGGATTGCCATCGCCAACAGTTTTGGGAGATTGCGAGCTTTAAACATTCGCTTACGATGTTCCCGCTCAGAGGGGCTCATCGTACGCTCGATTGCGCCGTCTGCCACGCGGGTGGGGTTTCGGCGGTCGGGGCCGGGGTTTATCAGGGGCTGTCGACAACTTGTCTCGTCTGCCACCAAGCTGACTTTCAATTTGGCCATGTTGCGCCGGGCGGGCACGGGGCCGGCGGGCCTGTTTGCACCGATTGCCATCATAATCAGTTTAGATTTTAGTTTTATTTGAAAGGCTCATCGCTTGAAAATGCCAGCAACCCGTAAAATTATTTTTGCCGTTTTGCTCATCTTGTTTGTTGCCGGTGCGGCGACGCTTTTTTTGAAATTTAAAAAACGGGCGTCTGAATCATCAAATTTTTCTGTGCGAGTTGAAGATGGCCTGCCGCCACCCAGCTTGCCCGGCCAGCGGGCGCCATCCTTTGAGGCCATCACCATGGCGGGGCAGAATTATAAATACAACCCAACCCAAAATGAGCGAACCCTGGTGGTGTTTTGGGCTTCTTGGTGCCCGCCCTGCGCCGAAGAAACACCGGCGCTTATTGATTTTTCGAAACGCCACAGCAATTGGCAAATCGTGGCTGTCTCGAACGATTCGACAGAGAGAGAAATTCGTGATTTTTTTAAAATATTTCCGAATTTAAGCCAGCCCAATATCGCGATAGTTTGGGATCTCGAAAGACGAGTCTCAAATGCGTATGGGGTAACGGGCTTGCCTGAATCTTTTATGATCGATCAAAAAGGTTTATTGATTCAAAAATTTATCGGCCCAGTCGATTGGAAGAAATTCTAACTTTCGCTCGAGCGGCGCCATGAAGGGCTCGCGCCGTGGGCGAGTCAGTGACTAGACAATAATCCCGGCGATTTCTTGAAGGCGAGAATGATCGCGAATCTCAACTCGGCGGCCTATTTGTGCAATAATTTGCTCTTCTTCAAAATGGCCTAAGGTGCGAATAACAGATTCGGGTGTCGTGCCGGCCCAGTCGGCCAATTCTTTTCGGGTAAATTTATGTTCGGGGATATTACCGACAAAATAAATTAACGCTTCGGCTACACGGCAGGGCACATCTTTGTCGACCCCACTGAGAAGGCGTGATTGTAGAAGGCGAAGTTCTTTAAAAGCGTCTGTCATAAATTTAATAGCCAGGTCAGGTGAGTCGCGCAGCACTTGGCGAAAAACTTCACCCTTAAAAGTGCAAGTGCTTGTATCTTCAACTGCGGTGGCTGAAAAAGAAACGGGCTGGTTAGCAAGCACTGAGCCTAAGCCCAAGACCTCGCCACCTTTAATAAAGCCAACAGTCACAGATTTGCCTTCGCGGCCCATAGTTTCAAGTTTGATAAGGCCCATACGCAAACAAAATACCGACCCGATGTTGTCGTTCTGGTCGAATAGAACTTCGCCTTTTTTAAAATTGTGCGCGTGTTTGAAATTATCAAACAGGGCCTGATTCTGATTCGAAAGCAGGTGAAAGCCTGTTGTTTGAAAAGATTGACACTGTCGACAGCTGTGCGGAGTGTTATTCATAAAGACCCTCTAGCAACTATGATGCGGGTCATTCAAGCACTTTCTGTTTTAATCGGCAATAGGGTATTAGGGGTGGGCCAAATTTTTTTACTTAGCCCCTTCGTAATCAGGGTCGGTCGCCGTAGCGTTTCACTTTGTATCCAGTGCGTAGGTTGCTTGGGTTTACTGATTTATATTTTACAATCAGTTTGCCGCCGGGTTCTGGGTTTAATTCAAGATTTGGGTTCAAGTGAACGCTGTTGTTTGTCGGATCGTATTGAAAGCCGATTAGATCAGGCGATGTTTCGAAGGGGACTTGTTGCATGTTGGGGCAGCCCGGCTGATCTGCTAAGTCAGGCCTTGGGATGCCGTAACAAACCGTAAGCGTGGCGCTCGGGTCGCCGTTAATCATTGGAACTCCACGAGAAAGTGAAATGACCTTGGGTAGTGTTCGAGTTCGAATCGACTTGCCGATCTCGGCTAATTTGTCGCCAAAAGGTTTACATAGCGTCACCACATTTGACTCATCAATCGATGCAAGGTGCAGCAAATCTTCGATTTTTACCGGTGGGCCGCCAGGGTCACGTACGCACGAATTGTCGTCTGTGGGCACGACGGCGCCGTAGATCATGACCTTCGAGCGGTCACCATTGGCTGAAGCGAGAAGCGAATAGTAGAGCTCGCTAGCGCTACTGCGAGAGTCGTCCGTTGCATCAGTAACGAAGAAAATTATTTTATATGCGTTTGGGCCAAAGAAAAACCCGCTTTGTCGAGACATTTTGTCCTGAGACAATTTGTCGCCACCAGGCAAGTTAAAGGCGGCGGCAACTGGCGAAAACGATTCTTCAAACTCGGGGCCGCCATTCTTTAAAGATTGAACGCCAATATTAATCGTATTTTTTAAAAGATCTTTGAGGTTAGCGTCGGCCGATGAAATAAAAAATTTATCTTTAACAATCGAATTTGGGCCGTCTTTAACCGGGCGAAATTCGCCGTTCTCAAAGGTATTCAATTTGTCAGTGCCCGCGAATTTAGTTTTGTAGTTTTGCGAGTCGTAGGTTCTGTGATCGTAAATAGATACAACCGCGAGATGATATTCAATTGGGTTTTTGCGTGTAAACTCATCGACGAAGCGATTGATGTTGTCGGCCATTTGGGGGTGCAAGAGCATACTGTCAGAGGTGTCGACCACGACAAGTATTTCAGCTTTCGGGGTTATGTCGAACTGTACACCGCCACCATTTTCAGAAAATTTCTCGTAAGCCGGCTTTGGGTTCATCATATAACTTGTCGGCGGAGAACTGCAGGCGACTAAAAGCGCAGAGGTCATAGCCACAGGGCCCGCAATTGCCAAAATATTTCTAACGGCATTTACTAGTGTTGCTTGGGTTTTCATATGCTCGCTCTTTTCTTAGTTATTTTCTTGCCCGAGACATTAAGTGTTGGGCATTCTTTAACCTGAGCTTGATATTTACCAAGTTCATCAAGCCATACTTCGTCATTAACTTTAAACTTCATAACATCAGAGCCCGAGGCGATCTGCCCCTGTTCGAGGCGGTTGTCATTTTTCTTTGTAAGGCTGATGCGCTCAATCACTTCGGCTTCAATCACCTGAAGTTTATTGATGACCCCATCAATTTCTTTAAGGCCGTTTCGCCCGTGAAGCTGAAGATTCGGTTTATTAGAGGCCACCTCGGTTTGAAGGGTGTCGATTCTCGGTTTCATTTGCGTTTTAAATTTTTCGGTGACTTTGAATACAGTGGCGTAATCGCAGATTTTCAAATTTGTTAGGGCAGCCGTAAAGTAAATTTCGGGGCTTACGCGGTCTGCAAACATTGGCGCCATTGCTGTTTGCAATGTGGCGATGACGTCAGCATATCGACCTTTGCGGCCGAGGGCCTGAGCCTTCTCATCAATTGAGGTCAGCCAGAAGGCCGATCTCTCGGGGATCTGGTTGTACTCTTCGAGAGCCGCATCTAATTTTTCGGTTTGAAAATAAATTCGAGCGCGAGTCAGGTGTAACAGATCAGCGGCAATTTGTTTTTTCGTATCAAGTTCGTTCAAAATGGCGAGAGCCTGTGTCGTTTGATTTTTCAAAGCCAACTCGAGGGCGCGATCGAAGGCCCCGGCACTGGCGTTCTGTGCAGATGCGCTTTGAATAATAGCGATGGCTAGAATGCGGCCAAGAGTTTTTAAGATCATAACAAGAACCCGATTGAAAGTGTGCTTATGACGGTGTTTTCATTGCGCGGGCCACTATAGATTTGATCTGTGTATGATTGATAGCGAACTTCAAATCGACTCGTTAGATGTTGCGACATCCAGAGGCCGATGCCGCCGCCGGCCGTCCAGGTGCTGGTGCTGCCCGAGTTGAGTACGATTTGCCCTGCTCCGCCTAACAAGTAGATATCAAATTGCGCAACGCCAAGGTCGAACATGTTGAGCTTACCGTATATCGGGTAGAAGTTGATTACGCCAACAGTTGAGTTCTTCGGGTAGTCGACGGCCGGTTGAGTATAGGGTTGACCCAGAGCCGCCGAATTTGAGGCGTCATTAAATACACGCGTGCCTTCAGAGGTCAGTGAGTTTGTGAAGTTGGCATAGCGTACGCCGACTGACCAATGTGGGTTGATGTGCAGGTCAAGATTGCCGCCTACAGATTGGGTGTTGATATAGGGGTCGCCGCCGCCGACGAGGCCGTAATTGAGGCCCATTTCTAATCGCCAGTGGCGATCCACTTCGCGTTTTTGGACGATCTCAGTTTTGTTGGTTGGGCTCAAATATTTGGCGCGACGAACAAGTTCGGGGTTGCCGCCCAAAGTGTCGATTTTTGATTTCGGGTTGGCATTTTCGCTCTCGGTGGCTTGTTGTGCGGCCGCGCTTGATAGCGACCACGTCAATACAACCGCATAACCGATGTAAAGCAGCGCTTTCGTTAACTGCAATGATCTTACTTTCGGTGAATTCATGGCTTCGACCCTCCGCTGGCTTTCGTGGCTGCCGCAGTTGCCTTAATCGGCGAACAATTTGCGGCCTTGCCAGTTAAGCTAACTTTAAAATTTAAATCTTTTTGTTGTTTCGAAGTACCCAAGGTCGATTCTGTGCTGATAATAAGATTTGTTGTGCCTTCTTTCGCGTCACAGTTGCTGGCCACTTGTACGTGGCAACTTTTTACGCAAGCGCCGGTTTTACAACCCATGATCTCACCAATGGCGGCTCCACCCGCTTCGCAGGTGAGGCTGAGCTCGACGCCGTCTTGCGCTAATTTCAACGTGGCGTTCGATTTGGTGGCCTCTGCAGTTTTGCCTTGATCATCGGTATCTTTACCGGCCTTGGTCGGATCACTGATTCGAATTGAGTTCACTTTAACTTCGCCGCGAGCACCATCGGCTTTAATAAAAAACTGCTCGCTAATTTGACTGCCAATTTTTGCGCTGGCCGTACCGGCCCCGCCAACAAACTTGGGCTCGCCGGCCTTATCTGTCATATTTACTTTGATAGCGATGAGGCGATGTTCGTCCGAAGTTTTTTGACTGTATTCATTGTAGGCCGAAATATAAAACAGCGCTTCGCCGGCAGTGAGCTCGCCTTTTTGAAACTTAGCCTTAAGGGCTGGAGTACGATCGATTTGCTTCTGAAGTTCGTCAGCAAACGTTCGGGCCTTGAAGTTGATTACATACTCATAGCGAGCGCGGCCTTGGGCGTCAGCCCCGAGTGATCGGGTCTGAGTGGCATGAAGGTCGGTTGCCGAATAGCCATCCATTTGCGCGAGTTCGAGCGACGGCTCTTGGGGCCCACGCTCAAAGTTAATTTTCAGATCTTGGGCTTTGTGCAAACCTTTTGCCGCTGCTACAAACTGAATTTTAACGTCTTGGTCGGCGTTAACTTCTGACCCGGGTATTAATTTAATCGGATTGGTTTCGCTTTTTTCGATAATGGGCTGGTCTTGCTCTTTATATAACGTAACCGTCAAATCTTTTTTAGCGTAGTAGCCGGCGAGATTGGCTTTTGAAACAGCCGAGCTTGACGGGTCGAGAACGAAACTCAGTTGTAAATCAAGTGGTCGATTATTTTCAGATGCAGAAAGAAGATTAGTTGCAGGTGCCCAGCGAAGCGCGAATGAATCGGGGCCAACGCGCGTGAAGGTTGCACCAGCCGGCCCCTTTGTCATAATCACATTGTAGTGCACGCTCGAGTTGTCGTTAAAAAACAAACGGACCTTGAAGTTAACAGCTGTATTTTCACCTTGGTAAAATACCAGGCTGTCTTGATTGTCTATGCTGAAAAGCTGAGTTTGAGTAGTCTGATCGGCAGATTGGCGTTGGTAGGCGGGTACTGAATTTTTGAGCGACTCATAGTTTTGCAAAGGGTCTTGGCTTCGAGAGCCGCAGCCGATTGAAAATAGAGTGGCTGTTGCAAGGGTGCCTGAGAGCAGCGCGTTCGCAAACAGTGTGTTAAATTTGGTCTTCATAAATAACTCCTCAAAAAATTCTTAGCCTTCAGACAATCTTTTTAAAACAAATGGATAAGTCACTCGTACGCTTACGTTGCCAGTGGGTTGCGGAAACTTCCAACCGCGCAATTTACTGACAATGCAGCTTTCAACTCGTTGCGAACCCACTGAAGTATTGGCCACTTTTGCCGATTCAACAGCACCGCGTGAGCCGATCACAAACTTTACCGCAACACGGCCTGAAAGATCTGGATTGGCCTGTAAGCCTTGTTCGTAGCAGTAGGTCACCTGGCCAATGTTTCGTTGGATCACAGTATTAATCTGATCGCGATCAAGACCGCCTTCGATCAATGATTCTTCGCCGAGCGGTTCAAAGTAGGCGCCGGCAGAACCGGCCATGTGCATGGTGCCGTAACCTGGGCGACCGCCACCGAGCCCGCTCGAAGCCGTGCCCCCGTAGCCTTGAAGAGAATTGCCCTGGCCGTTGCCGATGCCAGTGGCGATCAAGCCTTTGCCGAGCAACCCACGAGTGAAGCCACCGCGCATCGCAGGGCCGCCGTAACCGATGCCAGGGCCGTCGTGTTTGGCGTTAACGTTTAGCCCGCCCGAGCCGTGATATTGAGTGCCCATGCCGCCACCAAGCACACCGAGCGCGCCTGAATTCTGCATGCTCGTGCCAGGGCGACTGCTGTTTCCGTGCCCTTTGGCCGAAGTTGAGGTTGCGACGACATCGCGGCGAATCTTGACGTGTTTGCTTGTCACTTTTGCAGTGACGGTTTTGTTTTTTAAATTTTGCTGATTGATTTTGTGCTCAGCCATATCAACGACTTGGTGATTGGCTTTGGCTTCTTCGATGTGCTGCTCGAAAACTTGCACAGTGACGGCCTGAGGGGCCTTCTCAAAGAAACGATGCATAACCCAAGCTGAAATCAATACGAGGGCCAGCGCGGCGACATGGCCGAGCGAAGAGTAACCGATGAACTGTACAAATTTACTATTGTCTTCTTTTGTTGCGGTCACGTCTTTCTTAAGTAATGCGGCATCGGTGTTCTCAATCATGCGCAAGCGACCAAAGGCCCCGATCGAAATAGGTTTTATTCTAAGGTTAGAGCGCTCGATGACCGTGATCAGCTGAAAAGCGTCGCGTTTAGCGGCCGGGGTCGCTTCATTCTGCTCAGCAACCAATTTCATTTCATTCTCAAAAGCGATCAAGTTATCAACAAATTCGATTCTCTGACGATCAGCGCGAACAACCGCAAAAAGTTTATTGGTGCGCCATTTGATGTAGCGAATAGTCTCACCATTCGAATTTTCAAATACGATATTTTCGTTTTTCAAACCGGTTTTCATTTTGCTAACCTCTACTTCTGTGCTCGGTCTCATGGGTTCAGCCGACTGTTTTTAAGCCGGTCCTTATAATCGGTGCGATAATCCAATAGATTCGAAAGCTCTTTTTCGTTTTCAACAGTCACGAGCCCCTCATTAGCGCTCTGATATTGCCCGCGCACTGTCATGCCATCAAATTTGAAGTCAGTGCCAACGTCGGTGGCGGTCGCTGCATTGGCTGCGGTGATAGGCTTTTTCGTTCGCTTAGGTTGAGAGCCGGCATAAGACACAGATGCCACGCCGATCGCCAAAATAATTGAAAGAGCTTTTAATGCGATCATCTGGCCACCTTTTTCTGGGTCGAGAGCTTATCGTTCAAGTTCTCAAGTCGGGCTTCAAGAAATACCACCATCGGGACTTCATCGCGACGAGCCTCAATCTTCTTCAGAGTCTCAATTTTCTCAGTATCAAAAGGCTGCGATCGAACGGCAAGGCGCGCGCGATTGGCTTCATCGCGCGAAGGTGTTTTGCGGGCCTGCTCGAGAGCGCGTTCGATTTCACTCGCCTGGCCTCGTGGAGCAAAGCGCGAAAGTAAATTCAAGTCAGATATCAAAAGTTGACGTGCGCCACCGAATTCGGTCTGAGAAAGCTCCATCAACTTAGCGACGGCACCAGACTGAGCCCAGAGAGAGGCCAATTTCTGCTTGGCGGTCTCAGCGGTGGCCTTAAAGGGTGCCGCGCGCTCATGTAAGAGTTGGGCATAGGCTCGGCGCTGGCTTTTCTTTAGATTTCGGGGCAATGGCAATGCGAGAAGGTCATTGTACAGACGGCTATATTGTTCGGCGACGCGATTGAGCGCAATAATTTGAAGAGTAAAGTCATTGCGGGCCATAGCGAAATTGGCGCGTTTCTCCGCCGTTTTTAACAAGGCGATTTTAATCTTTAGTGTTCTTTGTATCCCGCTATCACTTCGAGTGTTTAGGTGGGTTTGGCTGAGCATTTTATCAAGTTTTTGATCTGAGTCGAGGGCCAGGTAACGTTGAATAGTCGGGTAAGAGCTGCTTCGGGCGATACTGCGATCGTTTGAATACTTCTTAAGTTCATCGATGCGGCGAGATTTGGCAAAAGCCTCAATCACGCTCGCGCCATAGATCTCAGGTGACTTTTTAAGTTGAGCGCGAAAAGTGCCGAGCATCTGCCACGGGTTCTTCGCTTCATGAATCATTTTGGCATAAACGCCAGCGGCTTGGGCCTGATTGTGGGTACTGCGCAAAAAGTTTTGATAGTAAATGCGGGCATCGTGACCAGATAACTCAGCGAGCAAAGCGAATTTTAAATAGCGAGCATCGATGCTGAGGTCAGAAAAGTGAATTTGTTTAGCGACCCGAAACGCATTTGAAAAATCGAGGCGCGCCTCAAAGGCCCAGAGTTGAGCGCCGTTGGCGAAATCTTTATCGGTAGGTGATAATTTTTTAATGCTGAGCATATTCTGGGCGGCCGTCAAAACGGTATTAATGTCCGATATCTTTTGCGCCATCAGAATTTGGTTTTTGTAGATCGAAGCGCGTTCTTGTTCGGTCGCGCCGGCAAGAGGGGCGGCGCCTAACTGGCTCAGAGCTGCCGCGACCTCAGAATTGTTGCTGATATTTTTGCTATATCTTTGGATTGAAGCATTGACCGTGGCTTTTCTAGCAACTGCCAAATAATTGTTCTTTTTCTGCGGAAAGTTCGAAGCGTATATCTTCGACTGACTTTCGACATGGGCGGTGTCGCCGATATTGGCCCACGAGTCGAGGGCGAGGTCGGCAGCTTGAAGTCTTAAAGAAAGATCACGGCATTTTGATTCGTTAGCGATTCGGTCAAATTCGGCTGCGGCCTCGGCAAATCGTTTTTGATCATACTTAAGATGTGCAATCTGATATCGAACTTGAAATTGCTTTTCGCCATCGGGTCGTAAGCTTAGATAGTGCGCATAGGCGCTGGTCATAATGGCTTTGTCAGTCGACTCTTCGGCGCACTCGATCTCAGCTAGTAGCGAACCCTCTAGGGTTTTTGCCAAGAAAATACGTTTGGCGTCAGTGATATCATGAGAATTAAGTTGTCGCGCACTTTCATCTGCCGATTGGGCATAGAATTTTGCAGCGGCTTCGCGATGCTGTCTGCGACGCGCAATGTGGCCAGCCCATTGAACCATCTCAACGTCGCCTGAGTTGTACTGCGCATATATTTGCAGGGCTTCGTAAAGGCCTTCGCTTGGGTTCTTTTTTTCTTTTTTAATCCAAGTGTGAGCATAAGCTCGCGAGCGAGCGCGAAGATCGTCGCAATTTTCTTGCTTCTTACAATCAGCTTGTGCGAGGCCTATATAGAATTTCTTGTAAAGGTCGAGTGATTGGCGATAGAGATTTTGATCCCAAATGGTCTGTGCGGTTCTAATTTGAATCTCGAGAGACTCATCACCGGCTACCGTGCCCAGTGCCGTGTAACGTTGCCATACAAGCAGCGCGCCCGCCTTGTTGCCCAAACGGTCGGCCTCTTGGCCTAAGTAGAACAAATTCGAGCGGCGTTCAGATTCGGGGCTCAGTGAGATTAACTGTTCGATTGAACTATTGTCGATACCATCACGTGCAATAAAAGTGGCGAGGTCACGTGCCATGTCTTTTTGAAATGAAGAATCGGCGGCGGCAGAGTTGGCCCGAAGTGTTCGAAGGGCCGCCAAGACGATAGATTTAGCTTTGCGAGCATTGCCATTGTTAAATTGGCACCACGAAAGTCGATATTGAGCCAATGTGGGGTTAGAGATTTCAAAGTTCAGTGCCTGCTCATAATTTTTGCGAGCTTCTGGATAGTTGCCGCCACGAAAGTAAAGTTCGCCAAGGCCAGCAAAGCTTTCGCCGCGCAAAGAGCCTTTGGTGCTCGGTGCCGCCAGCGTGGCTTTAAAAAGCCCTTCGGCTTTTTTAGTGTCGCCTTGAAGTGAATAGAGGTGAGTTACCTGCATTAATGCATGCTCTTTCTGTTGCCCACTCGTGTGGCTAAGAGCGCTCATATAGTAATCAATGGCCGTCGTGCGATCAAGTTTTGCGCCGTCACAGGTTTTGCAGCTCGTGGCTTCTTCGTCGATGGTTTTGAGGCGCGCGCGATCAGAATAGAGATCGGCAAGGCGCACACGAAGTGCCATTTCGCCGGCTTGGCCTTTTAGCCCGGGCAGTGCCGATTCGAGTTTTTTGATAACCATATTGTGGGTCGCGACGTCCATTTTGAGCGGAGCAGAATCTTCAGATTCAGAACCGCCGGCCAGGGCAACCGCCGAGGTTAGCATCGGTGCAAGAATCGAAATTAGAAAAAGGTTTCGACCTACACGGTTTTGCATTTAGGTTTCATCCTCTTGAAGAACGGCAAAGCGAACTTGCTCAAAGCCAGCTTGCAATCCTGAAAGTACGGCTGGGTTGATTTGTGAGAAGCTCGCTTTTCGATCAGCTTGAATCACAACATAAGGAGTATGAGTGCGATCTTTCTCGGCCTTCAATGTTTCAGCCAGATGATCAATGGCAATTGCGGTCTTACCAATAAAGTAGTGACCATTTTGAACCATAACCACGAGACCACCTTCAAGTACGGTGCTGTGGTAAGCGTGGGGCAATGACATATTCTTTGGTACATCCATGCTCTCGCCACCAAATGAAGTCGCTAGCAAGAGGTACGCGAGAATTGTTGTAAAGCAATCAACAAGAGAGGTGAGAGATATCGTCGTAGCGATTTCTTTTTTACCGTTTGAAGACTGCGCGGGTCGCATGACGCCCAAGCCACCGAGGCTTGATTCGATTTGCGTTTCGTTCATAATTTGCATCGTCTTAAGGCTCATAATTTAATCTCCCTCGCGGGTTCAAGGTTCATTCCACAAAATTCAATTACAGTGGCGCGATACCGACCTGCGAGAAGTTCTCTTTTTTCAATTTATCCATGACAAAAATAATATCTTCGTATGAAGAATCAGCCGCCGGCAGCACCATTGCCATTTTCAGGCCCGGCATTTTCGACTTAATGAGGTGCGCGTACTTTTCGATAGCAATGAGATTGCTGTGGGCAATTTTAAAATCGGGCATACCTTTTGTTTCTAGGTTTTTGCCGTCGTTGACCACTAAACGAACCGAGCCATCATTGTCAAACTTCGCCCAGAGCGACATCGGGTTCTTGGCGGTTTCGGCACCATCGGTGCCGAAAGCCTGATCTGTATTGAAAGTACCGATGCGAGTCCAGACCGAGACCAAAAGCAAGAAGCTGATGCACACGGCGAGAACCGAAATAAACGGTAGGAGGTTCAGTTCAAATTCAAGATGTCTTTTTTTAGATCTTGCCATACCATTGCTCCTTCAGCGATTTCTTAGTTGCCTTTTTGCGGGCGCGAAACTTTCGCGGGTACTGATTCAAAACTAAAGCTCAACCAATTAAATGCTTTGAATGCGGCTTGGTTCAGATCTTCTTGCAAATGATTCGTTCTGTTCATCAAAATTGCGTACATAACCAGAGCCGGTATCGCCATAATTAAGCCGTAAGCTGTGGCGTTCATGGCAAGGGCCACACCCTGTGTAAGGTACATTGATTTTTCAGCTGCATTCATGCTTGAAACTGACGAGAAAGCCTGAATCAAACCAATGATCGTGCCCAAAAGGCCGAGAAGGGTACCAACGTTACCGAGCATTGAAAGAAAGCCTGTGCGTCTTTCAAGTTTCGAATTCTCAACAGCTAAGATCTCGTCCATTTTTGCTTGAATCTCGTCGCGACCACCCATGTCTTGCGCAGCTAAAATACCGGCTTGAATAACGGCGGCAACAGGTTCGTTGCGCGAAAGCGTTCGGGCTTTCGAGAGAGCTAAATCAAGACGACCTTTCTTAATGTCATCTTCAAAATCTTTAGCGATCGCTTTTTGATTCTGACCGCGATTGATGAACAGCGCATAAACGCGCTCAGCAATTATCGCAATTGAGAAGATCTGCGCGATCATAATTGCGAACATCCAGATGCCGCCCTCAGAAAAGGCTTTGGCGATCGATGAGATGATGTTTATGTGTGTTTCCATTTTACTCTCCTTAAAATTTTACTTTTGCTTCACGCCAAAAATTGTCAGCTTGCTTATAATTTTTTCGTGCTAGCGTTTTTCTTTTCCGAACAACCTTAACGCAATCGCGATGCCAGCGCCGCCGAGGCCCTTGGGTTCGCTCGCTCAAGCCTGTGGGCAATTGTTTCATTGCAGGTGACGAAAAGAGGCGCGGGCGGTGAATCAAAGAGCTGAAACTCAATAGTTCGAATTTGTGCGTGTTGAATAGGCTTTGATCAAACTTCAATTATGCAGTGGCTGCGCCGACATTTTTGCCAATTATTGTCACTCTTGGCGGTATCTGGCGTAGATTTGGCACACTCCTAATATATAGGGCGCAATTAAGGTGGTGCCTGCGCACCAGTTCGTCATTAAGCCGATCGCCCTACGGCACTGATTTTGCTCATCTATGAGATGTTTTACTTAACAGGAGTACCAGTATGTCTATCCACACACGAAGCCCGTTGTTTTCATTTAAGAGCGTAATTGCCCTTAGTGGCCTGATGCTAATGGCGGCTTGCGCGAAACACGCAATGCCGACCTATTACGATTCGAACGGCAATGTGATCCCTTTTAGCAAATATAAATTGGCTAAAATGTGTACGGCGCCCAAGCGCCTTGAAATTGCCAACGATACAGAAAACACACTCAACAAGCTTGGCAATAGGTCTCAATTTCGTGTGCAAACAGTTTTAACAAAAGATGATGTGCCGGCATTGCCCGAGGCGGCCACACCGCGAGTGAGCCTTGAGACTATCAATAGCATTCGCGCATTGATAAATAGCGAAATCCCTGAGGCCCAGTACCCGGTGAGCGAGAGTGTTATCGAAAACTCAACTTCAAATAACGCCCTACACGTCACCACCACTTGTGAGAACCTCAAGGCCGTTTACATGGGCCCCGGCACTAAAGGTATTATTGACGGAGATCTTAAAGACATCGGCTCACATAAAATAGTAATAGAGGGAGTTGATTCTGTAACAAACCAAACGGTCACGGTTACCATCGTTAAAGATATGCCGAAGAGAGCGACACAGAAGAAAGCCCTGGCAATTGCTGAAGATAAAGATGCAGCCGGAATCCACACTTTTAAAATCAGCATGGTCAAAAAGACCGAATTGGGCGATCGTAAAATTGAGTTTGTTCAAACTGTCGTTGACGACGTAAGCGCCCCCGTAGAAATTGACCCGGCGTTATTAGCCATTTACAAAAACATGTCGGCGGCCGCTGAAGACAAAGCCGCAGCAGCCGAAATTGCTGCGATCGCAGATGCTTCAAAAATCGAATTCTCAGTATTGATGGCAGCACGCAAGGCCATTGCTAACGTGAAATCACCCGTTCCAGAGGCCGGGTTAGCGCCAGCGGCACCAGCCGCCTCAGCCGCACCAGCCGCCCCTCCGGCTCCGCAATCAACCCCCGCGAAAGCTCCTGCGGCCGCGCCTGAAGTGATGACTGTTGAGCACTTGCCGTCAGCACCCGCGACGTCGCCAGGGGCCACGACTGACGCGGGTTCACCTGCGACTCCAGATGCGGGTTCATCAGAAACTAAATAAGGCCGCTTAGCCCACGACTTGTAGGCGAGCGTGTTTCACCATAAATTTTTTCAAGGATTGGTCAGCGAATAGTACGCTGACTTTTTGTTGATCTCCGTGGCCCTCAACTTGAAACACAGAGCCGACTCCAAAAATTGGGTGTCGTACGCGCTGACCGCGCTTGAGATCGTTGTTCTCTGATTCAGAATCGCCGCCGCTAAACGCGTTGTTGTCAAAATCACTTTCATAGTTTGGGAAGGCCGAGTCGCTCGCGGGTTTAGGCCGACCAGCCGATCGAGATGCGTCGTCCATATTGCCAGCGGCGCCGCCACCGGCCCCCGGGCCAAATTTAGCAGCAAAACGATCAAGAAAGGCGGGGCGTCGGATGCGTGCATTCGAGTTCACATACTCTTCAGGCAGATCACCCAAAAACTGACTTGGTGGGCGATTTTCTTCTTGGCCGTAAACGCGGCGTGATCGGGCATAGCTCAAAAATAAGTTCTCTCGCGCACGAGTCATTCCGACATAAAAAAGACGCCGTTCTTCTTCAAGCCGATGAGGGTCACCTTCGTTCAAGCTCTGCGCTGACGGAAAGAGCCCCTCTTCGAGGCCCACAACAAAAACGTTTTTGTATTCAAGACCTTTCGAAAGGTGCAGCGTCATCAAAGTGACCGCCTCGTTTTGGGCGTCGACTTTGTCAGCATCTGAAATGAGTGACATTTCTTCGAGAAACGCCGGGAGGGTGCCTTCTGTGCCGCGCTCGTCTTCGAATTGCAAAATGGCATTCTGAAATTCTTCAAGGTTTTCGATTCGTGCCATAGACTCTGGGGTGTTCTCTTCGCGCAACTTTTGGGCGTACCCAGTCTCTTCGAGAATGCGCAAATAGATTTCAGATGGTGTTTGTGTTTCGACGAATGCTTTTAATTTTTCGATCAAGTGCCGAAAGTTTTGCAGTTTATTGCAGGCCCCGGCATGAACCAATCGCTCTTCAGCGACTTTTTGAGCGGCATCGAATGCCGAGATCGATCGCTCTGAGGCGTACTTCATAATTTCTTCAAGGGTGGTTTTGCCAATGCCGCGAGCGGGGTTGTTGACCACTCGATAATAGGCCACATTGTCATTCGCATTGAGCAAGAGCCGCATGTAACAAATCACATCTTTGATTTCTTTGCGCTCATAAAACTTCACGCTGCCGATAAGGCGATAGGGTATCGAGTTGCTTCGCAGCTGTTCTTCAAGCACCCGTGACTGCGCGTTCGTGCGGTAAAAAACCGCAATGTCGTTTAGGCCATAACGGCGAGTGCCGAGCAGATCTTGCACATTGCGGGCGACAAAGCGAGCCTCGTCGTACTCATTGTTCTCAGACTGAACAGTGATTTTCGACCCTTCTGCATTTTGGGTGAAAAGCGTTTTGTCTTTGCGCTGACTATTTTTGGCTATGACCTTCGACGCCGCCTCTACAATGTTTCGAGTCGAGCGATAGTTTTCTTCAAGCTTCACAACTTTAGTTTCCGGAAAGTCTTTTTCGAAATCTAAAATATTTTTAATATCCGCGCCCCGCCAACTGTAGATTGACTGGTCTTCGTCACCAACGACGCAAAGGTTGCGGTGTTTTTCGCCGAGGATCTTAATGATTAAATATTGAATGTGGTTGGTGTCTTGATATTCATCGACCAGAATAAAGCGAAAAGTATCGCGATAGCGCTCGAGAACCTGGGGGTGTAGGCGAAACAGTTCGTAGGTTTTGAAGAGTAAATCGTCGAAGTCGAGCGCGTTGGCGCGCTTCATCTCTTCTTCGTAAAGGCCGTAAACTTCAAGGGTGGTTTCGTCGAATCGTAAAAAGGCCTTCTGTTGCACGTTCTCGGGTTTGAGCCCGAGCATTTTGGCCTGAGAGATTTGATGGCGAAACCCTTTTGGCGAATAGACTTTATCATTGAGCTCGAGGTCGTCGCAGATTCGTTTCAATAAACTCAGTTGATCGCCGTCATCGTATATTACGAAAAACGGTTGGTAGCCGAGGTTATGAATTTCGCTGCGCAAAATTCGCGCGCAGGTCGAGTGAAAGGTCGAAATCCAAAGCTGTTCGTGCATCGGCACACCGGCGCGAACCAGAAGTGATTCAATTCGTGAGGCCATTTCTTTCGCGGCTTTGTTGGTGAAAGTAACGGCGAGAATCTGACCAGGAGTAGCCTCGCCCTGCAGAATAATATTAGTCATGCGATAGGTGAGCACGCGCGTTTTGCCAGAGCCGGCTCCCGCTAAAATAAGAAGGGGGCCCGTTAAAGTGGTGGCTGCCTCTTTTTGAGCGGGGTTCAATTCGTCGAGTAATTTGTCGAGTTCCATTTGTATAACCCCAGGGTGCTAGCTTTCTATCTGACTTCGCGGCGGCCTTCAACTCTGGCGGACGCAGGCGGATTTTTTTAGCTATTTCGGAGGGATAGAAGTCTTAGCCCTTGCTGGCAATCCTATTGGCGCATAGCGTAATATTTTCTAAACCCTTGATTTTTAGGCCGATTTCAATCAAAACCGGATGTTCATAAGTCAATCGAATGTAACCGTGTGGTAAAGGACTAAGCAAAGCATGGCTAAACTGAGCTCAATTTTCAAAAATAATCGTCGTCGCGCTCTTTCAACAAAGCACTTCAAAGCTCGTCGCGAACTTCGTGCAAAATCGATTGACCCAAAATTATCTGACTCTGATCGCGAGGCCGCATTTTTGAAACTTCAGAAAATGCCACGTGATGGTTCTCCGAGCCGTGTTGTAAATCGTTGTCGCATCACAGGTCGCCCGCGCGGCAATCTGCAACAGTTTGGCCTTTGCCGAATTAAATTTCGTGAGTTGGCTCTTACCGGTAAAATCCCAGGCGTTACAAAAGCGAGCTGGTAGTATTTTCTGAGTTGGCCTGGTTCGCCTTCTAAGGCGTAGACGGGTCGAATTACAAAGCACGGTGGTTTCGACCCCGTGCTTTTTTTTTGCTTTCGGCGCTTGCCGCGTTACTTACTAACCGGAAACAAATTTTGAGATTTCAACGCGGTAATAAATCGCACAAACCCATTGGCCTGTTTATCCAGTAGATCGGTTACATTTTTATCGACGATTTTGCCGTCTTTCAGGGCGTCACCGATATTGGTGATAAAAACCCGTTCAGGGTAGGCAAAGGCGTTTCGGTAGTTGAAGACCTGTTGTAGATGCTCGACCGGTCTCAACCCGCCCCAGCGAAATCCAAGGCCGACGAAGGCAACGGGTCGAAACTCAAAAGAACGGGGATAGCTCCAGTGGTCGATAAAATACTTGAGCGCACCCGGCATTGAGCCATTGTACTCGGGGGTCACGATAACAAGGCCCTCTGAATCGTTAACTTTCTCAATGGCTTTGGTGAACTCTGTGTGCAGGCCTTGCCCGCTGTAATGCTGACCCGTGAGCTCAGAGTAGGGCAGTTTGGCTAAGTCGATAATTTCAATGTCAGATTTATATTTTTTTAAATGTTCGGCTACAACTTCCGCTACTTGTCGAGTGCGAGAGCCGGGTCGATTGGTGCCAGAGAGAACGTAAAGCATGGGGTGGGTACTCCTTCAAATCGATATTGAAGGAGTATAAGTGAATTCGAATTATTATTTTACTATTTTTTGAACGATGGCCGTCGATACGATCTGTGTGGCCAAAAGCTCTGTGCGATAATTTGATGCGCTTTTTTGATCTGAAAACAACCCGACGCTAACGCGGTACCAAGTTTTGCCACCAATTTGGGCGGGTACGAAGAACGCATTGTAGCCTTTTTCAGTCAGTTCAGTGGCGCGGCCTTTTGCTTCAGCTTCAGTCGCAAACGACGCGACCTGAACGGTGAATTTACCAACGGCGCTTGTCGCAACATTGGGTAATGCAGCGGCTGGCTTCGCAACGTGTTTGCTAACATCAGCGGCGGGGGCCATATCGTGTGCGACGCGATCCGCAGCTTTTGCAACTGGGGCGGCTGACCAATCTGCTTTTTCGGGCGCCAAGGCTTCAGTGGCGGCTACTTTTTTGCCATGAGCGGGCTTTTGTTGAGCGGCTTTATGGTCGGCCATAACTTTTTCAGTCATGCCTTCAGCCACTTCAGCTTTTGCCTTTGAGCGGTGAGTGTAACCTTCGGCCGATTTCTCTGCAGATTTCTCTGCAGATTTCTCTGTTGCTTTCTCTGTAGCACCGGCGGTCTTCTCAGCGCCTTCAGCAGCAGCAGGCTTTCGGGCCTCGGTCTTTATAAATTCTTCGGCGAGATTAGAAACTTCTTCTTCAGTGATTGGCTTTGTTGAAGCCTCTTCGCCCGCTTCGGCAGGTTTGCCTTCGGCATTGGCTGCAGACGGAGCTTCGGCTTTTTCACCGGTTTCGGCATGGGCGGCTTCAGCTTCTCCGGCCGTGTGGCCGTAATCCACCTCAAGAGCCGCGCGATGAAAATCGCTGTCGCTCACTTGTTTGCCAACATAAGTACCCACAGAAAATGAAAGCAGCGATATGAAGAATATTAAGACCAACTTCACCGCTGTGTCGGCCTTTGAGCCACCTTCAGCTTTACCCATAAAAACCCCTCCTGAATATTACATCTATCGTACCGGTAAGCGGAGGGGCGGGTCAAATCTTTGCGTCTTGACAAAAGGCCATAGAGAGTCAAACCTTCGGGTATGATCGACTTAGATAAAGCATTGAAATGCGCGACGAAGGCGGCGATTATTGGTCGCCAAGTGCTCACCGAATATTTTGGCCGTTTGGCCCATGTTTCTGAAAAAGATCAGGCTGGGCTAGTGAGTGAAGCCGATAAAGAGAGCGAACGTCAAATTTCTGAATATTTATTGTCTGAAATGCCCGAGATTGCGATCTTGGGTGAAGAGTCTGCTTATAATAAACAGGGCTTTGGCCTAGTTGGTGATGAGCGCAAGAAGGGTTTGTGGCTGATCGACCCTCTCGACGGCACCACAAATTATGTTCATAAGCTACCCATCTATTGCGTGAGCATTGGTCTCGAATTCGCGGGCGAACTTCAGGTGGCCGTGGTCGATGTGCCGACGCTTGATCGTTTCTACACGGCGGTTCGCGGGCGCGGGGCTTTCGTTAATGGCGAGCGCATGCAGGTCAGCAACCGCTTTCCAGTTTCGAATGCCTTGTTGGCAACAGGTTTCTCTTCATATGACAAAGCGGCTCTGGCCCAACAGCTTAAAGTTTTTGGTTCGCTCGTTGGTGAGGCGCGCGGTATACGCCGTGCTGGTTCGGCGGCTTACGATTTATGTTTAGTCGCTGAGGGTGTTTTCGATGGCTATTGGGAGCGCAATCTTCAGCCGTGGGATTCTGCTGCTGGAGCATTGCTCGTGAGAGAAGCCGGCGGGATGGTCACTAACTACAATGGCGAAAAGTACGACCCGTTTGACAACACGTTGGTCGCGGGCAACCCAAAGATTCACCAATTTCTTCGCGAGCGAATTAATTCGGTAAAATAGTCGCTGACTAAAGTCTACAAAACGATTCGCTTTCAAAAGTCCTGTCAAAAATTAGAGAGTCGTAACGGCCGTACTCGTCAAAACTCGCCCAATTTAGACGCGGCAAAAATTGCCTACACAAACAAAACATAAGTGTTTTTGCACTCGACTCAAAACAAAGTCCAGTTGGCATTAGAGTTGCTCTGATCTTCAGATGAGGGGATGTGTGTAATTTGCATACAGTCCAGTTATCGCGACATTGGTCACGATAATGACAGAGCTACTCGTTTAGCGGATTCGACTTGGAGGGTTACGTGGCAGAGAAAAAAGCTCCAGAGGCAGCGCCAGCAGCGGCAGCAGCGCCATCATCGGGTGGCAAGCCCATTTTGTTTATCGCGCTTGCGATCTTTAATATGATCGTAGTGGCTGGCGTGGGCGCCATGATCTACCTCAATAAAAAGAAAGAAGCGGCCGAGCCCAAACTTGATGCGGTTATTCAAGGCGAAAAAGAAGCGCAAAAGAAAGAGGCGGACGAGCCAGAGTTTATCGGTAAATTGATCCCGCTTGAAACGTTTCTAGTTAATCTTTCAGGAAGCCGTGGCCAGAAACTGGCGAAAATTAATATGGAACTCGAAGTGAACAACGACGAAGTTCAAAAAGAAATCGACAAGCTTAAGCCAAAAATTCGAGACATCATCATTATTATATTGTCATCGAAGGCCTACGCACAGGTCGCTACGACCGAAGGCAAAGATGCCTTACGTGAAGAAATTCGAGATCAAGTGAATCTGTTTTTGACCAAGGGCAAGATAAACCGCGTCTACTTTACAGAGTTTATCTACAACTAACCGAGCGAGGGGAGTGCTATGAGTCAGGTTTTATCTCAAAACGAAGTTGATGCCCTGCTAGCCGCCGTTTCTGAGGGCGAGATTGCCTCGACGGAGCCCGCCGGTGGCGGTGGCGGCGGTGGTGGTGGTGGCGGTAACGCCGGCAACGACGGCAAGAAAGATGATCGAATTGTCGTTGCTTACGATCTGACGAGCCAAGATCGAATTATTCGCGGCCGTTTGCCCCAACTTGACGTTATTTATGAAAAATTCATGCGCTCGTTTCGAGTTTCGTTGTCTTCAGCACTTCGCAAAATTGCGACCCTTAACCACGCCAGCACTGACTTCTTAAAATTCGGCGAATTTATTAATACTCAGCCGATGCCAACCTGCATGAGTGTTTTGCGGTTCAATGCTCTTCGTGGTTCCGTTCTTCTTGTTATTGAGTCAAAGCTAGCCTACGCGCTAGTCGATAATTTTTTTGGCGGAGCCGATCGGCCCTATACAAAAATAGAAGGCAAAGACTTTACCGCGATCGAACTTCAAATTATTCGTAAGGTCGTGGATCTCGCCATCGGTGATCTCGAAGAGGCCTGGGTGTCGGTCGAAAAAATAGATTGCTCATTTGTGCGAACCGAGATCAATCCGCAGTTCGTCGGTATCGTACCGCCCACAGACATTGTGATCGCCTCGACCTTTGACGTTGAATTAGAAAACGCCAACGGAATTATTACGCTCGTTATCCCCTACTCAACGATCGAACCGATAAAACAAAAATTGCAATCAGGCTTTCAAGTTGAATCCGATCAAACTGACAAAAAACTTTGGTCGGCAACCATCATCGAGCAGCTTTTGGGCGCTGAAGTTGAGCTTAAAGTGAATCTGGGTGGAACCGAAATTAGCGTCGATGACCTTATGCAGTTAAAGCAGGGCGATGTCATATCGCTCGACCAAGACGCGACCGGTGAGTTTGATGTTCAGATCGAAGGGGTTCCAAAGTTCAAATCTTATTATGGCATTCACCACGGCTCTGTGGCCGTACAATTGACACGAGAGATTACACGCTAATAGGGGGCAGTTATGGCCGATGATCAGACCGCGAAGAAGTTAGACGAAGTGAAACCAGATGTGTCAAACATCGGTAATGGTATGGGGGTAACAACCGGCGATGAGAAATCAGATCGCAACTTGGCGTTGATTCTCGACATCCCACTTAAGGTGACGGTGGAGTTAGGTCGCACCAAAATGGTGGTGAACGAGCTCTTAAACCTCGGGCAGGGCAGCGTTATCGAGTTGAGTAAGCTCGCCGGTGAGCCGCTCGAAGTTCTTGTTAACAACAAGCTAGTCGCGCGCGGTGAGGCCGTGGTTGTAAACGAAAAATTTGGCGTACGACTGACAGACATTATTTCGCAAACAGAACGCGTCGAACAGTTGTCATAGAATTTCGTTATTCTCTTTAAACAGCGAAAGGGTAGGCCATGCGATCGTTCTTGAGTTTAATGTCACTAAGTCTTCTAATCGTCGGGTTCAATGCAAATGCAGCCGTAACGAAATCAGCGGCAAAGGCGAATGCTCAGCGGGCCGCAGCCGAAGCCTCGGCAGCGAAAGAAGCAGCGGCTAAGTTAGCCGTAGCTGAAGTTGGTGACGACGGAAAATTTGAGCCGCAGGCGCTGGACGTACTGCCTGAGAAAAAGATCGAAGAGGTTGATTTAAGTGCAGCGGCTGATCAGGCGATTCGCGATGCAGCGGCTCGACTGACGGCATCGGCCACAAAGAAGCCAACAGCCGCACCTTCGGCTACTGAAGCGCAGGCTGCCGATTCGGCGAAGAGTGAGATGACAGCCGTTAAAGGTGCAGCTGAAAGTACGGCTGGTGGCGTAGTTGAAAGCAAAGCACAGGCCGCGATAGACAATAATACGAATATCAACGCGAATAGCGCAGCGGCATCAACCGAGGCGACTAAAAACTTAAAAGAAACCGAAATCCCAGTTTTGGCAAACTTTGGAGCCAAAAAAGAGGCGATCGCGAGCCCCTGGGCAAGAATCATTCTTAGCTTTCTCACTATCGGCGCGCTCGCGACGGGGCTCATTCTCTTTTCGCGCTGGTATAACCGTCGCACCAAAGGCACCAAAGACACCAATAAAATAAAAATTCTCACGCAGCATTTTCTTGGCCCCAAAAAGAGTTTGGCAATCGTGCGTGTGGCGGGTGAGACCATTCTAATCGGCATCACCGACCAAAATATTTCAATGCTAAAATCACTCGCATTGTTAGATGACGAGATCCCAGAATCGACTCCAACTCACTTTGGGCAGTCTATGGTTCAGGCTGACGATCGCGCCCGGGGCGATGCGCCGGGCCATGATACCTATACCGCCGCACCACCGGCTAAGGCGGCAGTGGCGGCGACGAATATTGATCGAGAGGCAAACTACGATCATCTTGAAGATTTGGTTGTGACCAATATTAAAGACAAAGTGTTTAGCAAACTTAAAAGCTTGAGGCCTCTCTAGTGAAAAGATTTGCATTTTTCTCTGTTATCGCAGTCGTGGTGTTTGGGTACTTCTCTTCGGCCCATGCGCAGATGACTTTGCCGACCCTCAATTTGGGTTACAAAACGACGAACGACCCGCAAGAGCTCGTCACCAACATTAAGCTCTTGCTCGGTCTTACGGTGTTAACCTTAGCTCCCGCAATCTTGATTATGATGACAAGTTTTACTCGCGTAATTATCGTCTTGTCATTTGTGCGGCAGGCACTCGGCACACAGAATATGCCCCCAAACCAACTTCTTGTTGGTTTGGCTCTATTTATTTCGCTTTTTATCATGTCGCCGTTTCTACAAAAAATTAATACCGAAGCCGTGCAACCATTTTTGAGTGGCGAGATTAAGCAAGAAGAGGCATTGGACAAGGCGTTGACCCCTCTGCGCGGTTTTATGTTCAATCAAACCCGCGATTCAGATCTCGCGCTTTTTGTGAACCTCTCTAAAATGGCCAAACCAAAAACTCGCGCCGATGTGCCCACGCAGGTTCTGATCCCTTCTTTTATTATCTCAGAACTTAAAACAGCGTTTCAAATCGGGTTCATTATCTATCTACCGTTTCTTGTAATCGACATGGTTGCGGCGAGCGTACTGATGGCCATGGGTATGATGATGTTGCCGCCAGTGATCATATCACTGCCGTTTAAGATTATGATTTTTGTTTTGGTCGATGGTTGGACACTGATTGTAGGTTCGCTCGTAAAAAGTTTCGGTTGATCGAGTTTGGGTGAGATATGCATGAAGAACTGATTTTGAAATTAGGGCAAGACGCGATTCGGACTACGGCTCTACTTGCTGCACCAATGTTGATCGCGGCTCTCGTGATTGGCTTGATTATTAGTATCTTTCAAGCGGTCACGCAAATTAATGAAGCGACGCTGACGTTCATTCCGAAGATGATCGTAATCTTTCTTGTAATTTTGGTGGCTGGGCCTTGGATGCTCGATGTTATGACCCACTACACAACAGAACTTTATGAAAACATTGCCTCATTTGTGAGGGAGTAGCTTGGAATCTGTTTACAATTTCAGCATGGCCGAAATTCTTGCCTTCGCTCTCGTTTTATTGCGAATGGTGGCTTTCGTGGTAACCATGCCAGTTATTGGTACAGCTGTTGTGCCGGCCCACGTAAAAGCTCTTTTCGCTCTGTCAATGGGCATCGTTGTGTTTCCGATCTTGCACTGGCAGAAGATACCAGTCGATTTCGAATCAATGATGATTGTATCGTTAGCCGTCAAAGAGGTTGCGGTCGGTCTATTTCTCGGTTTTATCGCGCGTTTGTTCTTTATGACCGTATCGATGGCCGGGCAAATCATGAGCGTTTCGTTGGGCATTTCATCGGCTCAGCTTTTTAACCCAGCTATGGCTGAAACCTCAACGGCATTTGATCAAATCTATCTGACCTTGGCGTCAATGTTTTTCTTCTCAATCAATGGCCATCATCTGCTCTTCTCGGCACTCATCGATTCTTTTCGCTTGGTGCCGCTGCAAAATATGGGTTTACACTTCATGGGGTTGCAAGACTTCGGTGCTATTGTACAGAAAGTCATGGGTGTGGCGGTCAAAATGAGTGCCCCACTGATGGTGTCGATTCTTTTTATGAATGTCGCTGTGGCTGTAATCGGGCGAGCCGTGCCGCAAATTAATATTTTAATTACAAGTATGCCGGTTAATATTTTGGCCGGGCTAATGGTGACGATTGTTTCGATGCCGTTATTAATATGGCAAATGCACGATTTGTTAGAATTGACCTCTGGGCAACTTTTTCAAATATTAAAGTCACTTTAACGAAAGATAGGCATAGTGGCAGACGAAGAAGGCGAACGAACAGAAGAACCTACCTCCCAGCGCCGCGAAGATTTTCGCAAGCGTGGGCAAGTGGCTCAGAGCAAAGAATTAGGCTCTGTGCTGGTTCTTTTGGGCTCGCTTATTTCCGTGTGGATGCTTGGCCGCTTTTTCGTTCAGCAAATGTTTGAGATTTTCACTCGTTCGTTTACAGATTATTTGGTGACCAGTGCTCGCCAAGAAGATTGGTTCGCCGCGACTAAGTTCGCTTTTGGTCGGGCCGCCTTGATAGTCGCGCCCCTCGGCGCCATCCTTTGGGTTATAAATGTGGCGTCTACGGTTTTACAGGTCGGCTTCTTGAACAATGAAGAGGCCCTTAATTTTGATTTTAATCGTTTAGATCCGGTTGAGGGCTTTAAACGCATCTTCACTCTAAAATCAGTGATCGAAGGCGCCAAGGCTATGGCCAAGGTGACTCTAGTTGGCGCCGTCGTTTATATTGTCATCTCTGGTGAAATTAAGAATATCCCGCACTTGAGTAGCTACGACACAAATACCCTGATGATCTATGTAGGGCAGTTGTTGATTAAGCTTTTTGGTTGGGTCGGTATTTTCATGTTCGTTCTCGCTGGCGCCGATTATCTCTTTCAGCGCTTTGAGCTCGAGAAGAAGATGCGGATGACAAAGCAAGAAATTAAAGAAGAAATCAAATCTCGAGAGGGTGACCCGATGATTCGGGCCCGAGTTCGTAAGCTTCAGCGCGAAATGTCGAATCGACGAATGATGGACAAAGTTCCAAAAGCCGATGTGATCATTACAAATCCGACACACATCGCCGTCGCCCTTCAATATACCAAAGATATGGCAGCACCAGTGTTGATTGCTAAAGGCGCAGATTTGATGGCTGAAAAAATTAAACAAGTGGCTCGAGATGCTAATGTCCCGATTATAGAAAATAAGCCACTGGCACGAACAATTTTTAAGACAATGAAATTAGGGCAGGCCATCCCGCGCGAACTTTATACAGCCGTAGCCGAAGTTCTTTCTTATATTTTTAGAACCAAAAAGAGAAGAGCGTAACTATTTATGGATGATATCTTTCAGTTTCTAAGAAAGTTCGAAAAGTACACAAAGAACGCCGATCTATTTATGGCGTTTGGTTTAGTTTCGGTTTTAGCAGTTATGCTCATCCCGTTGCCCCCGTTCTTGCTCGATATTGCGCTCACGCTATCTCTGACTCTTTCTATTCTTATTTTGCTTGTGGCTCTCTACACGAGAAAGCCACTCGATTTCAGCGTGTTTCCGAGCCTTTTATTGATCACGACCCTTTTTCGTCTTGCCCTGAACGTGGCGTCAACACGTTTGATTCTCACCGAAGGTCATAACGGCCCGCAAGCGGTTGGTCAGGTTATTTCGGCATTCGGTCAGTTCGTTGTGGGCAATAACTATGTCATCGGCTTTGTGGTCTTCGTCATCCTTGTCGTCATCAACTTTGTCGTTATCACAAAGGGTTCTGGTCGAGTGGCCGAGGTCGCCGCGCGCTTCACCTTAGATGCAATGCCTGGTAAGCAAATGTCAATCGATGCCGACATGAACGCCGGGCTTATCACTGAGAAAGAAGCTCGTCAGCGTCGGCGCGAAATTGAAATGGAAGCTGACTTTTACGGATCGATGGATGGTGCCAGCAAGTTCGTGCGTGGTGATGCGATCGCGGGTATTATTATCACTATCGTCAATATTGTGGGCGGCCTTTTTATCGGGATGTTTCAGCGTAATCTCGATCTCGCCACTGCAGCAAAATACTATACAATGTTAACGATCGGTGATGGCCTTGTGGCGCAAATACCGGCGCTCATTGTTTCTACAGCTGCTGGTATCGTGGTCACCCGTAATTCGGGCGGCCAAGACATGGGTCAGGACCTTGCTCGTCAGTTGTTTATGAAATGGAAGGCCCTAGCGATCGTTTCGGGCATTCTTACTATGCTTGGGATAGTGCCGGGGTTGCCTGGGTTGCCATTCTTTTTTATGTCGGCGCTTCTGGGCGTCACCGCCTGGATGATTCGTCGCCTTGATCAAGACAAAGAAGATGTGGCGAAGAAGCATGTTCAAGATGAAGCCACGAAGCCCAAAAAAGAGAATATTGAAAGTCTTTTGCCTCTTGATCTTATTGAGCTTGAGGTGGGCTATGCGCTAATCAATGTCGTTGAATCGAACCAATCTGGCGATTTGCTCGAACGAATCGTTAGCATTCGAAAGCAATTTGCGCTGGATCTGGGTATCGTCATCCCGAGCATTCATATTCGCGACAATTTACAGCTGAACCCCGGTGAGTACCGCGTAATGATCAAAGGTAACAAGGTTGCTGGCGGTACGTTGCGCGCAGATTGCATGCTAGCCATGGACCCAGGCAATGTCAGTGCGCGAGTCGATGGTATCGCGACTAAAGAGCCGGCGTTTGGGCTGGACGCAATTTGGATTTCAAAGAATTCAAAAGAAGAGGCCGAAATTGCTGGTTACACAGTGGTTGATTTGCCGACGGTTATGGCAACTCATATCACTGAGGTTATTCGCGCACACGCTTACGAACTCTTCGGCCGCCACGAAGCCGATTCGCTTATTGAAAACCTTAAAAAACAATATCCAAAAGTGGTTGAAGATCTTATCCCCAATGTTCTGGCGTTGGGTGTGGTGGTGAGAGTTCTGCAGAATCTCTTGAAAGAACACGTTTCGATTCGCGATTTGCGCACAATTTTTGAAGCTCTCGCCGACGAGGGCAGTCGCACCAAAGACACTGAGATGCTGACTGAGAACGTGCGTAAATCATTGGCGCGAACGATCACCCGAAAATACATGAATGATGAGGGCCAAGTGCAGGTAATGACAATGGGCCGTCAGCTCGAAGAGATGGTATCGAATTCGCTTCTGCAGACAGAGCAGGGTGTTCAGTTGGTTATGGACCCTCATTCAGCCCAGGATATGATTAATAGAATTGCGCGCACCATTGAAACGCATCCAGAAATTGCAGGCCAACCGATTCTGCTGACCAGCCCAACAGCGCGACGCCATATACATAAATTAACGGCGCGATTTATTCCGCAATTGATCGTTCTTTCGCACAACGAAATTACAACCGACGCCAACATTTCATCTGTTGGCCAAGTAGAGGTCGTGGCAAATGCAGGTTAAGAAATTTGAAGCAAAATCGATAAAAGAAGCAATTGACCTGGTGAAATTTCATCTCGGCCCCGATGCAATTATTCTATCGGCCAAAGAAAACGTAAAACGCTTCGGCCTCATGGGTGAAACGAGTGTCGAAGTCACGGCGGCCGTTTCAGAAAATCGGTTACGTAAGAAGCAATTTGCTGAGCGCAAACTCGACACCCGTTCAAAAGAGAGGTTTCTCAAAGCCACCGCGAATAATCAAAAGAAGTTCATTGATAAGGTTTTCGATCAAAGCGAAATGAGTTCGGCTGAAATGGAAGAGGGCGATGAGCTTTACACCTCGCAGGCGCAAGAACAAACGGCTGCCGATGCGAATGCGGCTCTCAGGGCAGCAGCGGCAAAGGCCGCGGCTACTCCGGCCGTGCCAAGAGAAAATGGCATAACGGGCATTCGCTATGCTGACATCGGCAATGACTCTTATCGTGAGGGCGGAGTGCAAACCGGCCACGCGCCGACACCGGCAGCTAATGCAAGAAGAACAAACTCGGCCCAGACTCAAACGGCGGCCCCCGCGGCTCGCCCAACCAAAGCCAGTTCATCGGCGCCCCAATCGTCGACCCCACAGACGGCGCAAACGTCAGTTGCCCAAACTACGGCGCTGACTCAAGGGGCTATCTCGACGGGCAGTGTAGCGAACGAAAAAATATCAGCACTGCAAAGCGAAATATCATACCTCAAGGGTCTACTCGATCGCTTTCAGCGCATGCCCCAGGGTTTTGTTTCAATGCACCCGGGTGGCGAAGATGGTTTGCCCTACGAGCTCAGTTTTATGTTTAAGAAGCTGACAGACGCCGGCATGAGCCACGCTAACGTGGTCGAAATTTTGAAAAAGGCCAATCAGCTTTTGCCTGCGGAGCAAAAGAAAAAAGCCCCCTTTGTTGATGGCTGGGTTATTAAATATCTTCTTGATCACCTTCAAATCGTTGATCGCCCATTTAAGAAAAAGTATCAAATTTTTCTAGGCCCAACCGGGCAGGGTAAAACATCGACCGTGGTGAAGCTGGCCTGCCAATTAATTATGAAGGCTAAGAAACGCGTCGCACTTATTTCGGGCGACCATGTAAAGGTCGGTGCACCCGATCAATTTAAGATCTATGCGCAGATTTTGAATGCTCCTTATGCGATGATTAATTCGCAACAAGATTGGGAGCGCTTGATGCCCCAACTTGACGATGTGGATTATGTTTTTGTTGATACTCCCGGGGTTAATCTTAAAAATCCGATGGATCTCGACACAATCAAGAATATCTTACCGCCGACCGGTGTGGCCGCGGATACCCATTTCGTACAGTCGATAATGGCGCGCGACACAGAGGCCTTTGAGATCGCTGATCGTTTTCGCATTATCGGTTTTGACGATGTTATCTTTACTCGACTCGACGAAGCCGTGCAGCATGGGCTTATTTATAACTTTCAAAAGAAGTTTCAACTGCCACTGCATTCGTTTGGTATCGGAAATTCAATACCCGATGATTTCGAGATGGCGACCAAAGAACGAGTCGTCGATCTTATATTTAACTTAAGTAACTACAGAAAAGAATCAAGCAAAGAATCAAGCAAAGGAAGAGGTTAGCATGAGCGCGAGCATCCAATCGTTTCAGCTTCAGAAGAATAAGACCCGCACGATCAGTGTAACGTCGGGCAAAGGCGGCGTCGGCAAGACCACGCTGATTTCAAATCTCGCGCTGACGCTCAGTCAGCAGGGCAGCAAAGTTCTGATTCTTGATGGCGACCTGGGCATGGCCAACGTTGACGTCATGTACGGGCTGCGCGCGGCGCACTCGCTCGAATCAGTGTTGAGTGGCGAACTCGAAATTCGAGATATCATTGTTGAAGTAGCGCCGAATGTGCATCTGATACCGGGCGGCGGCGGAGTGTACGAGCTGCAAAATCTCAGTTCGATCGAAAAGAAAACGATACTAGATCAGGTCAGTCAGTTGAATGAACCCTATGATTATTTGCTAATCGACACCGCTTCGGGCATCAACGACAATGTGCTTTATCTCAATGCCGCAGCTCAAGAGATTCTTGTGGTGGTGACCCCTGAGCCGGCGAGTCTGACTGACTCTTATGCTTTGATTAAAGTGCTTAATAAAAAATATCGTGAACGTCGATTTTCAATTGTTGCCAATATGGTGCAAGACGAGGCGGAAGCCATGCAGGTCTATCGTCGCCTCAGTGACGTGGCCAGCCGGTTCTTAAGCGTCAGCCTCGACTACAAAGGGTACATACCTTCGGATAGCAACTTGAGGGTGGCAACAAAGTCGCAACAATTAGTGCTTCAATCTGACCCTCGATCTCCGTCTAGCATTGCAATTCGGATGCTAGCGGAAAAGCTAAGTGGTTACGCGCCAATGGGTCAAGTTAAAGGTGGCATGCTGTTTTTCTGGGAGCAAATGATTGGGGTCGCGTAGCAGATTAGGACTTTTGAGTCGCGATTCAGTTTGATAAAATTTATCGTAAGCGTGTGGAATAATTAAGGGGTGGGGATATGTCTAAAGCTACAGGCGGCGCAAATGCCAGTGTGCTCTTACAGAAATACAAAGAAGAGCCAACTAAGGTAACCGCAAAGCAAAAAGATGCTCTTATTATGGAGTATGCTCCTCTCATAAAGTTCATTGCGCAGAAAATCGCAGTGCGCTTACCCTCTCATATTGAGCTCGATGATTTAATTTCGAGCGGGGTGATTGGCCTTATGGATGCCATCGAAAAATATGACCCAAAACGAGACAATAAGTTTAAGACTTACGCTGAATTTCGAATTCGTGGTGCGATTCTCGATGAGCTTCGGGCTCAAGACTGGGTGCCGCGATCGGTTCGTGATAAAGCCAAAATGCTCGATAAAACAATGGTTGAGCTCGAATCGGCCCTGGGTCGCACGGCCACGGACGAAGAGGTGGCGGCTAAGCTCGGCTGCTCAATGGATGAATTTTACGACCTGATAAATCAGGTTCGGCCTGTGAGCGTGCTTTCGATCGATGAAGCCAGCACGTTTTCAAATGTCGACAAAATGTCGATTATCAATTTGCTTGAAAGCTGTAAGCTGAACAACCCGTTCAATCAATTGAAAATTAAGTCAGTAAAGCAGATTGTAACGAAATCAATTGGAGAGTTGCCTGAGCGTCAGCGCTTAGTGCTTTCTCTTTATTATTACGAAGATCTTAATTTGAAAGACATCGGTAAAATCTTGCGCGTCACTGAAAGCCGCGTTTCGCAATTGCATGCCCAAGCCATTTCGCGTCTTCGCGCAAAGTTGACCATGCATTTTGAAGAGCAAGAACTAGAAGCTGTTTAGTAAAAGTCTAGGCGGGCGCATCAGGTCGCCCCAGTCATCTGGGTTTTGATCTTTTTCATTATCTTAGCCTCGAGTTGGCGAGCGGCTTCGCGGGTCATGCCGTAGCGATCGCCGATTTGTTGAAGCGTTAAGGGCTCGTCAGCTAACAGCCGATTCTCAAGAACAAAAGTTTCGCGCTCGGTGAGTGAGGGTCGAATTTTTTCAATTTGCGTATGTAGTATGTGAAGCTCTTCTCGATGGCCGAGCTCGTCGTCAGTGTCGATGGTTTCGGCGTTGGCGGTCACGTCAAGTAGGGTGGTCTTGTCTTCAGCGTCGCGTGGTTTGTCGAGGCTTACATCTCGTTGCAAAACGCGTTGGCTCATTTCTTTGACTTCGTCTTGGGGTATACCGAGGCGGCCGCTGATCTGCATTGTGCCGGCCTCCATACCCATGCGTTCAAGTTCAGCACGGCTGCGTTGAAGTTCGTAAAACAGCTTTCGCTGCGTATGCGTTGTGCCGATGCGAACCATTGAATAGTGCCGCATTAAGAATTCTTGAATTTGCCCGCGAATCCACCAAACAGCGTAAGTGATAAGTCTAACGCCTTTATGGGGGTTGAACTCTTTTACGGCCTGCATGAGGCCGACATTGCCCTCTTGAATAAGGTCAATTAGGCGCGCGCCAAACTTGGTGTACTCCATGGCGACTTTGACGACAAAACGCAAGTTCGAGGTAACAAGTTTTTGGGCGGCTTCGCGATCACCAGTCTCGCGGTAGCGTACGGCCAAATCATGCTCTTCTTCGCGGGTGAGGAGCGGGTACTTTCGAATTTCGGCCATGTACCGAGCGACCGGGTCTGTGGACGACACTAGCTCTGTCGATTTGACAGGGGCAACCTTGGTTCTTGCCGACGACGTTCGCGCCGGTGCCGCTACTTTTTTGGCTTCAAGTTTTTCTATTTCGGCGATGATTTTATCATCGATATCGGGGCTAATATCTGCGATCAGGTTTTCATCCATAATTTCAGGAGTTAGGGTTTTGGGCTGTTTTTTCAGGCTTTTCGGCGCCGCGGCTTTTTTGGCAGCAGATTTTAATGTGGGCTTGGCTTTAATTTTAGCTATAGATTTAGCCATGTTGGGCCACCCGTTAGGCTAAAGAATCTTCAAGCTTCTTCTTGAGGGTGCTTTCAACCATCCCTTTAAAGAGGGCGAGGGTAAGTGGTAGGTCAATATGAAGTTCGACTTCAGAGCCGTTTGACCCCGCGCGAACCTGCATATTGGCTTTAAATAATTTGCCGTGCGCCACCCCAGTCATCTTGTCTTCATCAAATTTGCAGGTGTAGCTAGGGTCCAATCTCTTTAGGTCGCTGTCGTTATTCAGTACCGCTTTTACTTTGGTAAAAGCTTCAGAGGGTTTCAGGCCGGTTTTTTGTTGAATTACAAGCTTTGGCATAGAGCTAAGTTAAGCTTTTTGCCGAGGGCTGTCTAGTGCCGCGAACACAAAAATTATGCAGCTACTGTCTGGTTTTAGCTCGATCTAACACTTGATCTAAAATCGCCATCGTGCGAAATTGTTTGCCTATGAAATTTATCGCACAAACCAAAAGAACGAATTACTGTGGTGACCTTCGAATTGAACATAAAGGGCAAAAAACCGTCCTGATGGGATGGGTGAATACACGCCGCGATCATGGCGGGCTTGTATTTGTCGACCTTCGCGATCGCGCCGGCCTTGTTCAAATCGTAATGAACCCGCAAGAGGCGGCCTGTCAAGCGGCTAAAGATGTGCGTGGTGAATACGTCGTTGCGATCGAAGGTATCGTGCGCGCTCGACCAGAGGGTATGCGTAATAAAAATTTAAAAACCGGTGATATTGAAGTTGAAGCTCAACGCGTTGAAATTCTCTCAGAAGCGCGCACCTTGCCGTTCGACCCCTCAGACGAAAAAGTTTCTGAAACTTTACGGCTCAAATATCGCTACCTCGATCTACGTTCCCCCCGATTGCAAGGCCATTTGATTAAGCGCCATGAGGTGATGATGCTAGTGCGCGAGGGCTTGCATGCTAAAGGTTTTGTCGAAGTTGAAACTCCAATTTTATATAAAAGCACTCCAGAAGGTGCGCGCGACTATCTTGTGCCCTCACGTGTGAACCCTGGCACTTTTTATGCTTTGCCTCAGAGCCCACAGACATTGAAGCAGCTCTTGATGATCTCGGGCATGGATAAATATTTTCAAATCGCTCGCTGTTTTCGCGACGAAGATCTGCGCGCTGATCGGCAGCCCGAGTTTAGTCAGATTGATTTAGAAATGAGTTTTGTTGATCGCGATGACGTGATGGCGGTCGCTGAAGATGTCGTTCGTCTTATCTGGAAGCGCATTAAGAATGTCGATGTCGGGCCAGTGCCTGTCATGACCTACACTGAAGCCATGAATCGTTTCGGGTGCGACAAGCCCGATCTTCGTATTTCTTGGGAGCTCAAAGATCTTACTGAGAAATTGAAAACCTCAACGTTCAAAGTTTTTTCAGATGTCGCGAGCCGAGGCGGAGCGATCAAAGGCCTTTATGTTCCGGGGGCCGGGGGCTTTTCGCGTGGGCAATTTGATAAGCTCACAGATAAAGCAAAACAAATGGGGGCTAAGGGTCTCGTCTACATCAAGATTGACGAAAAGAACCAAGTTACGTCGCCTGTTTCAAAATTTTTTAGCGAAACCGAATTGCGCGATATTTACAACGCCTGTGGTGGTGATGCCACTCGCGGCAACGGCACTGTATTTATTGTGGCCGATGACTTCAGCGTGAGCTGCGCAGCACTTTCGGCATTGCGTTTACATTTAGCGGCTGAGCTAAAGGCTATCGATACGGCACAAGATCGATTTCTGTGGGTTGTTGACTTCCCACTTCTTGAGTACGCCGCAGAAGAAAAACGTTGGGTGGCTTGTCATCATCCGTTTACCGCTCCGAAAGATGAAGATCTCGATGCGCTCGTGAACAAACGCGAGAGTGAATTTTCTCGGCTTAAAGCGAAAGCTTACGACTTTATTTGCAACGGCAATGAAGTCGCGGGCGGCAGCATTCGAATTCACAGCGGTGAAGTGCAGAAATTTATGTTTGATGCGCTCGGGATGTCAGAAGACGAAATCAAACTCAAGTTCGGATTTTTTATTGAAGCATTGACCTACGGCACGCCCCCTCATGGCGGCATCGCTTGGGGCCTAGATCGCTTGGTTATGATTTTATGTGGCACCGAAGCCATTCGCGAAGTTATCGCGTTTCCGAAAACAGCGAAGGCGACGGATCTGATGGCTGAAGCGCCGAGTACGGTGTCGAGGGCACAGCTCATTGAACTAGGCATTCGCCTCATCGAGACAGGCCCAGTTTAAAAGACCCATCTGCTTTGTTACTCATTCGCTCGCTTGTGCGACCTACGGATACGTAGGTCTCCGCGCTAGCTTCATTCGCGCCTCGCATCTGGGCCTTTTAAACTGGGCCTGGGCGTTGGTCGAAGTTGGGGCCATCTGCTTTGTTACTCATTCGCTCGCCGAGTCTTGTCTCAGAATTAGACGTTTGGACCATCGAAAGTCTAAGGGCCGCGGCCGATGAGTGGCATGAGTGAAAACTCACCACCGCAGGCAAGGATGCCACGCGGTTAGGCACAGGAGGTGCCAGCCATGGAAAAAATCAGCTCGATCATTCCAAGTAATTCAAGAGTAACAACTGTCGATATGAAATCCAGTGGGACCGCTCGATCGGGCACACCCGGTTTCGGTCGCGATACCCTGCCCACCAAAGAAATGGATCGCCTTCATCATCCAGAAACCGCAACGCTTGCGATTGAACGTCACAAAGACTTAATGGGGCAACGTGAGGCGGCCAAAGACCCGCGAGTTGAAATCATCACGAAGCTTTCAGATAAATTTTTTAATTCGAAAGCGAAAGAAGATGAGCTTCCTGAGATTCGCAATCCGGAGAAGTACGAAGGCATGGCCGGCATTAATATCGATGAGATGCGTCCGTCAGCGGCGAGTGGCCCGACCCGGTCAACGCCGCGTTCGCGCGCAGAATCGGCATCACTTGCTGCCGCCAGTGCCGCGGCGAATGAGGCCGAAGAAGACACGCCAATGATGGGTCATCGACTCGACGTAATGGCTTGATAGATCGTTTCAAGGCAAAACCCGTGCTCTTCGAGTGAGCTCAATTTGTAAATGCCTTCAAGGCGCCGACCCTCAGGCGCCTTTACTACGTTAATAATATATTGAATCCCGAAAAATATGAGGTGGCGAATTGCGCGCAAAGACCATTGGGGTGCCCCCATTTGCACGAGCATTTCGAGACGCATTAGCCCTTGCCTCGGATTTTCAGCGTGTAAGCTGCCCATGCCGCCACGGTGCCCGGTTGAAAAGGCCATTAGCAGATCGCGGGCTTCATTGCCTCTCACCTCGCCGATGATAATACGGTCAGGGCGCATCCGAAGCGACTGCCGTAGTAGTTCGGCCAGATCGACATCTCGCAGAAGGCCATTAAGGTCGATACGTGAAAGAAGTTTTGTCGATGCGTGATTGGGCAATTGTATTTCGCTGGTGTCTTCAATGCACACAACGCGCTCATCAGTTGCGATTTCTTGAAGGCAGGCGTTAAGCACCGATGTCTTGCCGCTACTTGTGCCGCCGATCACCAAGAACGAGCTTTTTGCTTCAATAATTTGACGAATTTTCTGGATCGCACTGCTCGGTGCCCATTGGGCCAGCTCGAGCGCCGACAGTGTCCATGGTGATTTTGGGTGACGACGCAATGAAAGGTGCGGTTCGCCGGTGGCCAGCGGCGGGATTATTAAGTGCAATCGAAAATCACGCCAGTAGCCGTCAGCAAACGGGCGATTGAGGTTGGCTTGCACGCGCGCCTCCGTTTGCAGCCGCTGTAGAAAGTTGTGGTAGCTAACGCGCGAAATAAACTGATCGCCGAAGCGCTCGAGTTGACCATCGCGCTCAACCCAGATTGAGTTGGGGCCGTTGATCAGAATCTCAGTTATGCCCGCGTCGCCTAATAGAACTTCGAGTGGCCCACAGCCGAAAATTTCATGTTCGATGCGGGCAAGAACTGACGGGTCGGCGCCAGTAAATCGAGTGCTAGCAAGATGGCCAAATGCGCTTTTCAAATCTTCTCTATGTTCACGCGGTAGACTCGCTATATCGATATGAATTTCATTTTGCAACTGCAGTACGACCTCGTTGTATAGCTCAGTTTGATTCATCATGTTTCTTCCAATCTTTCGGCATTTTGATGTCTTGCGACTCGTCGTGTACGTTTACAATTTGAGGGGTTACAAAAATGACAAGTTCAGATCGAGAGGAGGTGAAATTTTTCGAGCTAAAAAGCCGGCCAATGATTGGCAGTCGAGAAAGTAGCGGCAGACCCTCAGAGCTTTCGTCCCAATTGTTACGTATCAGGCCACTTAGTACAATAGTGCGTGGCTCGGCCAAATCAAAGTGGGTTGATATTCGATTTGATTTGAGAGATGGCAATTCGTCATAGACTTTGTCAGGCATCGAGACTTCGGTGGTAAGCTCGATGCTTACTTTGCCTGAGAAGTCGGCGATTGGTTTTATTTTAAGATAGATACCGTGGCGCTTCCAGACCACCTCGTGCACGTAATGGTTGGCGACTTTTATTGGTAGCTCGCCACCGGCAAGAAATTCAGCTTCGCTACCGCTTCGGGCGAGAAGATTGGGTGAGGCAAGAATGCTGCCGAGCCCGGCTCTTTCGAGGGCGTGCAAGGTCAGCATCACTTGTGCTTGACCGTTAAAGGCTGGCGAAATTTGGGCCGAGGCTGAATCCGGCCACTCAACTCCAAGTTGCTGGCTTGCAGCTTTGTTAACTTCGGCCACCACAATATTGACTCTCACAAGCGGCTGTATCGCGAGTGCCGACTTTTCGTAAACTCGCGCGATGCCGAACGGCGCTAGAATTTCATCCCATTGCGGCGCTAGATTTTTAAATTCATCCGCAATAATGGCCCGGCTTTCAGGGCTAAATAGAAAGTTCGGGGCTGGTAAGTTTTTTGCGTAAACATTCTCGCGTAAGAATTTTAGAACCTGAGGTTTAATGTCATCATCGAGGCGACCACGAAAGGTATACTCACCGCCGTAGCTTTGGGCGGTCTGGGCCAACAACTGCCAGTCGCTCAAGCGATGCAACTCGCCGCTGACCACGATTTGGTTGCCATTCATGGTGACGTTCAACCCTAATAGATTTCGGCTTGCTTCTTTGAGCGCCGCGAACAGACTCGCATGGCTGGCGCCGTTAACAAAAAACTGAAAATCGCGCGAGGCGATTTTGAGAACGGCGTGGCCCGGCGTTCGCCCCACCACCTCGACATGGTTGCCCTTATCCTCGACAGAGATCACGCTATTGCCATGCACATGGGCAACCTCATTGGGGTCGATTGAAATATCCTTGCGTTGCCCAACTGTCAGATTTAAAGTTTCGCCCCAAGTCGAGGTCGAGCCTGCGAAAATACCCGCCCATGTAAGCATGCACAAAGTAACTAATCGAAATTTTTGAACGCTCAAATCGGTGCCTCCTTGTTGGCCAAACTTTGTTGCAAAATCTGTGTCACATGAATTAAGATGTAAGACAGCTCCTGTCCGATAGTATTTACCTCCGGACAATACTGAACTTTTGCGGAACAAATCGGAAAACTAAATGGCCATGCAGAAGAATCAACTTAAAGACTTGCTTAAAGAACGCCTCGTTTTTATCGACGGCGCGATGGGCACTATGATTCAGCAGCATAAGTTGAGTGAAGCTGATTTTCGTGGCGAACGTTTTAAAAATCATTCGCATGATATAAAAGGCAACAACGATCTATTGTGCTTTACGCGGCCTGATATCATCGAGCAGATTCACTATGACTATTTTAAAGCCGGCGCCGACATTGTTGAAACAAACACATTCAGTGCCAACCGTATCTCGCAGGCCGATTATAAACTTGAAGACTGCGTTTACGAACTAAACGTTAAGGCGGCGCAAATCGCTCAAGCAGCGGCCGCTCGTCTAAAACGCGAAGACCCGTCGCGCACCGATCTTTTTGTTGCCGGCAGTATTGGGCCAACCAACCGCACGCTTTCGCTCTCGCCTGATGTAAATAACCCAGGCTTTCGTGCCACGACCTTTAATCAAATGAAAGAGGCTTACCGAGAGCAAGTTGCGGGCTTAATCGATGGCGGCAGTGATTTAATTTTAATTGAAACCATTTTCGACACGCTCAATTCGAAAGCCGCATATATGGCGGTCGAAGAGATTTTCGCCGAGAAGAAAACAAAGCTGCCGTTATTGATTTCGGTCACCATCACTGACCAATCGGGGCGTACACTCTCGGGTCAAACCCTCGAGGCCTTTTGGTATTCGATTGAGCATATGCGCCCACTGACGGTCGGTATTAACTGCGCGCTCGGTGCTCGCGAGATGCGACCCTTTATCGAGCAGCTATCGCGCATCGCCGACACCTATATCAGTTGTTATCCGAACGCGGGCTTGCCGAACCCGTTGGCCCCGACAGGGTATGACGAAACCCCTGAGATGATCTCGGAGGTCTTGACTGAATTCGCCCAGAGCGGATTGGTTAATATTTTGGGCGGGTGCTGCGGTACGACGCCGGCCCATATCAAGGCTATCGTAGATGCCACGCGAGCCGTGGCCCCGCGAGTGCCGCTTAAGCGAAAGACCATGTCGGTTTATTGTGGCCTTGAGCCCTTTAAGCTTCAAGATTCGTACGCGCCTTTTGTCATGGTGGGCGAGCGCACCAATGTGACAGGGTCACCAAAATTTGCAGACTTTGTTCGGCGTAGTGATCTCGCCGGGGCCTTAACAATTGCGCGCCAGCAAATTGAGAACGGCGCCAATATTATCGACGTCAATTTTGACGAAGGTATGATCGACGGCGCGCAAATGATGCGCGAGTTTCTCAATCTTTTGGCGGCCGAGCCCGAGCTCGCGCGTGTGCCGGTGATGATTGACAGCTCGAAGTGGTCAGTGATTGAGGCCGGCCTTCAAACGACTCAGGGTAAATCGATTGTAAATTCAGTCAGTCTTAAAGAAGGCGAAGAAAAGTTTCTTGAGCAGGCTCTCTCGGCCCGTCGTTATGGAGCAGCGGTTGTGGTCATGGCTTTCGACGAGCAGGGCCAGGCGGTCACCAAAGAAGATAAAATACGAATCGCCAAACGCTCTTTCAAGCTGCTGACTGAAAAAGCTGGGTTTCTGCCAGAAGACATAATTTTCGATACAAACGTACTGACGGTCGGCACGGGCATCGAAGAGCACGCCGAATACGCCATCAATTTTATTGAGGCCGTGCGAGAAATAAAAGCTGAAATGAAGGGCGTTCGCACCTCTGGCGGGGTCAGCAATCTTTCTTTTTCTTTTCGTGGCCAAAATGTTTTACGCGAAGCCATGCACGCGGCGTTTCTCTATCACGCGATTCGGGCCGGGCTCGATATGGGCATTGTGAACGCCGGCCAGCTTGCGATCTATGAAGAGATCGAGCTGGAGCTTCGCACCCTTGTTGAAAATTTAATTTTCAATCGCACCGCTTCTGGCGCAAACCCGACAGAAGCCATTCTTGAATTCGCCAAAACTCTCGAGCAAAAAAGCACTAAGGGCGTCAAAGGGCCTCGCACGGCAGATCTTTGGCGCAATAAATCGATTGCCGATCGCATCGCACATGCTCTGGTGGCCGGCACCGATGAGTTTATTGAGGTTGACACTGCAGAGGCGCTGACTGAGTTGAAAGTTCCGTTGCTGGTGATCGAAGGGCCGCTGATGAGTGGCATGAAAATCGTCGGTGAATTGTTCGGGGCAGGCAAAATGTTTTTGCCTCAAGTGGTGAAGAGCGCGCGAGTGATGAAGAAGGCTGTTGCTTATCTTGAGCCATTTATGGCCAAGGCCAAAGCTGACGCGGCCGCGATCTCGGGTGTGGCCGCGCGTAAGTCGAATGGTAAATTTTTGATCGCCACCGTTAAGGGCGACGTGCACGACATCGGCAAAAATATTGTGGCGGTCGTTCTCGGTTGCAACAATTACGAAGTGGTCGATATGGGCGTTATGGTGAGTTGCGATCAAATTTTGAAAAAGGCGGTCGAAATTGGCGCTGATATTATCGGCCTCAGTGGTTTGATTACCCCTTCGCTTGATGAAATGATTTATAACGCGGGCGAGATGGAGCGGCAAAAATTCACGACCCCACTTTTAATTGGCGGCGCGACCACCAGCCGTTTGCATACGGCGCTTAAGATGGCGCCGGCGTACAGTGGTCTTGTCGAGCATGTGGCTGACGCCTCTCTGGTCGTCAATGTCTGCTCAGCAATTATGAGCCCTGAAAAGCGCGCGCCCTACATTGAGCAAGCCAAAAAAACGCAAAAAGAGATGGCCGCTCAGTACAACAGCACACCTCAAAACCTGACTTCGTTGGCCTCGGCGCGCGCGCAGGCGCCGCGCCTTACTTATGATGGTTTGTTGAAGCCTGAGTTCACGGGTGTGCGCACCTTTGATAAATTGAGCGTCAATGAAATTGTACCCTTTATCGATTGGTCGCCGTTTTTTTGGTCGTGGGAGCTCAAAGGCGTCTACCCCCGAATTTTCGAAAATGCCAAGTACGGCCAAGAAGCGCGCAAACTACACAATGATGCACTTACCCTTTTACAGCGAATTGAAACGGAACGACTGTTTTCTCCGAAGGCGGCTATCGGCTTTTGGCCAGCTAACTCGCGCGGAGATGATATCGAGATCTATACCGATGACTCGCGCAAGACGGCCCTTAAGCGTTTTAATTTTTTGCGCCAACAGGTGAAACCATTTTATTCGCTGGCCGACTACGTCGCGCCCGTCGGGCAGGCTGACTATCTCGGCGCTTTTGTGGTCACGGCCGGAGCCGAGGTTGAGAGTTTGGCTGAAAAATTTAAAGCAAGCGGCGACGATTACAGTTCAATTTTGACAAAGGCCATTGGCGATCGCCTGGCCGAAGCATTGGCCGAGATGATGCATAAGCGGGCCCGAGAATTTTGGGGTTATGGTCGGTCAGAGAATTTGTCGTATGAAGATTTAATCGCCGAAAAATATCGCGGGGTTCGCCCGGCCCCCGGTTACCCCGCTTGCCCCGAGCATAGCGAAAAGCGTAAAATATTTGACCTACTTGAAGCCGAAAAGCGCACGGGGGCACGACTGACCGAAAACTTTGCGATGCACCCGGCTTCTTCGGTTTCGGGTTTTTATTTTTCGCATACATCAGCTAAATATTTTGGCATTCAAAAGATCGGGGCCGATCAACTTGAAGATTACGCCCAACGCAAAAATTGGACGCAAGACGAAGCGCGCCGCTGGCTGAGCCCACTGCTTTAATTTATCGAGTGGCTTTGCATCGCTAGCGATGGCCACTCGGCAGTGCGCCTGTTGCGAGCTCTAATAGTTTATCCAAGACGAACCTTAACGGCGCATTGGTTTTTGATGCCGTGCTTGCCGTGGCCACTGCGGTATCGATGCTATTGACCTTGAGGTCTTCAATGTTGAGTGCTGTCGAGTTTTTGACCGGCATCCAGATAAAATCTGGGTGCGCATTTTGATACCACTCGCCGCCGAGAATCTCGCCTTTGGCGTCAAGTTCGAGATCATAGTGGTAGTGCACGGTGGTGCGTAAATCGCGCTCGGGTTCATCGGTGTTAAGGCCTCGTGGTTTTGACTCGATGACATAGGTGACCGCCATGATGACGCCAACGATCTCGACAGCGAGAGGGTTATTTCGAAATTTTTTAAATTTGTCATGAAGTTTGGGGTCATCCAATTTGACTCGAGCCTCTGAAAGTACATCAGTCGTATCAAATGATATTGGATTGAAATATCGAAAGCTGTAGGCCACAACCGGTTGGTTCCAAACTTCGTAATCAAACGCCGCGTCGATAACAAAGGGCCTTTTAGCAACGGCGACCTGGTTAATCACCACCTGATGCCACGCCCCTGGGTTGAGATCAAAACACTCTTGGTCAAGAATGCGACCTGTTTCAGGGTCGCGTTTGGGCGACTTTTGGGCACAGCGCTGGCCGATAAATCGAGTGCCAAGTTCAGAGCGATCGTTTTTTATATTAATGCCGTTAGCCCACTTTAAACTGGCAAGAGCTTTTAGGTCGTCGGGGCGAAATATAATTTCTTCGTTCGACTTGAAAGTATTGAGTTTGATCTTGTGGGTCGGTCGAGGCTCCATAAATGAAGCCGGGGCCCAGCCGTGGCAGATGCCCATCCAAGATTCAACTTGCCCGTGTTCATCGAAGTTACTTTTGCCTTCTTCCCAGCTTGAGTGGGCAAGAGTGTAACTGTCATCACCGAGTAGGCGATCGTATTTTTCAGCTGGTGAAAGTAAATCAATTTCAGCCTCAGCCGACGGGTTTTTGGTGAAGTATTCAAAGCCTTCTGTCCAAGTTGAAGCAGCGCCTGGTGGCGGCGCGTTCTTGTCGCGGTAGCGTCGCGCAGCCCCGCCGTTTCGAATGGGCCAGTAGTCACCTGACCACGGTTGAATATCTACTTCACCCTTGCGATGGGTATCTAAAGACGAAATATCGGTTAATATTTTTTCAGCCTCCAAAAAGTGCTCAGGGTTTTCTTGATCTGTTTTGGGTGCAAACACCACCCCAAGCCCGTGGTGCCCGATATTATGGCTTGTTTCGCGAATCGCCCAACGGCTCGCCTCACGAATGGCATCGCGGCTTGCGTCTCGGCGACAGGCGGTAATTTTGTCATCAATTATTTCTTGCGCAACTCGATCACCGGTTTTCTCAGGCATCAAGTCCATCGCGATTTTTGGGTCGCTTCGAAATTTATTTAGAAATGAAGTCGTGGCCAGTGCATTCGGCCCACAAGCGGTACCTAAAGCGGCAATAAAAAATATCAGCAATGCTTGAGTATTCACGGTTGACCCCCTCGGCCCTTTTCGAATTCAAGATAGCCATCAAGACTCAGGTTTAACCCCAGGGCGAATATCAAAAGATGACGGTGCTCACAATTTGTGCGTTATGTTTAAATATTAAATGGAGCTACGCGAAAAACTTCTAGCCAAATACCGCACGAATCACCTGAAGGGCGATATCTGCGCGATTAAATGGGGCTGAGACTTGAAACCCTGCGACTAAATCCTTGGCTTCGCGCATTGTGTGAATCGCAATTTCAATCCCGCGCTTGAGGGCCTCTTCTTTTGAGTCGCCGGCTTTTTTCATTTCTTGAATAATTTTATCCGGAACATCTACCCCGGGGACTTCGTATTTTAAAAACTCAGCATTTCTCAGGCTGACGAGAGGCCAGATGCCCATAATAATCGGGATTTTTGTCGGCCCAACAGCCGCCATAAATTTCTTGTAAGTATCAAGATTGTAAATTGGCTGGGTGATTGCAAAATCACAGCCCGCTTCAATCTTATAGCGAAACCGACTGACTTCGGTTTTTGCGTTACGCGCCGTTGGGTTTAGCGCCACTCCGATGGTGAACGAGGTCGCGCTTTTTGTTGAAGCGCCACCGAGATCGAGGCCGCGATTAAGTCGCGAGACGATGTGGGTGAGACCAATCGAATCGACGTCGTAGACGGCAGTGGCGCCTGGGTTGTTGCCGAGCTTTGGCGGGTCGCCAGTCACCAGCAGAAGATTGCGAACCCCAGCTACGTGGGCGCCCAAAATATCAGATTGCAAGCCAATCAGATTTCGATCGCGGCAAGTGAGGTGCGGTATGGGTTCGAGTTTGTAAGCGCGCGCCACATGGGCCGCCAACTGCAACGAACTAATGCGCGCCATGGCTCGCGCACCGTCTGGGATATTAACAAATTTAACGCCACCATCGGCGAGCTCTTGGCACCGCGTCTCAAATTTCGGAAAGTCTGTCAGGCTGGGCGACACCAACTCAACAGAAATAATTTTTTCACCCAAAGCCAGTGCCTCGCCGAGCTTGCTACGTTTTTCAAGCGCAGCCATTTCGATTTCTTCGTCGATAATCGGTTGAATCGACTTCGGCAAGGTGCGGGTGGCATCGTGCTGGTGTTGGGTCATTCGTACGGCGTTCGCAATGGCCTTAATGTGCGAACTATAGACCCCCGAATGCCCACCAACTATGAGCGCACCTGCTTGCACAAAGCGTTTGGCAAACTTGCCGATATAGTCAGGGTTGCAGAGGTAAATATATTGATCGTTTATGTATCGAGGCAAGCCAGCATTGGGCAGCGCCATGATCGGGCGGTCGGTCAAGCGGCGGAGATTTTCAACCGCAGTCAGCATTGGGCTCGGGCCAATTTCGCCACAAACGCCAATGACATCAATGTTTTCTTTTTCGGCTAGTTCTGCCAATTGCTCGAGCGTATGCCCGAAAGAGGTCTTCATGCTTTCATTGAGGCCGATATTTACAAATAATGGTTTCTTCGATATTTTTTTAACGGCGCGAATGGCGCATTTTAACTCATTAAAATCATGAATTGCGTTGATCGCGAAGCCATGCACGCCGGCTTCGTCGAGATTTTTGACGACCTCGGTAAACATGGTTTCGGCTTCTTTTAGACTTGTCGGCCCAAGTGGTTCGACAAGGACACCAATCGGCCCCAATAAACCAAGCACGAAATTATCGGGGCCCGCTGCTTTTAACGCAAGCTCGGCCGAGCGACGTAAAATTTTCGGCAGGTCGTTTTGTAACCCGTATTGCTGAAGTTTAGCGCGAGTCGCGCTAAAGGTATTAGTGTGAAATATTTGAGAGCCGGCTTCGCGAAAGCCGGCGACAACTTCTTTGATGGCCTGAGGCTCAGTTAGCGAAAGCTCTTCAAAGCTTCGGTTAATGTAGAAACCTTTATCGTAAAGAGAAGTCGCCATAGCGCCATCTGCGACAATTGGGTTTTTTCGTTCAGTGAGAAGTTGGCGTAAATCATCTGAGCGATTTTGTTTCTTCTTTGCAGGCGTTGCCGGCGCAACTTTCACCGCTGAATTAGCTTTCGCCGGGGGCGTCGCCTTTTTAGGAGCGGTCGTTGGACGTGGCGGTTTGGGCGGCGTTTTCATGAAAAAATATTATACCTTTGGATATTAGGCCAAATCCACTTCAAAAGAAGCTCGCACATGACCTTTGGGGCACTCAATCTGCAACTGAGACGAATGTCTTTTTAATAGGGCCTGAGTAAGGCTGAGGCCCAAACCTAAGCCCTGTGAATGCTTCATAACATCTTCATCAAGAGTGAAGGGCTTTAAAATCTTGGCGATCGTTTTTTCAGAAAGCGGTTGGCCTTCGTTAGTTACGGCGAGTTCGATGCGGTCGCCGTCGAGCATGGCGAGCTCGATTTCGATTGAACTGTCGGCGTCGCCAAATTTAATGGCGTTATCGATTAGGCGCTCAACGGCCGCGCTCACCACCTGCGGGTCGGCCTTGATTTCGTAATCTTTTTTCGGAGTCACAAATTTTTGTTTTTTAACCGCAGCCTGCTCCGCAAATCTTTGAGTCAGGTCACCGATTAACTTTTGGGTTGAAACTTTTTTCTTCGATATCTTTAAAAGCCCGGTCTCGGCCGAAACAAATGACAAGACGTCGTCGATAATTCTTTTTAGTTTTTGTGAGCCGCTTTTAATGCGATCGATGTATTTAATTTGTTCGTTGTCGAGATTGGTTTCGGCCAGCAATTCAAGAAAACTCATGATCACCGTCAGAGGGGTTTTCAGCTCGTGGTTGATCAAAATCATGAAACTGTTTTTTGAATCGTCGAGAGTTTTGAGTTCGTCGAAGGCTTTTTGAAGTTGAATATTTTTTTCGCGCAGCTCGTGTGACAACTCATAGCGTTCGAGGGCCTTGTCGACGGTGTTGGCGAGATCAATAGAGTCCCATGGTTTGGTGATGTAGCGATAAACTTGGCCCGAGTTGATAGCATCGATAACTGAATCGATATCGGTGTGGCCGGTGAGCAATATGCGAATGGCGTCGGGGCAAATTGACATCGATTCTTGCAAAAACTCGACCCCGGTTTTTTTCGGCATTCGCTGATCGCTGATAATCAGCGACACTTCATTTTTTTTCAGCAGAGCTAGACCTTCGGCGGCCGAGGTGGCCTTTAGTACAGCAAATTTCTTACGAAAAATTCGCTCGAGCGCTTCGACGTTATCAATTTCATCATCGACTAATAGAATTGTGTGTTTCATGTCTTAAATGTGAGTGTAGAATGAGGTTAGACGCTTAGCAACTAATTGGTTTTTGACTCAACTTGCAGGTCGAAAAGGTCGATATGAAAGTTGTAAGATTGGCTGTGGATTCGCGTCTTTGACGATAAGTGAAAGACAAAAAATAGGGGAGCGCTCATGAAAATTCTTATTACCTTCGTAACCATCGTGTTAGCGACCTTGCTATCCATGATGGGTGTCGGCGTCACGCAGGCTCATGCACAGGGCATGTATGTTGGCGGCGGTGCTTACTTCGGGATGGGCGGCGGCTCTTGTCAGCCGGCGATCCCCCACGGCATCAAAAAAATCGAAGATGACCAAAAGCGCCTCGCGAAAGAAGCCAAAGCCGCTGATCGCGACGCTGAGAAAGCCGATCGTGAAGCTGAAAAGGCCGATCGAGATCTAAAGAAAGCTGAAAAAGATATTAAGTCTTGGCTGCGTGAGCCGGTGGCTAAGGCCGTCATTAATCATCTAAAGGGCGGTGGGCCTCCAGAGGGTTATCCGAATCCGCACGATGGCGCTGTTTGTAACGGTGGCAACGAAGTGAACAGAAACGCTGTGCCGTTTTCTGGCTATTGCGCCGGTGCTGGCGCGGCCGACCATCAGCAGTTATCTACTACACCGAGAAATGAAGCCGATCCGGTGACGGCACCAGGTACATGCACCGCACCCTGTTGGACGCTTGGCTACGAAGGTGAACATTGGAAAGAACTCACCGATTCAGGCTTTACAGCCGAAGTCGATGGCAAATCAATTTGCTATTCGCACAATGGCTACGTCGATAAGAAAAACCGAGATTACATCGATGGCACGTCGGGTGCGCAGTACTGTAACGACGCTATTCAAAACTACAAAGACCTCAAAGAGAAATACGATAACGCGCAAAGGGCCAAAGCCGAAGCCGAGCGCCGATCGCGCGATATCGCCGATCAAATGGAGCGCAAAGAAGACGACCACGATTACGAAGTCAGTCGTTGGCAAGACAAAGCCGCCGATTCGCAAAGCCAAGGCGGCTTTTGCTACACTTGCGCCTACGGCACACGAGAAACTTCAACCACTGACAAAGTTCTCGGTTTGACCGGCACTATAATTTCTGCGGCAGCCATGTACGGCGGCGTAAAATACGCCGTTAACCAAAACCAAGCTCTCGGTTGGCCGACGAACCCGTGGATGGCCTATGGCATGGGCTACCCGCTATTAATGAACTCACTTTATGGCGCTGGCTTCGGCGGCGGGTCCGGTTCGATGGGCTGCTCTGGCGGTATGTCACCCTATGGGGGCGGCGGCGCATTTAATTATCCGGGCGGAATGTATCCGGGCGGAATGGGCGGCGGAATGTATCCAGGCATGGGCGGCGGAATGTATCCGGCCATGGGGTACCCAGCAATGGGTATGATGGGCGGAATGCCAATGGGCGGAATGGGTATGATGGCTGGCGTTGGCATGGGCATGATGGCCGGAATGCCAATGGGTGGTTACCCCGCAAGTGGCATGGGGATGATGGCTGGTGTTGGCATGGGTATGATGGCCGGAATGCCAATGGGTGGCTACCCCGCAATGGGCATGATGGCTGGTGGCGGCATGGGCATGATGGCCGGAATGCCAATGGGCGGAATGGGAATGATGGCTGGTGGCGGCATGGGCATGATGGCCGGAATGCCAATGAGCGGAATGATGGGCGGCTATCCCGCTGGTGGTATGGGCATGATGGGCGGTTACCCGGCAGGCGGCATGGGCATGATGGGTGGTATGCAGGCCGCCTATCAAATGCAGGCCTTGCAGCAACAACAAATGATGTTGCAACAACAAATGCAGTCGCAAAAATACCAAGCCGAAAGTTCGCTCTACTATCAGTTGAATGTGATTCAAAGTCAGATCCAACAGATTGAATCAATGTACGGTGGTTCAGGCGGCGGCTTCGGCGGTGGTTTTGGTGGTGGCGGTGGTTTTGGTGGTGGCGGTGGCTTCGGTGGAGGCGGCGGCTATGGCGGTGGTTATGGCGGCGGATACGGCGGCCCACCTCCCGGTTTTAGCTACGCGCCTTACAGCCCCTTTGGTGGCACGGCGGGTTTAAATAACGGCACAAATACAAATGGTCGCGGCTTAGGCTTCTAAGCACTTACGATCTGAATTTGCGGCCTACACGCAGCAAATATAAAATTCGACACTGACGACGCCTATCAAAAAATGATAGGCGTTTTCAATTATGGCGAAGCTTTTCTCCGGATTAATCGAAAACTGCTACGACAGTCACGTGCACTGGCTGGGCACCGGCCAATTTGCAAGTCGCATTCGTTTGCATGAGCTACGCAACCCCGAGCGCGATCTGCCGCTTCTCTCGATTTCGCCGACTCAAAAAAATCGACCATGGCTCGTCGGCTTCGGTTGGGATCAAAATCTTTTTATGGATGACGATTCGGCCGGTGCGGCTAATAAAAAATTTCCGACCCATGAGACTCTTGATCGATACTTCGCGGATAAACCGGTTTATTTTTTGCGCATCGATGGCCATGCAGCGTGGGTCAATCGGCGGGCGCTCGAGCTCGCCGGTCTTTGGCGCAAAAACCCCGAGGTGCCGGCTGGCGGCGCAATTCTGTTGAAGGCCGATGGGTATCCAACGGGCGTTGTGCTCGATCATGCTCTGCAGCTCTTTGAAAAACTGCTGCCAAAAGCCTCAGCAATTCAAGTAAAGGCGGATTTGCTCGAAGCACAAAATATTTTTCTTCGGGCAGGCTTTACCCACATTCGCGATATGAGTTGCGACGACCTTCAATGGGCCGCGGCTTGCGAACTCGAAGCGCAGGGTCAACTGAATCTCGCGGTTGAACAATTTTTTAGCGCTGACGACCCGATTACTTTTGACGAACAACTTCGCAAGGCGGTGGCCCATCGGGCTGAACGCGCTCACACTCCGCAAGCGTTATTGCAAGTGGCGGGGGTCAAAGTTTACCTCGATGGGGCGCTTGGTTCAGAGGGGGCCTGGCTTAGTCAGGCTTACCAGACGTCGCAATCATCGGCATTGGCAAATGCCGCAAACTTTGGCCTGCAATTACTGACGCCCGAAGCTCTTCAAGATTTTATTGAAAAAGCCTGGCTGAAAGAGATGCCAATTGCGATTCATACAATTGGCGACGAGGCCGCCCACTGCGCCGTCACCAGCGCGCTCAAAATACGCGAGCAAAAAGGCCTCAATGGGGTTTTGCATCTCGAGCACGCCGAACTTCTTCGCCCCGAAACAATTGCGCTAATGCCGCGACTAAAGGTCACTTGCCACATGCAGCCGTGCCACTTTCTCTCTGATCGCCGTTGGCTAAAAGAAAAATTAGGGCCGCTGGCCCGTCACGCTTTTCAGTGGCGCGCCCTCGAGCAAAGCTCGGTGAATATCGCGATGGGGAGTGACAGCCCCATCGAACCACCTTCACTTCAGCGCAACATCGACGCCGTTGCGCTGGCGGCCGACGAAGGCCTGCTAGCTCCGCAAACTTCAATTTCGAAATGTCACGCTCACCCAAATCATCAGTGGGCACCAAAAACAAGAACACGTTTCGAAGACGGCGCAGCGGCCGAAGTTTGGTTTCGCGGCGACAAAATTATTTAGGCGAATATTTAACAAGCGATTTCAAAAGCCTTCTGTGTGGCTCGGCGGGGGCGATGTTTCGCCCCGCGGCTGAAGAGAAAATACCACGGCGCCAATTACGGCGGTGGCCCCAACCCAAAACCACGGCTTTCTGTAGAAGGCAGTATGTGTTTCAACCGAAGAGCTCACCTCAATGGCATTGATCGGGTCAGCCAAATTATTCGTGCGGCTTAAGCTCGAAGCCCCACCCACGGTGACAGCCCGTTTCACAGGGGTCACGCAATTCTGCGAATAGACGAGCCCGACGTCATTTATGTTGAGATCGAAGCCAAGGGCTAAGTTAAGCTCTGGGTTTTCACACGAGCCGCTGACCAGGGTTTGCATTGTGGGCTTTAGATTTTTAATTTCTCTGGCATTTATGACCCGAGAGATCGGGGCATATTTCGAAGACAAATAGGTAATGCGAACCATGGCATCCGGCAGAGAGATCGGCGCTGCATTGGCAATTTCGTATGGCAGGCCATTTATCAAAATTTTATCGAACCCAAATTCGGGCGGGGGGTGAAACAAAATCGTGCCGAGGCGAAGTCTAATTCGCCGGTACTGTTCGATCAGCGGCGGCGGAAATAGTTCTTTGGGTGGTTCGTAACGACTGTTAAATTCGATCACCAGGCGCAGCCATTTTTCTGTTTCAATTGTCGAGCTGCTGAGTTGAGCCAAGCGCATGCCCGCAATTTGAATCATTTCGCCGTAGATTTCGGGCCAGTCGCTTTTGTAAGCGAAGGCATAGACTCTTTCCCAATCGGGTTTCATTGCTGAAATTTCAGATTGTAGAAAAACTTGTTGAGCGTGGGCGAACGCATTTTTCAATTCGCTGCGGATGGAGGTTTCATCACTGCGCTCGAGCCAATAGCTGGCAAAGCTTTGGTACTCGCGATTCGACTCAAGAACGGTTGAAAATTCTGTTTTTGAAATGCGAGTTGATTGAAGAAGAATCATGGGCGACGCCCAGGCCAGTTCACTTGAAAATATCGTAAGCGTTAGAGCGCCACAGAGCCAACGAGTTGATTTGAGCGAAAACATATTGAGCCCCTTAGTTGTCGATGACAATTCGGCTGGGTTTAGCAGCGGCGCGCACTTCGCCCATCGCCTTCGTCGGGTTTTGCACAATAGCAAAAAATGGTTTAACGCTTGCTTTAACAAGCGGCCCAGACTGGTTTTCGGGCACCAAAATCGAAAACTGTTCGTTATTTCTCGGGCTACGCACAATTTTAATACTGCGGGCGATGGCCTGTGATTCACCCGGAATATAGAGGTCGACGACGCCAAAGCGGCCAATGATGGCATCGAGCGAGGTCAAATTTTGAATCTCAATCGGCAGCAACACAAAACCAGTTGGTATATACGTGTCGAGCCCATTTAGGTCGGCCAAGGAGCCATCATTGGGCGTACTCAGCCCATCATCACCGTTGCTGTGGGTGTCAGCGAGAACCGCGATGGTCAGGCAAAAGGATATTATAATCGCCGGCAGAGCCCATTTTTTTGCCAAGATGTTTTTGTAGGTGACGATCAGTTTTTCTTCGATGGCTCTCTGGCTGCGGACGAAATTGGTTGATGGCACGTAGGCCCCCCGTTGTAAGGTTTAGGTACAAAACTATAAATAGCAAAAAGCTAGCCAGTAGAACTACGCCCTCGACGATTACCTGTCCGGATTTGTCCGCGATCCGCCGTTCTGTCCGAGACCTGCGTCCGAAAGTTTGGAATTTCATTCGTCGAAACCCACATCGGTCATCTGGGATTGAAAGTGTTCGTTTAATTCTCGATCAACGATCGTTGCGGAGCATTGGTGGTGGTGAAGCGATCGCGCCAGAGGCGCTTGGGCCAACCTTAAATCGGCGAGTAGCGAAAATCGCGAGGCAAGAATTGTCGCAAGCGGAGACGAATACTCCATGGTGACCCTTTGGTTTTGAAAGAAATTTTCGACGGGGTGATACTCAGGTGCCATTTGTAGCGGCGGGCTGGCGCGAACTAAGAGCCGGCCTGAATCGAATTGCGAGACCGCAAAACTCATTTTGTTTCGAGCGGCATGAGCTGAAAATCGAGATTCTTGGTCTGACGAATCGATAATGGCATGTTGAACGGCGGCCAAGGCAATCTGTGCCGATGTAATGCGGGCCAATTCGGCCACGCAAATGGCGATGGCCGGCGCATTTGCATTCGCTTCGGCCGCCGCCAAACGTTTCTGCCAAACGCTCTTTGAGCGCATTAGTCGTCTTGCTGCCGAGTTATGCCTTAGCAATTCATTTAGCTTCTTGGCGCGCTGATCTTGAAGGCTAAATACCGCATGATCACATTCAGCTGCGGCCCGAACTTCAAATTTTAAAATCAATGCAAGCCCGGCGACGGCCGAGAGAATGACTAGGGTCACCGGGGCGAAGATCATTAAGGCAACGGTGATAAAGCCAGCAGATCGTTTTCGGTTAATTTCTGTTCGACTTTCAGCAGTTCGTACTTTGCGCACGGCGACCTCTTTCGATTGCACCATTCGACAGACCCGGTTATTGCCCATCGATTTTTCGAGCCCTCTTTTTTTTGAACGATAACAACAGGGTCGCGGTGGATGCGCCCCCACGGGAGTACGTGCAGTGCCTCTCGCAAGTGTGAGGCGCAATCGCGGCCCAGTCGAATTTCACAGCGCAATCTTTGGTAGAGCTGGTATTCGATCCAGAGGCGAGAAACGCCCATGCTAAAGGGTTGAGCCCGCGCTAGGCAAAAGACCATGGCGATGGCGGAGGTCACAATTAAGCTCTCAATGAGAGCCGACCCCGTTCGGCCGAACGAACTACTTTGGGCCGAAAGTTTATTTGCTGCGAGAAGCATTCGCGTCGCTCGCCGACCCCGTCATGAAGTCGCTCATGTCTTTTTTCGAATAGTCGCTCGAGGTTACGGCATCAAATCGAACCGGATTTTCTTTGTCGCCTTGAATCGCTTTGGTGATCTGAGCAAATTTGGCCGAAACAGAGTGACCCATCACGCGAACCACACTCATCGTGGCCACCGCCATCAATGCGGTGAGAATAAGGTATTCGACTAAGCTTTGCCCGCTTTGGCCTTGTCGACATCTTTGTTTGCGCGAATTTCTAGATCTCAGTTTTTTAATTCTCATAAGCCCTCTCATTGAGAGAGCTCATTGCAAATTCAAATCCAAATTAAGGGTGGATTTCGGCTACGTGGGGTACGAAATGCTCCGGATGTCCGAATAGGGTTCGAAGTGCGGACGAATCCGCACGGATTGAATTTTACAATTTAATGGGAGCTTAGCGCTTCTTGGCTTTGCCTTTGCTTTTGGGCTTTGCCTTTGCTTTTGCCGGAGTCGCTTTTTTGATTTTTGCAGGCTTTGCTTTGGCAGCCTTCGCCATTTTTTCTTTAGCGAGTTTTGCTTTGAGCGCAGCCGCTTTGATTTTCTTCGCTTGATCTTCGGCGCGCTTTTTGTCGGCGGCAGCCTTAGCTTTAGCGCGCGCTGCTTCAATTTTTTCTTTAGCAGCCGCTTTTGCGGCGGCCTCTTTCGCTTTGGCTTTTTGAAGAGCCTCTTTTTTCTTTTCAATAAGGGCGAGAGCTTTTTCTTTCGCGGCCGCTTTGGCTGCAAGAGCTTTCTCTTTCGACTTCTCTTTGGCTTCGATAGCTTTCTGTTTTGCTTTCGTTTTGGCTTCGGCAATACGAGCTTTTTCTTTGGCCTTTTGGTCGGCAATTTTGGCTCTTTCTTTAGCGCGTTCGTCAGCGGCAGCTTGTTTTGCTGCTTGAGCTGCAGAGCGAGTGGCTTCGCGGGCGGCAACGCGGGCGGCTTTAGCTTCAGCCTTAATTCGGGCCTTTTCTTCAGCGCGGGCGCGAGCTTCGGCTTGGGTTGCAGCCATGGCGGCAGCAGCTTCTTGCGCTTTTAGGGCTTTACGGCGCTGCATAATTTTGGTCAAAATCTCATAGGCTTCACGTTGCAAGCCATTGTCGTAAACAAAGCTATAAAACCCTTGAATTTCAGGGCTTTGACGAAATTTTTTGGCAGTTGTAGGTAGGCTCTCTGAAGCCTTAAAGTCGATAAAATTGCCGTCTTTTGATAAGTTCGGTTTGTTTGCCATAACTCTCCTCTAAAATTCTTTCGCATGCTAGATTAGCCCAACAATTAAGTCAATGCCCCTTAATCCCCTTTTTCTGCGGAGTGCTTTCACCATGCAGCTTCTCTCAGGGTCACAAGTCGCTGAAAAAAAGCGCCTCGAGATCAAAATCAAGGTTCGTCAATTTGCCTTCGACCATGGCCGGCCACCTGGGCTCGCTGTTGTATTGGTTGGTGACGACCCCGCTAGCCAAGTTTACGTCAAAAATAAAATCAAGGCCTGTAGCGACACCGGCATTCAGTCTTTTCACAATCAATTGCCAGCGAAAACCACAGAAGAAGAGCTGCTGAAGCTGATTTCAAAACTCAATTCGCAGACCGATGTCGACGGCATTCTTGTGCAGCTGCCTTTGCCTTCGCACATTGATACCAATCGGGTGCTTTCGGCAATCTGGCCGTTAAAAGATGCGGATGGGCTGACTCCAGAAAATTTGGGTTTATTGATGGCCGGGCGGCCAAGAGTCGCGCCGTGCACTCCACGCGGAGTCATTGAAATTCTCAATCACTATGACATCGCCATCGCTGGTCGCCACGCTGTGGTGGTGGGTCGCAGTCAAATCGTCGGGCGGCCGATGGCGCAATTGCTGTTGCTGGCGGATGCCACGGTGACTGTTGTGCATTCGAAAACTCCGAATATTCGCGACTTCACAAAACAGGGCGATATAGTTGTCGTGGCCGCTGGCAAGCCGCGATTTATGGGCGCCGAAGATTTCAAAAAAGACTCGGTTGTGATCGACGTTGGTATTCATCGCCGGGCTGAAGGCCTGTGTGGCGACGTTCGCACTGACGAATTAAAAGGTCTGGTGAAAGCCGCGACCCCCGTGCCAGGTGGGGTCGGCCCAATGACTATCACCATGTTGCTTGAAAACACGCTGACGCTCGCGCAACTTTCAAAAGCCTGAGGGCCTTGGTTGCGCGCCGTCGAAGTTATTAGATTCCGGGCGGCAAGGGGCTGTCGGGGTTCTTCAATCGCTTTAGATAATTTTTATTCTCGATGGGTTTAGGCTTGATCTGATAATAGTCCAAATTCTGCCCAATGGTGCGAAGCGCGAGAAACGTGTAAGCATAATTTAAATACGCACAGTTTGTTTTGGTCTGCATTCGGTGCTTCGCAATTTCTTCAAGTGTAATATCAAACTCTTCGTATTTCGCCGTTCTTTTAATCGACGAACTCGCGTAACCGTTGCCGCCATTGTAGGCCATAATCGCAATGGCCGGGTCGGTTTGAAACTGATCGAACAAGCCTTTAAGTAAAAGCGAGGCCATGTAGGTCGAATTGTAAAAAAATGTTCGATCATCGAGCGGGTTAAAGACATGATTCACGACCGGAAACACATTGAATTTAATTTTCGAGCTATCGCGAATCGACATTGCGGTCATGTCGACAATTTGCCAGGGGCCCAGCGCCGAAGTTTTAACATTGGGGTCGCTCGAGCCCGCGAGTTCGGTGGTGGGCCGTCGAGGGTCGATTACATAACTTGATTCAAGTGCTAAAATATAAGCAATTTCAGGAGTCACATCGAGCTTCTGAGCGATCGGTGTGGCCAATTGAAGGGCCTGCGGGCCATAGGTCAAGAGAGCTTGAAGTTTTTGGCTGTCGGCTTCGGCGCCGCAAGTTGTGCGATCTTTTTCTTGCCCCAGCCAAACGCGCACTAGCCGTTGAACTTCATCATCGTTCGCATGGGCGGCGAACCCGGTGGTCACCTTAAATGTGCGCGGCCATTTTTTTTCGTCAACTTCAAACGGTATCAATCGCGAGGCATCGGCGCGAACGTGAATAATCGGCACGTCGACCTTTGGGGGCGTCTTTTTCTCTTGTGAGTCAGGGTTTACTTCGTTGATGTACAAGCGCGCGCCGCTCTTAATATCGATGACCATATTGCCCGTATCGGGGTCAGCCCCCACGAGTTCGGCGGGTATTGATTTTTGATTCGAGCCAATCTGCAGGGTCTCAACTTGGCTAGCGGTTTCTTGGGTGTCGACCATGTCGGTTCTAATATCGAGCGTATTCTTTTTTTCTTCGGGCTTGGTGTTGGGCTCGGGCACCACGAGGTGCGAATACGAATGACCGTCGACAATTGCCACCGACGATCGAATGGCCGGTTGATCGCCTTTAATAGCTGAAAGATTTGCTAGATCAGGGTCGTTTGAGGCGGCCAGGTCTTTCGCTTTTTGCACATGCACAGTTGGGTGGGTCAATCGATACAAAATACCTACGTCAGCGAGTGAGGCCGAGAGCGCGCCTGACTTTTCTCTCACATGGCGGTGCAGGCGAATGTCGATATCGGCACAATTTAAATCGAGGCAAGTAATATCAGTTGAAAACGTGACATCCATTTTAGCGGTCGTGGCGCTCTCAACATGGCCAGTGAGAGCGTTGCCACTTAAGGTTAACGGCACATCGAAGTTGAGGGCTTTCGGCGACACCGTGCTTTTCGAGTCAAAAACGATATCCATGGTCAAGCGAACGGGGTGGCTTTCTGTGCGAGTCGCTTTCGAGTCAAACATTGCGATCTCGACCGACTGAATGGCTTTAGCGGTTAACTTGTCAGATGTCGCGGCCACATCTTTTTGAATTTGCGAGAATTCATTGACGGCCCCTGCCGGAGTATACGCAACCATGAGGCTCTTGGTGCCGTTATCAATCTCGATTCTTTTGGTGTCGCCAGTCGAAACTTCACCGACGGTGAGTTGATAGAGCTGGGCTCTCGGGCTGTCGATACCCTGAAAGCGCCTTCCGCAACCGGTGCTTAAAATAACAGCAGATAGCACCGCTATGGCGGCTGGGTGTGGGTTCAGAAAAAAGCGTCGAAAACGGTTGGATTGCATCAGCCATCTAATTAGCAATTCAAAGGCCACCGGGGCCGCAAGGGGCTTGTTTTTAACCTACTGAAATTAAAGGATAATTTCGTTTTGAACTCGGCACGATTTCTGACACTGGCCGTAAAACGACCATAATTGTCACCATTTTTGAATTATCGTGATAGTTTTCTGAGCCTTATGAAGATGACTCCGCTTAAAAGTGAACACGAGGCCCTCGGGGCTAAGATGGTCGATTTTGCCGGTTGGTTTATGCCAGTCGAGTACTTTGGCATGCGTGCTGAAAACCTTCACGTGCGTTCGAAGGTCGGTTTGTTTGACGTTTCGCACATGGGTGAAGTTCGCGTGCGGGGCGCAAAGTCGCTCGAGACTTTGCAGTGGTTAACCACAAACGACGTTAGCAAATTGGTGAATGGCGCGGCTCAATATTCTCTTTTGCCGAATGAACAAGGTGGGGTCGTCGACGACATCATCATCTATTGCATCGAGCAAGGCCGAGACTATTTAGTTTGTGTCAATGCCTCGAACGCTGACAAAGATTTTGCCTGGATGACCGCCAATAATCGCGGCGCTGAAATCGTCAACGAAAGTGCGCATTGGGGTCAGATCGCGGTGCAAGGGCCCAGTGGAGTCGAATTGGTGGCGCGGGTATTTTCCGATTCTAAAAATAAAAATGCGATCAAAGAAATTGCCAGTTTTCATTTTGCACCGGCTGAGTTTCAGGGTGCACTTTGCTATTTGGCGCGCACGGGTTATACCGGCGAAGACGGCTTTGAGATTTTTGTGCCGGCCGACAAGGTGGTCGCGCTTTGGCGGGCCCTTCTTGAGAAAGGCGCAGACCTTGAAGCCAAGCCTATCGGCCTTGGCGCTCGCGACACCCTTCGCACTGAAATGAAGTACAGTCTCTATGGCAACGAGATCGATGACACCACAAACCCGTTTGAGGCAGGCTTGGGCTGGGTTGTGAAGTTGGATGCCAAAGATTTTATCGGCAAGGCCAAAATCGCCGCCGTTAAGGCTCAGGGGCTCAAGCACAAGCTGGTCGGTTTTCGAATGATCGACAAAGGCATCGCCCGCCATCATTATCGAGTCGTCACAATTGACAATCGAGAGATCGGCAAGGTAACAAGTGGCACAGTTTCACCGACATCGGGCGAGACCATTGGTATTGCGTATATCGCGGCTGACTTTGCAAAAGTAGGCCAAGAGATTGCGATTGATATCAGGGGCCGAGCCGCTAAAGCCGTGATTGTTGAGACTCCGTTTATTAAGAAAGACTCACTGAAGAAAAAAGGGAGCTAGTGAAATGGCCAATTATAATATCCCAGAAGATAACTACTACACCAAAGATCACGAGTGGGCTCAGGTTGATGAGAACATGTGTACTGTAGGGATCACTGAATATGCGCAAGATTCTTTGGGTGAAGTTGTTTATGTTGAGTTGCCCGAGACTGGCCAGAAAGTGACTCAAGGCGAGCCCTTTGGTGTTGTTGAGAGCGTAAAAGCGGTGAGCGATCTCGTTTCGCCGGTTTCAGGCACCGTTATCGAAGTTAACGAAGGTGTTCTTGATGAACCTGGAGTTATCAACGATGATGCAATGAATGAAGGCTGGCTCGTGCGAATCGAAATGGATTCAGAAAAAGAACTAGCTATATTGATGCGCGCCCCAGATTATCGTAAGTTGGTAAATAAGTAGTTTTTGTTTTTTGTTTCGATATTGTTTTTTGAAAATTAAATGTGCCCGGGTGGTGAAATTGGCAGACACGCCAGACTTAGGATCTGGTGCCGAAAGGTGTGCAGGTTCAAGTCCTGTCCCGGGTACCAAAATAAAAAAGCAGGTGAAAGCCTGCTTTTTTATTTTGGGGCACGGGACAGGACTTGAAACGAGAGAGCGGCCGTGTCGGATTCGACCAAAGGGAGAATTCGAAACGGCAAGTCAGACAGGATGTGTGACTTAGCGAACGCGGGGAGGCCACGCAGTCGAGTGGGACAGCGAAGCGTGGGGCCCGGGCAAAACCAATTACTGTCGGATAAGCTATAAACTTACAAGTTTTTCAAATAGCTTCGCGAAGTCGTCTTTCGACATCCTGTGGTCGGCGATCGCGACCATTGCCTCATATAGTTCTTCGTGTTCACTTAAGATTTCATGGCCATTAATCGCCAGAAACGTAAGTGCCACGTCAAGTGCGGTTCGTTTGTTGCCATCGACAAATGCTTGCAATTCTGCAATATGAAAAGCATATGCCGCTGCCTTTTAAAAAATCGTTGGATAAAGATCTACACCGTCAAAAGTAGCTTTCGGTACCTGTACTGCGGCCTCAAGGCCGCCTTGATTGCGGATGCCATCAGAGCCGCCAAATTCTTTTAGCTGTCTCTTGTGGATCTCTAGTACGACTTCAAGTGAAATAAAAAGCGTTTCACTGGCCATATTTACTTCGCGAGTTTTTTAAATACATTCTTTTGAGTTTGACGAATTTTATCGCTCGCTTCTAGCGCCAGGCGGTCGACTTCTTTTTGGCTCATGAGTTCGAGAACGATCTTACGACCCTCGATAGAAACTTTAAATGTACTGTCGCTATTTGCGTCGACAAGACCCAAAATAGTCTTATCGAGTACCACAGCTTGGGTATTGCCCACTTTTGTCAATTTTTTAGCGATCATTTTAGAGTCCTCTATAAATCTACCATTAGTATACCAATGGTAGACCAAAAATCAACAGAAATTTAGCTGTGATTGGTCTCATCGGGCATGTGTCGATTGAAGTCATTAATCTTATACTCTAGGCCTCCTAATATTGGCCGTTGCTGCCTTGCCCTTGCGAAACGCCAGCCCCGCAGCGCCAAACCTCGGCACCCGCCATTGAATTGGGTATTCTATAGCCCACGCCAATGGTTCGCTAACTATAGGGCCTCGGGTACCAAAAAATCCCTAATAAATTCATCAGCATTTTTGAGAGCTCTCAACAAGACTTGAACTCTCAACTATTGCCTTGCAAATGTGTCCAATATAATGGACAATCAATTAATGGCCTTTGAAATTCGAACATTGGTTGAATACGAAGTTTGGTACAAGAATCTAGATTATTTGGTGCGGGCCCAAATTGAAAAGAGGCTCTCTTCGATCAAGAACGAAGGCCATTTTGGTAAAACGCGCCACTTAGAAGCTGGGCTTTGTGAAATTAAGTTCAACAACGGGTTGCGGATTTACTTTTATAGGTCAGGCCAAAACGAAATTACCCTTGTGCTTGGAGGCACTAAACATGGACAAAACAAAGACATCGAAAAAGCAAAAAAGATTTTCTATCGATGATGTGCCGGTTGTTAAGACAGGCACAAAATCAAATAGCAAGCCTCATGACCCTGATGCCAGACTCAGAGACTTGAACTTCATTGCCAAGGCATTGGCTCAAGCTATCGTCATAGGCGACAAAAAAGCTTTTTTAGAAGTATTGGGGGCTCACCTTAAATCAAAGAATATCTCTGAAATGGAGCGTAAGACCAAAATTAAACGAAGCACGATTTACGCTGCCATAGAAAAGGACGCCAACCCAACCTTAGATACGATAATTAATTTAATCCAAAAAAGTGCTTAATTTGCGACTGCGTTTCTTTGCCAGCCCCGCAACTCCTAGCCTCGGCACCCGCCATTGAGTTCGGTATTCTTCAGCCCACACCAATGGTTCGCTAACTATGGGGCCTCGGGTACCATAACAAAATCGGCTTCGCCGATTTTGCAGATATCGGATATCGGATATCTGATATCGCGATATCAGATAACGAAAAAACACAGCCTAAAAGTATTTTTAAATTCACAGCCAGTACGGCTCGAATTCTTTTTTCGACAATTGCTTGTGGATTTTTCGTATATGAGGATCGGGGTCCTCGACCATAATCATTTTAGGTTGTAGTGACATATCGTCATCGATCGTAAGCCACGCACTGAATTCAAGCTTCAAATAATTTTTAAAAATAAAATGTACGTCGTAACCAGCCGACTGCGATTCGGGGATTGCAAAAACCAAAATTGGCTGACTAAAAAGCTTTTTAAATTTTTTTTCGCTTATTAATCCATCGGCATTAATTGGCGGCATGGGCCCCTTGCCGTTTATGGCTTCGGTTAAAATTTTTCGTAAACTTTTAGTTTGATATGAAGATTTCAAGCATAGCAGAAGATCGTTTTTTATCGAAGCGGGTTTGTGTACGCACCATGGGTCTGGCGGAAAAGTTTTCGTCGGCTTTTCTTGGGGCCAGGCCAATGATGCCATAAGAATAAATTGAATGAAAAGCACGGTTTTCTTAACCTTTAATTAGAATATGACGGCCATGAATCGTCACCCAGTGTGCACCAGTTGTGGCATCGCCACCCTGATTGTTTTTTGATTTCGGATTGGCCTTTGATTTTTTATTAAACTCTGCTTCATAATTGAGAACATTCGTGACGTAATCTCGAGTTTCTCTAGCGCCCTTTTCGCTAGCGCCGGCATCTTCTAGGTATTTCTGTACGGCAGCCCAATTCGTTGGGTCATCACCATTTTCTTTGGCAATGGCTTGGGCTCTAGCGATTCGACCCTCGCCAGCATTGTAGGCGGCTAGAGTGAATCTTTTGCGCTCATCGTTTGAGGCGCTAGTCTTGAGACCAATTGCCCGAGCCTTTCTTTTCTCAATCTGAAAAAGCCCAGCGGCGCCGACATTGCCCCGCTTGCCCGCCATTTGCCCAAAACTACTTTCTCTTGCATAAATTGCTTCTAGAGTGTGAACGTCTAAAGCATCAGAATTGTCAAAATGCTTTGAAGCGTTCTCGAGCGCGATTCGAACGGCAGGGGTCTCTCGTTTTAGCCAAGAAGTAATATTGGCGGTTGTTCTCGATTGATTTATCAAATTATTTTTCCGAAAGCGCAATTTTCATTCCATTTTTTATTTAATTTACCTAATGATATTTTAATAGACAAATAATTTTCTAAAATCCGGAATTGACCGCATTTTGGATTATTTCTTATCGATGGCCGGACGCCCGCCCTGACCATAAATGCAGCCATCTAAAACATTTCGATTTTAAAGGGTCTGACTTCAAGGGTCGGTTATAATCACTCTGCGCTTCATTGCCAAAAAGGGCATACAGAACTAACTAAGTTTTTTAATTTTACGCTCTAAAGTTTCAACCCGCTCTTCTAAATCTGGCGCGACACGAGCCTCTCGCAAGGTTCTATTAATCAATGATTGATACTTGTCGCCCGTTTTACTTGCTTTCTTTCTGTAAGAGTCAAGAACGTCTTGGTCGACCATTATAGTAATACGCTCTTTTACGTTTTTGGGCTCAAAAGCATCATCGGGTATTTCAACCTTTCCGTAACTAATTTTTTTAATCTTGGTACTCATCCCATGCCTCCTTAAGTCGGCTTTTTCTTTTTTCTAAGTAATCTTTAATTTGCTTAAGCGTTTTTTTGTGAGAATCCAAAACTTTCGATACACTCTAGGGTTTGAATGTCAAACTTCGCTCCAGCGTCGGGTCCGACTACATGCACATGCGCTGGTGCGTGATCCTTCGGCTATATCATAACTCTGAATTTCCATATCCTGAAGATCGTCGGCGCAATTCCTATAATATACATATTTTATATGTATATGTAAAATGCATTTTAGGGCTCAACTTGGCATTCCAATTGAACTTGATATTTTTTACCAAAGCGCATTTGTCAGAGCTGTAACTATCAAGATTTTCAATTTTTATGGGTCATATGACAATTTCGAGAAAAGGCTGAAGCAGTCTAAAGATCTTCGTGAAATATGGTTGGCGGCGGCTGAAGCAACTACGGGTAAGGTACTATCTCAAGAGGTAAATTCAGCGGAGTTCGTCGAACAACCCGAGATATTCACCTATGTTTGTATTGCACTCGTTTGGCCAGCCAATCTCAACTTCGTCGTTACAAAAATACCTTGAAAATCTGCCATTCAATGGTACAATTTCAAGTATGAAAAGGGACTCTTATTTAGAGCAAATCAAATTTGGCTTTCGAAATCACCCGGTGGTCGCTCTTCTCGGCCCCAGGCAAGCTGGTAAGTCGACTTTGGCGCGGGCTTATAGGGCTATAACCAAGGGGGCCGTGCATTTCTTCGATTTAGAAGACCCCACTGATCTCGCTCGGCTCGAATCGCCTAACCTGGCCTTTAGCGACCTCAGCGGCTTAGTGATTATCGATGAAATTCAACGGCGGCCTGAGCTATTTTCAGCCCTTCGCGTTTTTGCGGATAAACGTAAATTGCGATTTTTAATTCTCGGCAGTGCCTCGCGCGACTTGATTCAGCAATCATCCGAGACGCTGGCTGGTCGCATTGCTTACATCGAGGTTCGGCCGTTTTCAGTTTTAGAAAAAACTGATTACAAAAGGCTTTGGGTGAGGGGTGGTTACCCACGAGCCTATTTGGCCAAAACTGAACTCGATGCCAAGTCGTGGCTACAGAATTACACCACCACGTTTTTGGAGCGTGATATCCCCCAGCTTGGCGTGAACATCCCAGCGCAAACAATTCGTAAATTCTGGCTTATGCTCGCGCACTACCATGGCGGCATTTTTAACGCAGCTGAGATTGGCCAGTCGATGGGGGCTTCGGGTCAGACGATGCGTCGGTATCTCGATCTACTATCGAATACTTTCATTGTACGAGAGTTGAAACCGTGGGTTGAAAATATCGACAAGCGGCAAGTTAAATCACCAAAGATATATTTTCGAGATTCTGGCATTTTTCATTTTTTACTCGGTCTTAATAAATTTTCTGAGATTTCACTTCATCCGAAGCTAGGCTTATCGTGGGAGGGCTTTGCTCTCGAGCAGGTGACGGCACATTTTCAATTGACCAGTGACGAAGCCTATTTTTGGGCGACCCATGCCGAAGCTGAGCTCGATCTTTTTTGCAATAATATTGGCGGCAAGCGATTGGGTTTTGAGTTCAAATATACAGACCACCCCAAGGTCACCAAGTCGATGCAAATCGCCATCAAAGATTTAAAACTAAAGCATCTCTACGTAGTTTACCCCGGCAAAACTAATTTTAAACTCAGTGAGAAAATCAGCGCAGTGGCCTTTGAAAACTTGCGAACTGGATTTTAATACAGGGCAGTTGATACATACTCCAACCTGCGCTGGTTTTGACACCAGAAAGATATAATAGAAAAACGCTATTTACGTCGACAAGACCCAAGATAGTCTTATCGAGAACCACAGCTTGGGTGGTGCCACTTTTCAATATCGCCGCTCAGAACTTCGTCGCCTCAGTATGAGAATTTTGACAAGAAAACCCAGTATTTTAGCTCTCATGAATAGCATGCGAATTGCATGACTAGAGATTAGGGGGATCAATGAAACACACAATGAGACACGCCATGAAAAGTACTATTTTGAGACGATTGGCTTTAGTCGTCGCCTCATATCTTTTGGCGGCCTGTGCACCCAGTTACAACCCTAGTTCCTATTCTAGTAGCTCTACGACACCGGGGTTGAAAATATCTGCCCCAGCAGCAGTGGTCGCTTTGTCTGGGGCTTTGCAATTCACGGCTTCGGGTGGGGTGCCTCCTTATAGCTATTCAGTCTCTACCGCTAATGGCGGCACGATCTCAGCAACCGGTTTGTATTCAGCCCCAGCGGCTGCCATTTTGGCAACCGTCGTTGTTACAGATGCTTCGAACTCTTCGGCCCTTTTTAATTTTACTGTTGAAAGTTTCTCAATGAGCGCGGCGACTTCGATCGTAAATGCGGGGGGCACCGTGCAGCTTACGGCAATCAATGGTATCGCCCCTTACGTCTATACGATTACGACGCCGGCCACGGGTGGCGGCAGTGTTTCAAGCACAGGCCTTTACACAGCGCCGACGAGTGTTGCGGCACCCATAAATGTGCTTATCACGGCAATCGATGCCAATGGTGACAGCGCGACAAGTTCGATCACCGTTGACCCGCATGTGCCAGTTCTATCTTGCACTGGTAACTACAATGCCAATCTGTCGACGGCCCCTTACGCTATGGCGATAACAGAGAATAGTGCGACGAATACATTTACTGGAGCATTTGCTGGCTCGGCAATAACAGGCACTTGTATCAACGGCACGATCACATTTCATTTTAACGCGGTACCATCTACAATTTATGCGGGCACCTATAAAGTGCAGGGCACTGTTGTCGTAATGTCTGGCACCGCGACTTTCGCCACGCAGCCTTCACAATCTTGGGGTGCCACATCTTCGACTGCGGCGATTTACTATTGAGCTGACAAAAGATTTGATGATTTACGGCGAAAAACCCAAAACCTTCGCCAGCAGAGAACCTCTAATAACCCATACCGGCTTTGCCTCTGGCCAGGTTGCCGCTCTCTGTGCTATTCAATTCTCAATGTCTGAAGAATCGAAAATAATTTCAGCGGCAACTGCACTGAGCGAGCTAATGCAAAGGCCCGTGCAAACGCGCGCGGTCGATGTGCGCTCGGCGGGTGAATTCGCCCAAGGTTCGATTTTGGGGTTTATCAGCGCCCCCATTCTGACCGATTCTGAACGTCACGAAGTGGGCCTTTGTTACAAAGAAAAGGGCCAAGCGGCCGCCGTTGAGCTCGGCTATCAATTGACACGCGCTGATCGCGACGCACGGGTGCAGAAGTGGGTGGCAGCGCTTTCAGGGGCCGAGACCCCGATTGTCACTTGTTGGCGCGGTGGTTTGCGATCAGAAATTGCAGCAGACTGGATTCGTCAGGCCGGCCAACCCGTTTTTCGAGTCGAGGGGGGTTACAAAGCTCTTCGCCAAGAACTTGTTAAAGCTTTTGAAAGCTTGCCAGAATTTTTTGTGCTTGCGGGGCCAACCGGTGCTGGTAAGACGACGCTGCTAAATGAAATTTCGACCCCGAAAGTAGATTTAGAAAAATTAGCCAATCACAGAGGCAGTGCGTTCGGCGGCTTTGCCGATTCGCCTCAGCCGCGCCAGGCGAGTTTTGAAAATTCTGTGGCCTTCAAGCTGAATGAACTTGCGGCAGGCCTCAAGGCGGGGCGCGCAGTTTTAGTTGAAGACGAGAGCGCTAATATCGGCTCGGTCAAATTGCCGGCTCAGCTCAAAGAAAAGATGAGTTTAAGCCCGGTTATTAAACTCAATGTTTCGGTCGAAGAGCGGGCGCGAAATATTTGCGAAGAGTACGTAGGTCGACCGCTTAGAGAGGGTCTGGCTAGCGAGAGGCTTTTCGAAATGTACGATCGCTCGCTGCTGAAAATTCAAAGTAAATTGGGTGGCGCGCAAACACAGATCATTCGCGCGCAATTGAAAGACGCATTTTCTGGCGAAGCCGCTGCCCCTGCCGCTGCTGACGCGGCCTCTGTCGTTGTCGCTGCCGCAAACATCAATGGGCCCGACGCGCACCTGATTTGGATCACCAGCTTGCTAGTTAATTATTACGACAAATTATACCAATACAGTTTTAACAAACACTCGCGAAAAATTATTTTTGAAGGGGATCACCAATCATGCAAAACTTGGATACAAAATCAATACGCCTAACTGAGACCGTAAAAAAGGGTGGCTGTGCGGCGAAGTTGCCGGCGGGCGAATTGAGAGCAATTTTGGCCAAGCTCACCCTGCAGCGGCCAGCCAATTTAACCGTCGGCACCGAGCATATGGATGACGCCTGTCTCTGGAGTCTTGGCAATGGCCAGAGCTTGGTGCAGACGCTCGATTTTTTTACTCCGATAGTTGATGATATCAAAGATTTTGGCGCCATCGCCGCCGCAAATGCGTTGAGTGATGTGTATGCCATGGGGGGTAGCCCGAAAATTGCGCTCAGCATTTTGGCTTACCCGACGCAAACTCTGCCGACCGAGTTGATTGGCCCGCTGCTTGAGGGTGCCCTCGAAAAAATTCACGAGGCCGGCGCGTGTATGGCGGGCGGGCACACAATTGACGACGACACTTTGAAGTTTGGTTTATCGGTAACCGGTTTTGTAGAGACCGAAAAGGCTTGGGCAAATTCGGGCGCGCGACCGGGTGATGTTTTGATTTTAACTAAGGCCCTAGGCACTGGCACGTTGACCTCGGCCCTCAAGAAACGTGAGGCCGAACAATCGTGGGTTGATGGCGCCATCGCGAGCATGAAACAGCTTAACAATGCCCCCGAGTTGCTTGTCGGCGAAACCATACATGCGGCAACAGACATCACGGGCTTCGGTTTAGCCGGGCACGCCGTGCAAATGGCGCGCGCGAGCAATGTGCAGTTTAAAATAAATTCGGCCGCGCTGCCCTGGCTTGAGGGCGCCCGCCAAACCCTGGCGAAAGAAGTATTAAATCGCGCCCATCGCACGAACTTTGAGTATGTAAAGAGCGAAGTCGATTTCGGTGCGCTTTCGCCTGAAGTTCGTTGGCTAACTGTCGACCCACAAACATCGGGCGGGCTGTTGCTGTCGGTACCGGCTGAATCGAGCGCCAGAATATTGAATAAAATTTTAACGAAATTTAAGCAGGCCGCAATAATCGGCGTGGTCGAGAAGGCCGGCGTATCGGGCGGCCAGGCCACCGCGGCAGGCAGCGAAGCGACTGCAACGGGCAACGAAGTTACCGGCGCTCGAATTATTTTTAACTAGAAACTCGGTTCTGAAACTTTGCACTGGCCCCAGACTTCTTTCAGGTAGGGCATCTGATTATTGATAATTTCGCTATCACCGCTTGCGGTGGCGTTTTTGTAGACGATCAATTCAATTTTATTTTCGGCAGATTCTTTCGAGATCCAGGCATGGATTTTTTGCGGCTCTGTGGCCGCGACGAGAGTCAGCGATTCTTCGTGGGGCGGTGCCCCCGACATCGAAATTTTAGCGCGGGGTGAGAGGTGAAAGGCATCGTACTGGTCGAACTCAAGAGCGGCCATAGGCGCGCCGTAATAGCTGTAAGAGCATGAGTAGTGCGTGTTTGGGTTCGCGTGTAGTAATTGCGGGATCGAGATTAAAACGAGTGTGATTAATTTTTTCATTTGCTCCTACAATGTTTCTCAAGTGGCCCTTCGACGCTTTTTCAATGTGCCTTCAAGGCCCGATCACAATACCGGCAAAATGCATTTTACAATGGTATCGGATTTTACCAATTTCTTGCCATCTTTTTTGGCGCGTTCGTTGCTGAGATCGGGGTGTTCGGCCTTCACCTTGGTGGCCAAATCTGAAAGCGCCATGCCTTCAACCGAATCGTACCAGATTTTTCGAAGGCCGAGACTTTTTGCGGCGCCCCATTGGGCATCGTAAAAATCATACTCGATATAAAGCGTGTCGTGATTGGGCAGCTCTTTTAAATAAATAAAGCCATCGCTGGCGATGAGATTTGTTTTGGCCTTTAACTGGTAGCGATAAAGTTTTTCGGTGTCATTGAGCCACGCGAATTTGTAGATCATTTCGTAGGTGACGTTGTCGACAAAGGGGATGGGCATCTCTTGCTCCCAATAAGAAATGACTTTGTCGCCATCGCGATTTTCAACGTGAATATCTTTGTAGCCCGGAAAGAGCTCTTTATAGTGATCAATATCATCCATAATGGCGGCAATCGCTTTTGCACTGGCATGGATCACCATCTCTTGGCGGGCGCCAATATAATACTTGTTATCTTTGAGGCCGAGGCACTCGAGAACGATATCTTCTTTTGCTGGGCCCGACGTTGAGACAAGAGCCGGGCTTGGTGTGGCCGCACGACTTTTCTCAATCAAGGCATTCAGCTGCGGAGTATAGGGGCTGTCGACCCCACCAAGCGAGTTATCCGCCAAAATAGCCGGCGTGGGGGCGCCGGGTGCCTTACTGATGGTAGGCGCCTTCGAAGCTCCCGGCTTTGTCGCGGCCTGTGCTTTTGGGTAAACGAAGGCCAGGGGCAACGCGAGTGCTAGGCAGTAACTGATTGTTTTTGCTAAAATATTTGTCATGGGCTAATTAACATACAATTTAGGGGTCGATGTCACTTCAGCCTGACATCTTTGCCGCGCTGTGTTATTATGCCTGCTACCGAATATTTGAGACTGCCGAATAATTTAGGCTTCTAGGTGAATTAGACGTGTCTACAGTAGTTTACGATTCAAACCCCCAATCTCGAAATGCCGTTTCAACGTTGCTGTCGGCGGCTGGCCAAAAGAATGTCATGGTCACCGGTAATTCGGCGCGTTTTCTTCATTTGTTAAAAGAACAAGCTGGCGGCTTGCAGATGATCGTTTTGAGTTCGCGACCGGGCGAAGAAACGGCCGTGCGACTGACTCAAGCTATTGGTGAAATGGCCGCTTTGGCGGCTGTGCCAGTTTTGTATCTCACGGATTCGCATTCGGTGGCGAGCCCCCGGCGCGATGGTCTTTCAAAAAATGTTATGCGCGTTGATCAATTTTTAGTGCGCCCGTTTGGTCTCGAGAAGCTTAAAAAAGCTCTCGATGCGGCCCATGTTGCGCGCGCTCGTTCGCGCGATGTGATTGTGATGTTTACTGAAGCGCCAGATGCCGTGTTGCACGAGACGCTTTTCGAATTTGATTCAGAGTTTCATTGGCGCGAAGTGGTGTTTGTATCAAACGCGCTCGAGTTGGCCAGCAAAATAAAAATTCTGGGTTGGCGCGTAGGCGCGGTTTTTATCGACCCGAATTGCAAAAGCAAAAGTTTGAGAAATGCGGTGGGGGCACTTCGTCGGTCGCCCATTGGAGCCCAGACGCTTTTCGTTTTGTTAGGTAATACTTCTATTGAGACTTTTTTATTTCGAGATTTGTGTGAATTGTTTTTAGCAAAATTGTCAAAAGAGAGCTTTTGGTCGCCGGCCGATTGGTTTCAAGTTTTACAGATAACATCAACGCGGCTTCTTAATAATGAGCCCTCTCGACGTGCCACGGTTCAGGCTCGAAATCTTATTCGAATTCATGAAATGAAATTGGCTAAGGTTGTGGTTGCAGAGGCGCTTGAGAAAGACCCAAATCGTTTCGAACTTCTCGAGCTTATGGGGCGTATCGAAGAGAACTCCAAGAGGTTAGATCGTGCCGTTGTACATTATCAAAAAGCCATCGCGATCAACCCATGTGCGCCGTATTCTTATTTGCGATTGTTAGCTACGTTGCAGGGGCCGCTTGAGCGCGAGCAAATCTTAGAAAAGAGCGAGAGTTTCTGCCCGCAACACCCACAGTTGCAAGATAAGATGCGCCAGAGCCGTGAGGCGCAATTGTGACCGGATTTAAGATAGATGCGCCGAATCTGGATGCAAAAGCGCCATCGGCCGAGACCTCGCCGAATGATGTGAGAGGCCTCACCTTTAAGTATGGTTCAAATACAAATTCGTACGTCACACTCAATCGCGGTTTTCAGCACTTTGAATTTGTCGCAAATGGTGAGCTGGGTGTCGTCGCTTATGTCGATACGTCGGTGGCGTGGGTGGGGGCTGCTGAGCCGTTCGTAACTGCAGCTTCGCAACTCGAAGGGCTGAGGCAATTTGCCGCTGCGGCAAAGAAAATAGGCAAAGAGGCCGTTATTTTACCGGTGAACCCAGGTCTCGCTCTCGAGGCGCGCGCCCAGGGTTTTGATGTTTTTGAAGTGGGCCGTGAGCCCTGGCTTCAAATGGGTGACGCCCGCTACAAGTCTGATTTTTTGCAAGCTGTACCGGCGGCTAAACAATTGAAGAGCAAAGGTGCCAATGTCGAAGAGTTTGCTCCGAGCGAAATTCAGGCAGATGACCATGCGGAGCTAAAGCAAATCGGCCAACGTTGGTTAGATGATCAAAAATCAGAGCCGTTGGGTTTTTTGAACAGACTTGACCCTTGGGCGCAGATGCATGGCAAAAAATATTTTCGTCTTAAGTTCGAAGGTCAACAGGTGGCTTTTTTAGCGGCAGTGCCAATACCGGCAAAGGGCGCTTGGTACCTCGTTGATCTTATTCGCGACCCCGAGGCACCGGTGGGGTCTACTGAGCTTTTGGTTATTGAGGCGACGGATATATTGACTCGTCAGGGGGCGAGCGAAGTCACCCTGGGGATGTCGCCGATGGTGCCGGTGGATGCCGAAGAATTTCAGCATCATCAGCGCGCCTATTCGATAATGAGTTACATTTTTAATAATAGTCAGTCGTTCTACGGCTTCAAATCGCTATTTACCTATAAAGAAAAATTTAACCCGCAACGCTGGGGCGCCGTTTATCTGATCGCGCTGACCGGGGCCCTCAATTGGCGAATGCTTTATGGTTTGTTCTTGGCGCATTACCCGATGGGGTTGCTCGCGACGGCCGTGAGATCTGTGCATCGTAGTTTGCGGCAGATTCAGTTTTCAGAATTGGTGACCCGGCCCTTTGCTGAGCGGGCGGTGTTGCGCTCGGTGCCCACAGGGTTTTTGCAGATTCTTGCGCGCATGCCCGCGACCCTCTCGATTATTTTTATTAACAATCTGTTTTATATTTTAACCACCGATAAATTCGGCGAGATTCGTCGTAGTGTTTATTTAAAATACGGTTATTCTTGGGCTCAATTGGTCGGGTCGGCCTCGTTGTTTAATAAGGCTTTGCTTTTTGTGATGCCGGCGGTGTTGCATTCGCATCCGTTTCAGTTTTTGTTTAATTCAGTGGTGATGTTGCTGTTTGTTGGCCTGATCGAAGTGGTAATGGGCACGACTTATATGACGACGTTCTATGTTGTAGGCGCGGTGGTCTCAAATTTGATTACCACTGTAGTGATTGCGCCGATTCTCTATGTTGTCGGGATGTTTTCAAGTGGCGGGGCGCTCGAGTATTTTTTGAGAAGCCCCGACGTGGGTTGCTCTCTGGGTGTGCTTAGCTGTGTGGGTGCCTTTATTTATCTATCGAAATATCGCAATGCTGGGGCCGTCCTAGTGGCCGTAACCTCAGTTGCTGGCGCTCTCATCACCGGCGAGATCATGTTCTTCAATCATGCAACGGCAGCCCTAGTGGGATACGCCCTCGCCAGTCGGTTATTCCGATAACACCCGGCCTGTTTTCTGGTGGTCG
>CAILEP010000008.1 GCA_903833275.1 uncultured Bdellovibrionales bacterium
CTGGCAAATTTGAGAAAAATGACCAGAGGCGCTTTTTCAAAATTTCGTTTGGTTCAATCCGTGAGGTACAGGCCATACTTGATTTAATTAAAAACGATGAGCTTCTTGTCAAAGTTGATCGCTTGGCCGCTACGACTTGGTGCTTGATAAAAAGGGGCCCGCAATAAGGGCGGGTGCAATTAATTGAATTACAGTTTTGGTCATGCAGACGGCGGCCCACAGTAGCGGGACGGTTGCTGAAACCTGTTGCGGGGGCGGAGACCCGGTATAGTAATTTTCCACAAAAAGAAGAAAGATCGGCTTAGCTGTATGGACTTAACTGTATGGCCTTAACTGACCAATCTTTTGACAACTCTCACTTTCTTTCACGACTACTTATAATTCGTAAATAATAGCGTAAAATCGCTCGTTATGAACGAACGCGTAAAATTACTTTTTAAAACGATTCTTTTTACAGCAATGGTGCATGCCGTTCTCGCGCTTTCATCGGCCGAAGCCCTCGCCGATCGCCTTGCCCTCGACCCAAATAATCTTACGACCACTGAAAAAAATCTCTACCAACTTTCTCATGCGGTTGATGAATCTGACCCCCGCTCGTTTATTAATTTTGCCACCCAATTTGCCGAAACCAGTGAATCGAAAGATATTTTACTGCGCATTCTTGCTCAAATTATAACGCCACCCTACGGCCGATGGATTGGCCAGTGGGGCACCGCCCTGTCGAATGGTGTTTTTGCCGGCGAAATCAGTTCACCACACTCCGCGCAATTGAGCGAACCGACCATTGATCGCTCTGCTCTGAATTTTAGAACTTATCAAATTCTTCTAGCTCTTGAAGCGCTCGCCATTGAAAATAGCCTTAGCGACTCGAATCACCCAGCTCGCCAAACTTTGCTTGAGACCCGCGCAGCCCATCTACTAGAAACGCTTCGCTTTGTTATCGAATCTGGCTTGCCTCCTAAAAAAATACAAACCACACAAGACATACCGAAAATATTCGAATCTCTATACACTCAGGCGCTCTTGCGAGCCTACAACCTCTATCTTTCAAGTTCGGACGACCAAAAGATCATCAATTTGAAACGACAAATTTTTAGCCGGCTTCTCAAAAATGAAATGAACCACTTGTTACGCGATCGCGTTCGCCTGGTCACCCGTGCCACAATGGGCGAAGTGAAAAATGAAAATATCGCCCTGGCCGACCCGTTGGGGGCTATTCATGGCGCACTCAAACTCGTTGCTCTTATTATCCGAGCTGAAGACTACTCGACACCACACCGAATGGTCTTGCCTGGTTGCAGTGCTATTTCAACCACCGAATGCTATCCAAAGCGAACCTATCGGCTCATCAATGACTTTGCAAAAGCGAACTGCCTCGATTTGCTTCAGCCATAATTGCCATTCGTGCTATTATTTTTTTGCGACGGTTGTCTCTTTCAAAATTTTCTTGGCGAAAAAAAACACCAAAGCCGCCACAATCAGAAAATCGATCGTGGCTGAGAGAAATTTGCCATAGTAAATACCGCTGACTTGCAATTTAGCGATATCATCGGCGCCTACATGGCGCAAAATTGGTTGCAATAACCCTGGGGTAATCACGTCGTTAACGAGACTGGTTACAACATTATTGACCTTGCCACCAATAATGACGGCAATGGCGAGCCCGACGACCCCATACTCTTTTAAAAAGGCGAGAAATTCTTTGTGCATAAAAACCCCTATGCGCTATTTAATCGTAGCGTTGTTCAAAAGCTGAGGCACGCGCGATAAATCGATTAAGGTGACCATACCACCTTCGCGCTTACCGATACCGAGAAAATAATCAGCACCTTCACGCGTGGAGACCCCTCCGGTTTGATCGATATCGGCCTCAGGTATTTCGGCCACCGCCGTACAGCGATCGACGACCGCACCCATGACCCCATTGGCGGTATCAAAAATTAAAATCGAAAGTGACTGCTTGGGCTCGACCTTTAAGACTTTACGAAGATCGATGACACCAATCACCTCACCTCGCAAATTAATCACCCCTTCGAAAGCGATATTCGAATTCGGGACTGGTTTCGGCGCTCGATTCTCGATGACCTCTCGAACTTGTAAAATCGGCGTGCCGTAGGTTTCGCCCCCAAGTTGAAAAAGCATATATTTAAATTTCGAACGGTCTTCAAATAGATTGTTCTCCAACTCGGCCTCCACGTCGTTTGCCTTCAAAAAATACATCTGCCATTTCTTTTACATTGATAATCAAGCTAGGCTCACCGTTTGACAATACGGTTGAGCCGGTCATGTTTCTAAGTTTCGCCAAATAACCTTTAAGAGGTCGCACAAACACCTGTTGTTGCTCGAGCACGCCCTCAACGCGAATGCCAATGACCTGGTCTTGATAATGAATCACAAGAACGCAATTGCTCGTATCGATCACTGTCGACCCAGATGACTCTACTTTCAAAAATGTATCCAGTGGCACTATCGGCACGACACGATTGCGCAGGTTCGTCATGGCGGGGTAAAGCGCCGAGATTTCAATTTTCATATCCTGCACATCTAAAATTTCGGCCACGTCTTGGGTGGGTATGCAGTAGAGATGGCCCTTATTCATAACGACCAGTACGTCGATCAAACTGACGTTGGTTGGCAAAATAAAAACGAATTCAGTGCCCTGGTCTTTAACGGTTTTAATGCTCATCTGACCGCCCAAATTGAGCAGCTCTTTTTTCACAACCTCAAGGCCAATGCCCCGCCCTGAAACGTCTGTCACGTTAGCGGCGGTTGAGAAGCCAGGCTCGAATATCAATTGAATAATTTCATCCTGGCTAAGCCTTTGATCAGCGGTAACCAACCCCTTCTCGATACCTTTTTTAAAAATTCGGTCAATATCGAGACCTTGCCCATCGTCCTTCATCGAAATAGAAACCCCGTGAGGCACAATCGAGGCAGAAATATGAATCGTGCCGTTTTCAGGCTTACCTTTTTTGACTCGCGCTGCTGGTAACTCAAGACCGTGATCAATCGCATTGCGAAGCAAATGTAATAGCGGGTCAAAAATTCGATTGAGCACAGCCTTATCAACGGCGACATCTTGCCCATCCATCAATAGCTGAAGGGGCTTTTGCAACTGAATTGAAAGCTCCATGGCGGCACGCTCAAGTTTTGAATACAGACCGAGCATTGGCAACATTCTCAGGTCAAGAACGGTCATGCGCATGTTTCGCACTAACTTGTCACACAACAAGATGGCTTCTCTCACCGACCCCGAATCAAGTTTATCTTCATAACGACCGCGAGAGACGATGGCTTGTGCCAGAGTGAGTTCACCCACCTGCTGAATGAGCGCGTCTAATTTTTGCGACGGCACCCTCAAAGTATCGGTGGCAGAAATAAAGGCCTCTGCCTCAGGCGCCTGATCAGATGACCGGCCGGACGAGTCATCTGATGAACCACCTGACGACCCTGCCTTACCAGCTGCTGGCTGTGCAGCCCCCGCCGATTTCTCAAGCTTTGCCGAATCAGAGGCTACGGATAGCGGCGGCGCCGCCGACGAGTCGGCCGCGCCAGAGACAGCCGAAGTGACAACGCCGTCCACTGCCGTACCCGGAACCCAAATTTCGATTTTGGCGAGAACGTTCAAATCGGTAGGAACATAATTTGCGTCTCGAACCATGTTCTGAATCCAGACTCGCAGAAACCGCTCGACCTCAAGCAATATCAGTCTGAGCGATGGCTCTTTGGGGTCCGCACCAGAGTCTTCGATCACATTCAATCGGCTTTCAAGCCGATGGATGGTGTCTTTCATCTGATCAAAACCAATCAAACCCGCATTGCCCTTAAGGTTGTGGGCGCAGCGTTTGAGAGAACGAAAGGTTTCTTTTTTATCTGTGGTGGGCGCGCGAACACATGCTCCCTCCCACTCTTTCAAAATTTCGAGAGCGTCCTCTTGAAAGGCCTCAAGCATCAGTGCACTAGTTGGTTTTGCCATTTATTAAGTCTAGGACATTATTGGCAAAAAACAATAAGACTTAGGCCGAGTCCGATAATTGGCAATTTACAGTGTGGGTTGAAAGTGGCTACAATCTAACCAACGTTCTAGAGAGGGTACACCGTGGCTTTACCAGAAAATGCTACTGCACTTGTCGTTGATGATATGAAACTTGCCCGCCTTCGTATGGCAGAGGCGTGCCGCTCCGTGGGCTTTAAAAACGTCATCGAGGCGGCCAATGGCAAAGAAGCCTGGCGACAAATCACGGTAGAAAATTTAGTGCCCTCCCTCATATTAACTGATTACAACATGCCCGACATGGATGGCCTTCGATTTCTCGAACTCGTGCGAAAAAATGATGTCACAAAAGACATTCCAGTTCTTTTTGTAACATCAGAAACCGAGATCTCTTTTATTATGAAAGCGGTTTCAGGCGGAGTGACTGAGTTCGTGGTCAAACCCTTCGCCGATGAGCTTTTGATACAAAAAATTCAAGCGATCTTACCGAAAATTGTTTAGGCTGGGGTGCTGATTTGGCACTTTTCAAAAGCACAGTCATTCAAACTGTACACTACGTTGAAGTGCCAACGATAGTGGCTGAAGCCGAGAGCGGTCAACTTCAAGGCCTCGCTGAAAAATGGGCCAAACTGCCGGTTGAGGTTCACGTTTTTGATTTTAAGAATGTCGAGAATGTTGACCCGCATTTCTACGATCATTTTATTAGTTTTAAAAAAATGGCGCAGGCCAAAAATACTCAAGTGATTTCGATCAATTTTCGCCCCCGCATGCTCGAAAAGATCAAAAAAGAGGGCCGAGAAAAGACCTTGGGCTATGTCGCCAGCATCGACGCTGTACAACCAAGTGGGGCCAAAGACTCGGATACTGAAGTTCGCAATTGGTTGGTGAAATACCTGGTCGCCGCCTCGCGCTCTGCCATGAACACCATGTTTAACACCACTGTTGCGGCTGACGAGAACTATCGAGAGAACATTAAGGCCTTTCGTCTAGATGAATTTTATAGAATCGCCTACGTCGAGGCCAAAGGCCGATTGATAAGTGCTCGCTTTTATCTTTGCTTCGACAAGAAAACTCTCGAGGCACTTACTCGAATTTTTTTGCCGTCTACGACGATACCGCTCGATGACGAACTGATCAGCTCAACCGCAACAGAATTGCTCAACCTTATGTACGGGGTGGCGAAATCAAAAATAAATGACGAGCGTGCCTACGATTTGCCCAATGCAATCCCGGTCTTGATCTCGCCATCTGAGGCAGCAAAAGGTCGAGCCGCTGACGCGAAGAACATTTGCGTCATCCCATTCGCAACGCCAGTCGGGTCTTACTATCTCGAAATCGACTTTAGTACGTAATCATTCTATTTCACTTCGAACCCGAGTGCACCGATAGTATTATTAACTATGGGTTTATTATCAAAAATGTTCGGCTCAAATTTGGCCGCTAATGTGAACCGTGTCAAAACGGCCGGGGCCTCGCAGCTTTCAGGCAAAGTAAAAGCGGCCTTTCAAAAACTCACCGAATCGGCGACCGAGCAGTCGTCGGCTGTTCAAGAGACCATGGCCTCAATTGAACAAATGCGATCTATGCTGACTCAAACCGACCACCACGTTTCTCACAGCTTGTCGTTAGCCCAAAAGGCCTCAGATGATAGCGACAAGCGTTTAAAAACCGTTCAAAAAATGCAAAGCGCTTTGATGGCCGTTAAACAATCAAATGAACTGCTTAATGATTTGCAGGCAATTTTCGCGGCAATTAAAAATAAAACTCGCGTCATCAATGACATCGTATTTAAAACTCAGTTGCTTTCGTTCAACGCTTCAATTGAAGCTGCTAGAGCCGGCCATTTCGGCAAAGGTTTTTCAGTGGTGGCCGAAGAAGTGGGTCGTCTCGCCCAAACGAGCGGTAAAGCCTCAAAAGAAATTGAAACTTTAATCTACGAATCGCAAAAGAAAGCCACTTCAGTCGTAAGCGAAGTGATCGCACGAGCTGAAGAGGGGGCGAATGTTTCGACAGAGGCTTTGGCTAGCTTTGAAGAGATGGGCAATGTCATTTCTGAAATTTCAAAGAGCCTCACAGCAATGAGTGAGGCCAGTCGCGAACAGCTTCAGGGTATAGAGCAAACCACAATGGCCATCGAAAAAATCAACCGCCTGGCCGATGAGAACCGAAAAAGTGCCGAAGGCGTTTTGCATCTCGCCGACGAGGCCGGAAAACAATTACCCCTAATGCCTTCGGCCCCGCAGACTAAACAGTCGCGAAGCGAACTACTTAAAATCGTCGAAAATATTTCGCAACCCGCCATCAAACCCGTTGTTCATGCCGACATTAAAAACATTAACGCCGATCACGATACTTTTAAGCCGCAGTCATAAATAGTGAATGACAGATCAAGATAAAGAGCTCATTTTTTTACTGGCACAAAAACTGACTGGGGCCCACCCAGAGGGCACTTTTCAACACGGCATTTTTCTTACCAATATCGAAAAAAGAATGCGCGAGACTAAAATCACCTCCGTGCCCGCCTACCTTAAATTTGCCAAAGAAAATGCCGCCGAAAACTCGCACCTTATTTCGGCACTGAGCATTCACACCACCTCGTGGTTTCGCGAAAATCCGCATTACGTTATTCTGCAAAAAATTATTCTCGATTTCGTTCAACAAAATCGACCCTTTCGCACCTGGAGTGCCGCCGCCTCTACCGGCGAAGAGGTCTACTCGCTCGCATTGCTATTTGAAGAATTTCGCGGCTTTCACCCTAGTTTTGACTATTCTATTATGGGCACAGATATTGACCCCGTATCGCTCGAAACCGCTCAAAAAGCCGTTTACGACAAAAAGCATCTACTTGGCCCAGTGGCTTTTTACAAAAAACACGTGCTTCTTGGTAGCGGCCCTACTGAAAATTATTTTACCTTTACCAAGGGCTTACGAAGTCGTTGCCAGTTCAAGCCTCACGACATTCGCGAACCGCTTAAAAATTCGGGGCAATTTGAGCTTATTGTTTGCCGAAATATTTTGATCTATTTTCCAGCACCCGAGGTCGAAATGATTATCAAAACTCTTATTGGCCATTTGCGCCCCGGTGGTCACCTTATTTTGGGCCACTCTGAAATGATTGATTATCAACGCCTCGGCCTTTCGCTACGCGGCCACTCGGTCTATCAAAAGCCATCTGAAAAGGCCGTCAAAGCCGCGGCAAAACCAGAAGAGGCAGAACCTACAATCTTAAAGAAACCGAACCCAGCGTTCAGGCCTGAGTTAATTGTAATAGGGGCCAGCACCGGGGGCCCTCAAGCACTTTCGCAAGTTCTATCAGGTGTGGGCTCGCCCAATTGCCCGCCCATCATTATAGTGCAACATATCGCTGCCAAATTTGCTCATGGCTTTGCTGAAAATGTCAGCGGGCACTCGGGGCTCAAATTGGGCGACACCAAAGACGGCACCGTTCTGCAAAAAGGCCATATCTACGTATCTGAGCTCGACTGCCACCTCGGCGTTGAATTAACCACCGCCGGTCACGTTATTCGCCAGGTAAAAAAGCCGGCGATCAACGGCCACCGACCAAGCGTTGATTACCTTTTCACCTCGGTAATCGACAGCGCCAAGAAGACACTGGCAATATTATTGTCGGGCATGGGCCATGACGGCTGCATTGGCATGGAGCAACTTCACATCAATGGCGCCTACACCATGGCCCAATCTGAAAAAGACTGTGTGGTATTCGGCATGCCGAAAGAAGCAATCGATGCGAAGGCTGTCGATTTTATCGGCACAGCCCCGCAGATTCAAAGTCAAATTGTTGAACTGATTCGCCGCAATTAAGTCTATTCGGCGTGAACTGAGGTCAAGTAATCGACCACAGCTTTTTGATCACTGAGATTAGCAAGGCCAAGCGGAGTTAATCCGTCTTGCGATTTAATTTTTAGATTTGCCCCACTGAGAACAAGAAATTTCACCACGTCAAGTCGGCCGTCGATCGAAGCGAGCCCCACTGCAGTAAAACCCTTACCCGATTTCAAATTGATATCGGCGCCGCCCTTAATCAGCTCTTTAACCGCATCGATATTACCCTGTTTCGAAGCCGCCATGAGCGCCGTCATACCAGTTGCATCTTTGGCATTTACATTGACTTTTTTCTCGATTAAAAAACTGACGATCGGGGTATACCCGCGCAACGCTGCAAGCATCAGTGGAGTCAAACCTTTTTCTGTAGCCGCGTTTACATCGGCGCCATGCTCAACAAGCGTTTTCATCTGATCCATGGCCCCCGTCATCGCGGCCCGAATCAGTTGCGCCCCAGAATCATCGGCCGCAAATGCCACCGACCCTAGAAGTATCATCAATGTTGTAAAAACTCTTTTCACTTGCAAACCTTCTGCGTTCTTTCTATGCGCTCTCTTTAACTACCGACATCTTTCTCATGCTAACATCGCTTGAATTGCCGTCGCCCGCGCCGGTGCCGCCCGCACTATCGCTATTATTTTCAAGTGCGTCGTGTTCTCTTCCACTTACCAGTGAATTTAAACTGTTTACCGCAGAAGTCAAATTAAGCACTTGGTTCTTTAAACCATCGGCCAACATCGATATCCCCTGCGCCATTCGATCTGATTCGGCCGCTGTATTGTTCAAATCATTCATGGCATTGACCACGTAATCGACGCCCGAGTTCTGTTCTGCAGATGCCGAGCTGATCGAGTCCACCATCTTTTTAAGTTCACCCGAACGATCCGTTAAAACTTTAAAAAAGTCATAGCAACGGCCCGAAAGCTCGTTGGCATTGGTGATTCTTTCTTTTGTACTAATTACCGTTTTCTCAACCTGATCAGCGCTCTTATCGAGCAACTCATTAATCTGCTGGGCGGCCTTACCACTCATGTCGGCTAGATTGCCCATTTCATTTGCCACAACCGCAAAACCCAAGCCGTGCTGGCCCGCGCGCGCGGCCTCGATGTTGGCGTTGAATGAAAGCATTTGGGTTTTAAAAACGATTTCATTGATCACATTTGTTCGATCACGAATGAGGCGCACCACTTGATTCACTTCTTCAAGTGCGGTGTTTGAACGATCAATTTCTGTCATCGCGTCTTTGAGACCCTGCACAATTTCTTTACCATTATTCGCTTCTTGAAAGCTGGCTTCTGAAAGCTGCACGGCATTGCCTGCCGTACGAGACGTTTGCACGAGCAGCCGCTTCATTTGCTCCATACTCACAACGGTTTCAGTACTTGAAGAGGCCTGGCGATTCGAGGTTTCGCGCAACTGGCTAGATGAAATTTGAGCTTCATCGACCATCTCGAGCAATCGACTTGAAGTCATTTGCAGTGTGGTATTGGCGCTACCAAGCGAATTATTGATATTTCGTGTTACAAAATAGAATAAAACAGTAGAAAGAATAGCCGCAATTAATATACCCACCCCAATTAACATCGCTGTTTGGCTCAAAACATTAGCTCGAGCCACTTCAGCTTGCAGTTCGGCATCGATCTTTTCTCGAACCGTTTTCATTTCATTTTCAGCTGTACTTAAATTATCCATCAGTTCTTTTACTTGCGCCTGAACCGAAGCCAGGGTTGAGATCCCGGCAATAATATTTTGAGTGATGTCGCTTAGTTTGGTGTGAGCATCGCGGTACCGTTTTGAAATCGGGGCAACCTGATCTTTCAAGTTCAGACTCTGGGCGTCCCATTTTATGAAACTGCCATTGATCACTTTATGCGCTGACTCTGCTGCGCCTAGGCGTTCGAAATTTTGGCTGATGACGGCTTGAGCCGTCGCCGCTCGAAAAACCTCAAGGTTATTTATGACGTCGTTTGAAAGCTCCATCGACGGAAGTTGCGTACCCACAACCTGCTGCAGAATTTCACGATTGTTTTGCAAGATGACATAATTGACAGCGAAGTAAACTGTGAAGCCCAAGAGGCCCACCACAAGCACAATGAACATTTTGGCTTGCACCGAAAGTCGAAGAAATCGATTTTTCATCTATAACCTCTTAATTACATAATTCAGTAAGTCATCTCTCTTTTCGGTGGGTTACCGGCATATCTGAACCACTCGTGGTCCGGTGACCTTAAAAAACTGAATTTTCGGGCTCGGCCAAAGTCGGGGTATAGAGCGTGCGTCAGGTCTAGATTTTACGCAGCCCAGCCCATGGTCCAGGCACCAACCCGGCATCTGGGCCACTAATGACCCATTCATGGCACTTAATATGCCCCCGGCGCACCCCCTCCTGATCGCCACAGTATTACCTTGCAGATTAGGTCTAGTTTATTTAAAACCTCAGCGTGAATTCAAATGAACTTCTAATATATGCACCCCTTTCAGGCATTGCTGTCGCCTTGGCCAATGTGCCAGACCCCGCCTTTGCGCAAAACATGGTGGGCGTCGGCACGGCTATTGACCCCATATCTGAAAAGGTTTTGGCGCCGTTTGACGGCCGAGTTATCCAATGCCACCCTGCCCGCCACGCAGTTGTAGTACGAAACAATAATGGCGTTGAAGTTCTGATTCATGTTGGCCTCGACACCGTCAAGTTGCGCGGCGAAGGCTTTCAAATGCTTGTGAAACTCAACGACACCGTTCGATGTGGCCAACCGCTAATTCAATTCAATTCTGACCTTATCGCCCGCAAGGCCAAAAGCTTGCTGACCGTAGTTGTCATTACTAACCCCGAAATTCTTGAAAGCTGGAGTACTCTGGCCGCTACCCACACTTCTATTAAAGCCGGCGACCAACTGCTTCGGGCCCAGTTAAAAAGTGCGGCTGTCGAGGGCCGCGCCAACACGGCCTCTGTCGGTATATCCGCTAACGAATCAGCGGGCTTTTTAACAAAAATTAAATCGGAGCCCATTGAGATTCGCAACGCAGCCGGCTTGCACGCACGACCAGCTGCTGTTTTAAGCAGTGCAGCCAAAACTTTTCGATCTGAAATCACCATTCACAAAGCTGATCGCTCGGCCAATGTTCGCAGTCTCGTTGCCGTAATGGGGCTCGAAATCGCCAAGGGCGATCGAGTTCACTTCTTGGCATCAGGCCCCGATGCCGCTGAGGCCATTAAGGCGCTGATGAGTTTGATTGAAAAGGGCCTTGGCGAAACCGATGCCTCGCATGCAGCGCATGCAGCGCCTGCGACCAATCCCCCCAATACCAACACGGCCACCGCGGCAGCGGCACTCGCACCGACTATGGCCGATCGATTTGTGGGCGTCAGTGCCGCACCCGGCATCGCGTGTGGCCGAATTTTTCAGTTACAAAAACTTGAGATTCAGATTCAAGAACGGGGCGCGGCCCCTGATAAAGAGCGCGCGCGACTTGATCTTGCTTTGCGTGAAGCCCATTTGCAGCTTCAAATTTTAATTCATCAGCTCGAAAGCGGAAGCGACCCCAGCAAGGCTCTAATTTTCTCCGCCCACCAAGAGCTACTTGAAGACCCAAGCCTTCTCGATATTGCCCATGCCGAAATCGCTAAAAATAAAAGCGCCGAATTCGGTTGGCAAATTGCGTTCACAACTATTTCTTCAGAACTTAAATCACTAAATAATCAATTGCTGGCCGCGCGTGCCAATGACGTTCGCGATGTCGGCCAACGCGTGCTCCGACTCTTGACCGCCGGCACGAACCATCATATTCAATTTCCGGAAAAATGTATTTTAATTGCCGAAGACCTGACTCCATCTGACGTTGCCACCGTTGACCCAAACCGCGTACTTGGTTTGGTGACGACCACTGGCGGTTCAACTTCACACGTCGCCATATTGGCGCGCTCGTTAGATATTCCGTCGCTTGTGGGCGCCGACCCACGAGTGTTAAATATTGCCAACGGCACTGAAGCGCTCATCGATGCCAATAGCGGCGAGCTCAAACTGCACCCCTCCGCAGACGAGATGGCTCGTTTTGAAACCGGCAAAGCCCATATTGAAAAACAGCGAAAACAAGATCGCAGCCACGCCACCGAACCCGCCCTGACACTTGATGGAGTGCAAATTCACGTTGTCGCCAATCTCAAAGGCGAGAGCGAAGCCGACGGGGCCGTTAAGTTCGGCGCTGAAGGCGTTGGCCTTTTGCGCACCGAATTTTTATTCATGAATCGCGAAACGGCCCCGACCGAAAACGAACAGCTCGCCGCTTACCTGACTATCGTTCGCGCCTTCGACGCTGGGGCGCCCCTGATAATTCGCACTCTCGACGTCGGTGGCGATAAACCCTTGCGCTATTTGCCGATTCCAAAAGAAGACAATCCGTTTTTGGGAGAACGCGGCCTTCGCGTTCAGCTCAATCGCCCCGATATGTTTCGCGAACAACTTCGCGCGATCCTAAAAGCCTCAGCCGAACCGAAGGCACAGGTTAAAATAATGTTTCCGATGGTCACTACACTCAGCGAGCTCAGACAAGCCAAAGCCATTCTCGAAGAAGAGCGCGTTAAGTTAGGTGTTAAACCGATTTCGATCGGGATTATGGTTGAGGTGCCCTCTGCCGCATTGCTCGCCGAACAATTTGCCCAAGAATGCGATTTCTTTTCAATCGGCAGCAACGATCTTACGCAATACACTCTCGCCATCGACCGCGGCCACCCGAAACTTGCAGCCATGGCCGATGGGCTCGATCCAAGTGTGCTGCGCTTAATTGATATGACTGTTCGCGGGGCGCGCAAATACGAAAAATGGGTGGGCGTCTGCGGCGGTATTGCCAGCGACCATCAGGCCGTGCCCATCCTTCTTGGTCTCGGCGTCACCGAGCTCAGCGTTAGTATCCCAGCGGTGCCATCTATAAAAGCGCAAATTCGCAAACTCACTTTGAAGCAATGCCAAGCCATCGCGGCTCGCGCTCTCGAGGCCGAATCGGCCGCTGAAGTAAGAGACCAAGCCAACAATACCCATATCAATACAGAACAGGCGAACCTCCTTAACTAAAAAGGCCCTAACATTATGGCAAGTTTATCATCAGCAACCGAAACATTAGGCGCCCGCAGCATCCATTTTCTGAAAGAAGCTTTCGGGCTTTTGCAGAAAATCGGCAAATCATTGATGTTACCGGTTTCGGTTTTGCCCATCGCCGGCATCTTGCTTGGAGTTGGTAGCGCCCACTTTAGCTGGATGCCCGAATCGGTCTCGGTCATTATGGCTCAATCGGGCGGAGCCATCTTCGGCAGCCTGCCGCTTATCTTTGCCATTGCAGTCGCTGTAGGTCTAACTGAAAACGACGGCGTCGCGGCCCTTGCCGCCACCGTTGGCTTTATGGTTTTTATTGCCACTCTCGGAGTAATGGCAAAACTTCTCGGCCACGACACAACTGAAATTATGGGCATGAAGTCCGTCGATACCGGCGTATTCGGCGGGATCGTAACGGGCGGGATGGCCGCTTTTCTATTCAAGCGATTCTATCGAATTCAATTACCGACATACCTTGGCTTTTTTGCCGGCAAAAGATTTGTGCCGATTATCACGGCCCTATCGGCCATTGGTCTAGCCATGGTGACGAGTATCGTTTGGCCACCCATCCAGGGTGCGATCAATCAACTCTCTCACGCAGCCGCTTATGGCAGCCCAGCCTATGCTGCGACGTTATACGGTATCGTCGAGCGGCTTCTCGTACCATTCGGCCTGCACCACATCTGGAATGTCCCGTTCTTTTTTGAAATCGGCAGCTTTATCGATAAGACCGGTAAGGCGGTTCACGGTGACATCAATCGCTTTTTTGCCGGTGACCCTACAGCTGGCATTCTCGGTGGCGCCTATCTTTTTAAAATGTGGGGTCTGCCTGCCGCTGGTTTAGCAATCTGGCAGTGCGCGAAACCCGACCAAAAAGCCAAAGTTGGCTCGATTATGATTTCAGCGGCATTGACCTCATTTCTAACTGGTATCACCGAACCACTCGAATTTTCATTTCTCTTCGTCGCCCCGATTCTTTATTTTGTTCACGCATTGTTAGCCGGCGCCGGCCAATTTATATTCGGCGTGCTCGGCGCCAAACTTGGCTTCACCTTTTCACAAGGCTTTATCGACTACGTTCTGTACTATTCGCTCGATACGAAACCTTGGCTTGTTCTAATTCTAGGGCCGATATTTGCGCTGGTGTATTACGGCGTTTTTCGCAGCCTCATTCTCGCCCTTGATTTAAAAACACCCGGTCGCGAAATGAACGACGACACCTTAACCGAGAACGTCGGGGTCGCGAGCCTCGATGACGACCAACCCGGCAGCAGCCGGGCCCAATCTTTAATTGCCGCTTTTGGCGGTAGAGAAAATTTGAAAAGTCTCGACGCTTGCATCACTCGTTTGCGAATTGAGCTTAATGATGTTTCAAAACTGCGAGCTGACCAGCTCAAAGCCCTCGGCGCCAGCGGAGTACTCACCGTGGGCTCAAGCGTTCAAGCTATTTTCGGCCCACTTTCTGAAAATTTAAAAGCTGAAATGGAAGACGCTCTTAAGTGTCGAACTGCTAAAGTAAAAGCACCCGCTACACAAAAACCGACCACATCAACAACGACAAATTTGCTTTCACCAGCCTGGCTCGCCGCCCTCGGCGGGGTCGGCAATGTGATTGATTCAACCCCTTGCGCTCTGACACGCATGAGAGTTGTGTTGCGTGACCAAGATCTTTTGGACGAAAAAGCCCTAATCGCGGCTGGCGTTCAAGCCGTTGTGAAGTTAAATTCAAGCGCCAAGAACCAGTCGGTTTATCACTTATTAGTTGGGCTCGAATAAAATTGAGCTATTAGTTCTCAAAAAACGAAAAAAGTGACAATTTGTCACGTCATTTTGGCTTGTTTTTAAGCCGATATTGGCGTGATATTGTGACTGAATTACACCACGAGAAAGGACAAGATATGACAAAACTATTCGCAATTCTAGCCTGCGTTTCTTCGCTCTATACACAAGGCGTAGCGGCCGCAGATAGCGAGCTTACGCGCGCCAATCCCGCTGCTTATCTAATCGTAGATGTGCCTGGCCAACCGCTCGCCTGGGTGTTCAGTTATTCGGCCACTGAAAACGCATTTGACTCTGCCAAATTGATTGAAACAGCAACCGGCTTGCCTGTCGCCACTGAAACGGCTGATAGTAAAACGCTGGGCAATGCGCTTTCACACGGTTCAGACCTCGCACAAAGCAAGGGCTGCCTCGCTTGCCATAGTACAAATGGTTCGAGGTCAATGGGCCCGACATATAAAGGCTTATATATGAAAAAAGAAACCGTGATCACTGGCGGCCATGAGCGCCAGGTCGTTGCCGATGACGCCTACTTAAAAACGTCGATCAAAGACCCACAAGCCGACGTCGTAAAGGGCTACCCGGCGATGATGCCAAAAGTAAATCTCACCGAACAAGAAGTTTCTGATCTTGTTGATTATATAAAATCATTGCAGTAAGAAAATATTGCACTTTTTAGTTATTGAACGCTTTAGCTATTACGCATTTAAAATAAAGGGGAACTTAACATGAAATCGACCTCAATCACCTGCACCGCGTTTTCGATACTGATGCTTTTTGGAATCGCCGCAACCGCTGCAACTCCACTCTCAGATCAATCTGATATGCGCCAAGCAGCACAAATCTGCATGACTTGTCACAATCATAATGGCAACAGCGACAACCCCAATTTTCCGCGAATTGCTGGGCAACAATTGAATTACATCGAAAACACTCTTCACGCATTTCGCGACCACAGTCGAGGCGATTATCGAGCCATCGGCTACATGTGGGGCATGATGCAAAATCGCTCAGACGAAGAAATTCATGACCTCGCCACCTACTTCAGCTCAGTACAAGCTACGCCAAACAGAAAAGGCAATGCCGAATGGGCCGCCAAGGGCAAAGCGATTTATGAATCTGGTATCTCTGAAAAATCGCTACCCGCCTGCATGGCCTGCCACGGCCCGAATGGTGAAGGTTCAGCTGTTGCCCCTCGCCTCGCCGGTCAACACAAAGGCTATTTATTAAACCAGCTTGCTGCTTTTCGTGGTCATGATCGTCATGAAGCGACCGTTATGCCAGGCATTGTTACTCTGCTAACTCCAGATGACGAGAAAGCCGTAGTTAACTATCTTCAAGGTCTCTAAAGCTAAAAGGTACGCCGTAACTTTTTTCCACGAACGGACGCGCGTACCTTTCTTCTTCGTCCTAGAAATATTTGAACTACTTCACAACTAGACGAATCGTATATTCGTTAAATGATTCGACGATGTCGATAAGACATTTGCCGGTCTCTTTCTGGCCGAGCCATTTTTTTACCGTGCATGTTGTTGTCGTCGTGCCGTCAGAATAGACAAGAGCGCCGCGCTTACCAATCGATCTATCGAATTTCAAACCCGGGACCTGAAAGGCATCTTCGTAGCCGCGACGATTGTTCGGCGGTTGATTTGGCGGGCCAATTGGCGCGAAACGGTCTTCAAGATAAACAATTAATAGCCCGTTGTTTTTGCGATCCCAATCAAAACCCGCGGCTTGAACTCTATAGTCACTCCATACTTTGCGCGTGGTGCTTTCAAAAACCACTCGCTCAGCGTGGGCGAGAGAACCAATAATTAACATTGAAAAAACCAAAGCTATCAATCGCATCAGAGCCTCCGTAAAAATTATGTTATTAATTTCGCTACATTAAGAAGGCTAGAAAGGATTGACGTGGGGGTCAAGTAACGAAAATAGCCCTTTCTCCCATTCAAACCGAATATTCGGTCGATAGCCAACGAAATGACCCGAGAAGCGAGTAACGAAGTAGAGCGAAGGGGATCTGAAGTTGGTCGGACCGGCGAGATTTGCATCGGCGCTTCCTGCGCCTTGCCGCTCGCTTACGAGCGGCTCCCTCTGGTCGCCCAAAAAGGCCGTCCTGGCCTTTTTGTGAACTCGCATCGATAGGCTCCAAACCGGTGGTTGAACCAAACTCTCCCCCTGCCTTTCAGACGAGGCGTTACCGATCGAGTGAAGTGAGGCGTGCGTAATCGCACGTCGCAGCGAAGCGAGAGAGGGGCAACAAAGTATGAAAGGCAGGGGGAGAGTTTGGTCGGACCGGCGAGATTTGAACTCGCGACCTCCTGCACCCCAAGCAGGCGCTCTACCGGGCTGAGCCACGGTCCGACTGTCGAAAAGACGCTTGGACCAACGAATCTCACCCGAGACGCCGTAAAAATCAAGACTTAGCGTGGCTTAATACTAAATTTCTTCTCTAGGGCTGCCAGAATTTTTTGAGTAGCAGCTTGAACTTGAGCATCAGAAAGGGTCGCGGCCTGATCTTGCAAAATGACCCGAAAAGCCACCGACTGCTGACCTTCGGTAAAGTTGCCGCCCTTAAAAACGTCAAAAACATGTACCGACTGCAAAAGCGGCGCACCACTCTTTTCAATCTCGCGAACCACTTCACCCACCGCGAGGCTTGTTGGCATTACCAAAGCGAAATCGCGTTCAACCGACTGAAACTTTGAAATCGGTTGCGTCTTCGGTACCCGAGGCTGGCCACGCATAAGAGCTGTCAAATCGACCTCGCCGATCGCGACGTCAGTGCGAATCTTAAATTCATCTCGAAGCGCTGGGTGCAATGCCCCAATAAAACCAATAGTTTTGCCTTCATAAAAAAGGCTAGCCACTTGCCCTGGGTGAGCAATCGCCGGCACCTCGTTCGCTGTCATCGCACGAAAATCAAGTTTGCCACGCAATCGTCTCGCCAAAGTCTGTATCGTCGATTTAATTTCAAAAACAGCCGGAGCTTGGCCCTTCGACCACAAATCAGCCTTTGCCCCCCAGCAAACCAGCGCAAACCGATGGGGCTCAATGTAACTAGCACCCGCCTCTTGGGTCGCTTTGCCAAAAACGAAACCCGTTTCAAAAAGTCGACCGGCGGTCTCGCCGCGATTATAATTATGTAAAACGTTCGTCAAAAGCCCACACAAAAGCGTTTGTCGCATCACACTGGTGTCTTCACTCAACGGGTTCAATATTGGCACAGCCACGCCACCAGCCGAAAGACCGAGCTTGTTAAATTTTTCTGTTTCGTAAATTTCGTTTTGCCATTTGGGATTAACAAAATTGTAATTTCGCGCTTCGAAATAGCCCTCTTGCGAAATGAGATTCGCAATGCGCTCTTCGTGAACATAAGTGGCCGCGTGATCAAGCGGCCGACTCACCACCTGCGGAAAGCTCTCGGGTATTTTGTCATAGCCATTTAATCTCGCAAACTCTTCAATCAGATCAATTTCATTTTCGATATCAACTCGATACGACGGCGCTTCAACGGTAACGACATCGCCAGATTCTTTGGCCACGGTGCCCTTTGACGGGCTCGCCTTTTCGTGGGTGACTTTGGTTTTGCAATGCAAGCGCTTCATCCAAGCAACGAACTCCGCACTTTCAACTGGGTAACCCAAGCGTTCACCAACATGAGCCACTTTAACTTTAATGGCCTGTCGCTCGATCGGCGCGGGGTTGAGGTCGACATAATCTTTTGAAACTTCACCACCGGCCAATTGTTGAATTAAACCCATCGCCCGATCAACCACAGTCAAAAGAGCTTCAGGGTCTGTACCACGAGAAAACCGCAAAGAAGAATCGGTCTCAACGCCGAGCTTGCGCGAAGTGCGACGAACACCCTTCGGCGAAAAATGGGCAACCTCAAGAAAAATATTAGTGGTGGCATCGGTTACGCCTGAATTGAGGCCGCCGACAACCCCCGCAAGTGCAACGGCGCGCTCTTTGTCGCGAATCGTAAGCTCATCGCCTTTTAGTTCAAACTCAGTGCCATCAAATGACTTAAATTTCTCTTTTGCCTTGGCCTTTTCTATCGAGAGATAGTGCCCCTTGAGAGCGTCAGCATCAAAAGCATGAAGCGGCTGACCGAACTCGAGCATTACGAAATTAGTCACATCGACAATATTATTAATCGAGTTAACGCCGACAGAAGTCAGCCGATCGCGCAGCCAATCGGGGCTCGCGGCGACCTTGATACCAAATATCGAACGGCCCGTGTAGCGGGTGCACAAATCGCGATCATGAAGTTTTACATCAATTAGATTTTTTTTCGTGCCGGCTTTCAATTCTGTCGTTGGCACCTTTAATTTGCGATCAAGTAGACACGAAATTTCTCGCGCTAGACCGAGATGGCTTAAACAGTCGGCGCGATTGGGGGTTACATTGACTTCAAAAAAAACGTCATCCCGGCCCGAGAATTGCGCAAACGCCTGACCGACTTTAGTTTCTTTCGGCAAAATGACAATGCCTTCACTCTCGGTTTTTAAACCAAGCTCGGTTTCTGAGCAGAGCATCCCTTGGCTTTCGACGTCACGAATTTTAGACAACTGGATTGCAAAATTACCCGGCAGCACAGCCCCCGGTAAAGCCACGACAACTTTGTCGCCTTGCTTGTGATTTTTCGCACCACAAACGATCTGGCGCGGGCGCCCTTCGCCAGTGTCGACCTGGCAAAGCGTTAATTTATCAGCGTTCGGGTGACGGCCAAGTTCAATAATGTGGCCAGTGACAACGTTTTTAAAATTCTCTGCCTGATTTTCAATGGCCTCAACTTCAAGGCCCGCATCAATCAAAGCTCGCGCCAGCCGCGCGGGCTCGGTCAAGAACTCCGCAATATCCACATAATCATTGAGCCACTTTAGAGATATTTTCATTAGAACTGCCTCAAGAATCGTAAATCGTTTTCGCTAAAGTTTCGAATATCGTCGATAGCATATTTAATAATGGCCATTCGCTCGACGCCAAAGCCGAAGGCAAAACCTTGCCACTCTTCAGGGTCAAGACCGCAATGGGCCAACACCTTGGGGTTAACTAAGCCGCTACCACCAATTTCAATCCAGCCCGATTGTTTGCACATTCGACAGCCCTTGCCTTTGCAAATTGGGCACGAGCAATCGACCTCAGCCGATGGCTCGGTGAACGGAAAAAAGCTGGGGCGAAAACGCGTCTTCGTATCTTTACCCATAAATTCTTGAACAAAATAAAGCAAAGTGCCGCGCAAATCGGCCATCGACACTTTGTGATCCACCAACATCCCTTCAATTTGATAGAAGTTAGGCGAGTGCGAAATATCGCTGTCGCAACGAAAAACCGCACCGGGGGCGATAATACGAAACGGCGGCTTCTCAATCTCAAGAGTTCGAATTTGAATAGGGCTAGTTTGAGTGCGCAACACGTGTTTGTCGTCGATATAAAAGGTGTCCTGCAGATCGCGAGACGGGTGATCTTCTGGGATATTCAGCGCGGTAAAATTATTGCGATCCGTTTCTATCATCGGGCCGTGCCGCACACTAAAACCAACACGGGCTAAAATTTGGGTGATTTCATTAATCACCATGGCGATCGGATGTCGAGCCCCGGCCGCGCGCTCGGGGCCAGGTAAAGTGAGATCGAGACGCTCTTTCTCAATTGCCGCCGATGTTTCAGCATGCTTCAACTTCTTCTCAACTCGGGCGTAGACCTCTTCAAGGCGATTCTTGGCCTCATTGATCGATTGGCCCATAGCCGGCTTCTCGGCCGGTGGCAATTTGCCAAACTCGCGCATCAAAAGCGAAAAATCGCCCTGTTTACCAAGATATTTCACCTTGAGATCGTACAAACCCTTGGGGTCAGTGGCCCCTTCGAAGGCATCTTTAGCGGCTTTTTCGATTGCGATAATTTGATCTTTTAACATTCGGTAATACTTGCTGATTTTTGGCCAAAAAACAATTAATTACACACCTATGAATGAGCGAAACGACAACCGAAATCAATCCCGCACAACGGCCCCTGGCGTAAAGCCCATTGAAAGTCGTTCGAACCCGATCTTTCGTGAACTTAAAACCCTACTCGAATCATCAGGCTTAAAGAAGTCAGGTAAGTTTCTTGCCAGTGGCCGAAAAATTGTCCCAGAGCTTATGGCGCCCCCCGATGGGGTTTCTGCGATTTTAGGGCTCGAGTCGATCGTCACTTTTGATGGTGCGCCCGAACTCGTCGGCCACGACTTACAGACTTTGCTGTTAAAGAAAGAGCTTTTTGCCGAATTAGATATTTTGGGCACTCACTACCCGCTTCTACTTGGATCAGTCGGCGAAATCAAAACCCTCGATCTCGAAACCCCTCCCGATGGCCTTGAGCTAGTACTAGCCATGTCTGACCCACTAAACCTCGGCGCCGCCTTGCGGTCAGCTGAAGCGTTTGAGGCCTCAAAGGTTATATTGCTTTCGGAGTGCGCCCACCCTTTTCTGCCGAAGGTTCTACGCTCATCAAGCGGCTCGGCATTGCGGGCCCCGATATTTTTTGGCCCTTCGATTCGTTCACTGACAACCGCCGCGATCAAAACGCTATGGGCACTTGATCGGGCTGATGCGAATGGGGCCATCGCACTTTCAAAACTTAAGCCGCAAAAAAATCTTCGGCTACTGATCGGCCAAGAAGGCCAAGGCTTGCCTGAACAAATACCCGCCTCGCAGAAAATATCGATCGAAATGAAACCAGGCATGGACTCACTTAACGCGGTCGCCGCTGCCAGCATTGCCCTTTACAACATCCGACAAATGATGCCCGCTGCGCGCAAAGATCAGCCGTCGCGCTGAATCGAATTGCGCCTCAAGGAGAGTTTTTAGAGTATGAAAAAATTAATCGACGGGATCATTGATTTCAGAAAGAACAGCTTTCCGAGTCGCAAAGAAATTTTTAAACGAATGTCGTTGGGCCAAACGCCTGACGTACTCTTTGTCACCTGCTCTGATAGTCGGGTCGCGCCAAATTGGTTTGCTTCGACGGACCCAGGCGACCTTTTTGTGATTCGAAATGTCGGAAACCTTGTCCCTAAATTTGATTCGTCCGCCAACGAGTCTTCTGTCGCCGCGGCCATTGAATTTTCGATTACAAATCTGAGCATCACCGACATCATCGTTTGTGGCCACTCCGAGTGCGGCGCTATGCTTGCACTTCAAGCGGGAGTCGAAAAATTGCCCCTGACAAATCTTAAACATTGGCTGGCGCACGCCGAGCCATCAAAAGTGTTTGCAAGCCACGGCATCGACCTCGACAAAAACTTAGCGCCCCACAATCAACTTTCACAAATCAACGTCATTAAGCAAATTCGCCACTTAGAAACCCACCCGCTGATCGCCGAGCGCCTTGCGGCCAAAACTTTGCGGCTACATGCTTGGTGGTTCAGCATAATCGAAGGGGCGGTTTACTCTTTCGACGCCGAAACCCACCGCTTCACATTGATTGATGAAAACTTGAACGAAGAAACCGTCAAACGGCTACGCATGGGTCTACCAAAGTAAGCAGCCGTGCGGCGCGGCTCATGTTTTATTTGTAGTAGAAGAAATCGCCGGCGGTAGTGCCGTCTTCAACGTCAAAGGCATGAGCTTTTAAAATCAGCTCGTGGTCGCCCGACTCAGCCACCAGAAAACCATGATTGCGCTTGAAGTGATCCATGTAGGCATAAAATGGCAAGGCGATCGGCCAGATGGCTTGAGCCGCCAATTTGTTTATTTTACCACGCGTGGTTCGCTCGCCGTAGAAAGGCACAGCAAACGTATTGCCGACGGCATAAGAACCCTCTTCGTGGTTCATATAGATCCAGCCGGTTTTAAACCCAATTTTTTTCATCTGGCCCGTCGCGATCTGCACCGACGGTGGAGTTTCTTTCTCGATCATGCTGCATGAATCAAAAAAGACAAAAGCATTTGCTGCAAAATTTAGGCTGACCCCGGCGTCTTTTAGGTCGTCAAAGCCAAGCGATGAAAAATCATCGTGGGCTCGATCTTGAATTTCAAAAGATGGCACAGACTGGTAAGTACCACCGTGAAGGCCGCGCACGATCAGATTTTGAACCAGTGCCTTTTGGTTGGTAAGCCCCTTTAATGTGTCGATGACTTCTTGAGCATTCGAAACCGAATAGGCCACCACGGGCAATTTAAAAGTGTTTTCTAGAAAGCGAATCTCTCGACCCGCCAAAGCTGGCGAAAAAGTGGCCTCATCGCCGTAGATCAAAACCGTCACCGGAAATTCAAATATTTTTTTAGACTGCTGGGCTTGGGCCAGCTTTCTTTGAACCTCAAGCTGATCAATTTGAGAATGCATCTGCGCGACAACAGGCGCAGACTTCGCTTCTCTCGCAAAGGGGTTCGCCATTGCGGGCACCCCGAGAGAACTAGCGCCAATCAGCAAAACCGCCCCCGCGATTTTTTTTAAGAAAATTTCGTGCTGAAGACGACTAGACGCGTTTTTCATTCAGTAAGCCCTCCCCCGAGCGCATTCCCAGCTCTCTCTATAGACATTCACGCTTGGTGATGGCTTTAAGAATAAGGCCTTCTGAAAATTATACCTTTCATTTTCGATAAAACTCGACGAACTCGCGAAATTTTTAGAGTTGCGGCAATGCCCTCTATAGAAAGAACTTATACCTGATTTTCAACGCAAACCTAGCAACACCAAAACTCAACTTGGTGTTCGATTTGTGGGGTCAACCGCCACGGGAATTCTTTGCGATGGCTCTCTTTTTCAAAGAGCACACCGGTCAAATGATCAATCACTTCGTTTGGCCGACTGAGTTCGCGAGAAAACCGATCGTGGTAAGAAGCCATTTTCAAATCGGGTCTGTGTTGCCGCGCCAATCGCAAAACTTCGGCAAGTCGTTGCATATAAGCTTCAACTTCTGCGGTAATGTCTTGCCTTGGTTTAATAGAAGCGCTTTTGCCCTTTTTCATTTTTCGAGGTTCGCTTTCTATCGCGGCCCTTTTTTCGCGCAACAGGACTGGCAACTGCCCAAGCACGTTGCAAAATAAAAATGCTCCCGCTGGGTATCTTGAAAATAATTCGAGCAACTTGTCTGGGTTTGGCTTTGAGCTTGAGAGATCAAAAAAGTCTTCACGTTGCCAATCCACAGGCACTAAAAAACGCGATTGAAAAAGTAAAAATGCAGCTGGGTCGGGCTCGACCACCACAATGCGCTGAAACCTCAAAACGAATTCGCGAGGCAAAGTGTAGCCAGCACTGGGGCCAATCAAAACCAACAATTGGCAATCAAGCGCCCAATCGCGCAGCCAAATGGCGACCTGGTCGCGAAATGGGCGCCAAAGTTTTTTTTGGTACCGAAGGGCGCGCCAATGATAAACAAGCCCACCCGCCGGCCCTAACAGTGCTCGCGGTGACAGTAGAGATTTTAATTTCATGTTGAACGCCTCAGATGCAAATCAGAACGCACCGGTCGACAAAACATCTGCTGAAAAAAATGGAATACTTGTATCTTTCGGAGGGTGCTCCCACAAACTCAAAGCATAGCCGCCGCCACCTGAACCTGTTGGCTTCACCGCCAAGGCCCCGGCCTGAATCAACTCGTGCATATGATGATCAAGCGGGCCTTCGCACAGACCCCACTGATAAAAGCAATCTCGGCCAAGATCAAAAGCCCGAGACAGAAGATCAAGACCCTCTTTTTCATTTGATTTTAAGGCGCGCTCGGCCACTTCTACGGCCTCGCGCATCTGAAGGTCTAGCTTTTCGCCAAGATGCGGTGATTTATCGCGCAACTCGCCGACACGCCGAACGCAATCCGAAGTGACTCCTCGTTTGCCCGAATACGAAAGGTAGATGTGCGGGGCCCAATTTACTTCAACCGGAGAGCGCTCGCCCCCACGCATAAACCTTAAACCGCGACCCTCAAGGGCCACCGCGATATCAACGCCGCTGCTCTCGCCATGAAAGAGATTTTCAAGTTCGCGCGAAAATTCATATATAGGGTCAGGCCGCTGCGACCATGTATCACCCGCGCTGATGTAGCCCCATTGAGAAAAAAGCTGGCCGACGCCAACACAGAGCGCCCCAGAGGCACCCAGACCCGCTCCCAACGGCAACTCACTCTCAATAGTCAATTCGCCCGTCAACTGCGACCGTTCACGTTTAGTTTTTTGTAATGCGTGTTCGATCAAGCCCCAAAATACGAGTTTAAGTTCATCGCCACGCGAACCTTTAAAATTAACTTTAAGAGAAGATGAATCGGGCACCCAGGTGAATTTCATACCAAAAGCGGAGGTCGGAAACACTAAAGCCGGAACCCCACGAAGAACAGCGTGCTCGCCCACCAATATCCATTTGCCAAAAGTTCTCTTGGCGAAACCTTGCGGAGTGCTCACAGCAAAGCCTCAGTCGCGCCCTTATTCAAAATATTTAAATCATCGGTCGGCGCACCCATGCCTAATTTAGCAACCACTGGTCGCAATTGAGATAAAATCTCAAAGCCCGACTCAAGCGCCCATTCGCGCGCCATCGACTCTTGATCGCGCCGATAAATCAGATGAACGTTGGCACCGGCGTCCATGGTAATAAGCGGGCCATCGCCATGTTCGCTCCATTTGCGAGAGTAGAACTCAAGAACCTTCATGCTGATGTCGCTCATGTATTGAAAGGGCGGCTCGCTGGTCGAGAAAAGCGAATGCATATCCCAAAATTCAGACCATACAATTTCATGAGCCCGAACCCATTCGCCCGCCTCGAGGGCCGCGAGCAATAAGGTGAGCCGCTCTTCGGCGCGCTCGGGCCGACCGCGAAACAATAAGCTCGAAGCCACCCGTTGGTGCGCTTCACTTGAGCCGATCTCTTTTTTCTCGCGATCAACGATAACCAGCTCATGAAACAAATCCAGTTTAGAAAAATCTCGCGCCGTGATGCCGTTTTCATCCCAAATTACAAAAGGCGATAGAAAACTTCGAATCGACGAACCCGAGCCGACCCGAGAATAATCCGCAAGTTTCAACAAACCTAAATCGAGCTTCGGGTTTTGTGATTGCGCCAACTTATAGGTCGCCATGGTCAAGGCGGCAAAACTTGAGGCCGAACTCGCAACGCCACAGTCGGCCGGGAAGTTATTCGCCGAGCGAATCTCGAAAGTTCCGTGCACACTCAATTTTTGTTTCAAAAATTCAAAATGAGCCAAATAGCGCCGGCGCCCCGAATCGCTCAACTGCGTTTCGATAAAACCATCCGCAACCAACGGCGCCCAAATATCATAGGTGTTGGCCGAAGATGTTAAGGGCCGAATTTCAACTCGAGTGATTAAATTATTCAAGGTTAACGAGAGCGAACTGTTGGTCGGGCGATTGCGCGAAGTCGGGGTATTCACTTTGCCCATATATTTAATCAGCGCGATATTGGCCGGCGCTTCGGCCGAAAACACAGCGGCAAGAACTGGGGTGGTTGAATTTGGGTTCATGTCGAGGGCTCCGCCGCCGCTTGGCTCTCAGACGTTTTAATATCGTAACCCCGTGACAAGCGCGAAAGATCACAAACAATTCGTAGACCTTCATACTTTTCTTGAAGACTCTCAACCAGCTCATCCAGTCGCTCGCGATTGTCTCGGCCAACGAACACGGCCATGGTGTCTGCGCCAAGCGCGCCACAGCCCTTCACGGCTCGCACAAAGGGTTTAGATAAAAGTATCGCCGATAGAATCTGGGTGTGCTCGGCGACCAAACCCATCTCGAGTAGCTCGGCATGATAATCATTAATCGAATGGTAAAAATCATCAGGCTCTTTTTTGGCCAAACCTTCAACCGCGCGAGCATAGATCCACTCGAGTTCTTCGGTGTTAACGCGTTTGAGCCCGCGTAAGTGCTCATGGGTCGCCACTTTTACGCCTGTGTGAAGAATCACAACATCGCAATCTTCGAAGGGCCACTTTTTTATTTCAACGGAAAATGGTTCTGTATGAACTTCGGCCAAGCCGCCGACAAATTGGGCAGCGACGTCGGCACCGCTGGCGCGGAGGCCTTCTTGGCTCACTGACTCTAATTGACGATAGGCGCGCCAAACCGTTTCGGCTTGCACGTGGCTTGTGAGACTTTTTGAGGCGCCAGATGCCAACGCTTCATTGCCCCGGCCCGAGGCCACCGATTTTAAAATTTCGGTCAGCATATAAGCGAATAAAAATTGGGCGCTTGAGGCCCCAAAGCCACCGATGCCATTGTGAGGGTCAACAAAACGCAAATCGAGATTTCGATAATGAATCGCATTTTGGCGAATCCATTGCCCGGCAGGGCTATTGGGGTCGATGCCCTCAACAAGACCGCTGCCACGAGTGCTCGCCACAAGATTAAAACGCGGCTCAAGATTTAAAACGAGAGCTGACCCTGAGTTGAGTACAAGGTACTCACCCAAAAGAAAGGTCTTGCTTGCGCACGACAGCTCTATCCTCAAGGATTCACCTCGGTCGGCAACTCGGCAGATGTATTTTTGATCACCACTCGTTCGCTGCGCAATTCGCGCAAAACTTCGACGGCGTGGCTCAAAGAGATTCTTTTTGTCAGCGCCAGAATTTCTTCTAGCCGACGTTGAACGTACGGTATTTCTTTTTCGGTGGCGCCCGCGCCTAAAGTCAAATTTCGAATATGAAGTTTCATGTGGCCTTCGATAATGCCCACGGTGGTCAGTGCTCTCAAAGCACCCAGATTTTGTACGAGACCTACGGCAGCGCAAATGCGCGAAAGCTCGTCGGCTGAATTAACACCCAAAATATTGAGTGCAATTCGCGCCATCGGGTGAAGTTTTGTAACGCCGCCAACGACGCCAACAATAACCGGCGCTTCAAACTCACCAACGAGATCTGGCCCGCTCACGTGCCATCTTGTAATCGATTCGTAGCGCCCGTTGCGAGCCGCATACGAATGCACCCCAGCCTCAACCGCGCGCCAATCGTTACCGGTGGCAATCAAAATGGGGTCGATGCCGTTAAGCACACCTTTGTTATTAGTGGCCGCACGATATGAATCTTTTTGAGCGAAAAGCGAAGCCTCGGCAATGCGCGCACCCAAACTGTTTTCATCGCCGCCCACACCGCGAACAACGACGCGTGCGCGTGTCACTTTGCTATCGACAAGATTCGAAAGAATGCACATGGTGACGGTTTCTTCAGTTGCAGCCTCAATGGGGCGCTTTAAATATTCACAAACTTGATTCATGATGTTTGCGCCCATGGCATCAACGGGGTCGGCATAAACGTGCACGACCGCCATTTGCATTCCATCGCCGCGATCGATTGACCGAAGTTGAATGTCGTTAACCCCGCCGCCACGCGCTTTTAAGCCATGCGCCACATCGCGATTCGCGGCCTCGATCAAATTTTTTTTTTCAGCAACAAGAAAGGTTTGAAGGCGCGCAAAGTCTTTTACTTTTGCAATTTGAATTTGGCCGATAATATCGCGACCAACAATTTGGGTTTTAATTTCGCCGTTATCGCGAATCCACTTTGCGGTTTTGCTAGCGGCCGCCACAATTGATGTCTCTTCAACCGCCATGGGTATCGCCAAGGCGCGGCCGTCGATAACAAAATTAGCCGCAACACCCATCGGGATTTGAAAGTAACCAATCGCGTTTTCAATAAAATGTTCGGCCAGCTCAAGCGACAGCGGGGCGCCTTCTAAAATATAATCGATGTCGGCAGATTCGAGCGCGCCCATTTCTTTTAAGCGCTGCAAACGCTCTTTACGGCTGAGTTTTGAGAACCCCGCGAAGAGTTCTTTCACTTGCTCAGAATCTATTTCTCTACGTGGGTCTGTGCTTTTTGCCACTGCCAAACCTTTCTGCTTCTCAAGTCGTCTATCGATTTACAGCCGGTACAGAATAAGGCTGTTTTAAGCTCAAACTCAATAGTTTCCATACGTAAAACGAGAGCCTCATCGCTGTCTAATGCAGCCTGCAAAATAGGCTTAGCGAAACCGACTCGGCGCGCCCCCAAAGCCAAGGCCTTAGCGGCATCCAAGCCTGTTCGTACTCCGCCTGAACCCCATATTTCACTGGCGACTTGGGCCTCTTGGGCAGCCAGTAAGGCGTCGACCGTTGATACTCCCCAATCAGCAAAGGTTTCGGCCGCTCGTGATCGAACTTCGTCGACCCCTTCAGCTCGCTGGCCTTCGATACGACCCCAATGGGTTCCACCGAGACCGCTGACATCAATTGCGGCGACCCCGGCTTCAGTTAAGCGAATCAAAGTAGATTGCGAAAGACCACAGCCAGTTTCTTTAACGATGACCGGGGTCTCACCCAGGGCCTTCACCAAAGCTGAAATCTTTTGCAATCCACCTTTAAAATCAGGAGTACCCTCTGGCTGAAAGCATTCTTGCAAAGCATTGAGGTGCACAATCATAGCGCGAGCTTCGAGTGCATCTACCAGCGCGCGCACTTGATCAAGTTCTGAAACAATAAGTTGGGCGATACCAATATTGCCCATCAAATTTACATTTTGGGCGGCGGCGCGCACCTTTTGCCATTCGCCGCGGGCCTCGTGATCATTGAGCTCGCGTCTTTGCGAGCCCACACCCATCCACCAACCGCGCGCAGCGCAAGCCTTAGCCAGTCGAGCGTTGAGATCAACAGAAGCCACATGACCTGCCGTCATTGAACTCACAATAAACGGGGTCGCGACGTCGTGGCCGAGACTTTTAACATTGAGTTGAATTTCTGAAAAATTGAGATCCGGGAGTGCTTCGTGCACTAGCGCAAGACGCGAAAAGCCGGCTAGGCCGGCTGCTTCGGTTTCATTTTTAAGGGCCAGCGCAATGTGATCGCGCTTTCGGCCCTCAAACTGAGTTAGAGACTCAGGCATGTGTCATGATTTGTTTAACTAGAGCTGAAAAGCCAGCAGCATCTCGAACGGCAAGGTCGGCTAACACTTTGCGATCGAGCTTTATTTCTGACTTATTCATAGCACCGATAAATCGCGAGTAGGTCGTCCCATTGAGACGAACTGCTGCGTTGATTCGTTGAGTCCATAGTGCGCGAAATTCGCGTTTACGAACTTTACGATCGCGATACATATACTGCATCGCTTTGTCTGTTTTTTCCATTGCATGCACGATTGATCGAGAACCGGCAGAATAGAATCCACTTGCACGTTTTAAAATTTTATTACGGCGACGACGCGCCTTCACACCACGCTTTACACGCATAAATTACCTCTTGGTTCGTTAGATTTAAATTAAGTTTTTGGTCGTTTCATAACAAGCAGGCGCTCAACTTGATAAGCACTAGCCGTGTTAACATAAACAACTTCGCCGAGATGACGTTTACGACCCGAAGATTTATTTTCGAGTAAGTGACGTAGGTTCGCTTGGCCACGCTTCACGCGTCCGCCACCAGTTACGCGCAGGCGCTTCTTCGCCCCGCTGTGGGTTTTTTGTTTCATTTTTCTCCTCGTTTGAGACGGCGGGCACAGGCGAGTTTTCGCCGACCTCTTTATGAGCCATTCCCAATGGTTTTAAGTGGTTACGGTATAGCGCAGCCCGGCCATGCCGCGCAAGCTCATATTTCTTAAGTTTTACCGGCTGCAGGCCGACAAAAGTCTAGGCGACGGGGGCGGCAAAAAGGCAGCAAAAAGACAGCCTCGATCGGGCATAGCCCACTCAACCACCCGGAGGGTATTTATGCGAGAACACACAGTTTTAATGCCTCCCAAGCACTTTTGGCTGCGAATTCTGACCGTGGTGTTGAGCGCCACGGCTGTTGTTACCCTGTTCAATAATTGCAGCCAGGCCTCTAGTAAATCTGACCCCAAGGCTTCACAATCTGCGCCTTCGGCCAACGGCAACGAGGCCCAATAGCCACCCGCGTTTCACTGTCTCAATTTGCTATGGTAGCCTCTAAGGCAATGGCAAAGCTCACTGTCACCTTCGTTATTCTGCTAAATTTAATGACCGAGGGGGTCTTACTCGCGGCTGACCTTGCGCCGCCTGCCGTTCATTATCTGATAAAAATTCAAGACCTCACTGCCGCTGAAGAGATCACAGACACCCAGTCAGCAACAAACATCATGGCTCGTTGGAGTGCCTTTAAAAACGAACCCTGCACAGCTCAATTCGCCGAGCTTGTCGATTCAACTCGAGGCCTTATCGACGGCAACCTCAAAAATCAATTTCGCAAAGTGCTGAGCAAATTGCCGCGGGCTCAATTGGGTATCGCGTTCACCATCAATATTTTTAATGATCTCGGCCGCCTGCCAAACGGGGACGTGAATCCGAATTCGTTCAAATGCTATTTAGACCTCACTGCCGAAGAGCTTTCGGGCACCGGCGTTTATGCCACGATTACGCCATTGGCTTTTGATCGAGTAAATAAAGTCATGCTACCGCCCGCAAAAAACTTCTACGACGACAAGGGCTCGGCGGCCAACGACAGCGAATTTGCTGGGCAGGCCATCACCAACTATCTCTACCCTTTTGTTGAAGAGGTACTTCTTCGCAGACCTTCAGCACCTTACGTTTTAAAATAGCTCAGGAGATCGCCTTTGGTCGTGGCGCAATCGTCGCTCTCTACTCACAGCCGTTCGGCCTAAATATCGCTCGAAATTTATGGGGCGTTGACCCGGCGAGGCTCTCAATCGAAACTTTTTTAATGAACAACAAATTAAGCTCACCCCAACTGCAGAATTTTGAAAAGTCTGTCGCCCCGTTGCGCGCTCAACTTCTCACCCACCCCATCTACGAAAACCTACGCGATCTGCCGAGTCTTCGTATTTTCATGAAGTATCATGTCTTCGCGGTGTGGGATTTCATGTCGCTACTCAAATCGCTGCAGCGAAACCTCACGTGCGTTGATATCCCCTGGGCACCGCGACCCAATTCACGAACAGCTCGATTTATAAACGAGATCGTTTTGGCAGAAGAAACCGACGAAATATCTGCTGGTCATTACCTGAGCCACTTCGAGCTCTATCTAGAAGCCATGCACGAGGTTGGGGCCGACACTCGACCGATCATGAGCCTCTTGAAACTGGTCGCTGAGAAAAAATTCGATCTCAGTCAGGCCAAAATCGGCGTTTGGGATTTTATGTCGACCACATTTTCACTTGCTGCCTGCGCACCTCACGAGGTGGCCGCCGCATTTCTATTCGGTCGCGAAGATATTATACCCGAAATGTTTCAAAAGATTCTGAATGAATTGCCGGGCCACGAAACCACCAGCCTACAAAATTTTCGCCGCTATCTTGAGCGCCACATTGAGATTGATGGTGAAGAGCACGGCCCACTGGCGCGCAATATGCTGATTGAGCTTTGCGGCAATGATGACGCCAAATGGGCGGGCGCTGCCGAAGCTGCGCTCACCTCAATTGAAGCTCGAATTCATCTCTGGGATTTCGTTAATCGCGAGCTCGCCACTGCCGTGGGGCCCGCGCAGGCGCAGCCCTAAGCTTTGTCGTCACCTTTATCTTCGTCGTCTTTCTCAACTTTTTCGTTCTTATGAGTCTCACGATCTTTGACGTCTTGGGCTTCGCGCGCGGCTTTAGCCGCTGGGTTCGAAGCTTCTTTTTTCTGATAATCTTTGATTTTCACTGGGTCTGGCGCAAAAAGCGTGAACACTTGGCGGCCTTCTCTTTTGGCTGGTGACTCAACAATTGCCAAATCGTTCAGCGCCTCAGTGATTCTTCGTAAAACGCCCATGCCTTCTTCTTGGTGGGCCACTTCACGACCAGAAAATCGCAAAGCCACTTTCACTTTGTCACCTTCGAGCAAGAAACGACGAGCATGTCTTACTTTGGTATCAAGATCGTGCTGCTCTGTTCTTGGGCGCAATTGAATTTCTTTAATATCGACTATGATTTGATTTTTCTTAGCAGCAACTTGTTTCTTTTTATTTTCGTACTTCCACTTACCGTAATCCATAATTTTACACGTCGGCGGGGTTGCCGTCGGTACGATTTCGATAAGATCCAAACCTCTTTGCTCAGCCAGTTGAATAGCCGCTGGCACTGAATAAACGCCAAGCATTTTTCCGTTTTCATCAATGACACGAACTTCTTGCGCATAAATTTCGCGATTAACTCTGAGACCACCATCACGTTTCTGACCACCTCGTCGTTGATCGCCACCACTAAAGGTGCGCGGGGGTCGGCTGCTATTGAATGGCTTGATAATTGTACTCCTGGTTAAGGTTGGTTTTTAGACTGGTTGTTGGTTTGAACATTTTTAGCGACCGGTTGCTTCGGAGCTTCTTTGACCGCAATTTTCTCGAGCGAGCTGACTAGCGTGCGCGCCTTGTTGTCGGCATCGACGGTGGCAATAAATTCAGCCTTAGGCATGCTGGCCACTAAACCGCCAGATGAAAGCCGTACTGACACCGTTTCGTTATCTTTCTCTTTATCACCGATAATGAGCATGAGCGGCACTTTCATCAGCTGCGCTTCGCGAATTTTGAACCCGAGCTTTTCGCCGCGTGAGTCGAAATGCACTCTCAGACCTTGTTTTTTAAGTTCGTTGGTCAGGTGCTGGCAATAGTCGAGCTGTTTATCAGTCACATTCAAGACTCGAACCTGAGTTGGCGACATCCACATCGGCAAATGGCCCGAAGTGTGCTCGAGATAAACGCCGATAAATCTCTCAAGAGAACCCAAAATCGCTCGATGAATCATGACCGGGGCATGCTCAGCATTGTCTTCGCCAATAAACTTCAATTGAAAGGCACTGGGTAAATTAAAATCGAGTTGCATTGTGCCTAGCTGCCACGGGCGTCGAATGGCATCGACAAACATAATGTCGAGCTTCGGGCCGTAAAATGCGCCATCGCCGGCATTTATGGTGTAATTGATACCTAATTTTTTAAGCGAAGCCTCGAGAGCGGCTTCAGCTTTATCCCACACCTCTTCGCCACCCATACGCTTTTCAGGGCGAGTTGAGAAGTAGACGTGATAATTGCTCATGCCGAGCGCAGTGTAGACTTCATTTAAGAGCTTCATGAAGCTTTCAATTTCAGATTGAAGCTGTTCGACTGTGCAAAAAATGTGAGCGTCGTCCTGAGAAAAAGATCGCACACGGGTGAGACCGTGCATCACTCCACTGCGCTCATAACGATGCAAACGACCAAAATCGGCCATGCGCAAAGGCAGGTCGCGGTAAGAGTGGTGATCGGCGCCGAACAAGATGCAATGCCCAGGGCAATTCATCGGCTTACAAGCAAAGTCGCGCTCGTCAATTTTGGTAAAATACATGTTTTCGCGATAGTTGGCGTAGTGCCCCGATTGATGAAAAAGATCGAGATCGAAAATCTGCGGAGTGATCACTTCTTGATAGTCGTACTCACGATATTTCGAGCGCATAAAATCTATAAGTTGGTTATAGATCGTCGCCCCGGCGGGAGTAAAAAATGGCGAGCCCGGCGCAAATTGATGAAAAGTAAAAAGGCCTAGATCTTTGCCGAGACGGCGGTGGTCGCGTTTTTTGGCTTCTTCGAGATCGTTGAGATGCTGCTTGAGATCGGCTTCAGACAAAAAGGCGGTCGCGTAGATGCGCTGAAGCTGCTCACGCTTCTCGTCGCCGCGCCAGTAGGCCCCAGCAAGACTTAAAACCTTCACGGCCGGTATCTGCCCCAGTTTCTGAACGTGAGGGCCACGACACAAATCAAACCACTCACCCTGATGATAAACACTGACGGTCTTCTCACCCTTGGTTTTGAGGTCTTCAATAAGCTCGACCTTGTACTTCTCGTTCATTTTCTTAAAGGTCGCGATCGCTTGATCAACGGGCCACTCTTCGCGGCGAACTTCGTGATTGCGCTTCAAAATATCACGCATTTGCTTTTCGATTTTTTCTAAATCATCTGGAGTAAACGGCCGAGGCGAATCGAAATCATAAAAGAAACCGTTATCAATTACAGGGCCGATCGTAACCTTTACGTCGGGCCAAAGCTCTTGCACCGCCTGCGCCATTACATGGGCAGACGAGTGACGAATAACCTCAAGTGCTTCTTTATCTTTTATCGTTATGATCTTGAGTTTGGTGCCATCTTTAAGTCTGCGGCGAAGGTCGACGACCTCTTTTTCACCGTTTAAAAAGCCACCGAGAGTGTCTTTCGCAAGGCGCGGGCCAATAGACTCCGCGACCTCGAGAACCGATGGCTCTGATTGAAACTCTTTCTTAGACCCGTCAGGTAAAGTTATACTTACTGTCATTAACTGATTAGGAATAACATGGCGCACTGCGCACTGTCAAAGCCACCGTACGTTTTACTGTACGTTTTACTGAACGTTTCATTGAACGTAATAGCGAACGCACTAGTACGTAACATGATGATGCATTGATTCTTCGATGCGCGGGTCACGTATCGGGATCAGGTTATGACGGCTCAAAAATCGACTTACTGCGAACAAAAATACCCCTAAAAAGCCAGCATAAACACAGATCTCGTACAAACCGAAGTGAACCTCGGTGCTGTACTTGGCCGGGTAAACCAACCAATAGATATCGAGATATTGCATCGCTAGAACCCAAATTGAGATCGCCGCAAGGTGCGTCGGAGTGCGCTTGGCCCAGCGAGGCATAAGCGCCAAGAACGGCACAAAGAACTTACCGATTAGCAGCAACAAACTGAGCGGCAACCACTGCCCTTCTGTTCTCGGGATAATAAATTTGGTCTCTTCTGGCAAATTGGCATACCAAATCAACATGTACTGAGAAAACGCGATGTAACACCAGAATACTGTGAAGGCGAAAAGAAACTTACCCAGATCGTGTAGGTGATTTTCATTTACGATGCCAACCAAAAGGTTCTTTTTATGAAGATAAAGAATAATGAGAATCATAAATGCCATAGTTGACTGAAAAAGACCGGCGAACGCATAGATCCCAAAAATAGTACTAAACCAGGTCGGGTCGATGCTCATCAGCATATCGATGGCAAAAAACGAATAAGTAATGGCGAAAATAAGCAAAAAGGCGATGCCACGCTTGAGCATTTTCTCGGTCAGTCTTTCGTCGCCATTTTCGTCCTGTTTTACCGAAGCTCCGACAAGAAGTTTTTTAAAGACCAGCCAAAGCGCGAAAAACAAAATGAGTCGTATCGTGAAGAATGTTCCGTTTAGGTAAGACGCCTTGTGCGTGAGAACTTCGCTCTCGGCTACTTTGGCAGCATCAAGCCAAATGTAGAGCTTTGGGGCGCCCACCCAAAAGATCGCGCCGGCGATGGCTCCAAAAGGCAAGAATGCACTGAGCGATTCAGAGATACGACGAACGTTCACGCTCCAACCCGCGAGGGTCACGTGTTGAACAGCCGCGAAGAAAAGCCCGCCCAATGCTAACGTTATGAAGTAGAAAAAAGAAACCAGGTAGGCCATCCAGGTGCGACTCGGGTCGCGCATGAGGCCCACGACAAGACCGGCCAGGCCGACGAAGATAAGTATCGAATACACAGTTTTTAGTTGTGGCGATACGACGAATTGACCCACATTTCGACTTTTATCGTGAGCTGCTGGGTGATTATTTGAATTTGAACCGGCCATTATCTACCTCTTTAGAAACTAAAATCAGTTGCCCTGTTGCAGTTTGCGCACGTAGTTCACAATAGCCCAACGGTCGCTCTCGCTATGAATTTGCGTCGCGTAGTTGTTCATTACGCCCTGCCCGTCAGTGATGATGTGAAAAATTCGACCATCTTTGAAGGCCTTCACTTTATCTGAAATCAACGGTGGTGGCTTGAGCGGCATATACTGCGCGACAGTGCCATCACCTTTGCCGGTCAAACCATGGCAAGGCGAACAGTAAATATCGAATCGATCATGACCACGCACTAATACTTTAGCCAACTGAGCCGCATCGGCACCGGCATTCGGGTTTTTAAGTTCAGCTTCAGCTTTGATCGGGTCACCGGCATAGGCATAAGGAGTATACCCGCGCGGCACCGTATTGGCTGGCGGGGTCATTGCCGATGGCTTATTACGACGATCGTCAAACTTCTGCGATTTGAGAGCGCGTTGATCCATCATATCTTGCATAAGCTCAATATTCGACTGATCACGCCCGCCGTTGCAGGCTGTAAGCATGGCTGTCGCTCCGATCAGTACGCCTAGGGTCAAAATTGATTTCGTTGATGTCTTACCTGGTGATGCGTTCATTCTAAAACTCCGTCCGGCGCACATCGCTCGCGCCCTGCGAACGAAAGAGTTGCTCTAACTTGGCTGCGTCGTAGCCGCTTTCACTCTCAGCAACGAAAAGCGCAAATTTGTGGCTCGTCAAATCTGGGTCAATAGTGTGCGGGTCAATCATCGGCAAACGATTGAGAAAAATCATCGCCCCAACCGATGTAAGTGCGGCGAACAAAATAGTGCATTCAAAAATCACCGGCACAAATGCAGCCAACGACCAAAGTGGCTTACCACCAATGATCAACGGCCAATCAACAGCAGAAGTCCACCAGGTGAACCAAACGCCGAAGGTGCAACCAGTTAGCCCTGCCGCAAACGCAATGTACGGGATGATCGAGCGCGGGATATTCATTGCATCGTCAATACCGTGTAAAGGATAAGGGCTTATCGCTTCGAATTTTTTGATGCCAGACTCGCGGGTTTTGCGGGCGGCCTCGACAAGCTTGTGCTCGTCAGTCCAGATGCCGGCGATCCCTTTTTGGCCCGGGCCGCGCAACGCCGCTTCAATTTTGGTAATTAAATCAGCCATGGTGAGCCCCCGATTTACCGACATTTAAGACCGGTTTCACTTCAGCAATTGAAATCACTGGCAAAAGCCTGACGTAGATTAAAAAGATGAAGAAAAACATACCGAACGAGCCGAAAATCGCACCGGTATCATAAAGGGTCGGATGCCACATCCCCCAGCTTGAAGGCAAGAAATCGCGGTGCAAAGAAGTGACCACGATTACGAATCGTTCAAACCACATCCCGATATTAACAAAGATCGAAATGATAAACATGGGCACGATTGTCGAGCGGATTTTTTTGAACCAGAAAAGTTGCGGGATGAAAACGTTGCAAGTCACCATGATCCAGTAAGACCATCCGAAGGGGCCGAAGGCGCGGTTGACAAAAATAAACTGCTCAATCGGGTTGCCAGAGTACCAGGCCACAAAAAATTCTGAAGCGTAGGCATAACCGACCATCATGCTCGTCGTCATGATGATCTTGTTCATATTCTCCATGTGATGAAGAGTGACGTAATCTTTAAAGCTCGGGATCACTTCGCGCATAATGCACATCAAAGTCACAACCATGCCGAAACCCGAAAAGATCGCGCCTGCTACGAAGTACGGCGGGAAGATCGTCGTGTGCCAACCGGGCAATTGTGCCACTGCGAAGTCAAACGATACGATTGAGTGAACAGACAAAACGAGTGGCGTCGAGAGACCAGCAAGTAACATGTAAACCATTTCATAATGGTTCCAGTTGCGAGCGGTGCCGCGCCAGCCGAGAGAAAGGGCTCCGTAAATACGTTTGCGCCAAATATTTTTAGCACGATCACGAATCGTCGCAAGATCAGGCACTAAGCCAATGTACCAAAAGACCATCGATACCGTAGCGTATGTCGATACGGCAAAAACGTCCCACACGAGAGGCGAACGAAAGTTCACCCAAAGTGGGCCGCGCTGATTGGGGTACGGCAAGAGCCAGTAAGCCAGCCACGGTCGGCCGGTGTGAAGAATCGGAAACAATCCGGCAGTCATCACGGCAAATACCGTCATCGCCTCTGCTGAACGCGCGATTGCGGTACGCCATTTTTGTCTGAACAAAAATAAAATCGCCGAGATCAAGGTGCCGGCGTGACCGATACCAATCCAGAATACAAAAGTGATAATGTCAGTACCCCACATGACAGGGTGACTGATACCTTGCATCCCCATACCAAAGGCAACGATCATGCCTTGAATACAAAGATAGAATAGAAAAAGCCCTTTGGCGCTTAAGAGTGCAGCGTAATACTTGCCACCCGGCCAAGTTTCAACAAGGCGGCAGATATCGTCGGTTACGTCTTTTAGCGATTTATTACCTAATACTAAAGGTTGCCGTGCGATCATACGTGATGCCCACCCTTCTCTTCATGTTTCTCGTGATGTTTTTCTTTGTGTGGTGACTCTTCTGATTTGAGAACGTCGGTATTACGAATTTTGCTGGCGTACTGCACCGCTGGGCGCGTGTTGAGCTCTTCAAGCAAGCCGTAATAGCGTGGTTCAGCCAACATTTGGCTCAATTTACTCTTCGGGTCGTTCAAATCACCGAAAACAATTGCGTTTGTTGGGCATGACGATTGGCACGCGGTCTGAATTTCACCGTCATGCACCTTACGATCTTCAAGCTTCGCTTGATTCTTCGCTTGGTGAATTCGTTGAGTACAGAATGTGCACTTCTCCATCACCCCTCGCTCACGAACCGTCACTTCGGGGTTGAGCTGCATATGCATCGGAGACGCATGCAGTTCAGGCGTCATGCGAGGATAGTTGAACCAATTGAATCGGCGCACTTTATACGGGCAATTGTTTGAGCAATAGCGCGTACCAACACATCGATTGTAAATCATATCGTTCGTGCCCTCGGGCGAATGGACCGTCGCCGCTACAGGGCAAACGGTTTCACACGGAGCATTGTCGCAATGCTGACACATCACGGGGATGTGCACGGCATCTGGTTCATCAGGCGTACCGACATAATAACGGTCGACGCGAACCCAGAACATTTCACGGCCCTGGCTGACATATTTTTTGCCAACGGTGGCAATGTTATTTTCAGATTGGCAGGCGATCACACACGCCGAGCAGCCGGTGCAGAGATTCAAATCAACTGACATGCCCCACTTGTAGCCGGTGTAACTAAAGCCGCTCCAAGCTGAAACGATTTTTTCGCGTTCGATATTGGCCGACGGGTCTTTTTTATATTGCTCAAGTGTGGCTTCGACGACGATTTGGCGATGACCCATATCGATGCCTTCGCGAGTTTTACCGCTCATCGCGCTGTAAACTTGAGTGTTCGCCAGAGTCTCGTAGCTTTTTGTCGGCTCGATCATTACGGGCAAGCCTGAGGTTTCAACCCCGCCATCACGAACAACCGAAAGGTGAACAGCATTTACGCCGACATTATTGGCCACTTGGCCAGCATCTGTACGTCCATAACCAAGAGCCAGACCAATCGTCGAATCATGAAGACCTGGTTGAATATGTGCCGGAACAGTCACCGACTTATCGCCGACTTTTACTCTGACCATTTGGCCTTCGCAAATTTTGCGGTCTTGAGCCAACTTTGGCGAAACAATTAAAGTGTTATCCCAGCAAATTTTTGTGATGGGGTCAGGAAATTCTTGCAACCAAGGTACGTTCGCCATCGAGCCGTCGCGCAGACCAATACTTGGATAGAGAACCAATTCTAGATCGGCATGCGGAGTCGCCTTGTGGGCCGCCATTTGCAATGCGGCCACGCGAAACGGTCGCGCGCTGTCGTTCGCAGCTCGAGCCGCGGTCACCGTGTCAACCACGCCCTCTTGTAAAGCGTGAGTCCAGTTGGTGTGCAGTTTGGTTTCGAAGCGATTTTTTACGAAGGTATAGACCGAATCGGCTTTGGCGAGTGCGCCAAAATTTCCGACTTTCGCAACCGCAATCAGCGTGTCTCCGAAGCTACGTGAATTATAAAGTGGCTCAATTGTGGGCTGTCGAACACTGAAAACGCCTTTTTGGCCTTCAACGTCGCCCCAGCCTTCCATCGGGTGATGGTCTGGTAAAACAAAATCGCAATATTTACCAGTTTCGTTTTTGCAGCGACCAACATAGATCGCCATCTCAGCTTTTCGAAGAGCTTCAACAAAACCAGTTTTATCAGCCGCCGCGTAAGCGGGGTTCACGTTATTTATTATAACTGTTTTTATTTCGCCTTTATTTAATCCATCGATCAAGGCTTGTAGGTTACGATTTTTACCTTGAAAGCCCATGTTTGGAGAACGGCGAGAATCAACCGTGACCCCGTCGTTACCCAAAATTGAGTTTAAGAAGTTGGCCGCAATTTGCGACGAAACATCGTTGCCACCAAGTACGAGTGACTGACCTTTGTGAGCCAACAACTCTTCAGCAATTTTTGCGTACGCTGCTTCTGGCAAGGCCGCTTTAATTTCGTTCTCGTAGTTTTTCAATATGGCATGAACAGAAGTATCGCCAGCGTAGCTCGAGGTCTTTTTGTTAACCAACAGCTCTTGAATAAGGCCCATCAACACAGCCGTCGATTGAGTGGGGCGAATGCGATAACGAGTGTCGGCGTTAGACCCGGTCAGAGTTAAAAGCGACTCAATCACAATTAAGCGATTCATACCATCGCCCGGTTTACGACCTTTTGAGAAATCGCGCATTTGCTGAGTGGGCTGTAACCAAGTGCCCATAAAATCGCAATTGACCGCGAGCACAAGCTTCGCCTTCTCAAGCGCGAGTCTTGGCGCTACGGCTTGGCCGTAGCAATGCTCTTGAGCATCAACATAGTGCTCGTGAGAGATCGCATCCCAGGTATAAACATGAGCGCCGGTGCCTTTAGCAAAATCAGCGACTATTTCGGCGTCGGTTGGCGAAACGATACTGCCAGTGAGAATCGCCACTTTGCCTTTTCGAATTTGGTCGGCGATTTCTTGATCCGCCTTCTCGTAAGTGACTTCAACCGTATCGTGATTGGTTTTCTTTTCGTTTTGCAAATTTTTAGTGGGGCCCGTCAACCGAGCGGGGTCATAAAGCGAAAGCACGTGCGCATGGGCACGGGCTGAAAGCCCCGAGCCATTGATTGGATGTGATGAATTGCCTGTCACATGAATCGGACGACCTTCGCGAGTTGTCACCACAACGCCAAACGTTTCGCCGCCATCAACAAATGAAGAAGCGTAATAGTTGGCAATGCCCTCAACAATTTCTTTCGGGCGTTTTACATACGGTACAATCGCCTGTGCCGGGCGACGAACGCAACCGAAAGAGGCTAGGGCCATACTTGCGCCCATCAATTTTAAAAATTCACGACGAGCCCAGCCGCCTTCTGAGCCACTGTCTTCGCGCAATGGAGAATTCGAAAATTCTTGCTCAGCAAGTCGCTGAAAATCAGGATCTTGTCGCCACTGCTCAAGACTCAGCCAGTATTTGGGTGATTTATTTTTGAGTGAATTCTCTGTTGTCGTCATCTTGTGTTCCTTAAAAAAAATCTTTAGTAATGGCAGGTGCTGCAATTCGTCGGCGCATTGTTTTCAGGTCGGCGATGGCAGTTCACACAGTAACCCATTGAAAAACTTTGATACTGTTTCACGCGATCCATTGTTTCAACCGGGCCGTGACATTCTTGACACTGCTTTCCGGCTTTGATGTGAGGCGCGTGATTAAATTTTACGTGATCGGGCAACAGATTTACTTTTTGCCACTGTACGGGTTTGTCATTCATGTAAGCATCAACAAGCTGAGCGATGTAAGGGCTGTCTTTGCCATTCACCTGGCGCACTGTTAAGTGACAGTTCATGCACACGTTGAGCGGCGGCACAGAAGCGTGACGCGAAATTTCTGCTGTCGTGTGACAGTACTTACAATTCAACCCGAGTTTACCTGCGTGTAGCGCATGTGAATACGGGATGGGCTGTGTTGGTTCGTAATTTTGGTTGTACCCGATAACAACTTTATTGTTGGTTATTGCGTAAACAAACACGCAAAAACCGAAAGTGATACCGAGGCCGAGCACCGCACCGATGATTTTCTTTGCTGCCATTTCATCAACCTTGTCGTTAAGTCTTCGTCTTTAAAGACGAAAAACTATCCATCTATTCTTTTGCTGAAAATCAATTATTAAAACCCAGAAGGGGTTCTGTCACTTCGAAGACGACTTTGACGCAGCGTAATCACGAAAGCAGCGAAGAGCAAATGTGCGGCCACGAAGCCAGCCACATACTCAACTCCACCGGCGCCGAAACCGTAAGTGTGCAAACCTGCCCCCAGCACGAAGTTCACTCCGTACCAAGACATGATGACTAACGAAAATGAAATCACGGCTGCCGCTGCGAGACCGAAATGCCTCAACCAACCAGCGATGCGACCATGAAGCACCAAAACGTAGCCCAGTAAGGCTATGAAGGCCCAAGTCTCTTTAGGGTCCCAGCCCCAAAACCGACCCCAAGAGTAGTCAGCCCATACTCCGCCCAAGATAATTCCGCTGGCGAGTAAGACGACCCCGACCTGAACCGACCGATAGATCGCCTGCGCGCCTTCTTGAATTTTCTGAGCGTGCTTCTTTTCATCGCGCCAGAAGTAAAAAAGAACAATATCACCAAGAAAAAAGGCGAGAAAAAAGGCGGCGTAACTTGAAACGATGATTATGACATGGGTCATGAGCCAAAAGTTATCTCTCAGCACGGGTTGCAACAGCATCAGCGAAGAATCAAGCACGCTCGAAGAGACATCACAAAGAATCAAACTCAAGGTCGCCACCAAAGTGGCGGCCACAGGTATTATTGCCGAACGACTAAAGCGGTAAAGCACCGTTGCGAGCAAAACCGTGCCCCATGCCACCCAGACCACAGTTTCGAACATGTTTGAAACCGGCGGTCTCTCTAATATATAGATGCGAAACAGAAACCCGGTGGCGTGAAAAAGGGCTGCCCCTGCGGTAAACCCCCAGCCGATCTTGCCCCAATAGGGTCGCGTACCGAAATAGGCAAACGAGAAAAAACAAAGGGCCAAAAAGTAAAGAATCCAGGCGAAACGAAAGGGCTGCAAGTGGTTGTAAGCCGTCTCAGCCCTAATTCGGGTTGAGCCGGCGTAATCTCCGAATCTTTCTTGGGCGAAGGCCACAAAATTATTTACCGCTTTATCGAGATTGTCTGCCGAGCTTGCCTCACTGGCATGATCACCCTTTGCCGAGGCCGCGGCCATCGACACAAAAGCCGTGGTGATAGACTGAAATCTCATCTTATCGGCGTCTTTCAGGTCGGCGATGTCGAGCCATCGCGCGGTTTTTGCGTCAACAGGCACAACGCGCACCCCGTGACCAACACGCAGCGATTGGTAAGCGCTCAATTGATTCTCGAGAGTTTGCAAACTTTGATAAAACGGGTCGAGCTTCTCTTGTGCTTCTCGCTTATTCTTCAAATCTTGCATCATGATGCTCAAGTGCGAATTCGTGATGAGCTCGTTCGGAGAATAATAGAGTCGCTCGTGATCAAGCCCCAGCGCTTCGCGCAAACCGTTATGCCGAACAAGTACGAACTTCGTGTTGTCCCACTCTTCGGGTATCAACATCCAACTAAAAACCACATCACTCGCCTTGCGCTCTTTGTAGGTCTCGTGACCCCACATCAAATTCAACATCTCGCGCGCGAAGGTGTCATAAGGCTTGATGCGACCGTCATCTTGAACGGGCAGGTCACCGAGACCGGCGTGGGCCGAAGGAGCGCTTAGGATATTTAGAAAAAAAGTGGCAAATGCTGCCGATAAAAAAATTGCCAAGGCGAATTTCACTTTTCTCATGCCGTAGGCCCCCATATCTTCAGTCGATACTTCTTGAAATAGAACATTACGATAGTCCCAAGCACCATAAGAAGCGAGCCGAGATATTTCATCCAGCGCCCTGGGTCGTGATTGACCGATAAAATAGAGGTCGTCGGCTTGCCCTGAGCATTTTCTTGAAAACTCGCTTGATAAAAAGTGTAGTCATTGTACTTGAGCGGGTTGTTCATGGATATCAGGCGATTGCCCAAGTCAGGGACGTTGACCTCACTCTGATAGGTCTTGGCCCGAGTCGACCCGAGGTAGCGCCCGACTTCGAATTTTTCGAGTCGCATATCAAAGCCAATATCGAGAAGCTCGTTACGATAGGCGGCCACCAAATTTGTGGCCCCGTCGTGTATACGAACCGGGCCATTTAGGCCGCTCCAGTAATCTTTGCCGGCAAAACGAATTTTAATAGCCGACATCGTGGCACCCGTTGGCTGCTCTCGCTTTAAAAAATCAACCGCTTCTCGTGCGTGTGGTAGATATTTGAGCAATCGAAGTTTAATACCCATCCAGCCGGTGTCGATTTCGTCGACCACGGCGATCAGGCCCTTTTTCGAAAGCCCACCTAAACTCTGGGTGTAAATTTCAAAACTCAATTTATCAGGAGTTTTGGACGGTCGAAAAACGAGCACATTGCCAGTTGTATAAACAAAGGGCGCGTTTTCGGCGGCGAGCACAATGCGCGCCGGGCCTAAATTAAATTCTTCGGTCGGTGCGGTTGCAGGCCGCTTGATCCATTGAGACATGTTGACACGCGCATTTTGCAGCTGCACTCGCACCGCCGGCCCGTCGAGGTCGTCATCCGATTGAACCAGTTTTGATTCGCGTACGGCATAGTTATAATAGTCGACAATTTCAAGTTGTTGCCCGTCAACCATAACTGAAATGGGATTCTTTTCTATTGGGTGTAACAAAAAATCGACTCGCTCTTTGTGGAGGGTGTCGTATCGACCCTCCCCGAGCGAACGCGCCACCACGAACTCTGAGGATGAGAGCATGACGTAGCGATTGGCTTGGCCAATTTCGAAGGCCAAACTGCCGTCGACCCCAAAGCGATGGGTGACCCAAGAGCCAACGATAAGCGTAATGATACCAATGTGAGCGAGAACAAACCCGGCGTGATGGGCCTTCCAAGGCCAACGATCAAGCATCACGTTAAAAAGGTTGATGCAAAGTAAAGCGAGGGTCGCGAACATATAGGGCGATTGATAAACCATCTTTTGTGCGTAATTGGCATCATAACGGGCCTCGAGAATGGTGCCCGTTGCCGCCAGAACCCCAAGACAAGCCATCACGATCATCGCCAATTGCAATGAGGCCAAGAATTTCAGCGCGCGCTCAAACAATTTCACAAGCGCCCCAAACCGACATTGGGCAACGCTGGCATTTCGGCCACAATCGTCGCGAGAGCGCGAAATATTCGCTTTTCAACATCGGCAAAAAGGTCGGTGGCTTTCTGTTTCGAATGTTCATCCATGTAAAGCGAGCGGTTCATCTCGACTTGTAAAGTGTGCTGGCCATTCGCCGGTTGGCCATAGGTTTCGGTGATGCGCCCACCTTTGTAAGGCCAATTGTAAGCGACATCAAAACCCGCCGAGCGATAAGCCTCAATTACAACGTCTTTGTACCAAGGCTCGCAGCTCGTGCCATCGCGATCACTCACCACAATTTCGGCCCGTTTGCCGCCGGGGTCGCGATGCGCGGCGGTGCCTTTTGAGGGCATGCTGTGGGCGTCGAGTTGGTAAACCTTTTGGGCACCAGCCGACTTAAATTGTGCGAATTGAGCTAAGACTTGCTGGTGAAACGGCGAAAAATATTTTTTTGTTAATTCATGATGAAGCGCCATCGTCATCGGGCTTTTCATGAGGTAAGCCCCTGTCGTGGTCTGTGACCAATGGTACCCGATGGTAAATTTGCCCGGCGGGTTTTCGCTGTCTTCAACCGAGTCTTGATCGATGTCATCAGGTAAACGATTCGCATCCACGACATAGCGATGAACTTCTGTGATTACGGTCGGCACGCCCAGGCCTTGGGCCGCGGGGCCGTAAAGATCGTCAACGTAACGATCAACATCGCACATCAGCACGCGCTCAGGGAGGTCGCGCAACCAAGGTGTTTCTTTCGGCACAGTCTCGCCGGCGTGAGGTATCGAAACAAAAAATGGCTTCATATACTCTCTTTGAAGATCTCTAAAATATATGATTAACTATTCTTGATGAAAACTAAAATCTATACGAAGACCGGTGATCGAGGCGAAACTTCGCTGCTTGGCGGTGAGCGGGTGTTAAAATCAGACCGTCGCCTGAACGCCTACGGCACCATTGATGAGCTAAACGCTACGTTAGGCCTCGCTCTTGCCGAGGTCGCTTCGGTTTATCAATTAAAGTCGGTGGCTGAAGCTATTGAGAAAAATCAGAATGTTCTCTTTGTCGTGGGCAGTCATTTGGCGTGCTCTGACGAGGCCATGCGCAGCCATATCCCCGCCTTGCGGCCCGAATTTATAGTGTCGCTTGAAACAGCTATCGACGAACTTGAAAAGGATCTACCTGAGCTCAAAGAATTTATTTTACCTGGCGGCGCTCGAGCCGCCGCAACGCTGCACCTTTCTCGCACGGTATGTCGGCGCGCCGAGCGTGAAATTATGGCCTATCTTGATTTCGCGCGAGCCGATGGCACGGCCGCAGCTGGTCTACCCGCTGACCTCGAAAATCTGATTGTCGGTTACATGAATCGTCTCGGAGACTATCTATTTGTGGCGGCCCGAAAGGCCAATTATGGGCTTAATACTCCCGAAACTAAATGGCAGAAGCAGGTTGAATAGATGAGATTGGTGCGCGCCACCGAACAAGACAATGACCGCCTGCTGCATTATTTTGCGCAGAATGCTTACCCTGGCGCGATTCGCATGCAAACCCAGCGAATGTTTAATTTCTTTAACCAATATCGCCTGCAGTCTGATGATTTCAGCACCTACATGATTTTGAGCGAACATGATCAAATCGAGGCCATCGCCACTTTGGTTTTTCGCAAGGGCTTTCTTGACGGAGTCGAACAAACCGTCGGCTACGCCACCGATTTACGGGTCTCGCCCAATCGTCGCGCCATTACTTCTTGGACTGAACACTTTCTGCCGATTATCGAGAGCGAACGAAAAGCCCGTAATTGTAAATATATTTTTACCACCGTGGCCCGTTCGCAACGCCAGGCTTACAATGCTTTTATTCGGCCGCGCAACTTGCGTCGACCGATGCCGAGATATCATTTATTTCGCCGATTTCAAATGATTACCCTGCACGGGTTGTGGCCGTTTCATGCCCAACCTTTGCCTGGCATCAAAATTCGCACTGCACAGGCCGCCGACGCCGAGCAAATCGCCGAATATATAGTACGGCAGACCCAAACCGCTCCGTTGCGTTATCTGAATGGTGCTGCTGACTTCAAACAGAGCCTCGCCCGATGGCGCGATTTGAACATTGAGAACTTTATTTTGGCCTCTGATAAAAATGGCAAACTGATCGGCTGCGTCGCACCGTGGAGTGCCGAGCGTGTTCAACGCATTTACCCTCTCGCCTTCGCTTCTGCGGCCAGCAACATGCAAGATATGCTACGCGTGCTGTCTTGGTTTGGCGTCGCCCACCCAATGGCGGTGGTCGGCGAAGAGATGCAAATGCGGCACCTGACTCACTTGCATGCCGACAATCCAGATATTTTCTATTCGCTGTTGTTTCATGCTTATCAAATGGCCGGCAAAAAAGAATTCTTAGTTTACCCGCACTTCGAAGGCAATTTGACCAACCTGGCCCCGCGTTCATTTATTTCGGCCGAAATGAATTTTGGGTACTATTGCATTCTTTTGCCATCAGACGGAGTGCCCGACTTTCTCAAGCCGAGATCCCTTTCTTATTCGCCGGTTTTTGAATCAGCGTTTATGTGAGGAAGAAGGCGCCAAGCACTTTTGGGTAGAAAATCTTACAGTTAAGGACGCCCGTACAATTGCGGATATTTCTACCCAAAAGTGCTTGGCGCCTTTTGTTTCAATCTGAGTTCGCGGCGATGTTTACCGGCGTCGTAACGACGTTTCTCTTCGACCGTGACGGGTAGCACAGGCGGGATTTCAATAGGGCGACCACTTTCGCCGATTGCCACAAACGTTAGATAGGCCGAAGCCACGTGAAAGGTTTCACCCGCACGCGGGTTCTCGGCATCAGCGCGAACGCCGACTTCCATAGAACTGCGACCGGTGTAATTGACACAAGCCTTGAGGTTGACGACCCAGCCTGCATAGACAGGAGCCACGAAACTTAACGCATCGATTGAGGCGGTCACAACAGATTGTCTTGAGTGTCTTTGCGCCGAAATGGCTGCAGCGATATCGATCCAGGACATAATGACGCCCCCAAAAGCACTTTTGAGAGCGTTCGTATGGCTCGGAAGCACCAGCTCCGTCATCGTTACTACGGACTGGGAGGCTGGCCTAGCTTCCATGCACACCTTTGCGGATTAAATATCAGTCTTAGATACCAAGGTCGTTATTGCCACGAAAGCCGCCACCCGTCGTACCGACGATTGGTGCTGACCCAGCAGGAATAGTGCCTGTAGCTGCTGCTGGTGCAATTGCACCGGCTGCTGCTGCCGCTTCGGCTGCACGCTCTTCCTTCTCGACAAAGCCGATATGCGGCAAACACCACACGATCAACTGTGCACGCGACTTAACATTCATCTTTTTGTAGATATTCGTTAAGTGAAACTTAACGGTTTTCTCTGTCACAAAAAGTTGGTTAGCCACTTCCTTGTTTGACATACCCTTAGTTACGAGTTCTGCGACTTCAGACTCGCGATTCGAAAGACCCTTTTGGATGAGTACATCTCTGAGCATCCTTGCTCCCTCCCCACAAATTGTTAACTACTTGCACTTCCGCCCATGGAAGTGCTTGCCTATATAAAAGTCTGTCAGGGTTTTTAATTCTCAGCAAGTACAAAACTTAAAAAAAATGAAACTGACGCAGATTTTTATGGCCTAAAGTACGTCAAAAAACTGACTGTAAGGCCTGAAATGTTAGGCTTAGGTGATGTTAAATAGCGAGAACCTCAAGGCGTATGGCGTGTTTTAAAACTCGGTTAATTTGCCAAATAAAATTCTGTTACACAGAAAACATCTGACGCAAAACTCTCTCTAAGTCGTGTGCCTTAAGCGAGCCATTCGGACCATCGGTTGGTTTTTTTAAGGTAAAAACATCATCAATTTGTCGGCCCCAAGTGTGAACTTTCGCCGAAACGATCTCAAAACCGGCCCGATAAATAGCCTGGGCCGCGGCCAACATCGCGCCCCTTTGGTCGCGCCCCCGAAAGCTAATCGTCACCGTATTTTCATTCTCAGAAACAAGCTCGATCGTCTGAAATTTAATCGCTTCGCTACTGATTTGCGCTCTCTGCCGACTCGCCTGCGCTAATATATTTTTGAGCGAAGACACCCGGCGATCACTCTTCACTTTGAACCAATCGTAAGCGCCGTACTGCCCATAGGTTTGCACGAAAGCCTCTTGCACATTCAATCCAGCGCCGTGCAATTGGGTGGCAAAATCAACAAACAACCCGGGGCGATCAACACGCGAATGCAACCTGACCCAAACTTCAGTGCTCTTTTTGCGTGCCGAAACGACCAGGGGCGGCAAATCATTCTTAGCTTTCAGAAGCTTTTTGTAATCCGCGAGTAAAACACTCGGCGAAAGACTTTCGACGACCTGCGGTTCTAAATGGTCGATAAACTCGCGAGCAACTGCGACGCGTTTTTTCTCGGCATAAACCAAAAATTGATTGAGGTGGTCGGCTGAAGGCGATTCGAGGGTGCGGGCCAGTTGAAAAAGCAGTTTTTGCTTCCACTCATTCCAAGCGTCAGGGTTGGTGGCCCGAATATCAATGGCGGTAAATAAAGTGAGCAGCGAAATGCGCTGGTCGCGCACTCCCCGCTTAAAAAGATCAGCCCAAGTCGCGGGGTCTTGAATATTGCGCCGAAAAGCGGCCTGCGACAAAATCAAATGGTTTTGCACCAACCAGGCGACCTGAGTAGTCAGTTTTAGCGGCAAACCAAATTTTATGAAGTCGCGCTTAACAATACGGGCACCCACAGTTGAGTGATCTCCGTCACTGCCCTTGCCAAGATCATGATAAAGCGCCGACCACAAAAGAACCTCCCAACCCTGCGAGTTTAACGCGGAGGCAATCGGCGCAAGAACCCCTAAAATCTTGGGAGTGGCCCTAACGCGTAATACTTCGCGGGTGGCCTGCAACGTGTGAGCATCAACGCTGTAACGATGATACTGATCATGTTGCACCAGCCCGGTCACGCGCTCGAGCTCTGGTATCACCCGTGCCATTAATTGCGAGCGAAAAAGCCCCTCGAGAGTTTTAAGGCCCATTTGCGGGTTAAAGTGTTTTTTTAATGTCGCGGCCAGTGACTTGTCTCGCTCGGCCGTGCGCAGAAGGGGCGCAAGGTCAGCATCTCGCACCTTTTTTTGAGCGCTCAAAGAGGCGTCGCTGGCGATCAAAGCGAAGGCGCCATCGGTCGACTTTACATTTTTCTTCTGAATGTCGCGTTCTTTTTTGGGCTTACGAACCAGTTCAGCGTACCAATCAGCGAAAAAACTCACCTCATGAAGCGAGTATTCAAGCTCACTCATGAATTTTTGCACCGACGGGTAGTTCAGAAACTCAGCAAGATCTTTTTGCGACGGGCCGACCAAAATGTCGGCGGCGTCGTGCAAATGCAGATAATGGCGAATCATCAGAAAGAAACTTTTAAAGCTTTTAAGACGCTCAGCCTCTTTGTCTGGCAGGCGAAAAAGCTTCTGTAGCAATAAGCCCTGTTCGAGGTCACGCAAGCCGCCACTGCCATGTTTTAAGTTGGGCTCAAGATAATTGGCGATCGAATCGTAGCGTTTCTCTCGAGCCTCGCGTTCGGCAAACATCGCCGCACATAGCGATCGGATGTAGCGAACACCGCGCCCGTTAATTTTGTCTATTTGCTGCGCAATGGCCGGGCCATCCGCTGATGAGAAGGCCCGTGCCGAATACAAGGCTAAAATATCGAAGGGCTCGACATTGACCGTCCAATCACTTTGGTCAAAGGGCACGCGGTAGCGCAATTTGAGGCCTTCAGCACTGAAATCATCGACCAGTGGCTTAACGATGGCTTCGTCGCCGAGAAAAAGTAGATCGATATCAGACTTTGCACAGAGCTCGCCGCGGGCCCAAGAGCCGAGGGCCACGGGTCGCGAACGACTCCAGTTCGGGTGTTGGCTCAAGCGCGCAAGCAACCGCGTACCCAACCACTCAGAAAATTCAAACGGAGTGGTGAGTAGAAAATTTTTGCGAACCGATTCGGGGCGCAAATGGCCCGACTGAGGCTTTGAAGAAAGCTGCAATCGCGCGGCCGCTAGATCGGCATCACCCAAAAAGGTTCGACTGGCCATTACGAAAGCTCTTGCGAACGCATCTGCTGAAAAAGTGGCAAATCAAAGTCTTGGGCCTTTTCGCCTTGCTCGCGACGTAACTCGTGCTCGCCAAGAAGTTTTTGCGCCCGCTCAATCACCGAATGTGGCAAGCCAGCAAGTCGCGCGACTTGAATGCCGTACGATCGATTGGCCGGGCCCGACTTCAAAGTATACAAGAACTGAATCTCGTGGCCCTTTTCTTCGACGCTCATATGGGCATTGTGAATTTGCTTATGCACTTCGCTGAGCGAAGTCATTTCGTGATAGTGCGTGGCAAAAAAAGTATAGGCCCGTGCTTCGCGCAAAAGATATTCTAAAATCGCCTGGGCCAAACTCATACCATCATAGGTCGATGTACCGCGGCCGACTTCATCTAAGATCACTAGGGTTTCGGCCCCTGCCCCCTTTAGCATTTCAGCCGTTTCAGTCATCTCGACCATAAAAGTTGAAAGCCCGGCCGATAATAAATCGCTGGCTCCGATACGAGTGTAGACCTTTTTGAAAATCGGCAAACGCGCACTTGAAGCTGGCACAAAAAACCCAATTTGCGCCATGAGGGCGGTCACCGCCACTTGTCGCATCAAAGTACTTTTGCCGGCCATATTCGGGCCGGTCAGCAACAAGCAGCCGCCGGGCTCGAGGCGAATTTTATTTGGCACAAACGTGCGCTTCACTTCTTGCTCGACGACGGGGTGGCGCGAGCCACTTAGCTCGAGGCCCTGGCTCGATTGGTCGTAAGCGCCCCCAAGCTCCGCTGCGGGCACAAACGTTGGGCGGCAGTAGCGCTGCTCAATCGCAAGCCAGGCTGCGCTCGTAACCACGTCGAGTTCGCTAAATTGCTCAGCCGCCATCATCAAAAACGGGGCCTGACGCAAAACTTCAGAGCGCAGCTCTTGAAACATTTGTTCTTCGAGATTGAGCCGACGATCGCGACTTGAAAGTATTTTGGTCTCAAGCTCTTCGAGCTCTTGAGTTAAGTAGCGCTCGGCATTGGCGAGAGTTTGCTTGCGCTTATAATGGTCAGGCACTTTTTCGCGATGAGTATTTGTGACCTCAATGTAATAACCAAACACACTGTTGTAGCGCACCTTAAGGCTCGAAATGCCGGTCGATTCTTTTTCGCGCGCTTCAAGCGCCAAAAGCAAAGTCTGACTTTCTTCTGATAGAGTGATGAGTTCGTCGAGATCAGCGCGCACCCCGCGACGAATAAACCCGCCGTTTTTGGTGTTGAGTGGAGGGTCATCGACCATCTGCTGGGTGATGCTCTCGGCAATATTTTGCACCGCCTGAGAAAGTTCGCCCGTCAAACGTGGGCAAAAATCTCGCAAGACCATACCGATTTCAAGGCTCTGTCTGAGTGCCACGAGATCGCGCACATGACAATTGTGGTAAGAGATTTTCGCCAGTCGACGTTCGATGTCGCCCATTTGGCCCAAAGTTTGACGCAAAATCTTGAGATCACCTGGGCGCTTGACCCAAGACTCAACCTGATCGAGTCGCTCGTTGATTTCAGTTTTGTCTGTCAGCGGAAAGCGCAACCAATTCTTCAATCGGCGGGCGCCACTCGAGGTGCGAGTGCGATTAATAGCCGAAAACAAACTGCCGGCCTCTTCGCCACGATAAGACTCAAACACTTCGAGATGCTTTAGAACATTGGACGAAATCGACATACGCGTCGACAAACTGCGGCGCTCAAATGCTCGCAAGGCCGCAAGCATTTGCGGCCCCTGCATTGAAACTGTATAAGTCAAAAGCCGCTTGGCCGATTCGTTGGCCGTGGCAAATCGCTCGGGCCAATCGTTTTCGAAAGCATCGTTGCGCGTGAGCATCGAAATATTAAGGCTTAAAAGTGCCTCGCGAAAATCGCGATCTTGAGCGCGCGTCACCACAAGCTCGGTGGGTCTGAGCAGGGCCATGACCGAGAACGCTTGCGCGGTGTTTTCTAAATCAAAGAAAAAGGCCTCGCCGGTGGTGGCGTCGATATAGCTGAGATGACTTTCGTCAAAAGCCGCAACATAGTTGGCGGTTTTTTGCTCGATGCTTTCGGGGTCGTAAACCATCCCTGGGCTTAAAATTCGAGTGACCCCGCGACGCACAAGACCCTTGGCAAGCTCGGGGTCTTCAAGTTGATCGCACAGAGCCACGCGCAGACCGGCGGCCAAAAGTTTACCGATCGGGCCCGCGATTGAATGGTGAGGGACGCCACACATCGGGGTTTCTTCATCTGATTTTTTATTACGTGATGTGAGCGCGATATTGAGAATTGGCGCGGCCGTTTTGGCGTCATCATGAAACATTTCGTAAAAATCTCCCATGCGAAATAACAAAACTTTATCGAGATGTTGGTTCTTTATTTGCCAAAATTGCTGCATCAACGGCGTCATCTTTGCCGTAATGGTAACCTCTGCCAAATGCCCCCCCGGGTCAGATCTATTGCGAAGACTTATCACGAAGACTTATTACGTAGTATTTTCACGTCTAATTTCACATGTGTTTTTCATATGCTCCACCCCACAGGTCATCTGTTGACGCCGGGCGCAAGGTTCGATAGTTGTGAGACATGAACAGACTTAAACTTTTCGTGATGTTTTTGCTCTTAACGGCTTCGAATTTGACCTGGGCGCGCCCCTGCGACCAACGAGCAAATTACCTTGAAGTCGACCTCAATCAATCTCAGCTCTATTTGTGCTCGAACCTTCATCTCATGAAGGCCTACACAGTGTCTTTTGGCCGCGGTGGAACAGACAAGCACATCCAGGGCGATTCGCGCACCCCCATCGGGCGCTACCGCTTGGGTGCCCCCCGAGAATCTGAAAGATTTTTTATTTTTATACCGATCGGCTATCCGACCGCCCAACAAAAAGCCCAAGGATACACCGGCGGCGATGTTGGCCTTCACGGCCCGATCGACTATCTCAACTGGATCGGCGATCTCAACACCTGGGTCAATTGGACTGACGGTTGCGTCGCCGTCGCCAACGAATACGAAATTTCAGAAATCGCCACTTGGGTTCGCCAAGGTCATATCGGTTGGATTGTGATTCATTAATCGAGGAAATCATTTATGCGAATGTGGTTTTTGCTTGCCGCGCTTTTGTCCTTTCATAACCCAGCTTTCAGCTCAACAGACGATCGATCACTTTATTACATCGGGCTCGAGGTTCGCAAATCGACTCGTGATAATTCGCAATTTGATGAAGAGCTCGTGTTAAAAAAATCGTATTCACCAAGCCAGAATCTCTTAAGTGAGATTGCGTGTGTCAAAAAAGCAGGCTCACCGGCAGAGCTGTCGCCAGTTTACATGAAGGTCGACGGCAATCTAATCACCGATATTTCTACGGACTCAGGCTTTGCGACCGGGCCTTTAAGCGGCACAGGCCAACTCAAAGGCGATTCTTGGAATTGGGACTACCTCGAATTTTCAATGAGGTTCGAAACGGCCAGAGGCAATGTGAGAATTGAGGATAAGAACTGGGTCGTCGGCCATCAAATCAAAGCCGAAAAACAAATTTATTGGCGCGGCACCGAAGACAGCTCAGAGACACAAATTAGTTTGATCCAAGCTTCCGTTGACGAGGTGAACGAGTCCGATTTTAACGCGAAATGGACGGCCCTCGGTTGCCCCTAATCGATCACCTAAATATTCCGATTTTTCGCCAACTGAACACCAGTGTCGCTTCACCCCGCCACTGCAATTGACATCAGTGAAAGCATAGCCCAAAGACCTGTCATCTACACTCTCAAGCCCTCGAAATTGCGACCAGCTTCAAAACGAGCAACAAGATCTTAAGCACTATTAAAATAATTGTCAGTGCCAACTCAAGTCTTGCGATCGCCTTGCCGAATTTAGAAACACGGGTGTGCTTCTCCATTGGTTACCTCCTTCATCTACAGAAGGGGGATCCACGACGAGGTTTGGCCTTTGCAAACCTCGTTCTACTTTCATTTAAAATAAAATTGTTTTAGCGTCCGGCTACGGATTGATGCGGATGTAGTCGTTGTTAGTTCGGATAATTTCGGGGGATTTTATTTCTTCGAATCTAATTTTTTAGAGATATTTTCGATGATTTTATCGACGTCAGGCCCGAGCCAATACTCTTGCTTCATCGGTTCAGAGCCTGGCGGAGCGACACGCTCTTTCGCCGTCAACGGCGTGTTCTCGCTCGACGCCGGAAACCTAGGCGGCGCGACAACTTTTGTTTTTGCTGCGACCTTGGCGGGTCTACTGGCAGGCGCTTCGATCTTTGGCTCAGCGCGAATCTTTGGCTCTGCAACAATCACAGGTCGCGCGACGACTGGGGGCGGTGCCGCCGGTTTTTTTGCTCGTGGCTATTCGGCCATTTGCGCGGTTTTGATTTCATGCAAAAGCCCGCCGCCGAGGCGAACCACCAATTGCTGATTGCCAGCCTTGCGCCAATATTCGATCAACACCGCAGTGCCCTCTTCAACCGTCGCCGTTGGCTTTTTTTCTATTCGAAGCTTCTGACCTAGCTGAAGTGTTGAGTTGATCGATAGGCCATTCCATTTAGCAATTTGCCCAGCCCACGAAGGGTCGGCGTAAAGATCTCTCGCCACCATCCAGAGCCAAGGCGCTCTTTCGTTGACGACATATATCAGGACATTGCCTTCTTGTTTAATTTCTTGTTCGACCGAGGGGCGCGGCTGCAGCGAATTTTCATTGGGGCGCGCGACGTTCTCGACTAAGTTTTCTTTCGCAATTGATCGCGTTGGTTTTAACGGCAAATATAAAACTTGGCCTTGAACCAGGTGCTAGGTCAAAAAAATCTCAATCAGGGGGCCTCACTGCCGGTCGACCATTGCACCGTCAACCCGCCCTATCATTCTGGTTATGCAATACCGATCGGCACCGAGGCGACGATCTATTTCAAAGTTCAGTTAGCACATGAAGATGGCACCCCTGCCGCCATGATTGTCGGCCAAGCCACTTTTCTAGACGACCCCTCAAAAGAAGTGGTCACTGTGTTTACCAATAAGAGCGGCTTGATTCGCTCAGAGGGTTTTCGTCATGGTCGCTATCGCTTAAATTTAAATGATGATGAGTACGACCCAGTTGACTTCACCATACCCGAGTCTGCCGGTTCAGATTTTGATCTTGGCCCAATTAAAATAAAAGCGAGAAAACACTAATGAGAAAAATAACGATCTTCGTTTCGAAGTTGAGTTTGAGATTTCTTTTGGCTTTTGGTTTTTGCCACGCGGCCCAGGCCGCCTGCGGGCTTTCGCTTACCGCGAGCAATCTGAATCTTAATTGGGATATGAACTGGACGACACAAGCGATCTCGGTAACAGTCGCTAAAACCAACCCGGCTGCCTGCACATTTGGGCTTGGCTTTACCAAAGGTAGCTCGGGCAGCTACACTCGCTACGCCGCTAATGGCGGCGCACAGTTAAATTATCAACTTTATTCAGACAGCGGCAAATCGCTAATTCTTAAAGACGTGCCTGACGTTGCCTCGGCTAATGATGTCATTATGGTGACCTTGCCACCCGGCTCAAACCCGCAGATCGTACAATATTATTTTGATATCCCCTACACTTCGGCAGTATCGCCAGTGCTCGTGACCTCAGGCACCTTTACCGATAACTTTGTCATCAACGCCTATGAGGGCGCTGTCGCCACAGCATTCACGGCACCGCCCGACGTAAGTGCTCCAGTTTCAGTAAGCATTACAACCGCGACTATTATTGCGCTCTCTCTCGTCGACTCAGGCGGCGTCTTTCAAGATCTCGCCACGACGAAAACCATTAATTTCGGCAATATCTCGACGGGCCAAGTCTCTCGATTTGATTTGAGGCTTCGAACCAACTCGGGCTTTAGCATCACAACCACCTCGACCAACAACGGCCGAATGAAACATCTCACTGCCAATTCGTATGTGCCCTACCAACTCTACGTTAACAACGTACTTGCCGACCCGACCGGGGTCGCACCCGTTCTAACCGGCTCGGGCACCACGGCCATGAACGGTTTGGGTTACCCGGTTAAAGTTGTGATTGGCAATTTATCAACTCTTGCTATTGCCGGCAGCTATCAAGACACCGTCACGATTACGGCCACGACAACGCAGTAATCTTAGAGCCCGGCCTGATCGATAAAATCATCCGTCGGCATCGCGACATCCGACGGCACCGAGCCATACTCATTCATCGGGCCAAGCGAAAAAGGCTCATCGTTGATTTTAAAATAGGTAAGGCTTCGCACCCATTTGATATTTTTTTTGGGGTTTACCGAGCTTGCCTCGATCTGAACAACATTCAAATAAATAACGCCATTCGTGGGGCGCAAATCGCGCCGCGTGGCCATCGTCAACGTTGAGCCTTTCACAGCAAGCGTCTGGCGGTCTCGATAAGCATTGGTATGGTCAAAGGTTGCATTCGAATAGCCCTCTTTTAAAAACGCAACATCCGCTGTCGGGATCTTAAAGCCATACCAAACGGCGCTGCCAGCCTGACCAATTTGCAAAAGAATAGCACTTCGGTTTTCAAGCGTGTCAAAACGTCGAACCATATCTGCCGTTAAAAAAGGCGAACGAATTTTTACTCCACTTGAACTGCTTAAAAGCAAAGTGTTGCGGGTGATGACCGAGCCGAGCATTTGGCCGCCACCATTTTGGCTCACTTGCTGACTCAATAGCGGCCCGCACTTAATATCGCCAGCCGAAGCCGGTATGACGATAACGCCTGCGGTAAATAGTGTTGTAAGTGCCGTAAGCGCCGCTAGTAACTTTGAAACGTTTTTCACAATTTCTCCTGCTAAAATGGGGCCCAGATTAACATTTTTTGAGCTGAAAATCAGCCGACACGAAGGGCTCGTGAGGCAATTACAGGATTGTCTAAAGTTTAGTCAGCGTAAGCTGATCTTTCTTTTTTTGTGGAGAATTAACAAGACCGGGTCTCGGCCCCTGTGGCTGGTTTCAGCAACTGTCCCGCTACTGGGGGCCGCCGTCTGTAGACTGAAACTGTTTCGATCCACAGATACTCCACTAAAAATAAAAAGAGCCCAGCGTGAGGCCCAAATCGTCAGATGCCTAACAGGCCACAGTGATTGATTGGAAAAAAGTTACGGCGTACCTTTTAGCACAGTGTTGAGTTTCTGGTAAATGCCGCCGAAACCGCCGTTGGACATTATCAGCACTACATCACCCTTGCGGGCGTCTTTGCGAACCTCGGTGACAATTTCGTCAACGCTGTCAAATTCGCAGGCGGTTTGACCTGACATTAAAAGATCGCGCACCAATTCAGCCGTCGAAAATCGATCGGTTTCGACAATTTTAGATTGATCAAATGCTTTAGCAATCATCACTAAGTCAGCGTTATCAAAGGCCGCTACATAATCTCGTTGAAACACTCGCCGCCGAGAAGTGGCCGAGCGCGGTTCGAATAAACAAAACAGTCGACCCGTGCCAGTGGCCAAATATTTTTCTCGAATCGCATCGATGGTCACCTTCACCGCTGTTGGATGGTGGGCGAAATCTTCGATAAGAGTGACACCGGCTGGGGTGCCGATCACTTCTTGCCGACGTTTAACCCCTTGAAAATTGGCGAGCCCTTGAAGCACTCCTGAAGTTGGCCAACCCAATTCGCGAGCCAAGGCAAACACCGCTAAAGCATTGAGCGCATTGTGCTCACCGGGCAGTTTAAGCGCGATATCGCCGATGTTATGATTTTTATGCTCAACGGTAAAATGATTTCGACCATCAATGATTTGGCGATTGCGAATAATATAATCGCCATTGTGGGCGCCATAGTACACAACTCGACACTTGGCCTCTTCAGCGAGCTCGCAAACATTGTCGCTGTCGGCACAGGCTATGAGCAACCCGTCTTTTGGCATTCGCTCGATCAACATACGAAAAGCGGCCTTAACAGCATCAAGATCTTTATAAATATCAGCGTGATCAAATTCAATGCTCGTTAAAATTGCAGAGTGCGGACGATAGTGAATGAACTTCGGCACTTTGTCGAAAAAGGCCGTGTCGTATTCGTCGCCTTCGATAATAAAATAATTGCCCTCAGAAACTCGAAAAGATCGGCCGAAATCAATTGGTATGCCACCGATCATATAGCCGGGCCGCAAATCACACTGATCTGCCACTTTCGCCATCATCGAGGTGGTTGTCGTTTTACCATGCGTGCCGGCGACAACAATCGAATGCCGCTCACCAATCGCGAACTGACCCATCGCTTTTGGTAGGCTGGTGTATTGGATATCGGTCGCTAAAAGCGCCACGACTTCTTCGTTATTTTTAGAAACGACATTGCCCACGATTACTAAATCAGGCGCCGGAGTCAGATTTTCTTTTTTATAACCTTCTTGAATGACTATGCCGAGATCACGCAATTGCGTCGACATTGGCGGGTAAACATTTTGGTCTGAGCCTGTCACTTTGTAGCCCATTGAATTCATAAGCCCAGCGAGGCTCGCCATTGCGGTACCGCAGATACCAATAAAGTGAACATGAGCTCCGGGCTTTAATGAGAGATTGGTCGAATCCATAGCAAAAATACTAAACCGAAATCTGTGAATTCACAATTTAGAACTTAAGAGCTTGGCTTTAATAAATCTGCGCAATTAAGTAAAGAAAGGTGTGGTGGCCGAACGTCGTTAAGCGCCGGGTATTTACCAAATTTTTTCAAATCGGCCGCGAAAGCCTCGAACAGTGGCCCGTGGTCCAATTTGCGATTTTTGGCAGCACGCACCTGCTCGCTTGAAAGCTGATACCTCATTCGCGAGGTGCCGCGAACTCGAAAGTCGCGATAGAGCGATAAGGCCTCGCGCTCTTTTATGGGGTCGAGCGGCAAGTAGCCCCCATGCCCATCAGAGGCTGTGTTAAACACTCCGTCAAGCGCCCTCACGATTTCGTTGGCGTAGAAGCTATTGAAATCGCTACCGCCCCTATCACTCTGCGCCAAGGTGCCCTTAATTTTCTGTACAAACCCAGCGATCGACGTTTGCTTGAAAATGGCAGAGGTCTGCAAGGCGCGAATGAGAACATCGGAACCCAGGCTGTCACCGGCGAAAGTCTTGGCAATTAGATCGGTCAAGCGGTGCTCAAACTCGGGATAGCTATCTTCAGACCGAGGCAAACTCACGGCCCAAGCCTTTGCTATTATAATCAATCGAGATTTTAATTGGCCGGAGCTTAAACTCGATGGAGCCACCCACTCAAGCAGCGCAATCAGCGTTTTTTGATTCGCCTGTCGAATAGTCGGGTGCCGATCAGCCAGCCCCAATTTGCCAGTCAACACGCGACTCAGAACACCGTCTTGGCTCTCAAGCGGAAGCAACTTCTTGTATTGATCAATTCGCGGAGCCCAATCGATGACAAACCATTCGTAGTTCGTAAAGTTACGATCCCAGGCTTTTAAAATCTCTTCGAATCGACCAAGTATCGCTTTATGAAGCTTGGCACTATTAAAAAGCCCCTGCTCTTGCCAAACTTCAAAAAGCTCGTCGACAAAATCAAACTCAACGAGAGGGTCATACTTTTGACCTTCTACCACAATGTGAAATAGTTCAGCCGACAACCCTGGGTTTGCTTTGATAAGCGCCAAATTCGGCGCGATTACAGCTCGAGCCAACTTAAGTTTGGGTTGGGCAGAATTGTGCGTATCAAACGTTATCATCTTGCGAACGAAATCGACAACAAAGGCACTGCGTTGCGATTCGGTAGAGTGATCAATGAAGAAACTAACAAGCTCGATACTGTCTGGTCGCATAAACGGATCAAAACTCGGGTACGCGGCGTCCTTCAAAAAATAAGTGCGAATACTATTGCAAGTCATCTCAACAAACTCTTCTTGCTCAGCCGGATTCAATTTCGAGCGCAGCCCCTGAACCTCTTTAAATCGAACATTAAAATATTGCTGATCGCGATCGAGATAGTTTGAAACTTCGGTCATTCTAATTTGGTGCGACCGAAATGGGGCCGGCACTGTCAAAAGATCAACCCGGTGTAAGCCTTGAGCTCGGCCATTTATATCGGCCCGACCATGAAGAGCGGCATAGATATATTGCCACTCCTGAAGACTAAAAACATTGGCGTCATCTCGATAAATCGAATTGGCCGACTCAAGCGCTAAAAGATCATTAAGCCGCAAAAGATCTCGAGCCTGAAATCTCAAGCCGGCACTCAATTCGCGAACCTGACCAGCGCTAAGAGCATTCTGTTTCAGCAAAAACCCGGCGAACCTTATGTCTTCAGATGATAACGCTAGGTCTTGACTGATTTTATCTAGTTCAAATTGTCGTTTCTCAATGCTTTGATCTTTTAAACTAGCTAAACGATTCGCCGCAATAATGGCACGATCGAGAACGGGAGACTTCCGAAAATCAGCAAAATTAAATTCAAAGTTTTTCAGAAATAGTGGGATCGAATAATAGACCACTCCGTCTTTTTGGCCCTCAGCTGAGCAATCTTTGGCGATGTCACATTCTATAATCTTTGTGACTTCATGGCTGACCACCAGGTAGAGATGCCGCCCACTTCTGGCGCTCTTTGAGCCGCCCTCGTCTCCATCCGTTGATTGGGCCAGCGCAAATGAGCCAAAGTGCCAAAAAATGGCACTTAACACAAAGACGCGAGACGCTTTACGAAAGAAGAGAGCCACATTCACGTGCATGGGTTAATAGCGTACAATTGATGTGCCAAAACGAGGGTTTTGGAGAGCTAAAGCGACTCAGCAATTAAGTCGTGCAAACGAGGTCGTAAAGCGACAAAATTTCTGTTGTCGCGGGTGGGGTGAACGCGATTGCTGAGAATCGTCACCAACAGGTCACGCTTCGGGTCAAACCAAAGCGAAGTGCCAGTAAAACCAGTGTGCCCCACTGAACTCGACGAAAAATATCGTCCGCAACTGGCGCTGCCAGAAGTCGGCATCATAAAGCCGAGAGCCCAGTCTCCCCACTTTCGGTCAATGGCGCGACGAACAAAGTGCTGAATGGTCTCTGGCGCGGCCAACGATTGCCTTGCACCATAAAACCCGCGTCGCAAAAGCTGGCCAAAGTGTGTGACGTCATCAATCGAACCAAACAGCCCAGCGTGGCTGCTAACACCGCCAAGCGCCCAAGTGTTATCGTCGTGAACTTCACCGCGCAGAATCTTTTTTCGCCAAGGGCATTTCTCTGTCGGAGCATATTGCTGCCGAGAATGCACCGGGCGATTGTTGACGCAAAAATGCAAGGATGACATTTCGGTCTGCAGCCCAAGATGATGCCAACAGTCTAAAAGGCTTCGGCCAAAACCCTCTTCGATCAAAAACCCTAAGAGCAAAAAATCAAGGTCTGAATAAACGGCTTTTTTACTGCGAGCGAGCTTTTGTCGGGCCAGAAATTTTTGAAGAAAATCATATTTTGCCGAATGAGATTTCAACCCGCGCTTTCGAATTTCTTTGTAGATCGGCGCCCAGGCCGAGAGCCCCGCCGAGTGCGACAATACATTCACTGCCGTTGTTTGCCTGTGCGGCCACCATGGCAAATGTTGGCGCACGCGATCGCCAGCCGCCTTGCCTTTGCCAATGTGAATGCGATTTGTGTCCACCAAACGCATCATCGCTGTGGTGGCAAAAATAACTTTCGTCAGTGATGCCAAATCGTAATACTGAAAAGTCTCACCCATCTCGAGAGAAACCTTGAGTCGACCACTCTGCACAACCTGAATCTTCAGGCCCGGCGTGAAAGCCGCGAGACCGCCCTTCGCAGCCACCTCATTTACGATTTTTTCAGTCAGAATTTTTTCGAGCCGTGAGCTCATTTCTTACGCCTTGCCTTCGGCTTTGCCCCGGTCGTTGATGCCTGGGCGCCGCTTGCAATTTTAAGCTCGCCGATGTCACCACATCTCAATTCGCAAATGGTGTTAAACGGCACCATTCGCTGACTCTGCCCGTGGCCTGCCTTAAGCCCTCGAAAAACGGCAAACCCAGCATTATCAGCAAAGCGTTGAATCACTGCTGAAATGCTCTCGCTGCCATCTTTCTCTTCACCGCCAACAAACTCGCCAAAGACCACGGCGCGGGTTGAAGCAAAATAGCCGGCCTGCTCAAGTTGAACCAATATTCTATCGACGCGATACCCGCGTTCGCCAATGTCTTCAAAAACCAAGACAGCCTCTTTCGGAGTCACCTGAAACGCCGTGCCCAAATGCGATTGCGTCACCGTAAGATTGCCACCAAAGACTCGACCGCGCAGCGTGCGCTTGGCGCGAGCCTTTGCATTCAGCGGCATTAAACCGCTGTGAACAACATTTTCAACGCGACCAAAAACCACGTCGAGAGCTTCATTCACTTGATCGAGCGGCAAAGTGTGTTGGCCAAGACGATCAAGCAAAGGGCCATGCAAGGTCGCCCAACCCCAATATTGGTTTAGAAAATTGTGAATCGTTGTCGAATCACTGTAGCCGACAAAAATTTTAGAAAGGGCCGGGGCCTTTAATTTCGAAAGTGGCTCAACAAGTCTTATCGCCCCGTAACCGCCCCGCAAACACCAAACCGCTTTTGAATCTTTCGCCACCAAAGCCGCTTTTAAATGCCGCAAGCGAACCGAATCGGCCTGCGCACAAAGCACATCTGGGCCAAATATATCAGCTGGCACTCGTGGCTTAAGACCTAAATCGACCAAAAACTTTTTCGCCTGCTCGAGGCTTTCATTTGAAATACCAAAGCCTGGGGCCACAACATCAACCACGTCACCAATTTTTAAAGGCTGCCATCCCAAAGGTTTTCTATTTGAGATCTTCACTGCTTTTCTACTCACGATCAGCCCCAAAAAGTTCGGTTGGATATTTTCCGGTAAAACAGGCGGCGCAGAAGCCGCGCGTCTTTGAAGCATCAACGGCGCGAAGCATACCGTCGGGTGACAAATAGGCCAAAGTGTCGGCACCAATAAATTTACCAATCTCTTCGATGCTTTTGCTCGCAGCAATTAGTTGCGAACGATGAGGGGTGTCGACCCCGTAAAAGCACGAGCCCACTGTCGGCGGCGAAGCCAGACGAAAATGCACTTCTTTGGCCCCAGCGTGGCGAATTAATTGAATCACTTTCTGCGACGTGGTCCCTCGCACGAGCGAATCATCTATGACCACAACTCGTTTGCCGGCCAAAACCTTTGATTGCGGATTCAATTTAATTTTGACCCCGAAACTTCGAATGCTCTGACTGGGTTGAATAAACGTTCGACCAATGTAGTGATTGCGAATTATACCAAGCTCAAACGGCAAACCACTTTCGCCAGAATAGCCCAGAGCTGCGGGCAGACCGCTGTCTGGCACTGGTATAACCATGTCAGCATCGACAGCACTCTCTCTGGCCAATTCGCGGCCCATTGATTTTCTGGCCTCATAAACACTCTTGCCGAAAACCACGCTGTCAGGGCGCGAAAAATAAACATGCTCAAAAACACAATGGGCGGTGGCCGCTTTTTCGCCTTTTACCGCCAATCGTTCTGAATGCTGACCATCTTTGTCGACCCAAAAAATCTCACCCGGCTCGATTTCGCGAACCAGATCGGCTCCGATTAAATCGAGAGCACAGGTCTCAGATGCCAACACGGTGGCGCTCGAACCGTCTTCTAATTTGCGCGAGCCAAGAACCAACGGCCGAAAGCCGAGAGGGTCGCGCATCGCAATTAAACGATCGTGGGTCATTATGACAAAACTGTAAGCGCCCACCAACTCGTTCGCCGCTTCTTTCAAACAACGAATGACGTCAGCGCTGCTATTACGAGAAAGCAAATGCAAAACGACTTCGGTGTCGTTGCTACCTTGAAAAATCGACCCGCGAGTGATCAGCGCTTCGCGCAGCTGACTGCCGTTGATAATATTGCCGTTGTGAGCAATAGCCACAGGGCCCGAGCGTAAATTCGCAGTCAAAGGCTGAGCATTTGCAATTAAGTTTGCACCCGTCGTTGAATAGCGATTGTGCCCGATCGCAGCTGAGCCCACAAGACCACTCAGATGCTCTTCTGTATAAACGTCACCCACAAGGCCGAGACCCTTATGCACTAAGTGCGTGCCGCCGTCTTCTTTAAGACTGACAATGCCTGATGACTCTTGCCCTCGGTGCTGTTGAGCATAGAGGCCAAGGTAGGTCATTCGACTCGCTTCGGGGTCACCCCAGATGCCGAAAATCGCACATTCATCACGAAAGCCCGGCAATGAGCACCTCCCAAGAAGTCTGATAGGCCGATTGAATCTCACTCACCTTACAGTCGAGGTTGTCACCCAAACTGAATTTGTCTTCGACCACTGTCCCTAAACGCTCAAGTTTGATTGGCGCTTGAGCGCCACCGGCAAGTTCATTGAATCTTTCGCGCAACTTGAGTGCGTGATCAGAGTTAACCACCAAGATGGCCTGGTAAAGTTTTTCGACAAAAAAATCAGACGATTGAATACCCGAAGATCGAAGAGCCGCAGTATCGACCGCAAAGCCAAGCCGCCCCTCACACATACGGGCCAGTGCATAACCCAACCCAAATTTACCAACGACGCGAGTGGCCTCAAGCCGAATCTCACTCACAAGTTTTCGAGTGAGCTCGACAAATCGGGCATGGGATTTAACATCAATATCACCGTGGCCCACCGTCGGCGAACGTGCCACCTCTGACCATAAACCCGATATTTGCATTTGCACATTCGACAGCAAATACACTTCAGAATTTTTATTTACAAAATGCGACTTCGGAAGATGCTCTACACTATCGCAAACCCCGACTAGGCCGGTGGTTGGAGTTGAAGTGATATTCTCACCCATCGTCTCATTATAAAAACTCACATTGCCGCTAATAATCGGCGCCCCCAAAGCTTCACACTGGGCGCTCATGCCCTCAATTGTCGCGACAAACTCGCTCATAATCTCAGGCTGCTCGGGGTTGCCGTAATTTAGACAATCCGTTGCTGCCATGGTCTCAATACCCTTGGCCGCCAGCTCGAGCGCCGGGTAAGCAATGCTATCAATAGCGCCAACTTTGGCATCAAAGCGCATAAGGTACGGTCGACAGCCGAGCGTCATACCAAGCCCACGCCCGGTGTCGGGTAAGCGAAGAATGCCCACACTGTCTCGACAATCGTGCGCCGTTTTGGCCCCGACTCTTTGATCGTATTGCGAAAAAACCCACGAACGCCCATTGCCTCGCACATCGCCCATAACAGTCAAAATTTTCTTAATATCAGGAGTAACTGCCTTCTTAACGTCGCTCTCTTCGACACGGTTCTTATTCTTCCAAACATAGAAAGGCCGTTCGTAGCGCGGCGCCTCGTCAACCAAAACCTTTGGATCAAGCCGACAAAGACTTTCAGTTTGCCAAAAAAGTTCAACCTCGGGCCCCTTCGTCACTTCACCGATTGCTTCTGCATCGAGATCCCATCGGGCAAAAACCGTTTTCAACTTCGCCAAATTTTTCGGCTCAACAATCAACAACATTCGCTCTTGGCTCTCTGACAACAAAATTTCTTCAGGGGTCATCGAGCTATCACGCAATGGCACGCGATCGAGATGAATATTAAAACCGACTTCACCGCGAGCCGCCATTTCAAAACTTGAACTCGTAAGGCCGGCGGCACCCATATCCTGCACCGCCACCACAAGTTTTTCGCGCATAACCTCAAGGCAACTTTCGATTAAAAGTTTCTCATAAAACGGGTCGCCCTTTTGAATCGTCGGCTTCTTTGCCGAATTGTCGTCATCAAAAGCCTCACTCGCCATACTGGCGCCGTGCACTCCGTCCTTGCCAGTTTTCGCGCCAACATAAACGACGAGATTGCCAACACCTTGTGCCTTAGCCGAAAGAATAGGCTCGCCCTCACGAAAAAGGCCAAGTGCGAAGGCATTGACCAAAATATTCTTGTTATAAGATTCGTGAAACTCCGTTTGCCCAGTGATCGTCGGCACACCAACGCAATTGCCGTACCCACCAATACCACGCACAACGCCGTCGACCAGACTGGCCATTCGCGGCGCTGTCGGCTCGCCAAAGCAAAGATAGTTTGCCAGCGCAATGGGCTTGGCACCCATGGTGAAAATATCGCGCAAAATTCCGCCCACACCGGTGGCGGCCCCTTCGTAGGGCTCGATAAAACTCGGGTGGTTGTGGCTCTCCATTTTAAACGCGACCTTTTCGCCGCGACCTAGATCAACAACCCCTGCGTTCTCGCCAAAACTCATCAAGACCCGTGGTGATTTATTGAATAGATTCTTGAGATGGACTCGCGAGCTCTTATAGCTGCAATGCTCACTCCAAAGTGCGCTAAACAAAGCCCACTCGATGCCTCGCGGTGGCCGCCCGAGTAAGGTCTGAATGCGGTCGTACTCACCGCTGGATATTCGATAGGCTTTTAATTTTCGGTCCAAATCTTTCATTTAGAGTCTTTCACTTAATGTCTTTTGCTCAATGTCTTTCGCTCAATGTCATTCACTCAGCCAATATAACCTACGTTAATAACGACTCAAAAAAACGTCGCCCGTCTTCACCACCCATAAATTCGGCCATGGCTCGCTCAGGGTGCGGCATTAATGCTGCCACGTTGTGTTTGTCATTCATCACACCCGCGATATTCTCAAGTGACCCATTGGGGTTTTTCTCATAAACACACCAAACTTGCTCGTCATCAAAAAGTTGTTTCACTTGGTCTTGCTCGAGATAATAACGGCCTTCGCCATGAGCGATAGGTAAGTGCGCTTTCTTAAGGCCCGCACCGCCGAATCGAGCATTCGAATTGACGATTTTCAAATCAACCCAATCGTCCTTAAAACGGAGGGTATTGTTTTTTAGTAAAGCGCCCGGCAACAATTGCGCTTCACAAAGAATTTGAAAACCATTGCAAATGCCAAGCACGGGCACCCCCGCTTTGGCGGCCTCAGACACGCTTTGCATTACCGGTGAGCGCGCTGCAAGTGCTCCACAACGCAAATAATCACCGTAGCTAAACCCACCCGGTATAATAAGAGCGTCGAAATCTTTTCGATCGAAATGATCTTGATGCCAAACCCACTTAGGCTTCAGCCCCACCTGGTGAACAGCCTCAAAAACATCTTGGTCACAGTTGGTACCAAGAAATCGCACAACGCCAATCACGAGAGAACCTCTATTTCATAAGTCTCGGTCAATGGATTATACAAAACAAATTCTGCAATTTCGGTCGCGCGCGCAATGGCCTTCGACTTGTCGGCCTCATCAACTTCAAGCAGAACGTATTTGCCGACTCGACAGCCTTTAAGTTTTTCGGCAAAGGCTTTCTTGTTCTGCTTCAACGTGCGCTCAACCGCGCGGCCTTGAGAATCGAGCACTTCATTTTTTGGCATTATTCTTACACCAATCTTCATACCTCAGCCCCCCCACACGGCGCGAATTCGACCCAATACTTCTTGATAACTTTCAGCCACGCGACCTAAATCTCGGCGAAAACGATCTTTATCGAGTCGCTCGCCAGTTTTAATATCCCAAAGTCGACAAGAGTCAGGAGTGATCTCATCACCAAGCACAATTTCACTTCGCTCGTTGCGACCAAATTCAATTTTAAAATCTATTAACTTCACGCCAAGACGTGAAAAGAACTCAATCAGCGCTTGATTAATAACCCGCGCTTTTTCTTTGAGTTCATTTAAATCGTTTTGGCCCTCTACACATTTAAGAAAAAGCGCTTGGTCATCGCTTATAAACGGGTCTTCGAGCTTGTCGTTTTTGTAATAAAACTCAACCAGCGGCGGTTTAATCTCAGCCCCTTCGGCAACGCCGATTTTTTTTGCCAAACTACCCGCGACGCTATTGCGAACTACAACTTCAAGCGGGATCATCGTCAGTTTTTCGCAAATCATTGCATTGCCGTCGCGATCACCCACCCAGTGGCTCTTTACCCCTCGACGATTTAAGAAACGAAAAATAATTGAGGTGATCTCGCGATTAACCCCGCCCTTATTCTCGAACGAACCTTTCTTCTGCGCATTGAACGCCGTAAGACTGTCTTTGTAATCAAGCCAAAGCAGATTGTCTTCGCCTTCAATTTTGTAAACAGTTTTGGCCTTGCCCTCGTAGAGCAACTCAGCTTTGGCAAACTTATTTAAGACGGCCACATCGAGCCTCGCGTCTTGTTTTGTCATCGAGTGACCCTCTTGATTATTTCTTCAAACCGATCGCGATAATGCGCGCCCTTAAAGAGAGCCTCGACATCCGATTTTTTCACAATTTTTTTAGTGCGCGCATCTCGAAGTATTTTGTCTTTTAGGTTTTCGCCGACTTTGAGACTGTGACTCAGCTCTTGCACCAAAGTATAGCCCTCATCGCGCGAAAGGCCGCCTTTTACCAATAACAGCAAAAGCTGCGAGCTGAATAGCTGGCCGCGCGAGAGATCTATATTTTTCTGCATCTGCTCTTTATCAACATGCAGCTTACCGAGCAATTCGGCCAGCCGATTAAGAGCATAGTCAGCAACAATAAAAGCGTCGGGCAAGAGAACGCGCTCAACGCTTGAGTGTGAAATATCACGTTCGTGCCAGAGCGCCATATTTTCTAGGGCCGGCAAACTGTAGCTGCGCAATAAACGAGCAATACCAGTTAGATTTTCGGCCGAGATCGGGTTCTTCTTGTGAGGCATGGCACTCGAACCCTTTTGGCCCGGGGCAAAGTCTTCAATGACTTCAGAAATTTCAGTGCGCTGCAAATGTCGCAGTTCAACGGCGAGGCGCTCAATAAAACCGCCCAACTGAGCGAGTGCACAAAAAACTTCGGCCAGCCGATCGCGAGGTACGACTTGGGTCGCCACCGTCTCAGGTTTAATCTTTAAAAGTTTACAAACTTCGTTTTCAACTTTGGCGGGCAACGTGGTGTAGGTGCCAACGGCCCCACTCAATTTGCCGACGACGGCCTGCTCAAGAGCTCGATTCAATCGCACTTCGTGGCGCTTGAGTTCGGCCAAGTGACCCGCCATCTTAACGCCAAAACTTGTAACCTCCGCATGCATACCATGGGTGCGACCAGCACATAAGGTCAGCTTGTGCTTTTCGCACAAACGCACGAGGGCTTTCTTCACCAAGACCACCCCTTTTGATAGCTCAACCGCGGCGTCGCGCACTTGCAAACCTAAAGCCGTGTCGAGCACGTCGCTTGAAGTAAGACCAAAATGCACATAGGCCCCATTGACGCCAACATTCTCGGCAACGCACTGAACAAACGCGATCACATCGTGACGGGTGACTTTCTCAATCTCATCAATACGCTCAACTTTAAAACGGCCCTTACGAGCGATGTCCAGCGCCGCCTTTTTCGGGATCATTTTGTATTTGGCTTCAACTTTGGCCACGGCAATTTCGACGTCGAGCATTTTTTGAAAGCGATTTTCTTGCGACCAAATTTTGGCCATGGGTTTACGCGTGTAGCGAGCGATCATTTTGCTTTCTCCAATTCTTTAGCACGCAATTTCTCAAGCTTGAGATCGCGTTCGACCTTCCAGGCCTTGAGGGCTGTGACAATTTCGTTCTGATGTTGAAACTGACCGGCCCAATCGAGCATCGGCCACAATTCGGGCCCGTCAAAGCTCACGTTGCGCAATCCGCTTGTTTTGTGCCGGCCGAACTGTTTCGAGTCGTAGGTTTGAAAACGCGCCGGGCCGACTAAGGTTTCGTCATATTGATACTCTTGCGGATATTCAGTTACCTTGACTTCAGCGCCCGGCAATCGCGACTGCAACATTTTCTGTGCTTCGACCGACATACTCTCATGATACGATCTTTGAAAACGATGCACGGCCGGCAGTCGCATCCATACATCAAACGTTCCGGCGGTTACGGTTTTTTGCACCCACAGCATATTGGCATGTGACCAAGGCAAGCATTCATCTTCAAACATTAAAAATTTGGACGGCATGGTGGCTAGTAGTGGCTCGCCCTGAATTTCGAAACGATAGCGCGACCAAACCCACTCGGGCTTAAGTTCTCCGGACGAAAAGAACAATTCGAGAAATTTAAGCGAAAGACGCGCAGTTTCTTCGCTAGTGAGAGCCCAGACAAAGCGTTCGGCGCCGACCACGCCCGACCATTCGCTTTGCACTTCGACATTCAGAACTTCGCGGCCTCGAGTTGAAACGTCGGCGATTTTGGCTTTTTTAAAAACCCGAACACCATTTTCTTCGAGCCAAGCCAAAGACTTATCGGCGCCCATTCGCGATGCACGACGAATTGAGTAAGGCGAAAAAATCGGCAGCGGGCGACCTTCAGTAAGGGCTTCGACTGACTCAAGTGCCACTGGGCTACCAAGCGAATGCGCCAGCTGCGCAAACCATGTTTCTGAAAACGGCCGTTGCCGAAAGGTCTTTAATATTTCAGATCGCTGCTTCGGAGTTTTTTGATCGTACTGTTCTAAATAATCTTTCAAATCACCCTGAATATTATGCTGGGCCAACAGGTGATTGGCCTGCGGCCCACGGGTGTCGATCGGGCCCGATTTTAACCAAACGACAAACCCGTCTTCAACTTTGTCAGCATAGTCTTCGTGTTCAAGTCGAGCTTTTTGAGAAGTGCTAATCAGAGAACTCTCGAAAAAACCAAAAGGCCCTTCGACATCTTCAGAAGTCTGCCGACCCACGGCCTCAGATACATCGACCAGGCCGACGTTCATTTTAAGAGCCGTCAACTCTTGGGCCAACCAATTGCCACGCCCGTAACTTGAAACTATGACGACATCAAATTGCGTATCCAACTCTAAACCTCAGCTCGAAAATGACTCATTAATATCAGCGGCCCAATTTTTTCGTATCGAGAACCCAAACTGGTTCAGCACTCGCCCCGGCTTTGTTTTTCTCCACAGACCCCAAATCAAAAGAGTCGAAACCTTCTTGTTCGACCACTGTACTGACGGCCTTGAAAGCCTTTTCTTCGACAAATAAAACAAAACCAATGCCACAGTTAAGTGTGAGCAGCAGGTCGCTCCAATTTGTTTTTGATCGCGCTTTTACTTCGAGAAACGGCGCCGGTATCGGCCAGGGGTTCAGAGCCAACTGTGTGCCCTTCGGCACTACTCTCAACAAATTATCAAGCCCGCCACCTGTCACGTGGGCGGCGGCACTTAAACTCAGTTTTTTCTTCAAAATCTTTTGCACCATCGGCGAATAGAGATGGGTCGGCGTTAGCAATTGATCGGCCCACTTTTTAATATCGCGCGCAAAAACTTTTCTGAGTAACGAGTATCCATTGCTATGAAACCCTGAGCTCGATACGCCAATCATTCGGTGCCCAACGCGCACTCGTTGAGCGCCCAAAACAGCTGGCTCATCGACGACGCCGACCGTAAAACCAGCACAATCAAAATCATTTTTACGATAGACCCCAGGCATTTCGGCCGTTTCGCCACCAATAAGGGCGCAATCACAAGCCTCACAGGCTGCGCGCACACTTGTTAAAAAAGCCTGGGCCGCTTTCATTTCGAGTTTGGCACAAGCGTAATAATCGAGAAAGAACAAGGGCTGAGCGCCCACGCAAGCGAGGTCATTTACACACATCGCGACGAGATCTTGGCCGATGCCCTCGTAACGATTAAACTGGGCGGCCAGCTTTACTTTAGTGCCAACGCCATCGGTTGAACTCACCAGAAGCGGGGCTTTGTAGTCTTGAAATTGGGCCCTGAAAAGCGCGGCGAACCCGCCGATCCCCGACACCACATTCTGCGCTTGAGCTGTCTTTTTGTTACCACTAATGAGCCAGTCGACAAGGTCATCACCCTTTTTGACATCAACGCCGGCCTTTTTATACGAAACTGAAGCTGAGGAGGCGGAACCTTCTCTTTCGATGGCTCTGGTCGAGTGCGACTTGCGCGAGCTCGGCACGGTGGCTCTCCCTTGTAAATTACGAAATCGGTGACTCTTGATTGGGCGACAGCTTCTTCTAGCAAGTTGCTTCAAACTTTTCAACGATTTGCACCGAGTCAATGAGTTATACGATTGACTAAAGACTCGCCGTTTTTTCTCATAAACTAAGAGCGCCTGTGCGATAGATTCGCCGCAGGCTGGCCCAGATATTGAACCTACAAATGCTATGAAAGAAGGCAAAATGAATCTCAATTTGAGACGTTCGACAGTTGGCCCGCTTGCGCTTGTCGCGTCGCTGATACTTTTATTCGGCTCCCTGACGCTGGCGCCACACCGAGCCTTCGCTGCCGACGACGCCAACGACGCCTACGACCCCTTCATCGATTACAACGAATACGAGGTCGAAGACGAAGAAGAGGCCGATATTAACTTCTTTCGCAATGGCCGATTATTGACTGCTGGAGTGCTCTTTGGCGACCGTACCTTCACCCAAGGCATGGCCACAATTTACGACAGTAACGTCGCCTACGGCCTTTACCTCAGCTACTTTTTTGACCTGCGCTTTGCCCTTCAGTTCACCTTTCTGACGAGTTCGCACCGCATTCATATCCCGAATGGGGTATCACCCGTCACCGGCACCGCAAGCCTCAATAGTATCGGGGTTGATATAAAGTACTACTTCAACACCCAGAGCCTTACTAAAGGTTTGGCCACCTTCAACCCCTACGTCATCGGCGGGTTTTCATCGATTCAGCGTCAATCGACCATTGACGGTCAGCCCGAGTTCGGCAAAGACTCCGCCATGGCTTTCGATATTGGTGCAGGTATAGAAATGCCGATATTGCAGAAAAAGATGTATGTGGGCGCCCAGGCCCTTTACCAGGTCGTAAATTTTCCGGATCAAAACACCGAAATCGTTTTGAATAACAACACCACGCACACCGGCCTTTACCCCAATGGCAGCTTTATTACCGGGCTTGCGATTATTGGGCTTAATTTCTAACGATTTAAAATATTGTTAGCCGCAGCAGCGGTGCTCGACCCCTGAAATTTTTGATCACGTATTTTCTGTAGGGCTTGGCGGGCCAGCGGGCGCAAGCTCTTATCCTGATCGTTCAGCAGGGCCGTGAACTTTGCCTCTTGCTGAGGGGTCGCAAACTGCACAAGGGCCTGCAGAATATGCCGGCGAATCCAAAGCGATTCGCCCGCACGATAGTTCTGAGCGTTATAAAGTTTCTCCCACAAAAGATCTTTTGAGCCCACTGCGTTTAGCGCTTTGAGCGACTCAACAGCGGCCGTCCTCACAACCAAGGCCGAGTCTTCAAGCATGGCGCGCGCCCATTTCTCGGCCCAAGGATGACTGCCATATTGAATCACAATTGTGGCCGCATTTCGCATATACCATTCGGGGCTCTTCAGGGCCCGCTCAAGAAAAGCCTGTGATTCAGGCCCGTAGGCCCGACCCACTGCCGTCACGGCACGCCAACGATTTTCAAGCGACTCACCCTGATCAAATGCCATGCGCTCAAGGGCGGCGCGGCCAACGGGGCCTTGCTTTTCAACCGCCTCAATTCTCTTTGAAATTGGCAATCGCAACGCACGCTCGGCATCAATTTTCATCGTAATGTCGGTTGCGGCGAAGGCCCGAACCTGAAAAGACAGCGGGATAAAAAACGCGCCGAGAGCAATGAGAGTTGAGCTTTTCATGATGAGACTCCTGATGAATTGCTTAGGTTAATTCTTTTTGCCAAGCGTCTGAGCTTCATTGGCCATTTTGTCGATATCAGGGGCCTCTTCAAGAGCCTCAGCGCCGACACTCATGTCCAAATTTAACTCGTTCAGTTCTTCGAGCATTCGATTTGTATCAATGTCACCAAGCTCAGACATCGGATCTTTATTTTCTTCGCCCGAATCTGAAAACTCAGCAAAAATATCGCCTTTAGCTTCAGTAGCTGAGGGCGAAGGGGCCACGGGTGCTGCAGTTGGCGCTGCTGCTGCCTGAGCTGGGGCCGGGGCTGGGGCCGGCGCTGCCTCAACTTTAGATTCGGCAACAGCGGCGGCTGGGCTTGCTTTTTGCTGAGCCTGCGCGAGAGCCGACTCGAGGGCGGCTTCGGCAATTTGGCCAGCATTTGGGTCTGAAGTTTTAGCAACTGCCGCCGGTGCCGCAGTTGGTGCTGCTGCTACTGCTGGAGCTGGGGCTGCGGCTGGGGCTGGGGCCACCGCAGGTGCCGGCGCAGCCGAAGCCGCATCGGCACCAGTCTTCATGGCATCAGCAAACTGATCCACGAGCTCTGGGCCACCGCGCTTGACGCCTTCAATTTCTTTTTTAAGACGAGCGTTCTCTTCTTTGTAATGCGAAAGATCGGCGATATCGTCTTCGATAATCTCATATTCGGCGAGCTTACCTTCAAGAGTTTTAATTTTAGACAAGAGCTCGGGCGAGCTGTCGTCACCCTTTGCCGATTCAACCTGACGGGTCAGCGCCTCAATCATTTTAACCCGAGAATCCAATTCGGCTTTCAGCGCAGCAACGTCTTCGCTCGACGCCCCAGCTGCTGCCGTGCCGTCTGCATTTGGCGCTTGAGTCGAAACCGTGGCAATCGTGTTATGGGTTTGGCTCAGAATCTTTTTTAGACTTTCTTCGATTTTAGAAAAGTCAAAATCGGGCTTATCGCCGGTTTCTAACAAGCCCTTTTTGCCAAAGACTTGAAGGTACACGACGACCATCGACAAAAGACATATCAAGCCCACCGTAACCAGAATCACGGTCTCATTGTGGGCAATCATGAAATGAACGAAACTCTCTAGCTTCACTATTTAAATCTTCAACAATGAAAGAAAAATAATCAAGAATTCAAGGCGTTAGCGCGAAGGCCTAGCCTTCGGTCGAGGCTCGTGCTACATACGAAACATGCCCAATTCACTTGACCTCATCATCAGTGGCGCAGAAGTTGTGGCGCCAGACCCCAAGTCATCTGGCTCACCCGCGCCTTTACGTCGCGAAAAAGCCGACATCGGCATTCGCGACGGCCAAATTGTCGCCATTAGCTCGTCAGGGCTCTCGCAACCCACAAAAACTCGTATGAAAGCCGACGGGCTCGTCGCACTACCCGGCGCAATTGATACTCAGGTTCACTTTCGCGACCCCGGTTTTGCCGAAAAAGAAGATTTGCAAAGTGGCTCTCGCGCCGCTCTCGTCGGCGGAGTCACCAGCTTCTTCGACATGCCCAACACCAAACCTCCGACCCTTTCTGCGATCGACGTCGCCGACAAATTGTCGCGCGCTGAAAATCGCTGCTGGGTGAATTATGCTTTTTACGTCGGCGGTTCGCCCGAAAATGCCGCTCGCTTGGGCGAGCTCGAAAAACTACCCGGCGTTTGTGGCGTCAAAATTTTTATGGGTAGCTCGACCGGCAAACTGATCATTGGCTCTGACCAAAACCTCGAAATTGCGGTTCAAGCCATTCAACGACGATTTTCGGTGCATTCCGAAGACGAAGAGCGACTGCAAGCACGCAAACATCTAGTGACCGATCAGCCCGGCCACGTTGAACGTCACCCGCTTTGGCGCGACGAAGAAACCGCCTTGATCGCCACCAAAAAACTAATTGCCCTTGCCGAAAAATATCAAAAGCGTGCCCATGTTCTGCATGTCACGACAGCCGAAGAGGCCGCTCTTTTGTCACAACACAAAAAATATGTCAGTTTCGAAGTAACCCCCCAACATCTGACTCTTGCCGCCCCCGAGTGCTACGAGCGCCTCGGCACTCTCGCCCAAATGAACCCGCCGATTCGCGAGCAGCGCCACCAAGACGCCCTTTGGCAGGCCGTGCAAAAAGGCTGGGCTGATGTTATTGGCTCAGATCACGCCCCACATACGTTAGCTGAAAAACGCGGAGTGTACCCAAATACTCCGTCGGGTCTGACCGGCGTCCAAACACTTCTGCCGCTCATGCTTCATCACTCCGTCAGCGGGCGACTTTCGCTCGAACGAGTCGTTGAAATGACGGCGCAGAAACCAGCCGAGCTTTTTCAAATTAAAAATAAGGGCGCGCTTCGCCCCGGTTACGATGCCGACATCACCTTGGTCGATCTAAAATCAGAACGCGTTATTAAAAATTCGTGGATCGAAAGCAAATGTGGCTGGACACCTTATGACGGCATGACCATAAAAGCTTGGGTTGCGGCCACCGTCGTGCGCGGCCAAATCGCAATGCGCGAAGGTGAAATTATCGGCCGCCCATTAGGCCGCCCACTTCAATTTAGTTATTAATTTAATTGCGATATTTTATGTAAATCAATCTGCAGCCGGCTCAGTGACTTCGCTTGAATGGCAATCAAGCTGCAAAAATGTCGTCGCAAAGTGGCTTGGTTCGCCAACCCGTGCGGCCCGAACTTCATAGCGATCTTCGCACTTTTTCAAATTTAATTTGGCCACAGGCAACTCGAAGCCACCAAGCCTGCACTCAACCTGCCCCGCGTTCACCAGTTTTGGAGTATCTCGCATATCAATGACCTGATAATCGATAACTTGCTGATCGCGGCCACCAACACAAAGACCCTGCACGGCCATCGGCCCATCACCCGGAGGCGAAACCAATTGGGGGTTGGCAACAAAGGTAATAGGCGCGTTATTGAAATTATCAACGATACCTACAACTCCACTGCCGCCCCCTGAACCGGAGCTACCTGAACCTGAACCACCCGAACCTGAGCCGTCCGATATCGAACCACCCGGCACCCCTGTGGTCGTAAACATTTCTGGCGACTGAGCGCAGTTTTCAAACTTAAATAGCACCACCAAAAGCAGAGATGAAATTGGTAAAATTCGAGATATGAATAATCGCCACGACATAGTTCAATTCTATTCGTAACTATGGCGAAATACCTGAGGGTTTTCTTGATTCGAATTAACTTGAGACAGAGATCGCTGTCTCAAATTGCGAACAGTAAAAAAGTTCGACACATTAAGTGGCTATAAAGATTTTCGACGCAACCGTGCGGCATAAAAGCCATCGAAATCGGTGTCGAGCGGCGACACGTGAAGCTCTTCTTCGAGTTCAAAGCGCGCAAGGCCGGCCCCTGTATTGGCCTCTAAAAACTCACGCACCCGCCCCGAATTTTCGGAGGGCAAAATGCTACAAGTGGCATAGACCACTGAGCCGCCAACCTTGGCCATCAAAGAATAACGACTGAGAATATCACGCTGAGTATCGGCTAAACGATCGAGCTCTGCGGCCTTGAACTTAAACTTGGTGTCAGGGTAACGACGAAGTACACCGAGCCCAGAACAGGGCACATCTAGCAAAACGTGATCGGCCGATTCGTGCAGTCGCTTTATAACCTTGGTGCTTTCGATCAGACGAGGCTCGATAATTGAAGCGCCGGCTCGTCGTGAGCGCAAGGTCAGCTCGTCTAATTTTCGCTGGTGGATATCCATGGCGATAACTCGGCCCTGATTCTTCATCAACATCGCCAGTTGCAACGTTTTACCGCCGGCACCCGCACAAGCATCGATGACCCGATCACCCGGTTTGACGCCCAATAACGGCGCGATCAGTTGCGAGCCGGCGTCTTGCATTTCAAAAAAGCCTTGCTTAAAGGCCCCAGTTATAAAAACATTTTTACGCTCAGCCAGCCGCAGAGCGGTTGCAACACTTTCGACGGCCGCGGTTTGAATTTCTTCAGCTCTTAATTTCACACCAAGGCTGTCACGAGTGGCCTTTAAGGTATTGACGCGCAAAAACTGCGGGGCGCGTTGATTAAGGCGAGTTAAAATTTTGCCTACATCGGCGCCAAGCTCTGACTTCAAAAGGTCAAATAATTCGTCGGGTATCGACTGCCGAATGGCTTCGGTAGTGGCTTTTGCTTGCAAACTGGGCAGATCAAACCCGTTGAGATATGAGCTAACGAGCTGTTCGCAATCGGTTAACGAAATATCACTTGAAAGATCGGCCTTAAGAACCGTCACCAATAGAAGCCGCCACCAGCGCACAATATCATACACAATCTCGGCAAATTGCCGACGGTCACGCGAACCCCACTTGCGATTTTGCCGCATACAACGCTCGATCACTTTGTCGGCATGGGCACCACCGACAAATATCTCAAGCAACGCTGCCGCCGCTTCTTTGACAATTGGCTTATGAACCGCTGGTTTTTGATTATTCATGTTCGTCTAGACTTGTACTCTGCTTTCTCCAACTCTAGTAGCAGAAATCACGAACGAAATCTTTACCGCTAGACAATCAACAATCGCCTTGAGAACATTTCTCCGACCGCCCCAACCCAAACAAAGGTCAAAGCTTTGTATTTTTTCGAGGCAAAGAGCGAAATTAAATCTCCAAAACACGCCTATATATTAGCGACCGCGGGCCTAATAATCGTTTTAACTTATAAACTTTGGAAGTATTTTTTACGTATAGGCATTGACCCGATCATTGATTATTACGCCTACGAAGCTGGCGCCACTTGCTTCAGAGTGCTTGGCACCTTAATGGGCCTATTTCTCATTCGATGGGCCTACACAAAACCCCGGGCCCAGCTTAAAATTGGCAATCACCTTATAGGTTTCGTTAATATCCTAATCATCATCCCATTGTTCTTTTTATTTAGGAGCCAATATTTTGTTTTTGCCCTGAACACATGGCATTTTGGTATAGAGCTTTTCTTTAATTTTTTTGTCGGCACCTTTGAAGAACTTATGTTTAGAGGGGCTCTTTTCGCTTCGCTTTTCTATTTTTTAGGCGTTGCCCGTGCTGCCCTCCTCTCATCGCTTATCTTTTCGCTGTGGCATCTCGATGTCACAACCGATGTGAGCAGTTTATTCTTTATGTTTCTTTACGGAGTTTTCGATTGCTATTGCTATTATCTAGGGGCCACCCTTTTATCCTTGAGTATATTTCATTTTTTGTGGGATCAAGTGCGATACGGCATCCAATGGCAGGGGTATTTCGAGTCAAATGAAGTCACTCAAATGATGGGCCTCTACAGTCTAGTCGCCGTTATTATAATTTTGCTGATTACAAAGAAATTAGAGAAGCGAAGTTAGAATACGAACACGCCGCCGGCGAGCAAATACACGCCCTGCTGTTGGCCTTCGCTCAGCAGAAAGAATTGGCCCTTAATACCGGTTTCAATAAATAACCCGGCATCGCCAAATAAATTCGGAAAGCGCGAGCCCATTACGACTGCATAATCCAGCGACAGGTCGCTCGAACCGCTGACCTGTTTAAAAAAGACCCCGGCGCCGGCCCCCACCCCAAAGTACAACGGAAAGTCGCTGCGACTGTCTGGGAAGGCAATTATCGGCATAAAACTCAATTTTGTCGGACGCTCGCCATCAATTTTATAGGATAAAATCTCAGCCCGAAGCAGAAGGTCCATTGAACTCTTCCACTCCCCCACTCGATAGGTGACGCCAAACATACCCGAACCAACGTTCGAATCGCTCGAATTATTGCCCCAGCGATAAGCCTTATCGCTCAAAAAAGTACCCATATGGAGTGTTAAATAGCGGTCCACCCCATGGTTTGCCGCCGGCCTGCGATCCGAAGCGTCCTTGGCCTCGGCCGCACTTGCCGTATCGCGGTGCCCGCGAGCCTTAAAATAATCTGCCGCCGCGCCCTTGCCGACCTTGGGCCGCGCTGATGGCTGAGAAGCCGGCATTTCGTTGGTCTCATCGATCAGAATTTGGGCCTGAGCTGTTTGGCCAAGAGGCCCAACTAGCATTAGAATTGCGAACAGACCCAGCGAGAAGGCGGCGAATACGATTTTTATTTGATTTTTTAGCATCCCCAAATAGTGCTATGTGACATCTAAAATCTCAAGAAAAAAGAAATGCCGCCGACGCACATTTGACTTGTCGAACTCAGAGTCACCGCCTAAAACTAATGGGTGATTTGCCCAAACTGTAAAAGCCCAAACAATCGCGTACTTGAAACACGTCAACATGGCGAAGGCGAACTGCGCCGTCGACGCGAATGCCTTGAGTGCAAACAGCGCTTCACCACCATTGAAACCTGGCTTATTAAAATGCCGTACGTCATTAAAAAAGACGGCGCGCGCGAACCCTTCGACGCCCAGAAATTAAGACGGGGCCTACAGTTGGCTTGCCTTAAACGCCCTGTTAGCTTGCCGCAAGTTGAAGATATGGTGCGCCGAATTGTTTCAAAAGTCAGCGGCTCGAACGAGCGTGAAATTCTCTCGATTGCGATTGGCCACTGGGTCATGCAAGAACTCAAAACACTTGATCACGTAGCCTATGTTCGCTTTGCGAGCGTCTACCGCACGTTTGAAGATGTAAACGAATTCGTACAATCCCTTCAAAACGAAATAGAAACCGACGTAAAAAGCGAGGCTCACACTTGAGCAAAACGAATTTAGAGCCCGAATCGATTGCCACCTTTCGACGCAAGGCTCGAGAAATTGCCCTCCAAGTGCTTTTTCAACGCGAATTTGTTTCGGATGTCGACGTTATGGTGAGTCTTGATTACTTTCGCGGCAACGTGACCGCTTCTGCTGCTACCTGGGCCTACGCCGAAACCCTCTTAAACGGAGTCATCAAGAATAAAGCCGAAATCGACGGCGCCCTGTCTGAAAAAAGCAAAAGCTGGAAGATCGAGCGTATGTCACCTGTCGACCTTTCTATTATGCGCGTCGCCACTTTCGAAATTCTTTTCGGGCGAGCCGAAGCGCCGCCCAAAGCCGCAATCAATGAAGCCGTTGAAATTGCGAAGCGCTATGGCGGCAACGATTCGTCGGCCTTTATTAACGGCATTCTAGATGCGGTATTAACTGACAGCCTCAAACACGAACCCAGTTAAGGTAAAGCATAATGGCGGTTCAGATTCTCAATCACGCACAGTCTTTCGGTTCTGGCAGCCAATTGTGGGTGATGTCTGACGATCTCTCGGCCCCGCTTAACAGAAAAATCGATTGGTATCTTAATTTTCAAGTCACCCGCGCCCGCCAACACAAGAGCAAGGGCTTATCTCCTCAGCTAAAAACCGTGCTGAATGAAAATTCGCTGACCCTTTCAGATTACGAAATAGACACCAATAGCCCGACCCTGATTCTTGCCGGCCGCCAATTGCCAGCTCAATTTTTGTTGGTAGTCCCCTTGGTCGAAGGCCAGAGCGATTCTAAGAAATGGTCAAAGACCATACACGAGCGCTGGCTGGCGATGAACAAACCCGCCGCCCGAGTCTTTTTGCCAAGTTCAATCAGCGCGGCTCAATTTAAGCAGGGCTGGAGCGACACCGAGCTTGAACAACTCACTCTCGTGCCCGGCTCGAATGTCTGACAAAAAATATTCACTTTATATAATATCAGATGGCACAGGCGAAACAGCGAGCCAAATGGTTCGCGCCGGCCTCGTTCAGCACGCTAACAAAGACATTAATATAGTTAAGTGCAAAAACGTTCGAACAGAAAGTCAGGTTGAGCCCCTTCTGGCTGATGTGGCCCAAACCGGCGGGCTCATTGTGTTCACCGTCGTCAGCCGCATGTTGCGAAAATATATTATCGAATCAGCCGCCAGCCGAAATATTTTGGCCGTCGATTTACTGGGCCCCTTGCTCGTGGGCCTTGAAAATTACTTTGGCGGCGGTCAGATCGACACCCAGGCCGGCCTGCTGCGCACTGTTGACGAAAAATACTTTAAACGCATCGAAGCCATCGAATACACCGTAAAACACGACGACGGCAAAACGATGTCGGGGCTTGATGACGCCGACATTGTGCTGGTAGGCATAAGCCGCACAAGCAAAACTCCGCTTTCAATTTTTTTAAGCCATAAGGGTTTTAAAGTCGCCAATGTGCCACTGGTGATTAACACCCCGTTGCCCGAGGAACTTTTCAAAGTTGACCAAAAGAAAGTGGTCGGCCTATTGATCGATGCCGACACGCTTTTACGCATTCGTCGCAAGCGGCTTGAAAAATTTGGTCAAGACCCCGGCAGCGAATACGCTAGCCGAGAACATATTTTTAAAGAAATTGAATACGCCAATAATTTATTTAAACAAAATCGCAGGTGGCCGGTATTTAATGTCACCGACCGTGCGCTTGAAGAAACGGCGGCCGAAATCGTCAGACTCGTCGCTACGCGAATGAACTGGCCCTTCGATTCTCTTCTTTAGTTCATAACCTGCTGTTGAATCGCCCGAAAAAACGTATCGGCCACGGCCTTTACACCCGGTGAACGCAACGAGTACAAATTGACGTTCACTGAGTACTTCAATTCGTCGACGTGCACTCGCGCCAGCCGACGGGTCTTAACTTGTTTACGAATACTGTGTGACGGCATAAAGCCCCAACCCACTCCCGATTCAATCACTCGCTTCAAAGTACCAACGTTGTCACACTCGAAGGTCGGTTTAATTTTAACTTTGTTACTATCAAGTAAATTTTGAAGTTGGCGTTTAAACCCGGGGTAAAGAGAGGCGTCGACGACCCAGGGGCGACTGTTTAGCTCATTTATTTTTGCGGTTTCAGGTATTGAGGCATCTTTTGACGCCCCTACAAGCCACATCTCATCGAGTAGAACAAAGCGCTCTTCATAGCGATCAAATTCGATACCGTATTCATTCTTCAGATCGGGCAAGATCGCCATATCTATAGCCGCTTTTTTCATCTCTGAAATAATTTGGTCGGCATTGCCATAAACAAGCTTAAGGCTGAGATTCGTGTTGTGCTTGAGAAAAAGACCAACGACTGGGCTGATCAAATGCAAACCAAAAGCACTCGTTGTGCCAATGCGAATTTCACCTGACAGTTCTTGCGAGAAAGTGTGAATCGCCGCTTCAGCCTGTTGTGTAAGGTGTAATATTTTTTTCGCATAATCGAATAGCAATTGCCCCTGAATCGAGGGCTTCACTTGCCGCACACCACGCACTAAAAGTGCGACGCCCAATTCATCTTCGAGCGCACGAATTTGTTGGCTGACGGCGGGTTGAGTGAGATTTAATTTTTCTGCTGCGGCGGTCATGCTGCCTTCGCTAATGACCTTACAGAATGTGGCAAGTTGCTGAAGATTCATGTGGCCTCCAGGGCTAACACTTCATAAGTGATACTTATAAGGCTTTTGCCGGAGTGTGTAAAATTATGGCACGCCCAAGGCCGACTATGGTTGGATTGAATAATTTCTACCTGGTTTTTTACTAACTAACTGAAATCACACAATCTCCTAAGAGTTGAGGTTTGCAGGATTTACACGTTGCGAAACAGATACTTTTGTTAAATCGACCCTAAGCAACTGAAATTACTCAGCATTAGTTGAATTATAAATATCTCTAATTCATCGACTAAATATCACTTAGATTGCAAAAAATTTTCAGAAAGTTGATTGTGCTGCCAACTCCGGGGGGGGTACATGGACACACAAAAAAGCACACACATAACAACAAGCCGCACTCAACAACCTCTTAGTTCAACCCGATCTTTAAAGATGGCCCTTGCCGCAATTAGCAGCCTCTGGCTAATCGGTTGCGGCTCGAGCATCCCTGAAGCCCTGAAGGTTCACCGTGCTCCATCGAGCGAGAGTGAAGCTGGCAGCGTTGTGGTCGGGCCAACCGAAAGTGACATGGCAAAAATTCTGAACGCCGACTCTCGCCTCACGGTTCGCGTGGTAAATCAAAATCACAATGTCTATGAAGTTTACGGAGTGAAAACGACTGAGCTTTCAAAAGTTGTCGATCAGCACGCCAACTCTCTGAGCGTAAGCCGCGATCAAATCACTGTTGAACAAAATGTTTTCATAAAATTAAAAGATCAAACTCCGCAGGCCCTTCAACAACCGCAAGCCGATGCCGCCGAAAAAGCCAAGAGCCCGTTGGTTGCGGCGATCGAAGAGAACCAAGGCGTCACAATTGAAGGCGCGCCCCTTGAATACTTAAACTCATGCCATTTAAGCCGACTCGTCGCCCCCGATATCTCGGTTAAAGACAATCAAGGTCGCGACAAACAGAACGCCGGCATTTATTTCGACATTGGCCAAACACTGACCCTTGATGGCAGTGGCACCAAAGCCAAGGGCAAATCGAAAGCCCCCACTTTGTTGTGGGTGGTTTCACCCTCTGACGATTCGAAATTAACTGCCACAATAAGCATGGGTAACAATGTTAGTTTTACTCCTGATTCAACAGGCCTTCATATTTACTCAGTAGTGGCAAAAGACGACAGCGGGAATTGCGCAATTCAGATGAAACCATTTTACGTTACGGCCAATGATCATTTCGCCCCGGCGAGCCCACTCGACGAATCGTGGGCCTCACGAATTGATCCAAAAACTTTTTGGCACGTATTTCATGTTGGCGCGCGCGACGGCTGGCAAACAGCCGCCGGTGAAGGAATGACTGTTGCCATCATCGACACCGGCGTAAACTACAATCACACGGCACTTTCTTCGAACGTGCGAGTGAACACTAATGAAATCCCCGAAAATCATGTTGATGACGATAAGAATGGCTTTGTAGATGACGTCACTGGCTACGATTTCGGCAATGACGATGCTTACCCGTTCGATGATTATGGTCACGGCAGCCACGTAGCTGGTATAGCCGCAAGCCAAGTTTTCGGCGCCGCTCGCAAAGCTAAAATTTTACCGGTTAAATTCGGCGCCGGAGTGGGCTTCGATATTGCCTCGGTTGTTGGAGCGATCCACTATAGCGTCGACAACGGAGCTAAAGTTTTAAACATGTCATTCGGTTGGAAAGAAGACCTCGCGGTTGTTCGTGACGTCATCAATTACACTGAAAAGAAGAATGTGCTCGTTGTGGTAGCGGCAGGCAATGACAGTAAGCCAGGTGCAGTGGCGGACAATGATACGACGCCGTCGTACCCGTGCAATTACCCCAACGCAAATTTGATTTCAGTTGCGGCTACTGACGAAAACGATGTGCCTACGTTTTACTCGAATCTCGGCCTCAAGACAGTTCACTTGGCAGCCCCTGGCGGCACTCCGGCGCTACCAATCATTTCGAGCTACAAGAAAAACCCTCGAGATGCACAGTTTGTTGGTCTCATGGGCACGTCAATGGCCACACCACTTATCGTCGGCGTAGCGGCTCAGGTCTGGAGTGCGAAACCAAGCATGACAGCCCCCGAGCTCAAAACTCTGCTAATGCAAACGGGCAAAAAATCTGCGGCACTTCAAGGCAAAATAGCCTCTGGCGCCGTGGTTGATGCCCAAGCGGCACTGGCTGCCATCACTGGCTCTAGACTTCAGTAGAGGCCAAACTCAAAAAGAGCTACTGGCTCGTAAAATTATGAATGATACTAGAAGCACCTTCTGAGAGGTGCTTCTATGTTTTTTCGGGCAACAGGCCTTACTGCGTTAACTATTGGTGCTGCTTTAAGTTTTTCGCTTCTATTGCCACCAGTCGCCAATGCCACACTTTTTCAAAACTCGTACGTTAGTTTCGAGTTGCCCCCCTCATGGGATTGTAAACTTGATGGCACAGAATGGATTTGCGTTAGTCAGTATGCCAAGCAAGCAAAAGAAGCCATCATCGTCCTTACGGCCAAAGAAATGGGCCCCAATGACAACCTCCTTAATTACGAAACAAAACTAAAAGCGCCACGACTGCTTGCAGATAAGGGCGGCAAAATGGTGCCCTCTAAAGTTTTACAAGTGAAACAGAGATTGATTAATAACCATCCCTGGGTTGACTCGCTTCACCTCGGCTCAGAAATTGCGTCTTACTACACGCGCTACCTCGCGACAGTAAAAGATAAAATCGCCATTCTCATTACGTTCAGTGCCCATCAAGAGCATTACACCAAATACAGCGCCGATTTTCTAAAGGCCGTCGAGAGCCTTCGCGTGGTTGCGGCCAAAGATATACTTGAGGCGAAGCCCTCGGCCATCCCCCAAAAATCGAATGAGACGATTGGCGCGGCTATCACAGAGCCCTCGGCGTTTGATGGTGGAGATGCGCCGCCCGAACCCGCAGCTTCAGGTGATTTAAAAACGAAATTAATGGCATTGGCGTTGTTACTTGCTGCAGTCGGTTTTTATATTTGGCGAAAAAAGAAAAAGTGAACAGTTCGAAGAATCGGAAATCTCATATGCTCGCAATAGTCGCAAATTTAATACTTCTCTCATCGCTCTCTTGGGCCCACCCGCAAACCTTTGGGCCACTTGAATTTGACCTTCCTGAGGGTTGGATGTGCCGCGCTTCAGACGACCACAGCAGTCTTGTTTGCCAAGATCAAAAAGAAGGCCCCGAAACATCGGCCATGGTCGTCAATTACAAAGATATGGGCCCCGACGACAAACTCGACATCTATAAGAATCAGCTCGCCCAACCCCGAATGCTCAAAGATGGCGAGATCACGCAGCCCTCCGAAGTGCGAAGCGTTCGCGAAATCGAACTGAATGGCGTAAAATGGGTTGAAGGCGTCCATCTCTCATCTGAGATCACCGACTACTACACCCATTACTTTGTAACGGCAGTCGACCCGTATGCTTTTCTAATATCAATTTCGGTTCACAAAACGGCGTATCCAACAGATTTTGCCAAACTGAAGCCGACGCTCGATTCGATTCGAATTCTCACTCCGCCGAAAACACCCGCCATTGTAGGCCAGGCCCCGACAGTGGCAACAAGCGCAGGCCCCGAACCCATTAGCACCGATGACCTTTTAATAAAGCCAAGAGACGATAAAAAATATTTCACTATCGGCGGCTACAGAATTTTGAAGCCCTACGCGCTACTTGGTATTATTTTTGTGCTAGTGGTATTACTTCTCGGCTACGCCATTCTGGCGTAACCGCTAAAACACATCGATTTAAATACCGGTCAAAAGTTCTTTGTAAGAACGAACTTCAACCGCACCCACCGGGCGCAATTGATCAAGCAATTGTTCTTTGGGGCCGTAGACCAGAACTTTCAATTGCTCAGGGTGATAGTACTTTTTAATAACGGCATTTACATCTTTGGCCGATATCGAATCCAGTTTGTCGATATAGGTTTGCAAATACGATTCGTCGAGACCGTAAAAACGCAGGCCCATAATTAAACCAGCCAATTGATCGGCCGTTTCAATCTTTCTCGGAAAGGCGCCGCGCAAATACCCCTTGGCCTCGTCCACTTCTTTATCAGTGACACCCTTTGCGACAAAATCATTAACAGCTTTTAAAGTTTCGCGAACGAGCTCGCCGACTTTTTCGTGCCGAGTGTTCGAAGCGATATAAAAGGGGCCATAATCTTTTCGGGCATCAAATTCAGAGCTAATACCGTAGGTAAGGCCCCGCTTAACTCGAATTTCACTCATCAGTCGACTTGAAAACCCGTCAGACAAAATAACATCTGAAACAATAATCGTTTGATAATCATCGTTCTTGCGCCGAACACCGAAATGCCCCAAACGAACTTCAGTTTGTTTTAGGTCTGAGCGATCGACCAGCAACACTTGGCCGGCTACAGCCTTTGGTAGAACCGGGTAACTCACCTCCGCTGCCGCTTGAGGCTGCCAATCTGCCAAAAGCGTCTCGAGGCTTGAAATAAGCTCAGGATGTATATCGCCCACCAAAACGAGGCTCGCATTATTCGGCCGATAGTAGCGCGTATAGAAATCTTTTATGTCCTGAACTTTAATGCTATCGAGATCGCGCGGAGTGCCCGACGCCGAACGCCCGTAAGGGTGAGCCCCATACAGGTATTGCGAAAAGAGCCGACTCGCAACGAAGGCGGGCTGATCGTAACTACGCTTGATCTCGGCCTTTGACTCTGAAAGAGATCGCTCAACTTCGGCCTTATCAAACACCGGCTGATTTAGCACTTCGAAAAAGAGTTTGATAATCGCACTTTGATCTTTCGCAAGGGCCGAAGTCGAAAAATAACTAAAATCGTAATTGGCCGAATTGGTAAACGACGTACCGTAGCTCGCAAAAAGGTCGGCAATTTGACTGGCCGAGTGATTTTTCGACCCGCGATCAAGAAGGTCAGACGTAATGTTCGCTAAACCAGTTTTGCCGAGAGGGTCAGAGCTCGAGCCTGTTCTGACCATAAGCCCCATACTTAAATACGGTAATGTGTGATCTTCAATAAGCAAAATTTTAAGGCCATTCTTAAGAGTGTAATCCTTAGGTTTTGGAATCTGAATGCTCGAGTGGTTGGTCGTCGCGCACCCCAACAAGATTAACAGCGGCAACACAATGGCCGCCGAAAGCCCTCTGCCACTGACTCTCGAAAGATTAGCAAATAGATTTATCATCGCATTTATCATCACATTTATCATCGCACGACCCCACTAGCCGCTTTTGGCACGACCTTCACTATGTTCAGTTTATCAGCAACAAAATATTTCTTAGCCGCATCACGAATTTGCTCAGCCGTCACCTGCGACATTTTGTCGAGCGAAGTAAATAGATAGCTATAATCGTTATGAGTGATTTCATTATAAGCCATACTGTGCGCCTTGCTCGACACGGTTTGAAGGCCTTTGATGGTGCCCAACAAGATTGCGTTACGCACCTTCTCGATTTCTTCGGACGTAACAAGTTCCGTTTTCAAACGGTCAATCTCTTGCTGAAGAAGCGAAAGGCCCTTTGGCACATCGGCGTTAGGCTTGAAGCCAATAAAAAACGTAATCTCACCCGCGAGTAGGTTATTCTCCGAACCCATTGAAACTTGGGTCGCCAGTTGATTCTTGTACACCAGATCTTTATAAAGTCGGCTCGAGGCGCCCGAAGACATAATTTCACTCAACATTGAAAGCGCATAAGAGTCGGGGTCGTCGGCTTTCACACCAGGATAGGCCACAATTAAAGTCACGCCTTGAACGTCGCGTTCGAGCACGGCTGTGCGCGGCGCCTTCTGCTCAACTTCTGGTGCCGGGTTGAACGGCGGCAACACCTTTGCTGGTATAGCGCCGTAGAATTTCTCCATCAGCTGCTTTACTTCGTCTGTTTTGACGTCACCCGCGATCACGACAACGGCATCATTTGGAGCATAATTCAAATTATAGAACTCGCGAAATTCGTCGATCTTGGTGGCATTTAAGTCGGCCATGTAGCCGATCACCGGCCAACGGTAAGTGTTCGTTTTGTACATTGTTGAGCGAAAGAGCTCCCAAAGAGAACCGGTCACGCTATTTTCATACCGCAATCGACGCTCTTCTTTCACAACCTCTCGCTCACTGTTGATCGAAGTCTCATCAAGAATCAGATTGCGCATCCGATCCGATTCGATGTCCATCACCAAGTTGAGCTGGCTGCTCGGCAAATTTGTATAATAACCGGTGTAATCTTCGGTCGTAAACGCGTTGAAATTACCGCCATTTTTTTGAATCAAGCGATCAATCTCGCCCTCTGGATATTTCTTCGTGCCCTTAAACATTAGATGTTCGAAAAAATGGGCAAGCCCGGTTCGTGTCGGCCGCTCATGGCTTGAGCCGACTCGAAACCACTGCTGATAGCTGAGTAACGGCATTTTATGATCTTCGTGAATAAGCACCGTCAGACCATTGGCCATTTTATATTTCTCGACTTTGAATTTGATTTGCTCAGAAATAAGTGGCCGAACTACCGCAGGTGCTGCTGGCGCCGTTGCTTGAGGCGATGCGGGTACCGGCGGTGGGCCCGAAACCAAAGCCCCGAAGGCCACGGTATTCAGACAAAAGCTCAAGCCGATTGCGAAGCCGATTGCGAATTGTTTTATTGAAAATGTCATACCACCCCTCACCACGTCATAACGACGCGAATGACGAACTTACGCTAATATTGGCGTACCCTAAATTGTGGGGGTTGGTGGGGTGACAGTCAACGCTGCCAGTTGTTAAGAAGCCGAGACGTGAAACTTAACAGAAACTACTGAACTTGAAACTTTGTGAAGTAGACATTCTTAACCACGCCTCTTTTGAGTGCGTCATTCAGGTAGGCAATGATGTCATTTTTTAAATGTAGCTTACCCTGCACAGTTTCAACTTGGTCGAAATGTTTCGAGTTCAGAATGCGCATAATCGAATCTCGCGCATGCCCGCCCAAAGTAACAAGCTCTTCAAAGCCTTCTTTGTCGTACATTTCAACGCTCACTTCGACTCGAATAAAGCGCCGCGGTAAACCCTCAAGGTTGGTGTTAAAGGGGTCCATCGTATAATAAATCGTTGGCTCTTCGAGAGTTTTTCGAAAATCGACCATTTCTTTATTCAGCTCATCTTCATTTAATTTTGGCGATTTGAAACCAAGCGTAGAAGCGTAAACCATATAGGCCCCGCCACCCACGGTGAACGTATTAGCCACGACAAAGATCATGGCTAGGATCTTCTTCATATCGACTTTAGGTTTAGGTTTTTCTTCTGCTTCTGCCATATCTAATAGCGTATCGGCAGGATGGACCAAGGTCTTAACTAGGCTAAGGGCTTGACTCAAAAGGCCGCGATGATTCTAATAGGCTCCTATGATTAAAAGGTTCTGGCCGTGTCTTATTTTGATCGCCTCAATATTGCACAATGCTCAAGCCTCACTTGCTGCAGATGAGGCGAATAAAACAAATGACCCGGTGGCGATCACTCCCCCGAGCGAGATGGTCCCTGATAACCTTATTTGGCTGGATAACGGCGCCAAAGACCCACGCTATATATTTATTGCCGATAAAGAGAACCGAACCCTCACCGTTTGGGAGCACGATTCGCGCGACTTCAAACTTTACGGCGCCTACCCCATGGACATTGGCAAAAACGTTGGCGACAAAGTGGCCCCCGGTGATGCGAAAACGCCCGAAGGCACCTATTTTGTGCAAGAGCGCCTCGAAGGTGCGAGCCTTAATTTTAGCGACTATGGCACCCTCGCCTTCACCCTCGATTACCCAAATTATTTCGATAAACTCGCCCGAAAAAGTGGGTCTGGCATTTGGCTTCACGCCATACCCGAATCGAAATCACTTCTGCGTGGCTCACGCGGCTGTGTTGTTGTTCGAAATGAAATTATTCAAAAATTAGCGCCGCTCATTACACCCAAAAAAACGCCGGTGATTATAGTCAACAAGGTCAACTACGTTACCAAAGAACAGCTCGAGGCCTCTCGCAATCTTTTCGCCGATTGGATCAACGACTGGAAGGTCGCATGGCAATCCAAAAACATTGATGCCTACATTGGCCACTACGCCGACTCTTTTAAGACCGAGCTTAAAGCGCTCAAGATGAACAAATCAAAATGGCGCGAATATAAAAACTTTTTGAATAAAAAATATGCGCACATTGCAGTCGAAGTAAACGAACCGGTGATTTTGGCGCGTAAAGATGAAGCCATTATTCGCTTCAGACAAAATTACGAATCTGACGGGTTGAAGGATGTCGGCGAGAAGACCCTTTTTCTGAAAAAGGGCGCTAACAACAAATATGAAATTTTAACTGAAATTTGGCAGCCCGAGGCCACCGACACGAAGGCTAAAAACTAAAGCCTCGTAATAGTGCTAAAAACTAGTTTTCGTCGTCGCCCAACATATCGTGGCTATCGTTATCAAACTCGACAGGCTCGCTGTTTGAGGCCAAGTCTGGCAATTTATCAAGGTGCGCTTTTCGTTCAGCCTGCGTCAAAAGTGACGCCTTCAAATTGATGTCGACCATTCGCGCGTCGTATTTAAGGTTTTCAATTGAATTCTTAAGGCTCATAGAACATCCCTCGCAATTTGAAGTCACTAGTTCCAGTAACGTGGTCCACCAGTTTTTTGATCCTTGTTGTCTACCACCAATTTAAGGCGACGTCCATGGGCCTTTGTTTGCCGGCGGATCATAAAGTCACGCAGTCGGGGCCCGATCTTAATCAGCAGATAACCCGTTATAATCCCGCCCAAATGAGCCAGGTTCGAAACTTGGCTTGAAAAGCCCTGTGAGAGAAGGTTCATGACCTCAATCCCGCCGATAATCATAACGAAATACTTCGCTTTCATCGGAAAGATCATCAAAAAGTACACCACGCGCTCACCGAAAAACAGGCCGTAGGCCAAAATCAGCCCAAAAATGGCCCCTGAAGCGCCCACCACCGGAAAGGTCAGTGGGCCAAAATTACCAGTCGCCGCGTAGTACAAAAGAACGCAAACAAGATAGACGAGCGACGCGCCCACACCACAGGCGAGGTAATAGAACAGAAAATATCGACGCCCCCAATAAATCTCGAGTTCGGCGCCCAGCCACCATAAAAGCAGCATATTGAAAAGAATATGAAACACATTTTCTGAATGAATAAACATGTAGGTAAATGGCTGCCAGAGCCAAAAATCACGAAAAAAATGAACCGGCATAAAACCAAACCATTCAAAAACATCAGAGCCCTTTAAGAAAAAATTCTGAATAATCAATACAAGCACAAACCAAATAGAAACATTGGCGATGATGAGCTTTTTTATGACTGGAGTGACCGGCATCACCCCTTGAAAGTCAGTCTTCATTTTGAACTCCGCTTTTGACTAAGCTCAACTAGAACCCCACCCGCCGCTGAAGGGTGAATAAACGCAACTTCACAACCGCCAGCGCCTTGTATTGGCTCTTCGTTGATCACTCGAATGTTTGCCGCCTTTAGGCCCAACAAACTCTTTCGAATGTCTTTCACCCGCAAACAAATATGATGAATGCCCGGGCCGCGTTTTTCAAGAAATCTCGCAACTGGGCTCTCGGGGCTAGTCGCCTCGAGAAGTTCAATGCGTGCGTTATTACCGAGCTCAAACATTCGTACCCGCACCTTTTCGCTAGGCACCTCTTCAGTATGGCCGGCTTTAAACCCCATGGCTAGATAGACCTTCTCACCCTCGCCGAGTGATTTAACCGCGATCCCAACATGGTCGAATTCGTAATCGATGGGCAGATTCATTTTAGCTCTCGGCCCGAATTGAGGTGGTGAAAGTAGCGCTCATAAGTCTGCTGCAAAGTTTCGGGTATGACCTTGGTTTCAGCTATCAACGGAAAGAAATTCGTATCGCCAGCCCAGCGCGGGATCACATGCCAATGCAAATGCCCAGGTATCCCCGCCCCGGCCACGGCGCCCATATTTAAGCCAATATTAATGCCCGAAACGCCGTACTCCTTTTTAACAATCGTGACGACTTTTTTTAGCAGGGTTTGCAACTCGAGATATTCGCTTTCGTTGAGCTCCGTCAAATCGCCACAATGGCGGGTGGGCAAAACCATAACGTGCCCCGAATTATACGGGTATTTGTTGAGGCAAACCATGGCCCATTCGTTCTTGTAAACACATAACGATTCGGGCCCGCCTTCATGGTCTCGAGCGGTGCAAAAAACACAGCCCTTGGTTTCAACCATTTTTCTAACGTACTTTAATCGCTCAGGGCGCGAAAGCCAGTCTCTCTCTTGTGGCCAAATTTCGGTAAACACTGCGGCCAGCGATTTTGCTGATTTCGCCCTCGGTGATTTCGCCCTCGGTGATTTCGCCCTCGATAATTTTGCCCTCGCCAATTTCGAGCCCGAAAATTTGGAGCTGGTCGATTTTAAATTACGCGGTTTACTCGCAAGCTTTTTCTTTTTAGCGATTTTGGCCATCAATTAAGCGCCCCCAGCACTCAAAGCCGAGGGCAAGATCAGTAGTGGCTGCCCCCAAAACTGGCTATGCAAAAGTTGCTTCAGCGCCCGATCGACTGACCGCTCAAGCGGCGGCATTGAAGTTTTCGAATCAAAAAGATCTCGTAAGAATTCGGCCTTTTTCGGCGGGGGCGAAAACAGCTCCGGGTCGGGCCCGATGCCTGACAATTGGCCAATCAGCTTGGTCGCATCACTTAAGGTGCCAATCTTATCGGCCAAACCCATTGCAACAGCCTTCTCGCCGGTAAAAACTCGGCCGTCAGCAATTTTGCTGATGGTTTCAAGCGGCAACTTTCGCCCCTGAGCAACGGCCGTCTTAAATTGCGTAAGCACTTCATTGGCGAGCTCTTGAAAAAGTAATTTCTCGTCATCCCGCATGTCACGATACTCGGCGCCTGAATCTTTATAGGCCCCCGTCTTAATTACGTACCTTTTGATCTTTGCAAACTCATAAAGCTTTTCGAGGTTTGCGAACTCCATAATCACGCCGATAGAACCGATCATGCTCCCAGGGTTAGTGACGATCTTGTCGGCAGCGACGGCCGAGTAGAACGCGCCGCTTGCCGCGAGCGACGACACCGACACCACAACCGGTTTTTTAAGCTCATCGCGCACGCGTTTAATTTCGGCGTATATTTCTTGGCTCGGGCCAACGACCCCGCCGGGCGAATTAATTTGAATTAACACTCCCTTGATTTCGTCTTCTTTAGAGTATTTTTTTAAGTCCTCAAGAAATTCTTTTCCGTCAATAATGACGCCCTCAAGCTCAAGAAAAAGAACTGAGGATTTGGCGATTTTTGGCTCTTCAAGGTGAAGCTGATTCATCACCGTGCGGGCCGCCATAAAACACCCCGCGAAGAAAAGGACAATCAGAACAATAAACACGGTGCCTAAAAATTTTCGCATGTTTCACCTATAATTGATTCAACAGTAGTGAACCATCATGCTACGGAATTTCGCGCTTGTAGGCAATGGCCGGCGCGAACCAAAAATGCCACTGACGCCAATAAAAAACCCAGCTCGCTGGCTGGGTTTTTATCAGTACCTTTCTGTTTTTAGTCTTTCTTTACGCGAACACCACTAACGCGGTGTCCACCAGAAAAGGCGCCGGGTATTAATTCTTCTTCGGGGCTGTTGCTTCTTTTAGAGCATCGCCGAAAACGTCGCCGAAGCTAGTTTTTGCGTTAGCGGTAGCTTTCTTTGCGTAATCAGCCACATCTGCTTTTTGCTCGCGAAGTTTCACAAGTTTAACGCTCAATGCAATTTTACGTGCATCTTTGTCAATCGAGATCACTTCAGCTTTTACAACATCGCCCACTGCCACAACGTCTTCGGGCTTTTCAACTCGTTTAGTTGAGAGCTCAGAGATGTGAATGAGACCTTCGATGCTTTCAGCAAGTTCAACAAACACGCCGAAATCAGCTGTTTTCACAACTTTTACGTCGTGCTGAGTGCCGATACCGAACTTCTGATCAACAACAGTCCATGGATCAGATTCAAGTTGCTTGATGCCAAGGCTGAAACGTTCGTTCTGAATGTCGACGCCCAAGACCACTGCGCGAAGTTTCTGACCCTTCGTAAACATTTCTGAAGGATGATTGATTCGGCGAGTCCATGAGAAGTCTGACACGTGAACAAGACCGTCAATACCGTCTTCAATACCAACGAAGATACCGAAGTCAGTAACTGACTTGATTTCACCTTCGATGATTGTGCCCGGAGCATATGACTCTTTAAGCTCAACCCATGGGTTTGGCTCAAGTTGTTTCATGCCGAGGCTGATACGACGATTTGAGGGGTCAACTTCAAGAACTTGAACATCGACTTCATCGTCAACTTTCAAGATTTGGTTCGGGTGCTTCACTCGTTTAGTCCAGCTCATTTCTGAAACGTGGATAAGGCCTTCAACGCCATTTGCGAGTTCAACGAAAGCACCGTACTCAGTCAAGCTGACAACTTTGCCTTTCACTTTCTTGCCCGGTACAAATTCAGCAGCCACAGCAACCCATGGATCCGCTTTCAATTGTTTCAAGCCAAGACTTACGCGCTCTTTCGAATTGTCATATTTAAGCACTGTCACTTCAAGCTCGTCGCCTACATTGACCATTTCGCTTGGGTGCTTAATGCGACCCCAGCTCATGTCTGTAATATGTAGAAGACCGTCCATACCGCCCAAATCAATGAACACGCCGTAATCGGTGATGTTCTTAACGAGGCCACGTACGATCGAACCCTCTTTCATAGCGTCAAGAGTTTGTGAGCGGAGGCTTTCGCGCTCTTGCTCAAGCAATGCACGGCGAGACAAAACGATGTTGCCGCGACGTTTGTTGAATTTAATAACTTTAAATTTATAAGTTTTGCCGATGTATTGATCCATGTTGCGAACGGGTCGCAGATCAATTTGGCTGCCAGGCAAAAATGCTTTTACGCCGATATCGACGCTTAGGCCGCCTTTAACTTTGGCAATAATCGTGCCTTCGATGACTTCTTCGTTCTCTGCAGCACGAGAAATATCATCCCAAGCGCGCAACATGTCGGCTTTGTCTTTCGACAAAACAACCATGCCGTTTTCGTTTTCAATTTTATCAATGTAAACTTGAAATTCTTGGCCGACTTTGATGTCTCGAACGCCTTCGACAATGCGAAATTCGCCGATCGGGATCAAGCCTTCGCTCTTATAATTGATGTCTACAAGCACGTAATCGTCTTGTACTTCGACCACGCGACCAGTCACTACGTCACCTACATTGAAGTCCTTTTGACTCAGCGACTCGCTGAAGAGTTTTTCAAAAGTGTCTCCGAGACGTTTTTTCTCGAATGTAAATAGACTTGGGTTCGCGGGTACTTTCTCGTCGTTCTCGTCAAGCGCAGCTAGCACCTGTTCTCGGGCCGCCTTCGCTTTCGATTTTTGTGCCTGTTTAGTTTCAGTCATGTGCAATTGTTACCTCCTGATGGGAATTCAGCTCTAGGCCTCAGACCCTCGATATTTGCATCACTCAGACTGTTTTAACGCAGCCTGAGCAATCGGTTATAGAGGTGTGGTCTCTATATCTCAAGCTCTTTTCGGAGAATTTGGTCGAGAAATTCGACGACGGCGTCCAAGGATAGGTCAGATGTGTCAATAACATGGGCGTTTGGGGGCACCTGCATGGGGGCGGTTTGGCGCGAGCTATCTTGGGTATCTCTTATAACTTGCGCGGCCCGGGTCTCTTCGACATCCTTGCCCTGCTCTTTCGCGCGGCGGGCCGCCCGGCTTGCACTTCCGGCGGTGATGTAAAATTTAACATGGGCGTCCGGAAAGACCACTGTCCCACAATCACGGCCCTCGGCGACTAGCCCTCGCACACTTTCGGCACATTTTCTTTGAGCCGCCAGCAAATTGGCGCGAACCTTCGGGTACTGACTGATTCGACTCGCGACCGAGCCGTTTTCTTCACGGTAGATTTCATTTGTCACGTCTTGATCGCGCAACCAGACTTCGGTTTGATCATGGCCCATCTTAACTTGCCAAACATTTGAAACACAGAGCTTGGCAAGCGCCTCTTCATCATCTAAAGAAACCCCTTCTGATGTGGCTACGTATGCGAGGCCACGATAGAACGCGCCCGTCGACACCCAAGACCATTGGTGTCGTAGCGCGAGGGACCTGCTTACAGATGTTTTACCTGAAGCAGCAGGACCATCGATAGTAATGACAATCGAAGCTGACCGCATAGAGAAAACAAAATAGGATTAATGGATGGCCTGGTCAATCGGATTACACCTCGGTGAACACTTCTCAGAAGTTGTCGCCCAATTCAACGGCGAAGCCGTTAGCCCTGACGGCCCGGGCCGCCTCGTTAAAAAAAGATTCTTCACCCCGCAAATGGCCCCAGAAGCTGGGCTCAGCCAATTTTTAACCGAGAATTCGATTCAAAAAATAGACCGTGCCCAATTGGCCACCAGTTGGCCTCAACGAATTATTGAGGCTCGACACGGGTCATCGATCGCGGTCCTGACCACCTCTGGATTTGAAAGTTGGCTTGAACTCACCCAACCCCTCAAGACCCAATTTTTCTCGCCGCACCCCGAGCGACCCACGCCTCTTTTCGATTCGGAGTTCGTTTTTGGGGTCAACGAGCGCGTCAACGCCCAAGGCCATATTGAAAAACTGCTTGAAGAGACCGAACTTGAGTTTTTGTGTTCGAAACTAGAATTAAATCAGATTAAAAATATCGCCGTTTGTTTTTTGCACTCATACAAGAATAGCACCAACGAAAATTTGGCTCGTAAATATCTCGAGGCCAAAGGCTACCAGGTTTACATCAGCTCTCAATGGGCCCCATCACCGGGGCCCGTGCCCGATCACTCGCAAAATGAAAAGACTCGCTTTTGGCAGACGATTCGCAATGCTTATTGCCGACCACTCTTTGCAGAACGTTTACAAAAAATCAGTGACCTTTTGACCCCGCTGCTGAGTGACCCTTCTCAGCTTAAAATGGGCAAAGATGATCTTAGCCAATCTATAAGTGGTCTGACCGCCCCACTTGCCGATTCGAATTCGGTAACTGATTTTATAACGCAGAAATTTGCGCCGGCGACCCCGCTACTCTACTGTGGCCTTGAAGAATTCGTATTGCTCGACGGCTCACGCCGCAAATCGACGCCGATATCGAACGAAAAATTGAGGCTGCAACCGCTGACAACTTTGGGGCGTACATTTTTAAGCCCCATTTCATTTCGCCCTGAGACCGCATCTTACGACCCGGGCCCGATCACTTTTGGGCGCGGGCATACTCCGACGCTTTTTGACCTAGTGGTATCGGCAAAAGATTTTGTGCCGCCTATGGGTGCCGCCGAGAAAGTGACGGACCGCGGCCGCAATCGTCTCAATGAACACATGGTGGCTTACGCGCGAAGCTCGTCAGATAAAATGAATGTACCGGCCGATCAGTTGATCAAAGCCCTTTTGCAAATGGCCGGCGAAATTTTAAGAGATGATATTCGAAATAAATTAGTGACTCAGAACGCGGCAAAAAACGTTATTGAGCTTCGTATTGCGGGCCCGTTGGCCGCTATCATTGCGCCGTTACTAAGAGCGCCGCTTTTTAAGGTCACGGCCCTCGATGATGAGTTCTTGGCCGCCAAAGCCCTTTTGCTTTCAGCTGGGGGTGTGGCATGAGACCCATAGATAATTTGCGGCTGTTCGAGAAAATGTCGGCCTTGTTCGAGTGCTACGATCGCTTGGCGCTTTTGACCACTGACAATGAAGTGCTGTTCATGAAATATGCCACCCTCGCCGACATCGGCACCCTGCCCCAGTGCGCCGAGGTCAGCCATAAATATTTGCAAATTCAAGATGGCGATATCGTTCTAACCAACGACCCCTACTCGGGCGGCACAATTCTTTCATCACCAACGCTTGTGATGGGCGTCGGCACGCGCAATGTAAAAGGCAATGTCCCCGCTGAGTTTCTCGTGGTTTTTCGATTGACCCTAACTCCGAAGGTCGCCCCTGCGAAAACAATTGACGACGAAGGGTTGCGAATACCGCCAAGCCCACTTTACGCTCGTGGCGTCGCCAATCAGGCGATACTGGATGCGCTAAAAGCCCACCCGATGACTCCTGGTAATTTATTGCCGTTGATTGAGAAATGGGCCAAACGCCTGCTTGAAACTCGAGAGCGTTTTAAGCGCGAATACAATAGTAGCGATCTCAATTTGACCAAGGGTCAAATCAAAAACTATTTGCAAGACACCGAGCATGAATTTTCAAAACGCATCGACGAGTTTCGTGAAGGCACGGGGGCCATCGAGCTGCAGATTTCACCGACAGAGGCAATCAAGCTCAGAGCTGAACACCGCGAGAGCCATTGGCTTTTCGATTTTGCTGGCACCACACCCGGCGCGACACTTTTTATGACGGATTCAGCCACTATGGGGGCGGCCGTCGGCACAGTCTTAGGTATTATGAATCTTGATGCCCCGATCAACACCGGCCTTCTCAATCGTTTTGAAATCAAAGCGCCACGGGGCAGTATGGTGAATGCGGCATTCCCGCGGCCTCTGTATTTGGGGCATACCGACGGTCTCAATTTAATAGCCAATGCCGTTGCGCTCGCACTTGGGCAAATAGACACGCGCTTGGCCTGGGCCTCGAGTGGGCCTTCGTATTGCTCGTACGAATTGCGTTTTCAAGATGGACGCAGTTTTTTTGATTCGCTACCCGTCGGCGGCGGCGCTTCGAAAAAATCGAAGGGCTCTGATGGGGTCTATATTTGGCGACGATTGCCTGTCAACGATTCGATCGAAGTCTGTGAATCTGAATATCCGCTGCAAATTGTGAGCGCGGGCTTTCGCGCCAGCTCGGGTGGCGCCGGCCTACATATAGGAGGCCGCGGAGTCGCAAAAACCGTTCGCCTTATCGAAGCCGCTGAATTGGCCTGGCAGTTTGTCTCCCCAATTCACAAACCCGAAGGCGTCAACGGCGGCAAATCAGCCCTCGGCCCCGAAATGATCGTGCACTTCGCAGACGGCCGCGAACAAACCCTAGCCCATAGCGGCCGCATCCAACTTGCCCGCGGCGATCAATTCACCGTTTTAGGCCCCGGCGGCGGCGGCTTCGGCCCCGCCTAAAAGGTACGCCGTACCTTTTTTCCACCTGTCTCATTTCAGGATTTTGGCCGTCGAACAATTCGACGTGTTACAGGGGGGTGTTCGATTAATAGACGCCCAGTTCACCTTTAGGCCCCTCCCGCTTGGTCTGAGGCTTGCAAAAGTAATTAGTAGAAACTGATCGAAACTAGGGGGCCCTGTGAAAATTTTAAATTTCATCTTTGTAGCCGCACTTCTTGCAACCGCTGCCTTGGCAATCGGTTGCTCAAATAACACAGCCTTCTCATCGATCGGAGTGACCTCATTAAAAAGTTCCTCAGGTGGCGGTGGCGTAACAACCACTACAACCACGACCCCTCCCACAATTGTACCGGTCGAAAATGTACCACCCTCAATTGTGCCGGTGCTATCAGATGCGTACCCCTGCACTGATGCCGATACCGATAAAGACGAAGGCGACTTAGATGTCGCCGATGCTCAAGAGGTGGCCACAACTTACGACCTCTCTGCCGGAACCAAAAAAGTTGATATTTGCCACGTGCCCAAAGGCAACCCTAGCAATCAACATAATATATGCGTATCGGTTAATTCGTTTCCGGCTCGAGCTGCCAAAGCGGGAATGGTGAATGAAGACTACTTTGGCCCGTGCAAAACCCCAGCGCCGACACCATCGCCAACACCGACCCTGCCCCCGACAACGATCTAATTCGATTTATTTAATGATTCTCACGCCCGCACCCTTTAATGCGGACCGTATCTGAACGATATGGTTCGCATCTTTCGTTTCGAGCACGAAAGAAATTCGGGTCTCGCGAATATGAAGGCTTGGATCAGTACGATCGTGTTCAACTTCAAGAATATTGGCGGCACTTTCTGCGATAATGGCTGTGAGTTTTTGCAATGAGCCCGGGCGATCATCAACGACCACTTCGATGCGTGCGACGCGGCCGTTACGCGATAAACCGCGATCTAATATTTCGCCGACGAGGTTGAGATCAATATTACCGCCGCCGAGCACGAGGCAGGTTTTGGCTCCCAATTTCAATTTCTTTTGAAAAGCCGCAGCCAACGTAATGGCACCCGAACCCTCAACCACCATTTTTGAGCGCTCGAGCAACACGGCAATCGCCTCGGCAATTTCATCTTCAGAAACAGTGACAATGTCATCGACCAAACGTGAGAGAAAGCTTTCGAACATCATCTCACTCGGCTTTTTAACCGCTATACCATCCGCAATTGAGAGATAGGATGGGGCTTGCGGGGGCACCGTTTTTTTAAATAGTCCGTAAACCGCTGGAGCATTTTCAGCGACGACCCCGTAAACTTTAATTTTAGGATTGAGCGCCTTGAGAGCCGTAGCTGTACCGGAAATGAGGCCGCCGCCGCCAATAGCAACGACCACCGACTCAACGTCGGGCATTGCCTCGAAAATTTCGAGGCCCACGGTGCCCTGACCTGCAATCACCATCGGGTCTTCATAGGGGTGAATAAACACTGCGCCCTTTTGCTTCTCGATTTCGCGCGCGTGTTGATAGGCATCGTCGTAAACCTCGCCGTACAAAACAACATCGGCGCCGTAATTTTTGGTGGCCATCTGTTTTATGATCGACGCATTCTTTGGCATAACTATGGTCGACTTCACGCCCAATTTTGACGAGCTCAGTGCGACGCCTTGGGCGTGGTTGCCGGCTGAAGAGGCGATGACTCCACGTTTTTTTTCTTCAGGGGTGAGTGTCGAAATTTTATTGTAGGCACCGCGAATTTTAAAGCTGCCCGTTAACTGAAGGTTTTCACACTTTAAAAAAACTTCGGTGTCGAGAAACCGCCCTGCAGCTGATGAAGGCTCGATCGGCGTATTTCGTACTACTTTTCTAATGCGTTCGTGGGCCGCACGAATATCTTCAAGACTGACTTTCATAGCTCGATTGTTAACTGATTTTTGGGATTAGTCGAGTCGAACGCGAGCCTATTGATGGTCTAGAATTCTGCCAATATGCTAAAAGGTCTCCCAATATACAGAGAGCCCCTGAATAGGTGGGTACTCGCCTTCAAGCATTGGCGGTCTTAGGGTCCGGTCGCTTTGGATGGGGGTATAACGGTCATCAAAGAAATGAAATTTCGAGATGGGCTTGCTGCAATCATCACAGCGCTCGATTTGGGCCGAGTCTGCGGTGTGGTTTAGAGCCCCACATACGTGGCAGCGACGAAAATATAACGGTTTGTCCATAACAACACGCCTTTCAGCACAGTGACCCTCGCGGGTCAGTTATTTTTAGGAGTTGAGGTTACGGACAGACAGAACTCACACTATTTCTAACTTACAAACACACTCTTGAGCCGATTTATAAAGCTTAGCAAAGGCCTCGATTTTGGTCGAGCAATATTAATTAAATATATAATATCACTTTGAAATACTGTCTAATGACATTACGCATCATGCAACGCATGGCGAATCATGTGATGAATCAAGCACGTTCTGTGTCTCGTCATTTGACGGCTGTCGATGTCCCTAAAACGCACACATGGCGCCTTGCATAAGAGCGTGAAAACGAGACGAGCCTCATTCACATTAACGTCACTCACATGAGAAACCCGATTGCCCTCGCTAGCTTATTCATTCTGCTGCTTTTTTGTGGGGCGAGCTTTTATTGCTATCCACAATACGATGATTTCTCTTACGCCTATAAGGTGCTTCACCAAGGTTTTTGGGCCACCCAGCTCAGCGAATACTGCGGCTGGAATGGGCGCTACCTGGCCACAGCCCTGCTGACGGCGGGGCCGATGGTATGGGGCACTCTCGCCTGGTATCGCGCTATACCTATAGCACTTATCGTTGGGCTCGTGCTGTCGCTCTTCTTAGTGTTTCGAGTTTTGCGAACGCGTCTATCGTTACCCGCCGGTCAACTGCAACCGCTACCCTGGGCTTTAATTTTTTCGGCTATGTTTGCGCTTTCTGTGCCCGATGTTGCGCAGGCCTTTTATTGGTCTGCGGCTTCGCTCACTTACACACTGCCTTTGATATTTTGTAATCTGGCCATAGCGCTTTATTTCAGCCGTTGGCCACAATGGGCGGCCCCCTCTACGCTCGCGCCGCTCACCACGTGGGTTCGCTTCGCCGTGCTAGCGTTTTTGCTCGTCGGCACTATCGGCTGCGACGAAACAATTATGTTTATTGTTAATTACGTTTTGGTCACGGCGCTGGCGTTTCGCTACTGGCGCGAACGAAAAGTTGACAGGTTCTTATTGGCACTTCTTGTCGTAGCGATTTCGTCGAGCCTGGTCGTGGTCTTAGCGCCCGGCAATAGTGTGCGTGGTGCCTACTTTGAAAATGGCCACAAAATTGTGCGCACCGCCGGCAATTTGATTCAGTTTACATTGCTCTATCCGTTTCAATTTATAACAATCCCCCTGGCTGCTGTGGTGATTCGCTATTTTAGCTCAGACGCTCGCGAGGGTAACGTTGGCGTGAGTGACCTTGGCGCGGGTGAGGTTGGTGCAACAAACTCGGTGGCCCCCGCATGGTTGAACCAATTGCGAGCGCACCGCTGGTATGTGTTGGCGTTTTGGCTCGGCATCACGTTTGTCGCCTGCTTTCCGTCTTCATGGGCCATGGGCGGGCAGCCCAATAGCCGTACACGCAACCTTATCGTTTACTTTTTTGTCCTTGGCCTATTGCCCGTGACACTCGCGTTTTTTCGCCGCATTCAAATTAAGTCTTGGCGAGCTCGACTCTCGACTCTCGCTGTGGCCGTCGCCTTCTTTATCGGGCTTAACATGTTCAATCTGGCCAAAGATTATGCTTTGAAATTTAATAATTACTCTGCCAATTGGCAAAAGATGCTCGCCGGCCAGCACGATCAATTGCTCGAAAAGGATAAACCAAAGACCTTGTTTGTGGATGACCTTGGCAATGTCGCCCCCGAGACCCTGAACTATTTTAAAGCTCAGCGCCCAGAATTTTTTCGTTAGAACCGGCCTTATTGTTTAGATTCTCTTTTTAAGAGATTTATAGGCTTTACGGATAACCTTTTTGAGCGCGCCAAACCCGGCGCCAGAATCGTCGTAGCCCCTCAAAAACTTTGGCAACAATTGCAAATTCTTTTCTTTAAATGGCAGCCCATGCAAATCGAGTTGACCAAAACCACGCACAAAAACAGTGCCGTCATAGCCACTAAAAACATAAGTAACGCGCGACTGGTCCGTGCGCAATTTATCAATCGAATTGTCGGCCATTTTGAAAAGACCAAAATACTCTTTTGAGACAAAAAAAGCGTTATTCAGAGTCGTCGCGACGAGTTCGTAGTTTTTATCGCGAGCAAGGCGCACCAATGCCAACAGGCTACAACCATGATTTAAATGCGAAACCGGCTCTTGGATAAATTCAACTTCGCTCGGGATTGTCGGGTTGAACTCAATAACGACCAATTTGGGTCGATACTTTTTAACCGCGGCCCAGGCATGATAATCGTTACCGTCGATATCAATTGAAAGCACATCAAAGTTCTTCGGTATTGGGGTTTTTTCTAAAATCACATCCAAACTGTCCTTGTCGGTAAAACCAACAAACGACCTAATCGACGTGACCTTATAAGGATTCATATTCTCGCGAAGCTCGAGAAACTTTCGCTCAGAACCTTCGATCAAAACCGCACTATAGTCGCGATTTTTAATTAGATTGAAAGTGTTGCTATTGTATTTGCCATCCCAAGCACCAAACTCAACGCACCAGCGATCATTGTCGCCGATGACTTCGAGAATTTTTGCGATTTTGCCGTCCTCACCGCGCTGAGAACAGACTTTTGCTTCAAAAGCATCCAGCCAGTTAACTTCCATGGCTATAACACTCCGCTCTGAATAAGCGGGAGGTCAACTATATTCTAGTGAGCACACTGGGTGAATCGAGAGAACGAATTAAGGGCCCCCGTGGAAACCAGATCAATACTTGCTGCGAATTCGAAAAATATCGCGCCAAACCCGAAACATTTCACGAAAAATTTTAATTTTACTGCCGGGCACGTCGGTCCATTTTAACAAAGGGAATTCAACTATTTTAGCCGAACCCAAACGTAAAAGAATTTCGACATCAAAGATCCACCGGCTGACAAAATTTTCGCCAAAGGCGACTCGAGCAGCCTCCGGGCGAAAGAGTTTAGCCCCGCACTGAGAATCGTAGGCTTTAACGCCCAGCAATACAGACACCACAGTCACAAAAATTCGCCCGAGGTAATGGCGGTGGGCATGGCGGCGAATATCGCTGCCGAGGCGAGAAATGCGCGAGCCCCAGATGGCAGCGACGTCTTCGCTCGCGTAAAACGCCGAACGATATTTGAGCATATCGTCAACAGCGCTAAGGGGCGTCGCGAGGTCGGCATCCCAATAGCCAATCCAATCAAATTGCTCGCTCGGAGCTCGCTTTTGCCAATCTTGATAGGCTGCTTGTATCACATCGCCTTTGCCCATGTTTTGCGGGGCATGATAAGCACGAAATTTCGCGGCCTCTTGAGTCAGCTGATCAAGTACGAGCCTTGTGCCATCGCTCGAACCATCGTTGGCAAATAAAAACGAAAGATGCTCGGGCGCTGCTCGAAAGGTCGCGAGGTCGAGGCGCTTTTCTTCGTTGTAGCAAGGGACAATTAATAGAACTTTCGACATTCAAACCTTTTTCTAAAATCGATAATGTTTAAGCAGACCATGAAATGCGTAGCGTGCGAATAGAAAACTCGATTTCGCAAGCGACAATTTTTCAACTTTACGAAGAGTGTCCCACCGCAAGCGTGCCGCAAACAATTTATTATTTGAACGCGAACCTTTCACAATTCTGTAAAGCCCGAGTGGCTCATCCAAACCATAACCAACATCACCCGTGCGAAGTATGCTGAGCCACGCCGACATGTCTTCCCAACCCACCTCTGAAAAACGCAGTCGCGGATAAGCCGAGCGACGAACCATAGCGGTTAGAGTGCCGACTACATTGTCATTGAGAAGATCTTCATAACTCACTCGTTCGGGCACCCGCAGTGTCAAACCCGTGTTCGAGCCGTCTTCAGAGATGCGAGTGAACGCAGTAAACGAAAAATTAGCCTTTTGGGTCGCCATAAAGGCCAATTGCCGCTCAAGCTTCTGCGGCAACCACAAATCGTCGGCATCGATAAACGCCAAGTACTCACCTTGAGCACGATCGACACCGATATTTCGGTTAGCTGCGGCGCCCTTGGCCATGGGGTCGGTGATGACCTTCACGCGGGGGTCGCGTGCGGCGAGCTCGCGCGCAAGTCTCTCTGAGCCGTCTTTGCTGTTGGCATCGATGACCAAAAGCATCTCGAGGTCATTTACCGTTTGATTTAGCACTGACTCAACGGTCGCCTTTAAAAATCTTTCGGCGTTATAAACTGGAGTGATGACCGTGACTAAACCCATGCTGCTATTTTTTAGAACCTCGTCTTGAAAATTGCCAATGCTCAGAAGCCGCAAGGCGTTACAGCGCCCTGCCGATAACCTTGAATTAGCCCCGCAGTCTTGCTTAATATGACCAACATGTCAAAAATTTGGATAGTTTTACCGGCCTATAACGAAGAAGAAGCATTACCGCCGCTCTTTGAGTCACTAAATGAAGTGCTCTCTGAGGAGAAAAAAGACTTTTCAATCATCGTCGTTAACGACGGCAGCACCGATAATACGGCGCAGGTTCTTGCTGATTATGGCAAGAAATTGCCGGTCATTGCAGTACATAATGACGGCAATAAAGGGCTGGCAGAAACCATTCGGCACGGGCTTCTCGAGGCCATCGAACGCACCGCCGACAAAGACATAATTATCACAATGGATGCGGACAACACGCATCCTGCCGGCCTCGTACTTCGAATGGTTCGCGTTTTGAAAGAAGGCAATGACGTCGTTATTGCCAGCCGTTATCGTGAGGGCAGTTACGTCAAAGGCCTATCTCTGTTTCGACGCTTCTTAAGCAAGGGCGTTTCGTGGCTGTTTCAGTTTTTCTTTCCGATTCACGGAGTGCGCGACTACACGTGCGGCTACCGAGCCTATCACGCCGGTATGATGAAAAAAGTGATGAAAAAATATGGCGACCAGTTCATTTCTGAACGCGGGTTCTCTTGCATGGTCGATATTTTGCTGCGACTTCGTGAAAACGATTTGGTGTTTGCCGAAGTCCCAATGGTTCTGCGTTACGATCAAAAGCCAGGCGCCAGTAAAATGAACGTAATGCAGACTATTTTTGATACCTTCTGGCTTTTGATTCGCCGACGCTTTTTCGAAAGGCGAATTCGCTGATGGACCCTTTAGCAACTGGCCAAGAGTATTATAGCGAAAATTACGCAAACTATGAGGCCCAAACACCGCGCGAAAAATTGGATTTTTACTTGAAGCTCCTCGGTCGGCACGTGCCAAATGGCCGAACCATTTTCGAATTAGGCGTTGCCATGGGCCACTTTCTTGAGCGCGCCTCGCTCACCTACAATTGTCAGGGCAGTGACATCAATTCATTCGGCGTCGAAACCGCCAAAAAAAAATGCCCCACTGCCACGCTGGCCGTGGGCTCATTTGAACAAATCCCGACTGGAACAGATTTAAGCGCGGTCGTTTCATGGGATGTCTTGAAGCACTTACCCGATATTCGCATGGGGCTTTCGACAATTTATACCCGTTTACCAAAGGGCGGCTTACTAGTCGGGGTCGTACCCATTTACGACGGCGCGCTCGGCTGGCTCGTCCGTCGACTCGACACCGACCCGACCCACGTGATCAAGGTGGGCCGCGGCGACTGGCACATGCTTTTAAAAGAGCAGGGCTTTGAAGTGATCGAATCTGGCGGGATTTTAAGAAAACTTCTGGGCCAAAAATACTTTCATTTTACAAAACCACAGCCCATCCTTCGACACTGCTGTAGCGCCCTTTATTTCGTCGCTAAAAAATGAAATTACTAGCAAAGCGCGAAACACTCTACCTGGCCCTCATTACGTTGGCCGCTGGATTATTTAGGTTCTATAAACTCGATTTTCATTCGCTATGGAGTGACGAACTCACAATCTGGGCTGACACTCAAATTCACCCCTTTTCGGCGATGTTGAAGTATTTAACTCAAGAAGAGTTGAGCCCACCCGCCTATTGGATTCTTCAATACCCTTTTACTCTTTTTTTAGTACAGAGCGAGTTCGGGGTACGCTTTCTGGTGGCTCTTCTCGGCACGTTGTCAGTGCCCGCATTGTATTTTACCTCGAGAGAAATCTATTCTAAAGGCGTAAGCTTACTCGCTGCCATTCTGCTGGCCGTGTCTTTTCAGGGCATCTATTTTAGTCAAGAGGCACGCGCTTATTCTTTAATGATTTTTCTCACCATCGTTTCGACGGGCTTTTGGCTACGCTTGATGCGCAATCGAGAAACTGCGAAAGGTTCGCTCGCTTGGCTGCCGCTGCTCGGCTACATCATTAGCGCGTCGGTTCTAATGTACACCCATATTTACGGGCTTCTACTTGTTGGCGCGCAGGGCCTACTCTACCTAACCCAGATTCGAAATCGACACGCACTAAAAGAATGCGCAATCGCCGGTGTCGCCTTGACCGTCCTCTATTTGCCCTGGGTGCCTGTAATCCTATCGCAAATGAAACCAATTTCTGTGTGGTTTGGCCCACCAGAATGGATGGACATCTTCTCATACCACAAATTTCTATTTGATCGATCGAGCGCATACGCCATAGTTGCAACCCTGCTTATCATTATCTATTTTATTAAAAATCGACGCCATCTTCGATACGAACTTTTACTGCTGGGTCTCGGAGTCATCCCGTTCGCCATTGCTTTCTGGCGATCGCGAGTGGCTTCGCCAATGCTTTTTGATCGCTACATGCTGATCGCCTTGCCGAGCACCATTCTTCTCACGGCACGTGCAACTCTAGCGCTCAGCGAATATTTTGAAGACACACCGGCAAATGCTCGCATAAGACGATGGCTTTCGCTCACGTTTGCCACCTTATTTGTGGGCATTTGCCTTCACAGCACGATTATCAGAAATAGCTACTACACTGAGCAGCAAAAAGATCAAAACCGCGAGGCCTCTCTCGTATCAATTGAAATTCGCGACAAATACAAGACCAAGATGTTCGTGGTCGGAAAGTCGGAGCCCATTGTTTCCTACTACTTCCACCGACAAAGTGCGGATACTTCGAAAAATATATACCTCCGATATGACTATAAAGATGCCGACCTTGCGAAATTGATATCCGAGTTGCCGTCAGATCATTTCGTTTACCTCTCCTATTCAATGCACATAGCGCCCAGCAGTCGGCAATGGCTCGAGCAGCACTATAAGCTCGTCGAAGAAAAATTGATCCCACGCTCAAATCATATTTTGGTATTTAAGAAAAACTAAACCTGCGCAAGAATATCTAATATTCTTTCACAGGCATGGCCATCACCGAACGGATTGTTGGCATGGGCCATGGCCTCATAACGCTGCTGATTCTCAAGCAAGGCGCGCGCCGATTTCACAATCCCCGCTCGATCAAAACCCACGAGGATAGATGTGCCCGCAGCAATCGCCTCGGGGCGCTCAGTGACTTCTCGCAAAACCAAAACGGGCTTACCGAGGGCCGGGGCCTCTTCTTGCACTCCACCCGAGTCTGAGAGGATAAAATAACATCGCTTCATCAAATATATAAAATCAAGGTAGGGCAATGGATCACACAAGTTTATATTTGCAGGGTCGAACCCGTCCTTAACCCATACCCCTTTTGCCCCTAATATCTGAGCGACGCGTTTGCGCACCTTGGGGTTGAAATGAACCGCGAACAAAATTTGGACGTCCTCAAGTTCAGAAATATCGCCCAGCGCCTGCAAAATCGACTCGAGACCGCCCGAAAAACTTTCGCGCCGATGGCTGGTAACTAATAGCAGACGTTTTTTAGAGTCCAAGAATTTATATTTTTCAGCAAATGCCTGTGCGAGCCCCTTGTCTTGATCAAGCCGAGCTGAGACATCCAAAAGGGCATCGATCACGGTATTGCCCGTCATATGAAGCCTCGATTTATCTACGCCTTCTTTTTGAAGATTTTCGAGCGACGCCGGGGTCGGAGCAAAATGCTGAGACGCCATCAATGTCACGAATCGGCGATTAAGCTCTTCAGGCCACGGCGAATAAAGATCGCCGGAGCGCAAACCAGCCTCTACATGGGCCACGGGTTTTCGTTCGTGAAACGCCGCGAGCGCTGCGGCCATACAAGTTGAGGTGTCACCTTGAACAATCGTAAAATCAGGATTCTCTTGGCGTAAAATATCACGTACGCCCGTCATGGCGCCCGCGACAAGTTCTGTTAGATCTGGCTTCGGCCGCATTAGGGCCAAATCATATTTGGGACAAATTTTGAAAAACTCGAGTAAAGGGGCGAGCATCTCGCGATGTTGGCCAGTCGAACAAACCGCTACCTGAAACCGCGGGTCTTTCTCAGCACGCAGTATGAGCGGCGCAAGCTTAATTGCCTCAGGTCGGGTGCCGAATACGAAAAGCAGCTTTTTTTGCATCATAGTGTTGCTTTCATGTGCGCCTATCATAGCTTGGTCAGCGCGAGGTTTTCAGATCTTCGAAGCGCAGCGCATGCCCGCGCTTTAGGTCAAGACTCGAAACCGAAGACATTACTCGCGTTATATGTTTAGGCTCAAGCCCTAGCCCGGGTCGAATTATTCTCACATTATCGTTCGTAAAACGCTCACCGGCGCGAATGTCTTTCACCACGTAGATTGAACGCCGAAACTGTAAAGACTTTTTTTCATTTGCTGTTGGCCGGTAGTTGACTTGCCCTAACGCCTGCCAAACCTTCTCAGATTCACTGACGAGAAGACTCATTTCATCGGGCTCCATCGAAAAAGCTGAATCCACTCCGCCATCAGCTCGCTTCAACGTGAAATGCTTTTCGACCACCGTGGCGCCAAGCGCAACAGCCCCGAGAGCAACACCGACGCCCATGGTGTGATCTGAAAGACCCACCTGCACATCAAACATATCGCGCATGTGAGGGATTGTGAGAATGTTTGAATCCATTGGTGTCGCCGGGTAGGTACTTGTGCACTTCAATAGCACCAGTTGTTCGTTGCCTGCATTGCGAACCGTATTCACAAGATCATCAAGAACAGAAAGCGTGGCCATACCTGTCGACGCAATTATCGGCTTGCCCGTCCGCGCCATTTTATCAATCAGCGGCAAATGAGTATTTTCAAATGAGGCCACTTTATAGCAAGGCACATCTAGCGACTCGAGAAAATCGACGGCGGTTTCATCAAATGGAGTGCTGAAACATAGCATACCCAATTCTCGACAACGTTTCATAATCGGCTCATGCCAGTCATAAGGGGTCGCGGCTTGCTGATAGAGTTTGTAGAGCGAGTTGCCCTGCCAAAGACTCTTTTCGTCGTTAATATAGAACTCGCCTTGAGCCGCATCAATTGTCATCGTGTCGGCCGTATAGGTTTGAAGCTTCAACGCAGCGACCCCCGTTTTGGCTGCGGCTTCAACGATCTGGAGGGCTCTCTCGAGAGATTGGTTATGGTTTCCCGACATTTCGGCAATGATAAACGGCTTGTGGTCACGGCCCACAAGACATTGGATTTTTTCATATTTAAGCCCGCCACCAATTCGAATTTCACCATTCATTTTATTTCGCATGTGCATGACCTCAATAGCGTCATAATGTAATTGAAAAAACCTGGTTTTTGAACTCAAATCGTAACAATCACGAGGGCTACTGATGAAACCGAGCCAAATCTTCATTCGTTGCGATTCTTCTTATGAGATCGGCGGCGGCCATATGGTGCGCTGCCTGGCGCTGGCAGAACAGTTTCGGGAGGCTGGGCTCGAATCGCACTTTCTCTGCAAAGACTTCGCTGGGAGTGCCCATTCATTGGCAATAGAACAAGGTTTTGAACTATCTTTGATGCCCCCCGACCTCAGCGAAGACCTCGACGCACAGTTTTGTCAGAGGGCCATTGGCGACTGCCAAAACCCCTTTATTATTGTTGACCACTACTCACTCAACAATAGATGGGAGAATTTTTTCGCCGCAACCGGCTTCGTAATGGTCATCGACGACCTCGGCCGCCGGCATAGCGGGCATCTTCTGCTCGATGCCAATTTTCACCGCAGTCCGACTCGGCTTTATGAAAGCAAATTGCCAAAACAAATGACAAAATTTTTTGGCCCCCAATATGCTCTGTTGCGAAAAGATTTTCGCACGCTCGTGGGTCAATTGCCCCGCAATGGGGTATTGGCTTTCTTCGGCTCTGGCGACCCTACCGGCGAAAGCCTGAAGTTTGTTAAAGCCGTTTCGAATCATCGATCAAACACTTTGTTTAAGTTACTACTCTCTAATTCAAACCAGCACGCTCAAGAATTTGACAAGCTGGTATTACCGAAGAATCTAACCGTTTACCGCAACCCTCCCTTTATCGCAGAACTTATGGCGCACTCTGAACTCTACATTGGCAGCGGTGGCACGATTACCTGGGAACGCATGCGCCTAGGCCTACCGGGTATTGTCGTCGCCGTAGCCGAAAACCAGGAAGACATTTCTCGCGATTTGGCCGAGGCCGATGAACAGATCTATCTCGGCCGCGCCGAGGCCATCGACTATTCAAAGGCTCTGATACTTTGTGAAGAAAAACTAAAAGATAAGAATTGGCGAGAGGCGACCGCCGAAAGAAATAGCCAGTTAGTTCGGCCACTTAAAATTGAAGATATTCTCGCTTGCTACGATGGCCTTCGAGCCCGCCTGTCAACAATGGCGGATGCGCAGTTCTTGTATGAATTGCGAAATGATCCCGCGACGAATAAGGGCATGTTCAATCAGGGCCAATTCAGCTTTGAAAGTCATAGGAATTGGCTGGCTGAAAAAATCAAAGCGACGGAGACCACACTTTGCACAATTGTTTTAAAAGGCCGACCCATTGGGCAGGTTCGCATTGACCCCGATTTGAGCGTCAGCCTAAGCCTCGTCAGCGAAGTTCGCGGCAAGGGGCTCTCGAGCATCGCGCTTGCAGTTGGCCTCGATCTAGATCGCCAAAAAAGAGCTGCGCCTACGACCTATATAGCCAAAATAAAGCCCAATAATGCCGCCTCGCGAAAAGCCTTTGAAAATGTTGGATTTCGCTTTAGTGGCCAAGAAAAAGTTGATAACGAATTGTGCGACTTATTGCTACTCGAATCTGAGCTATCTCAGGTATAAGTTTAAAAATGAACATTCTGGTTTATGCCCCGCTCGCCGTATTGGGGCACCATTTCGAAACCGACCTTGAAATCATTCAAAATCATCTTGATCAGGGCGATGACGTTACCGTTGTTACCTGTGATGCCTACCTCTCCGACCTGAAGTTTATGGCCTGCAAAGGCGTTTTGCGATGCGAATATTGCCAATCCCGATGCCAACAGGGCTTGAGCTTACTTAGAAACACCCAAAAATTGACCCACCTCAGCCTTGGCAAGCTCTTGCCCGTCGATTGCACTACTGGCAAAATTGACCTCACCTCGAACGACCAAGTAAAGAGTCTGAATTACAAAGGCGCCGACATCGGCAGCACCTACATTTCATCTTTGATTAGTGATCTCCGCAACCCCATGGTTGATCTCGGCTCACGCGTTAAGCAAACCCGCACCTCTCTTCACCTATTGGCCGCCATGACGGATCGATTTGAGCAATTGCTCGACGAAAATCAGCCAAAGAAAGTCTATTTCTTCAACGGCCGATTTTCGCTCTATCGGCCGCTGCTCAGAATGTGCCAACAAAAAAAAATTGAATTCTTCGTGCATGAACGCGGCGGCTCAAACCTGCTGTACTCTTTGACCCTAAACAATATGCCCCACGATATTGCAACGAAAGAAAGAGAGATGAGTACTCTTTGGCAAGACCCCCGACGTAACGAAGAAGAAAAAGTTGGGATGAGCTCTGATTGGTTTGAAAAGCGAGCCATGGGCAAAGGCACGGCCTGGTATTCTTTCACTGATAAGCAAGATCTTACTGAATTGCCACCATGTTGGAATAGTAAAAATCAAAACATCAGCATCTTCGTCTCTTCTGATGACGAATTCGCTGAAGTACCAGGGTGGGAGATCGGGATGTTTGATACCCAAGCCCATGCCGTATCGCACATCTTAAACTCATTCTCGACTCAGCCGGAATTTCGATTTTACATTAGAATGCACCCCAATTTACGCGGGCTTCGCAATAGAGACATTGACGCCTTACGCCGACTCGGCGACCAAAACCCCAATTGCGTTGTCATACCGCCGGAAAGCACCGTCAGTAGTTACACACTTTTACGCCGATCAAACAAGGTTATTTGTTTCGGCAGCACCACGGGTATCGAAGCCGCCTACATGGGCACACCATCGATTCTTGTCGGCAAATCTTTCTATATGAACTTAGGTTCTACCTATAAACCCGAATCGCCCGAGGCACTCGAAAAATTGGTTGGCAGTAAACAATTGGCACCCTTACCGCGCGAAGGCGCTCTGAAGTACGGATATTGGGCCAAAACCGTAGGCGAACCCTTCCGGCATTACAGACCAATTAGCCTCACCACTGGCGAATTTAACGGGCAAATGATTGTAGGCAAGCGCCGTTACATGTTTGCCAACTATCTTTCTGTCGCCCTATTGGATATTAAAAAAATAATTAAAGGCGAATACGGGCTTTCGCATCTTATTGCCAAAGTTAAAGCCAAGACTAAACTGCTGCGTGCTTAATAAACAACTAAATGTCTGACGACCACCGGTGCGTGAAACACAATGCGAAAAATACTTTCAACTAAGCTCTTCAAAAATACCGCATGGACAGCTGGCGGTAACGGCCTCATGGCGGCAATTTCATTCTTTTCTTCAATATTTGTTGTGCGCAACCTCGGCCCAGCCGAGTACGGCATCTTACAAGAGATGACAGCCTATTTTGCAGTTATTCTCAATATCGAAAACATGTTAAACCCAAATGTCTTCAAAAAGCGACTGCTCGAGCACCCTGAAGAATCTGATGATATCGTTTTTACTTTTGGAGCCGCAATTGGCATTACCGGCCTGGTTTTATCGGCGCTGGTCACTGCTTCCTATTTTATTTTCGGATTGCCACAGAAGTTTCTAATACTCTCTCTGCTTTTATTCGGAATGATATTTCGGTTTTCAAATGGCATTTCATTCTATTTCGACGCCCATCTTGAATCGGTAAAAGGACAAATTTCACTGAATGTTGGCAATACAATTTCTTCGGCCTACAAGGTTTTGATGAGCTTTCTTTCGCCGATCGCGTTACTTCAGGCCGTCGCCGTGCCGATCCAGTATTTTTGCACTGCCTTTGTACATCTTTACCAATATTCGCGACGGCCCAATAAAGCCGGCCTGACCAAACTAAGAATTCACAAATTATTCCTAATGGTGACCACCAGCCTACCGCTTTTCTTTTCAAGCTTCGTTGATCTTTTCAAAGATCGCTTTCCGATCATGTTTCTTGGTCGCGTCGCCACACCAAGCGATTTGGGCTTCTATGGCGCCGGTGTTAAGCTGACCGAACCCTGGCTCTTCGTGGCCTCTGCTTTGACAATTTCCTTTTGGCCCAAACTTGTACATAGCAAAAAAGAGGGGCCACCCTTTTATGAAAGAGCGCTCACGCTTTACTTTGCATCGGTGCTCTATATTTTCCTAAGCGTGGCTCTTTCTGGTTTCTTTTTAAGTGGGTTTCTTATCCACAATGTATTGGGGCCCAAATATTCAGGCTCGCTTGGGGTATTTCAAATTCAAACATTTGCACTAGTCGCCCAAAGCTTAAGCGCCACCTTCGCGATCGTTGAAATAAACGAAGGTCTAACTAAAATCTCACTGATTCGCAATTTCGCCTCTCTGATCATTTGCATCGTGGCGCTCTATCTACTTGTACCCCTTTACCACATCGAAGGCGCATCAATTGCCGTTCTGATAGCTAATACTTTCTCGTGTCTAATTTTTCCGCTTTTTGTTTATCGCATCCGCTGGATATGGGTGTGCTTAGTTAAATCGCCATTTAAATTTTGGGGACTTGTCCGCCAGAAAATGAAAGAGTAATTGTGATGCCCGTGTTAAATAATATTATAGTTTCAGACCGCCCCTGGCATAAGAATTTGGCTAACCAACTTTCTAAAAGCACCGATCAGCGCTTTTTTCTCATCACCAAAAAAGACGAATTATCAATCGATCATCTTACATCGATAAAACCCCGCTATATTTTCTTTACCCATTGGTCCCATATAATCCCCCCAGAAATCTATAATACTTTTGATTGCGTCATATTTCATATGACTGACCTGCCTTTTGGCCGAGGCGGGAGCCCTTTGCAGAATCTTATCGTCAAAGGCATATATCAAACAAAAATATCGGCCCTCAAATGCGTGGCCGAATTGGATGCCGGCCCCATTTATTTCAAAGAGGATTTTTCTTTAGCTGAGGGCTCCGCCCATGAGATATTTGAAAGATGCACGCGTGTTATTTGCACAATGATCTTGCGAATGGCTAAAGAGAATATTACTCCAAAACCACAAACAGGCGAGGTTGTCGTGTTTAAAAGACGTAAGCCCGAGCAGAGCGAATTGAGTGAGGCAAAGACCGTCCTTGCAGCTCATGATTTTATAAGAATGCTAGACGCTCCCGGCTACCCAAAGGCGTTTCTCACGACTGATAACTTGCGCATCGAGTTTAGTAATTCAAAACTTATTGACGGCGAATTAATGGCCACCGTAAAGATAGAATTGAAACCAAATACCTGAATTTATTTGAATTGGGGCCGATAATGAAAAAGCGTAATAATCGAATATTAGTGATAGCTGCGCACCCCGACGACGAGGTCCTTGGTTGCGGTGCCACGATAGCCAAGCATGCCGCTGCAGGCGATGATGTTTTTGTTGCTATTCTCGCCGAAGGTATTCGAAGCCGGGCCAAAAACGGATCGAAAGTTGAAGCTCGAATTGCAGAACTCAATAAATGTGCCGAGAAGGCCAATAGAATTTTGGGTGTAAAGAAATTGGTGCTAAAGGGCTTCCCTGACAATGAGATGGACACTGTTTCTCAGCTTGAAATAAATAGAGAGATCGAAGGCCTTTTAAAAGAGTTCGAACCCGAAATTATTTACACTCATCACGCCAGTGATGTGAATGTAGATCACCGACGGATTTTTGAATCTGTGGTCGTCGCAGCGCGACCTCAACCCGGTGTGGGCATAGAACGGATAATGTCGTTCGAAGTGGCCTCAAGCACAGAATGGCAACTTGCCTCGCTTCGACCATTTGAACCCAATTGGTTTGTCGACGTTAGCCTAACCTGGGAGAAAAAGCTTAAGGCCCTTGAATGCTATGAATCTGAAATGCGACCTTGGCCTCACGCTAGATCACTCGCGGCTATCAAAGCCCAACTGCACTGGCGGGGCGCAAATGTTGGCTTAGAGGCGGCCGAAGCCTTTATGATGTTAAGAAATATACAATATTAATTCATCCTCCTTGAACTCTTGCAATGTCATCTCATGCGCGCTTTGAAGAAAATCAAGAACGGCCTCGATGTCAAAGCGGCCAGTAGTCAACGTAAGAATATTCTTTCGATTGTCGGTGACCAACGAACTCGTTTTTCGGTTGGGCTGAAAGCTAATAACCGGTACGCCCAATTGTGCCGCTTCGAAAAGAATCATAGACCTCATGCCGACCACGATGTGGGCGCGTTCGAAAATTTGATCTCTATTTAAGTCCGTATATTCTATCTGAGAACTATTTTTATAATAATGTTTGAGTGAACCGCCAAATCGATTTTCACTGTCGCGCGGGTGCAACTTCACGTAGAGTCGCCATGGCTCACCGGTTTTACCCCTTACCTGTTTAACCAATTGTGAGGCCATCAAATACGAGTCCAGATCGTCAAACCCATTTACCCGGCGATATTCAGATATTTCGCGCTCAAGAATCGAACTGTCATCTAGAGTTGTCGGCTCGGTCGCAAAATAGACTGAGAATTTATCGACCGTTCTCTTTAAACTTTTCTGAAGAGTGCGAAGATGGGGTGACCCGATGAATTTGACTGTCGCCGCTAAGCCCATAGACTTCAATGCCTTGCAGGTTTCAACATCATTTGCCAAGATAAGGCCGGGCAAACTTTCTTCGGCCCCATGAAACCGCTCTTTTAAATTTATCGGTTGATCAACCCAAGCGATAGATTTGATTTTGCTCTGCTTAGCGAAATGCCAAAATTTCTGATCGTCCGGGGCTTCGATTGAAGTGCCCGTCAACAAGAGGTCTGGGGGAGCATGACTTTTACCTTGATAATCTTCAAAAGAAGATATCAACAATGGCGAGAGGTCGGCCTTTGTAAAAATATTCTCCGAATGTTGGTATGCGAAACACTGAATCTGCCAACCATTTCGACGTAAAATAAGGGCCAAATCGACCAATGGGTAAGCGCTGCCCGATTGCCGCGAAACAACGTGAGCCAAACGCTTCATTTTAGTTTAGCGTCTCGAAGCTCAACGATGCCCGAAATCACTTTTTCAATAGCACGCGCTAAATCCTCAATATCTTCGAGAGTGATCGCCTCTCGAATCAAGGGGCTGTACAGCACCTCTTTCAAATGCATTCGCTCTGCCGTCGGACAAAGGCCGCGAGGGTATTCGTATTTTACCGTCGGGTTCTGATTCCAGGGGAACCCCTTCTTACCCAGGGCAATTTTCTGTTGATACACTGGGCTCCAATACAATGGCTTCGAGTACCCCTGGACGAGAATCTCTTGCTCCCAATTTTCGGGCGTCGGCATTTCGGCACTAATGGCCCTGGCGATAAGGTCTCGTGGCACGCCATAAACCGATTCGTCGTATTTCATTGCGTAAACATAAAACGAGTGGACGCAACCCGGCTTTATTGCCGGGGCCGTGAAACCCTTAAATGCACCGAGTCTCTTAGAGAGGTGGCTAGCTAGCTCGTTACGATGTGAAACGTATCCCTCTACATTATCCATTTGAACTTGCCCCATCGCTGCCTGCAGTTCAGTCATTCGATAGTTTGCCCCGATAACGTTAGATATATCCTTGAGGTTAAACTCTTCAATGGCATTTTCACCATGATTTCTAATCATCTGGCAACGCAGGGCCAACGCATCATCGTTGGTGACGATCAACCCACCTTCACCGGTATGTATATGCTTATGATAATTAAAACTAAATCCGCCAATATCAGCAAGCGCACCCACGTACCTATCTTTGTATTTGGCTCCGGGTGATTGAGCCCCATCTTCAATGATTTTAAGATTATGTTTCTGAGCGACTTTAATAATGCCATCCATGTCGGCAGAATGACCAAAAATATGAGCCACCATTATGGCTTTAGTTCGAGCCGTAATTTTCTCTTCAATCTTTGCCGGATCTAAATTAAAAGTCTCATCTTCAATGTCAGCGAATATCGGGATACCACCGTAAAACAGAATCGACGTGGCCGATGCCGACATAGTATACGGTGTACAAATAACCTCATCACCCGGCTCGACACCTACTGCTCCAACGGCAGTCATCAGGCCCGTTGTCCACGAATTCGTAGATATACAATGCTTGAAACCGTACTTTTGGGCCCACTTCTTTTCGAATTTCTTTACCGCCGGGCCGCCCAAAAAAAAATCGCCGGGGCTACCAAAAAATAACGAAATGTTCCCGCTTTCCATAACTTCGTTAACCGCTGCTATTTCTTTGGCTCCAACGGTTTTGCGAAGCGCAAATGGTTTTTTTCGAATGGGGTCGCCACCCAATATAGCTAATTTAATTATTGACATCGGGCTACCTCATTGCGCTCTTTAGATTTCTTTATTGCCTCAATTATTCTGTGAATTGCGATAGAATCCTGCACCGGGCTCGTCGGAGCGACCTTTTGGTCACGCCACAATTCGTACATCTCGCCGCAGCCGAGAGCCAAAACGTGCTTCAGGCCGCCCTGCAGGTGCGCAACCAGGCCCAGTGATTTGTAGTCCGGGTAGTCGCGATCCGTGACGGCCCGAAATTTCAAAATTTCTCGGCCAGAATCTAATATTTGAGTTCGGCCCTCTCTCATAAAAATGTCCATTTCTAAATTTGAAAAATTTCGATGGTCCTGGGCGGTTAGGTATACCGAAAAGGCCGCCGGGCCCTCGTAATAGAAAACCGCACTCATCGAAGGGTCATCCGAATCTTCTCGGTCATCTTTACAAGTGTCAATATATCGAACTCGACTTGGCAAACCGAAAAAGTACACCAACAGATCAATTAAATGCGAACCATTGTTGAGCAAACCTTTGCCGTAGTGACAAACTACCTTTTGCACATCCAAACATTTTTCTAATATTTCTTTCTTGATGGCAACAATTTCACTGTCGTATCGTCGAATATAATTGACTGCTACGATGCTGGCAGAGCGCTCAACAACCTTTAGAATCTGCTCGGCCTCGACCAAATTTCTGCCTAAGGGTTTTTCACAAAAAACCACCTTCACCTTGTGCTCAAGAATTTTCTTCAGAAGCTCGAGCTGCATCTCGACCGGCGTACAAAGACTGACAATATCAAGGTTTTGCGCTAAAAATTCTTCAATGCGAGTTGTGGCAAACTTCACCGACCAGGCCTGCTGAGCCGTCAAAAGTCGTGAATCATTTAGATCGCAAAGAGCGGCGAGATCGAACCTTAGGTCTTGCCTGTAGGCCTTTGCGTGGGTCTTTGCAAAGTCACTGGCCGAGCTTTTCTCGTCGAGAATACTGGCAATGTTACCGCAGCCGATTATTCCGACGCGAGCAATTGGTTTTTTATTGCCAAGTAAATCGGCCATGATTTTTTAACTTCCTCATATTCACGTTTTAAAATACTCATTCTGAAAACATTGTAATATCGACCGTTTCGAAAAAATTCGTCTCTGAGCTCGCCTTCGTTTGTAAAGTTTGACTTGAGGTACGTCTCAACTGCGCTTTTATTCTCGACATTAACTCCAAGCCAAACCCGATTTAGATTCAGCCGCTCAAACCCGTAGGCCACTAAAAGCATTGTCGCCTCTTTGCCACAGCCCTTACCCCAATACTCTTTCTCGCCGAGCAAGATTCTTAGTTCAGCATGTCGAGATATCCAATTGATACCGTAGAGCCCACCAGTTCCGATCAAACGATCACTCTTCTTGTCACAAAGTGAAAAAGTCAGGCTATCTTTATCGTTTGGTAAATTTTCGAATTCTTTTAGAGACTCTTCTACGGTGGCCGGGGTGATCCCACGGTAAAGAAACTTTGTGACCTCGCTATCGTTGATCCAACGCGGGATCGCGCCGGTATAGTCTTCACGCTCAGCCTGCCGAAAACCGACTTGATTGCCCTGCAGAAAATATTTATTCATCGAACTTTATCCCTTTATGCTGTTTAGGTAACGGTTGTATTCAATATTTCGTTCAGCCTTTGAAAACTCGCTCGCAAGGGCCGGCATTTGCCTAAATAAATGCACCAGATCATTGTAAGTAAATATAGGGCCAACGCTCTCCAGAAGGCTATAAATTTTTTCAGCCGCAACCAGATCTTCGAGATAATCGATTGTCAGATGAGCGCCAGGTATCATTTCTTTAGGCCGATAGGTGCCGCGTTTCGCCGAACTAAGTTTGACAAATTCGACCGGAAACTCTCTTTGCTTTAGGTCCCGAACCTCAGCGTTCATTCTATTCAAAAGATCGCGGGAGTATATCTCGACATCTAAACCACCCGGATAGTTCTCGTTGTTCAGAAATTCAAAATGATGCTCGACAAAATGTAGAATCATTTCATCGATAACATCGGGGCAAATGAACGCACAATCGCCCCAAATTCGCACCAAAACGTCACAATCTGTCTCTTGGGCGGCAACAAAAAGCCGACCCACAATATCATCCACCGCACCTACATGCGTCGATAACCCCAGACCCCTTGCCTTCGCAATAAGTTCCTTCTCTTGTGGGCTGTCACTAGTGGCCAGGGCAAGATGAGTTACTAGCTTAGCCCCTTTCACCTGGCCAACAATGCACTCTAAGAGCGTTCTTCGATTGATCAGTCTCAGCGCCTTCTGGGGTAGCCGACTGGAGCCCATTCGGGCCTGTAACGCTAAAGTGGTTTTCATTCGTTAAGCGACCTCAACGCAAATATTATTGCAAATTTCCTTCACCATCATATAAGGTAACCTCGACTTTGTAAAAGGTAATGCTGAAAGGCAACCAGTGAGAATTTGGCGCTATTTAAATCGTAAAATTGATTCGCTTGGCTTCTGGCTTAGACACCCGGCCTCAATAAGGGTCGAGACCCTCAATTCTTCTTCGATTCGCATGGGCTCAGGCACTAGAGTCGGTCTTTTTGGGCGAATTTACGTCAATGACCCCAACCTGGGCAGTCGAGTCGAACTGGCTGACAGTGTTTGGCTTGGCCGAAACGTTGAATTGCAAGTGTGGGGTGGACAGAAGGTTCGTCTAATGCGCAAAGTGACTGTGCAAGATACAACTAAAATACTTGGTGATGTTGAGATCGGCGCTTATTCAACTCTGGCCTCAAATATTTTTATTTCCTCCGGCAATCATCAGTTTAAAGCTGAACCCGCGTTACTAATTAAGACTCAAGATAAAAAGTATTCATTTAAATCTGAGCCTATTTATATTGGAGAAGACGTTTGGATCGGCGCCAATGTTTATATAAATCACGGCGTCACGATTGGCCGAGGGGCCGTAGTCGGCGCCAATGCGGTCGTCAATTCTAACATCGAGCCTTATACAATTTACGGCGGGGTCCCAGCGAAGAAAATTGGCTCGCGTCTTATTTTTAACCCGACGTCTCAAATATCGGCGGAAAGAAAATCTGATCGAATATTTTTCTATAAAGGCTTCGACCACGAAAATGATTTTGAACATGGAATGCTCATTTTGTCATCGCCCTGCACGGTCGTTCTAGCGAACAGACAAGAAGCTAACCAGGTCGCCTTCAAGATCTACAGTGAAAACAAAAATGAAGTTGAGTTTAGAGTCGGAGAATCTATAATGACCAAAGAATTGAGGCCGGGCCTAAACGACATTCGTTGCAATGCCCAAATTGAGATCGGCCGCGAACTTAACATTGCATTATCTGTTCGAGATATGCAGAAAGGTGCCCTCTATGTCCAATCTGTCAACATCGCCTGAGACTACAGGCAGACTCGGATCTATTAAAATTAGAACACTGAGCTTTAAGACCCCTCGAAAACTTTACGCACTCCACCGGTTTTTATTTCGCCTCACAAATGGCCGGTGGAATGACACCGTTCACTCAGTTTTAAAGGTGGTTAACGGACGGTACCCTGAGATTGAGCCTAAGACCTCGCAATTTAAATACAACCCTGTTGCTGTCGCGAAAGTGGTTGAGACACTTGATCGCGACGGCTTCTGCATTCTCGAGCAGAAACTCAGTGATGATACTGTTGAGAGACTTTTGAGCTTTAGCCAAAAAACACCAGTCAAGTGCGTCTTGCCGGGCGATTACGGTCAGGCCGGCAGTCAATTTGCGAATGAAGATATTTTGATCGCTGACGCCAAGAATCGGTCGGCGCGATGCCTACATGATACAGCTGACATTCTCAAAAATTCTGAGGTGCAAAGCCTTGCACTTGACCCCTTACTTCTAAATATTGCACAGGACTACCTCGATGTTAAACCGCTGCTCAGCTCGGTGGTGATGTGGTGGAGCCTGCCGGTAGAAGATAAAGAAAAGTTCGCTGGAGCCGCAGCGCAAGAGTACCATTTTGACATGGATCGTTTGAAATTTTTTAATTTTTTTATATATCTCACCGATGTCGATACCAACAATGGGCCCCATTGCTACGTACGCGGCTCGCACAAAAAACTACCGCCGCAATTTCGGCGTCGCGGGCGTTTTTCGGACAAAGATGTTAAAGCTCATTACGGTCATGACGTTTTAGAGCTGACAGGCAAAAAGGGCACGATTATGGCGGTCGACACACGCGGCCTGCACAAAGGTAAGGTGCTCACCGAGGGCTCGCGTTTGATAATGCAAATTGGTTTTGCCGACTCACTATTTGGTGAATATTACCCACGTGTTGCTTTTCAAAATTTGAGCGAAGAACGGCAAAAATTTGCCTCAGATCATTTTGAATCTTACTTTAATTTTCTATAGAAATCATGCCTTACACCTTTGTCCCGTGGCAGAATCAGAGTGAAGATAGAGTCCCTAGCGAGGTAGTTGGCTCAGCCCACTATCTCGCATCTCAACGGGGCTTTCTATATCATCAGGCCTATTCGAAATATAACCAGGCGTACTTTGATAGAGCTCGTGACTTCTCGTTTTTGGTTTACGAAGGCGAAAGCCTCGCGGCTATAGTCTTCGCAAATACCGTAAGAAATGAGGGCATTGGCTATTTTAACGCCCCTGTCGGCGTGTTCATGCCGTCTTCGGGCGTGCGCGGGACTCCAGCAATATCAGAATCCAGCGACGCGTTGAGCGGCTTTGACGAAATCTATAAATCGATATTAGCTCACTTAATTGAAATTGCCCGTAAAGAGAAACTTAAACATATTCTGTTGCGTGAGCCGCTTGAAGTGTCGAGCTCCCTGGCTTTTAGCAAAATAAGGATTGTCGAAAATGTCGAGGGCTGGTGCGATCTTAACGAGAGCGAAGAAGATCTTCTGAGACACATGCGTAAGAGCTATCGCTCCTTAATTAACTGGGGCCGACGCAGCCTTGACCTTCAACTCGTTAGCAGTGCCAAACCCGACAAAGAAGCGTTCATGGCTTTTAAAGCCCTACATATTGAAGTGGCAGGTCGCCAAACGCGCAGCGATCAGACTTGGCAGCTTCAGTACGAAGCGATTTGTGAAAACCACTCATATTTGATTTTGGCCCGCCTTGAAGGTCGGCTTGTTGCAGGCAATTTAATTGTTTGCGGCAATGACGAAGCTTATTACGGGGTCGGGGTCAACGACCGCGAACTTTTTCACGATAAGAAAGGCATCGGCCATTGGCCTCTTGTCGCCGCAATATTTGAAGCGAAACGACGCGGGCACAAAACTTTCAATCTTGGCAACGTTGGCCCGACTTTTGAAAACGAAAAAGAGCGCGACATTGGTTTTTTCAAAAAGGGCTTTACCGATAGAATGCAGTCCGCCAATACCGCGCTATTCGAAATTAGGTAAAATATTGGGCCCCATAGGCAACACTACCGCACACGAAACAGAGGTCTCACTACAGGTGGCTCAAGTCGAGTCTCAATGTTACCTTTTGTGAGCTCATCTTTCAGTCTTGAGAGCGCCGAATTATAACCATTCACAATCCATTCAATGTCAGCCTCAGAATGCGCCCAACAAACATTATGCGTGCCGATAACAAGCACGCCTTTTTTGTGAAGCTCATACAACAGGAGGGTCTTGATCGCCTCAACCGACTCGTTCTTATAAGCCTTCAATCCGATAAGACGCCAAGGGTCTTTGCCTTTAAAGTCTATCACTTCTGCGAGTTCATATTTGGCAATTAACTTATTCACTTCAGTTGCGATGCGGCCGCCGGTTTGCCAAAGCGTTTTGATAACATCACGCTCTTTCATCTTTTTTATGACAGCAATCGAGGCTGCGAGCGAAAGCGTCTCGCCCCCGAAAGTACCGGAAAAGAATACTTCCTCCATCAATTTCATCACATCTCGGCGGCCCACAATGGCCGAAATTGGCATTCCATTGCCCATAGATTTTCCGAAGCTAGCGAGGTCTGGGCTAACACCAAAATACTCTTGGGCGCCCCCCATGGCGAAACGAAACCCCGTGATAATCTCATCAAATATTAACAGCGCGCCATGCCGGTGCAAAAGGTCTTTAAGTCTTACGAAATAGTCTTTCTCTGGCTCAACAAAATTGGTTGGCTCAAGAATCATACAGGCAAACTCGCCTGGATGTTTTTTTAATAATTCTTCAATGGCCTGCAAGTTATTGTACGGTACTGTATGCGTTAGCTCCTGCACTGCCTTCGGCACACCCTTATTTCGGGTCGTCGAGCCAATATACCAATCTTGCCAACCGTGATAACCGCAAACCATCACGCGCTCGCTGCCAGTAAAGGCACGCGCCAGACGAATGCAACCAGTTGTGGCATCAGAACCATTCTTACCGAAGCGAACTTGCTCGGCACACGGTATGATATCAATGAGCATTTCTGCCAACTCGGTTTCAAGCTCAGTCGCCAAACTCAAAGTAATGCCTTTATCCAGCTGCGAACGAATTGCCGCGTTTACATCTGGGTCGCAATAGCCGAGAACGTTCGGCAAAAGGCCGTTAACTAAATCGACATACTCGTTACCATCGATATCCCATATCCGCCCACCTAAACCATGGGTGGCAAATAACGGCGCAAAACCGACAGGATATTGGGTGCGCGATTTACTAAAAGTTTGCGAACCCAACGGTATTGATTTCTCGGCGCGCTCTAGAAATTCTTTCGAAACTCTAAACTCTCGCTCACAATTTTGCGCAGCATCTTCGCGCTTGGTTTTTTCTAATCCCTCATTACGCAAGCGCGGGGTCTGCAATTTTCTAATTTCTGGGCGGGCCTCTAGCACCTCTAGCACCTGAAGAAAACTAGGTGCTTTATCAGAATTAAGATGTTGAGCAATGCCTTCAAGAAATGCGAGGTCTTCAGCATGGTCGAGAGTCCATCGCTCTTGCCCCAGGCCCGGCACCGGACAAGCAAATTCTTCAACTTTAAATTCATGCCGGTGGTGCAAAATATATTGGGTTACGTGCTCACGGTGGGTTTTTAATTTCGCCTTTATCTGGGCCCGCTCAAGCGCTTTAAAAGTCATCACTTCGCAATCAAGCCCGTCTGGCCATGAGCCGTTGACCGCATTTGAAAGATAATCAACCTTCATTTTCTTAAGTTGCAAAACCAACATGCCACAAACATTCGAGTCCAGAAACGGACAGTCGGCCGTCAGTCGCATAACTAAATCAGCCTTGTATTCGAGTGCGGCTTGATAAACGCGCTTCAAAACGTCATTGAGGTCGCCAGCATAGCAATCAATATTATTTTTTTTGCAATATTCAACCAAAGCCCGATCAGCCGGTTCGTTTGAGGTTGCGACCACCACCTGATCTACCCCGCGAGTCTCGCGAGCTGCTCGAACAACCCAGTCGATCACCGGGCGACCCCCCAGCGGCTTTAATGTCTTTTCAGGAAAGCGACTCGAACCCATACGGGCTTGAATAACCGCCACTGTTTTCTGCTTCACCGAATTTGGATTAGGCGAATTTTTTATCTGATCGATCATTGCGAGCCCCCATCACATATTCTGAATTCTAACTATCTATTAATTTCCACTGGTACGGGTTCAAAACCTCTTCTGGTACCGCCAAAAACCCGATCGCATCCCGCACGGTTTGAATTTCATTACGTGAAAGCGGCGGCCGCGTAAAAAGTTTTAAGTTCTCACCCAATTGTTTTGAACTTTCGACACCAAAAACGAGGCTCTGAGCCCAGTCAAGCCCGAGGGCATATGCATAGGCGAGATCCCTGCGATTAACGCGATCAAGTTTCACAACCAGTCTATCTACAATCTTAAGCATTGGCCCGATATCGTGCCCAGCTATTTTTTGCTTAATAGGGTCAAAACTCTCGGTAAGCACACCTTGCAAAAGCACTGAGCGCAATTGAATTTCGACATCGGGCCGCGAGCGACGAATATCTTGAAATTTCGATTCCAACGGCCGGCCATCAAGCAAATTACACGGCATCTGAATAAATTTAATATCTGAATCGTGTAGAGCTTCAATCGCCTCTTCAATGTTAAGCGCCGACACTCCAAGTTTCTCGTAATGCTCATGAAGCGCCAAAACACGACTTCTGATTTCGGCATTTTTATGATTAGCCCATCGATGGTACATGAAAATGTCGATTTTGGTTCGGCCCAAAGCCGCGAGCGATGCCCGCAGGCTTTCTTCTGCTCGCTGGCCCATAGCCGAATCATTCTCGATTGGCGCCAACTTTGTACCCACAAGAACGCGACCCTTGTCGATTTGCATTAGAAATTCGCCAAGCACATGCTCCGCAGTGCCATATGCCCGCGCTGTATCGAAAAATTGAATTCCCGAATCATAGGCGAGCCTCATAGTCTTAATCGCTTCGTCATGCGAGGTCTGGCCATGGCTATTGGTGACCCCATAGGGAGTACCGAATTGCACCGTGCCGAGGGCGAGTTTTTTAAAATGTAATGGCTTACCTGAGCCCACCGATTTCTCTTATTTCTTAAAAAAACGTTTTATGGTTTCGATCACATACTCTTGTGACGCGTGCTCGAGCCCATGATACATCGGCAAACTCAAACAGCGCGAGTAGTAGTTATCACAGGCCGCGAACGACTGCTTGCCATAGAGCTCTTGATAGTAAGGGTGTCGATACACTGGCAAATAGTGAACCTGGGCGTAAACATCATTCGCCCGCAAAAAATCATAAAGTTGCTTGCGCTGATTATTTTGGTTACCGCACATCACAACGTAGAGATGATAGGCATGCCGAGCCCGCGAATCGGCTTCGGCATTTGGAAGAACAAGAGGAGTCCCTGCCAATTCGTCACGGTACACTTGTGCAATTTCGCGCCTGCGTCGCAAATTTTCGTCCATGCGCTTCATTTGACTCAAGCCTAAGGCGCAAAGAATATCGGAGATCCTATAGTTGAACCCGAGCGATTGCATCTCCATGTACCAGCCGCCATGGGCTTCATGCATGAGTTTAGGGTCACGTGTGATGCCGTGAGTACGCAAAGAACGCAAACGATCATTAAGGTCAGATTTGGCCGTTACAGCCAGGCCACCCTCACCGCAGGCGATATGCTTTACCGGGTGAAATGAAAAAACCGCAATATCGGCAAACCGTCCACTACCAGCTTTGCGCCATTGCTGCTTTGAGTCCAGAAACTCAGCGCCCAAAGCGTGGCAGGAATCTTCGATAATCCAGAGGCCATGTTGATCTGCAATATTGCGAAGCCGTTCAAAATCGAGGGGGTAACCTGCAAAATCAACAGCTACGATACCACGATAGGTGCCGGATTTGCTTGCTGCCAATTTTTTCTCTAATTGATCGAGATCAAGACAATAAGTTTTCGCATCAATATCCACAAACTCAACGTCGGCTCCGCAGTAACGAATGCAGTTGGCTGAGGCCACAAAAGTATTTGGTGTCACCAGCACTCGATCACCCGGTTTTACGCCCAAGGCAAGTGCCGCCAGATGAAGCGCTGCCGTACCGTTAGTTACCGCCACCGCATGCGAGGCACCCAAATACTGGGCCATAGCGGCCTCAAATTCATCAACCGTGGGGCCCTGTGTAAGAAAATCACCGCCTAAAACCGAGAGCACGGCCTCTTTATCTGAATCCGTAATTGTTTGGCGACCGTAGGGTATCGGCTTCATGTTTTTATTGGCCCTTTAAATAATCCGGCGAATCTCTATGCCTCAAACTGTGCATCGACATGCAACTTAATTAACGATCGCAACTCGCCCACACCCAACCACTCTTTGTTGTTGCCAGAACTGTAACGAAAATTGTCGGGTACTTTTTCGGCCTTAAATTTTTTGCACCATTCTTCGGTGCTCCAGCTGGGGTTGATCGGTGCGATCACATAGAATTTGCCGCAGTCATAGGTATTCATTGCATCAGTTTCGGTGATCATTTCTTCATGAAGCTTTTCGCCAGGGCGAATACCGACAATTTCAGTTTTGCATTTTGGCGCAATGGCTTCAACCACGGTCGTGATTTTGTACGACGGTATTTTGGGCACATAAAGTTCGCCACCCCAAGAGTGCTCGATCGCATGCATGACTAAGTTTACACCTTCTTCGAGCGTAATATTGAAGCGAGTCATATCTGGATGTGTGATCGGTATTGTCCCCGACTTTTTCTTTTCGAGAAAAAATGGCACAACCGAACCACGCGAGCCGAGAACATTGCCATAACGAACGACTGAAAAAGTAAGGTCGCGAGGCCCTTTGAAATTATTTGCGGCGATAAAAAGTTTATCTGAGCAAAGTTTTGTCGCGCCATAAAGATTTATCGGTGCCGCGGCTTTATCAGTCGAAAGAGCTACAACTTTTTTAACACCCATATCTAGGGCGGCATTGACGACATTCTCAGCGCCAAAGATATTGGTCTTTATGCACTCCATTGGATTGTATTCAGCCACAGGCACATGCTTCAAAGCCGCTGCATGAATAATAATATCGATGCGCTCGCAAGCTCGCTTTAACCGTTCACCATCACGAACATCGCCAATAAAAAATCTCAACTGAGGATATTTTGCCGTCGGAAACTGTTGCGCCATTTCGTACTGTTTAAGCTCGTCGCGCGAATAGATAACCAATCGCTTAACTTGGGGAAACTGTTTTAAGGTCATTTCGACAAATTTTTTGCCGAACGAACCGGTACCGCCCGTGATTAATATTCTCTTATCATTTAGCATAGATAAACTGATTACAACGCGAGCGATTTCGAGTCTAGCAAATAGTTTACGCGATTAGACCTGAAGGGCTCGAGTGGGCTTTAAAAGCATCGCCATTACGAGCGCCCAACCGCAGAGAAGAATATGAAGGGGTTTGGCGTCAAAAAAGGTCGACTGGGTCAAACCACCGATGTGAAAAAACACCTGAGCGCCCACAGAACCCAAGGCGACAGCGCGCGCTAAGGTGTCCTGGCCGCGGTCGCGCCAGTAGAGCTTCAGCGCACTCCAGAAGAAAAAGGCGCAAAAATAGAGCCAAATGACAAAACCCGGCAAACCACTGCCAGCTAGAACTTGTAGAAAATTATTATGAGTTTGCGCCTCAAAAGATTCGTGACCGAATACTTTTTGATTGTACTCGTGGGTGAAAAAATAGTTGTAGCCGTAGCCAACGCCGACGATGGGGTGATCTTTAAACATCTGCCAGTTAACGCGCCAAAGATCATAGCGCTGCGACACCGAATGGCTCGCCCCTTCATTGATAATACTAGCCAGGCGATCGCGCACGAGCGACGAACTGAGGGCCCCGACCAACAACACCCCGGCCAAGCCGGCGGTCAGTTTTACCCCAAGATCGCGGCGATACACAAACGCCATCACGACGAGAGCGCCACCGATACCCACCCAAGCACCTCGAGTAAAAGTACAGATGAGGCCGAGACCCAGAATTGTGGTCAGCGCCACCGTCACCAGCCGTCGTTTTTGCGAGCCCCGGCGACAAAGTAGGTAAGCAAAAGCGAATGCGAAAACTTGGCCAAGGCAATAGGCAAACGACATGGTGTTGGAGAAAAACCCTCGAGCACGCCAAACCGCAACCCCGCCGAATGTGTCGTGATCGTAAGTGCTTTTGGCGTCGATCAGATCAAGGCCGGTAAAAGATTGCACAACCCCGTAAACGGCGGCGATCGCAAAGGCGACCACCACAATATTTAAAAATCGCTGCTGCCATGACTCAAGCTCAATGAAGGTTATCGTGAGCGCATAGAGCAAAAGAATAAATCGCAGCTGGCCGACGACATCGATGCGAAACTTCATCGGCAGTGTGGTGGCATTTAAAGCCCCTGCGGCCACAACCAGTAAAAAAGCCAAAAACCACGGCTCGGGGCCGAGTCGCACCAAATTGTATTTTTTGGTCGCGAGCGCCACCATTGCGAAAACCACAGTGCCGTAGCCAAAAAGCTCCATGCCCGCCATCGAGGTGGCAAGGCTAAGGGCATAGAGTGCGAGCAGCGCGCCAGCGGCAATCACGAAAATTCGCTTGCGAATAGAAATGTTGGAATCGATTGGCATTTGCTCCGGATGGTTTCATGGGGCTTCGAGATTGTCAATTCGCCGGTTATACCCGAAAAAATCCGAAGGCGGACACTTTCGGGCGCTAACGACAATGTGACTGGTAGAAAATTAGAACGGGGCTTGCAGTGCCAAACCCCGTCGTGGAACCCCCTTCTGCAAAGAAGGGAGTAACCAATGAAGAAACACCCACGTGTTTCCAAATTCGGTCGGAAGATGACAAGACTTGAGTTAGCACTATCACTTTTTCTACTAGTGCTTAAAATCTTGTTGATCGTCATAAAGCTGGCTGCCGTTCTAAGGGCTTAAGAGTCGGATGACTATGACTTTGGGCTGGCTAACCACTCGATTCAACCGCAGTTTGGGGGTGAAGCGACACTGGGGTTGAAAAAATGGCGGCACTCCCCCTCACTGCAAAACGCTCTAGACAAAACGGCGGCGGCAAAACATAATGGCGCGCAAACCGACCTTCATTACGAGCGCCAGATTAGGAGTCTTTTTTTGCCCAACCCGTCAGCCCATAACAGCCCAAAACGCTTACTGATCACCGGCGCTGCCGGTTTTATCGGCAGTCAGGTCGCGCGCGAAGCCCTCAAACTTGGTTATAAGGTCACAATACTAGATCTCCTAACTTACGCCGGCCACATGGCCAATATTGATGAGATTGTTGACGGCGACCGGGTGAAATTCGAAAAGGGCGACATCGGCGATTTTGAAAAAGTCTACGCGTTGTTAAAACGCGATGGCATTACCGGGGTCATGCACCTGGCGGCTGAGTCGCATGTCGACAATTCGATTAATGGCCCCCTGCCCTTTGTGCAGACCAATGTTCTTGGCACTTTTCATTTGCTCGAAGCGGCACGCCGTTATCACGAAGAATTAACTGGTGACGCCAAGGCGGCGTTTCGATTTTTGCATGTTTCAACAGACGAAGTTTTTGGCGAGCTGGATGACAAAGGTTTTTTTACCGAAGAAACCCCTTACGCGCCGAACTCGCCTTATTCAGCTTCGAAAGCTGCCTCTGATCATTTGGTAAATGCCTGGGGCCACACTTATAAATTGCCGGTTGTCACCACCAACTGTTCAAATAATTATGGGCCGAGACAGTTTCCGGAAAAGTTGATCCCGCGCATGATTGTCTGCGCCTTGAGTGGCGAAAAATTACCGGTCTACGGCAAAGGCCTTAATGTTCGCGACTGGATTCACGTTGAAGATCACGCACGCGGGCTACTTTTGGCGCTTGCCAAAGGCACCCCGGGCGAAAGCTATTGTTTCGGCGGGCGCTCTGAGAGAAAAAATATCGATGTCGTGAACGCACTTTGTGCCATTCTTGATCGAGTGCACGCGCGCGCCGACGGCCGCTCGTACGCTGAACAAATTTCTTACGTCACCGACCGTGCCGGCCACGATTGGCGCTATGCCATTGACGACACCAAGGCCGAAAGCGAACTTGGTTTTCGACGCGAATATAAGAATTTCGAGGCCGGCCTCGAGCAAACGATTAAATGGTATCTCGACAATTCGAAATGGCTCAAAACCATTGCAGACAGTAAGACCGAACATTCTTCGGTCAAAAAATAAGGGAGCACTATGAAGGGCATTTTACTCGCCGGTGGCAGCGGTTCACGTCTTTACCCCTCGTCAAAAGCCATTAGCAAACAGCTCTTGCCGGTTTATGACAAGCCCACAATTTACTATCCACTTTCTGTGCTAATGCTGGCTGGCATTCGCGAAGTTTTGATTATCAGCACCGAGCGCGACATCCCGCTAATTCAAGAGTTGCTCGAAGACGGCAGCGCCATCGGCATGAAGATCGAATACGCCACACAAGCCGCGCCCAAAGGTATTTCAGAGGCGTTTTTGATTGGCGAAAAATTTCTGGGTGGTTCGCCGTGCTGTTTGATTTTGGGCGACAATCTTTTCTATGGTAACGACCTTTTCAAATTGCTCGACGATGCCCTCTCGCACGAAAAAGGCGCCACGATTTTTGGCTACCACGTTAGCAACCCCGAACAATTCGGAGTTGTCGAGTTCGACAAAAACTTCAAAGCCCTAAGCCTCGAAGAAAAACCGAAAGCGCCGAAATCAAATTGGGCCGTCGTCGGTTTATATTTTTATGACAAAACCGTCGTGGCAAAAGCTAAAAGCTTGAAACCATCGGCCCGCGGCGAACTTGAAATCACTGACCTCAATCGAATGTATTTACAAGAGGGCCAACTTCGCGTTTTGCCTATGAGGCGCGGTATGGCCTGGCTCGACACCGGCACTCACGATTCGCTCTTAGCATCGTCACAGTTTGTGCAAACCATTGAACAGCGCCAAGGTCTTAAAATTGCGTGTATCGAAGAAATCGCGTTTGCGAAGGGTTTTATTTCTGAAACCGAGCTCGCCACGTTGGCTGAAAAAATGCCGAACTCGAGCTATGGGCAGTACGTTAAGAATTTACTTAAGCACAGACACTAGGCCTGATCGAGCTTTTTGTTGACTGCAGAGAGCCAATGTTTGGCATCGGCCACGCCCGTTTTCACCTGCTCAACAATATGGCTCTGGTCGACAACAACGCCCCGTTTGCTTTCTAGAATAGCTGCGTAGCCGTGATCGATGACCGAAATCAAAAGTGCTTTGGCTTGTCGAATTTTTTTAGGCGTTAAATCGGCTGGCACTTCGCGCTCAGAAGTGGCCCAATCGATACCGACAATAATGCCGTAATCGCGTAGCAATTTGTAGATGGCATTATGGTACGCACCGAGATGAACATTGGCTTCACCGACATCCGTTTGCTTGGTATTAATAGCCTCAATCCAAAGATTTGCATCGTTCACGCTATTTTGAATTTGCGGGATTTTGTGACCAGTGTCGACGACCCCGGGTCTATTGCTATCGGCGACAGCGGCTTGGCCGTGCCCAATTAATGAAATCAATAGCGCTTTGGCTTCGTTGATCTGCTGCGGGCTTAATTCGCGTGGGACTTCGTGCTCAGTCGGTTTGCCATCAGCTCGAACTACAATGTGATAGTCGATGAGCAATTTAACCGCGTCATTTTGAAAACCATCAAGATGAGCATTGCCATCGTCTGCGGCGGCTTTCGCATTGGGGTCGATGGTTGCGCCGCACGCACTTAAAATCGTCGTCGCGGTCAAAAGTAGGCCTAGTAATATCGTTTTTGTCACGGTCGCTCCTGATTGGTTATGGAGCGTAACGCAGCAAGCGCTATGCCGATCAAAACTTGCGGCACGACTGCTCAGGCGGTCGCAAGTATCGAAGCCATGTATTCTTGTTTAGAGTGGCGACGTTTTTTGGCACTCTGCCTTCGGTTTGCGAGTCTCGATCATGGATTCACGACAGCGTGGGCGCCTCAGCAGGGTATATATCAAACCCCCCGGAAGGTTTGCCCACGCAGGTCACTCACTCGACTAAAAATGGAGCGTCGGCAAGTCTATTTTTCGGTAGTATTTTAACATTAAGCTCTCTGGATCTCGAAAGAACCTCTGGCTCCGCAAAATGCGCTGTCACTAAAGTTGATCGGCTGGCAATACCAAACTCGGCTATCAATTCTAGGCCATTCGTGCGCGGATCTTGAAAATCATAATCGACAAAGAATTGAAATATTTCGTGGCCATTTTTTGACCGGTCGCTATACCAAATACGAAACTGCTCGGCAGTCATAATGTTACTTATAAAGACTGTCTGCGAGGCGGCCAACTCGGCCAGCCGGTGGCGCCAGACTTCATGAATGGCCTTATCGTCGTCGACAATTATGATACTGGCCCCTTGTTGAATTGAAATGTGCGAGCGGTATTCTTCTACTACCTCTCGCCAAGGTATCCGCATCGTAATTTCTGTGCCTTCATTGACTTCGGACCTGATTTTAAACTCACCGCCAATCGACTCTATTCTTTGACGGGCCGAAAAGAGACCAAGGCCGTTGCCCCCCTCTTTGCCAAAAGTCATCTCTTCAACACCAGCTTTTTTTAAAACTTCTTCTGGCATACCATGGCCGAAGTCTCTTATTAGTATTTCAGTTAGTGAGCCTTTTTTAGATAGGGCCAACACAATTTTTCCGTTTTGCTTAGACGCCTCGATAGCATTTGTAAGTAGATTCGAGATGACGTTCTGAAGTTGTGTCTCTTGCAAAGCAACAACAACTTCGCCGATCCCGTCATCCCTGTGGTAATCAATTTGCACGTTTTTAGAAGCGGCCAGGGGCGCCTTTTCACGCAAACACAACCGAATATTTTCATCCAGCCGGGTTTCTAAAACAAGGGTAGACTTCACAGCCGAGGCGGCGTTGGGCCTCACTTCTTTTCTGTAGTTGCTCAACAAATCATTCGCAATATTTGTTATTCTCTTAACTGCCGCCACAAGTAATTCGCGATTTGCCTCGGGGTAATTGTGCGCTTCTTTAAGAACTAATTGAAGCGCCGTTAGCGGCGACCGAATATCATGAGCCACCTGCCTCGAAAGTCGACCAATCGCCGCGCTCTTCTCGCTTTCGACAAGTTTAGTATTGGTTTCGATCAAGCGCCGCTCATATAACGTGATTTGGGCAACAAATGTCTTTAGACCCAAAAGAAGCTGGCGGTTCTCCCAAAGCAAAAACCTGGGCTCTCGAAATTCAAAGGTATTCTTTATTTCAACACTAGTGGATGCCCGGGCCAAATCTGCAATAATCGTCTCAAATGGGTAAAGAAAGAAATAGCGAACAGCTAAACCAATGAAGAGCAGCATAAAGAGCAATGCGACTATTGATCCCAGCGCAATAATTTTTTGAAGCGTTCTATTGACCGCACTTATAGACTCAACATTCGGCTTTAAATCTGCCACAACTGCCGAGTCACCCAAGCGATAGACTTCATCAGACAGTCTTTGATTGGACCTAACCATCCGAAAAAGTGATTTACCATCCACATTCAATGTCCCGCGCACGCCCGGTTTCACCCCAACCAAGTTAGAGGCCATAAATACGATGCCTACAGCATCACCATAAAGGTACAATGGGGCCACGGAGGCGACCAAAACATGTTCATCATCCTGGCAAAGGGCTTCGCCCGTTAATTTGCCATCAAACTCTTTGAGACAAGCACTAACAACAGGGTTTTTCGAAACTAACTTATTTTTGGGCAGCATTTCGAAAAATTCAAGATTCGATCTGTGGCGAAAGTCTTCGATTTGCTCATTGTATACGCTATAATCGCGGCTCGCCTCTGCAAGCACCAAAGCTCCAGACAAATTTGCATCCGACTGTATCACTTTGCTAAGGTTGGCGAGGTAGACGCGTTTGTCCTCGAATGAGTTCTCAATAATTTGCCGCAAATTCTCTTTTTGCACTTCGCTAAGACGCTCAACACTCCAGTTAAGCGATTGTTTGGTCAAAGGCAATATTGCCAGTGTGCCCAAGAAAAGAGAAACCACCGCAATCGCGATAAAGGCATTTGCTATTCTCAATTTGGAACTCGGCGAAAAATTTTCAAAACGTCATCCGTGTACAGGTCATCAACTTTTATATTTTTATTTTCGATAATGCCGTCACGAAGTGCAATTTTAAGCCCCGATTGCCATTGAGACCGTGTCATCTCACCAAAATGAGGCGCACCGACACCCTCATAGAGGTAGCGCTGCGCTAATTTCATCTGCGTCAGTTGTTGTTTAAGGGTTAAATCATAACTTCCATCGATGTAATGGTCTTTATGGTACCAATTTTTCATGACTACGCTCACAGCAGCCGCCGGATTGCGATAGGCCTCTTGCCACCCTCGGCGAGTAACGCGTAAGAAATTCGCCAACTCCAATTTCCGGCTCGAAATGGTCTTTGATTTCGCATAGAATACTGTGCCGTAAAAGTGAAAACCATAAAGATAACTTTGAAACTGGCGAGTGTTATAACCCTTAAGAGCAAAACCCACTGGGTGGTTAAACGCCCACACTGGCAGGGCGTCAAAAAGATTTAGGCGTAAATCGTCCAGTAGGTCGTCAAACTTGAAAGAGGGGATGTATTTAAAATTTACATCGCTCAACGACAATCCTTCATGTGCCAACATGACACGAATAAAGGCTTTCTCTTGATCCGTGAAAATGCCGATCGTTTTGCCTTTGAGGCCCTTTAACGATTTGACTTTGGGGTCGACGGCAAGAGACAGCGGATTGATCTGATATTCGGCGGCAAAAGCCTTTAGATCTTGCCCTTTTGCCACCTGACGAATGACCTCATGCCCAGAATGCATGGCTACATCGACTTCATCCGCAATCAGACTCTCACTTATGTTGAGGTCTTGCGAGACAAATTTCAAATCGATGCCAGCCTCGCGATACCAGCCCTTTTCATACGCTAAAAATAGACCGGCAAACTCGACGGTCGGGTAATAAGTCAAATGAACACGCAGTGGCGCTTTAAATGCGGCACGCGCCATAGTCACATCAAAAGAAAATAAAAAAGTGAGCCCCAAAAGTAAGCTCAAGGGCCTTATATTCACTTGTTGATAACCTCTCCGAACCAAATGACCTCTCGTGCTCCGCTTCGACAAGCTGACTCTACAATTATCTGTGATAGATTACCCCAGAAGCTAAAATTTACGCCGAGAAAATTTACGATTGATCCAGATGGCAGCCGGTATCGTCGACTCTCAAGATATGGGTTATTAGCACTGGTTACGGGCAAAAGATTAACAGTTGAGTTAATCTCAGTAAAAACTTCGTCTACATAACCAATGATGACTCGATCCCCTTCTTCGACAAAGCCTTTGTGCAAATGCGTCCAGAAAGGCAATGCGTGAAACGCGATAGGGTAGTAAATGAGTTTTAAGTCGGCATGAATACCAAATCGCTCGACAATTCTTCTAATCATTGTGCCGTAGTGCTTTATATAATCACTACCTGGCACGACACACATAATAAACTTCTTATGTGATTTGTGCACAAAGAACCGAGGACGAACAACATTGTATTTTCGTGCCGTCGGGCGATGATAGAAGTCAATTTCGCAGAGCGTACCATCGGTCAATTCACGCTCAAAAACGAATTCAAAATGCTTTGGGTAAATGCCATGTACCTCAAGGCGACCGCCAAATTTTGCAGTTTCTAATATTTGCCCCACTGGCAGTTTCTGCATTACGTACTCATCAAGAGCTTCATACATCGTATGTGTTTCTGGCGTTGGCGACGGTATGTAATCAATATTTACCAAATCACTAATTTGGTAGATAGAGCCAAGACTCAGGTTAATTCGATCTTCCTTAAGGGGCCCTCTGTGAAGCGCTTGAATTCTTGTCATACAACAGTTACTTCCATCGCTCTGTAATCAATTCAAGTGTCGGCTTTGCAATGCTAAGCTTTTGCAACTCATCCCGACTAAACCATCCATACTCTGTTGACTCTGAGTTCAAAACAACAGCGCTTGGGTTTACGGCTCTTGCCGTATGTTCAAGAAAAATAAAGTGCCTTTCGGGCTCAATTAGCTCTCTCACCCCGCGATACTCAATTTCTTGCAGGTGAAGATTCGTCTCTTCAAGAATTTCGCGGCGAAGTGCTTCGATAAGCGATTCTCCGAAATCGACCTTACCGCCTGGGATAATCCATTGATCCCCATATTTACCAGAAGAACGCATTAAAAATGCGCGATTTTGATTATCAAAAATTAGGGCCCCGACTATCGCCCGCGGCACGTTTTTAGTCACTGTTTGATCCTCCGATTGATCGAAGGTCAAAGCTGCCAAAACCATGCCACGCAATGAGCTCAGTACGCCACAAAGGTGCTTAATCGTTGTCTAAATGTTTAACACTGTGACAATTACGGGCTTACGCCTTTTGCCTGATGCTGAAATTATATCTCGAAAATCGCCAACACAAAGGTGTAGGCCATCCAGCAGAATAGGGTGATGGCGAGCATCGCCCAGGCTGAAATTTTATAGAATTTGCCGACGCGAAGGGCGCGCTGCGAATATTCGCCGGCGATAGCCTCGATTCGAATATTTTCGGTGATCGAGCTCATCAAGCCTCGGGCGGCGAGAGCAAAAGTCAAAAGGCTGAAAAAGAAAACGAGTGCGTCTGTCATCTAGAGAGTGTATCGGAATAAGGCGTTTAAATATTAAATGCTTTGGTTTATTAGGTCGCGCGACCTCAGTGATCTCTTCGCCACGATGGCGTGGTCGAAATCTCAAGACCTCAAAGCGACCTCAGCACCGCAAACCGCCGCCGCACGCGACGACTGAGCACCAGACATAAGCCCAGGTCGAACTTCTATCTATGATCGTTTATCTCTGCTCGATTATCTTTGATCGACTATCTCTTAGAACGATCGGCCTTTTGATGGTCAGCTTTGTGCGCGTCAGTCTTCGAATGATCAGGGTGCGCCCCTGACTCGACGCGGGTCGTAGACTCGGCATGGGCAAAAGTGCCCTCTCTCTGGGCAGAATCTTTTCGAACTGATTCTTTTTTTACCACATCGACTTCAGCCGTGATTCTGAATTTATGCTCTTCGACAAAGCGTGAGGCTTCGTTTACGAAATCAATTTTCTGAATGATCTTTATGACTTCATTGCCCACTCGATCCATGAGCTCGTCTTTAGATTTTTGCGCGCCCTGCAAAAGCAACCCGACCACATCTTTTGGTAACTTGAGTTCGCCAAGATAGGCCCGAATGCTTTCTTCGGTCATAAAGGCCGCGCCAATCCCGGCGCTGATTAGTTTTCGAAGTAGATCAAAGCCCTTCTGACTTTCATCGTTTGCCATAAAGCTCTTTCACTCGTTTGTGATATGAGCTCATCATATTGGGCAAATTCACACTCACGAGGGCTTTGGCTATGGGGCCAGGCACAAACATATTAAATTTCGCTTCGACAAAATACGTAGCGCGGGTCTTGCCGCCCTCATCTGCCAACTGCCAATAACCATTTGAAACTTTAAAAAGGTCTCCAGACTCGAGCACCCATGCCACTTTTTGATTTGGGTCTTCGGTCATCCAAAGTCGATATTTAAAATCTTTGATTACGTTTACGGTGTACTCGACAAGCTTGCGGCCCGATTCGGTTTTAATCACTTTGCAATTACGAACCTCGGTCAAAAACTCGGGGTATTTTTCGTAATCAGAAACGATTTTATAAAACTCTTCAACGGTGCAACCAAATAACTCAGATGTTTTTGCGTCAGCCATAGAATATGAGCTTAGTTGACCTACCGGCCAGCGTCAAACGTCTGGTCAGTTGTCGACTCAAACAGTGGCAGCAACCGCAGATAATGCTCAGACAAAAGTTGGGCATTTTCGTTAAAAAGCTGACTCGCCTCGTTGAGATCGTCTGAGTCTTTTTTAAGAGACTGAAAATAGCCCGCCGGGACCTTACCTTCAGAGCCCTCGAGGCCGCGCCACATGTGGGTCCAGTCTTTTAAGCGACCCTTCATGTCCGCGACGTAACCGGCTGAACTCGTTTGGCAGTCACTGAGTTCGGTTGAAAAAGTGTTAAGACCGCCCAGCAATTTTGTTCGATTCTCGCTCGCGGGCATACACTTTGTGACCGCTGCTTTAAGTACTTCGACCTCTTGATTGTAAACATCCACCCACGAATAGAGTTCGTCGGATGAGGCGTCTAGATTTTTGTAGCTGGTTTCGATCGGCTTAAAATGATCTCGCTGCCAAAGATGTTTTTGCTCTTCGAGTGGGCTGAGCAAAGTAAACCAACTTGAATAAGTTTGCGAAAGCAACTGCGTGTAGTGGGCCAGCGAATCGCCGTCGGCTAAAATCTCTTCGTTCATTTGTTGCGCGCGCTGTTTCAACTGAGCGCAAGACACTAAGATTTTGTCTTTGCTCTTCGGTGTAATAACAGAAATTTCATTTAGCGGGGCCTCTGCCGCAACAGCCTTTTGAAAAAAGCCGATAAAAAAAACCACGAAGAGGACAGCCGCAGACAGCGCCACCGCAAGCGCAAAAGGAGGGCGAGCCGCGGGCGTCTTAGATTGAATTTGAGAAGTGTTTGTATTCATCGCGAAAAGCCTATCTAAAACGACCCTTTTCGTCACTTTGAAAAAACGGCTGACATGTTAGCGGATTAGGCACTCCCGCTTCGGCGACCTAACCTATTGAATTATCTGAATTAATGAGCCAGGGGCCGTGCCAAACCCTTTGGGCCCCAAATTGCAAACTTAGTCTTTGTTCGTCGCCCCTGAGACCTAGAAGGTTTTTAATTGAGACGGCTTTAACTGGAGGCTTTATATGTCAGCTACCAAATCAACTCTACTTTGCTCAACGATTTCTATTATCGCGCTATTAAGTGCCTGTGCGCCAAGCAATTCAGCTGCGCCACGATCTGGCATGTCGCCTCGCGCCCGCTCAGAGCAAAACATAAACGCTGTCGGGCCGAACGCTACGGCGCCGAACACTGCTGCGCCATCCGCCGCAACGCCAACCGGCGGTACCAAACCCGCGGCCGCTGTTGTCGCTATACCCGATAAATGCCGAATCACTGACAGCTCGAAAATGAGCCCTGACCAGGGCAGTGAAAAATTATGTAACGCAGTTTCTGTTAAGGCCGATCAGAAAAGCGGCGACATCAAAGTCGATCATTTAGTTGATATCGAAGACAGCCATGATGCGCATGTTTTTGATGCGAAAACCGAAACTAAAACTGTTGTTCAAACTGATGGCAAAAATCTGGTCACACTTAATTTTATTTCAGATGCGACCACTTCAATAGACCAAGGGTCAAATCTAAACACAGTCCAATTGGCTTTCGAACTACCAGATGCATTCGACAAGATCGACATCAGCACGCTGCAAGTAAAAATGAGCGGCAAAGCGATCTCTGCTGAAGCCAAAGACCTTTCGAACCGTGACGAAGATGTTTTATATGTTCTCGAAAATGTTAACGGCAAGTATCGTTTGCACTTTCTATTTGCAAAACCCGCCACAATTACGACGGTTAATTTCGCGCTCGACATTAGCTACTCGACGAAATAACCCGAGGCGAATTTAATTAATTTGCCTAATTCTTTTTAAAAAGCGCTTCGGCTGCAGCTCGAAGCGCATCTTGAGAGGTTGAGCCACCAGCGCCCGACCCTGGTCGAAAAAAATCACAAAGAGTCGAACGATCTTTAACCTGAATGACTTCAGCCGATGGCTCGCGACATTCGTTGTAGGCCTTTGGGTCGTAGAATTGGCAATTCTTGCAAACCCGCACGTCGGCTCGGCATTTCGGGCACTCGTCGCGCCGACTGACGATGTCGATAAACGAAATCTCGGCCCCACACGAAAAACATTTTAAACGAATTTCAGCCATTTAAAACCACGCGCAGTTATTTCGGTTTTCGAATTAAATCGTGAAGCGCTTCGATATGGCGAATCGTGCCGGTCTGCGAACGCATCACCACGGAGTGTGTTGAGACTCGCCCTTGCGGTAAAGTGCGAACGCCTTTCAATAACGGGCCGTCAGTTACCCCAGTGGCGCAAAATAATGTTTCACCACGCACAAGTTCATCGCGGGTGTAGGTTTTATTTAAATCTTTGACGCCCATTCGCTCGGCTCGAGTGCGCTCGCTGTCATGATGAAACAGCAAGCGACCTTGAAAATCTCCGCCCATGCATTTGACGGCGGCTGCGGTGATAACCCCCTCTGGGGCGCCGCCAATACCGATCAGAAGATCAATACCCGACTGCTCAAGACAGGTCGCGACTCCGGCCGAAACGTCGCCGTCGGTGATTAAACGAATACGAGCGCCGAGTTCGCGAACTTCAGCGATTAAACTTTCGTGGCGTGTTCGAGCGAGAATGACAACGGTCACGTGCTCGACAGCCTTTTTCAAACGCGCGGCTACAGCCTTAATATTTTCAGTCGCAGATTGATTGAGATCGATTGCACCAGCCGCTTCGGGGCCGCAGGCAATTTTAGACATATAGGTATCAGGGGCGTGCAAGAAATTGCCCCGGCCGGCGGCCGCAATAACTGAAATTGCTCCTTCACCCCCCATGGCACAAATAGTCGTGCCCTCAAGTGGGTCAAGCGCAATATCAACCGGGATTGAATCAGGCCCTTTGCGACCGACGCTCTCACCAATATACAACATGGGCGCCTCATCGCGCTCGCCTTCGCCAATAACGACGGTGCCGTCGATATTAACCGAATCGAAAGCGCGGCGCATGGCATCGACAGCGGCTTGATCGGCCGCCTTTTCGTTACCACGACCCATAAACCGCGCGCTCGACAGAGCGGCGGCTTCGGTGATTCGTACAAACTCAAGAGCTAAGTTTCGATCCATTTCATGGCCTCTATTAAATTGTCATGCAGCTACAGCAGGTCTGTCGTCGCTTAATTTAGGATTATAAAATCGCAGATGCAAATCAAATTGTGGGCTGTTTTTTTGTGGCCGGCGTCATGGCCTTCGCCTTCAGTTTTTCTTCAAGAAATGTACGCATTCGGCTAGCGACCCTCTGTAAAACCACCTCGAGACCGAACTCGACAAAAAATTGCGGCATTGGCAACACACTGTAGCCATAGTCCGCATGAAAGCCCATCAAGGTGCCGCGTTTGGAGAGAGAAGCGGCCTCCGGCACGTATTCAGCAAAAGAAAAATCGCCCGTCATGCCCTTAAAATTGCCTTCGAGCACCATAAATCGCAAATGTCGAACGCCGTCGGCACTTGTTTCAGCAGTCACTCGCATTGTCATGCGGGCGTGGTAATCAAACGCCGCCGTATGCAAAAATAAATCTTGAGGAGCGGGCCCGACGCGCACTTCAAGGACATGATCGCTCACCTTCTTCAATTCGTCGTAATTTTGGGCCTCAGCAAATGTGGCGGCCGCATCGGTGTCGACAAGACCACCGCCCTCCATGTGCAAAATAGACTTTGTTGGCAAATTGTCGGGTAATTTTTCAGCATCTACCGAGACCACAATTTGGCGATCTTCGGTGACTTTCTTGAAGACTTTAGGCTTAGCGCGCCAAAAAGGTTCGCTTGAAGCAGCTGAAGCCACCGAGACGGCAAATGTGGCCGCGAAAATCAAATGTATTGCATTGCTTTTTTGCATTGGTAAGATCTTCGCTTCGCATGAACAAAGTGTCAAACACGACCCCGCAAACTAATTCGCCCAGCAGCCCAAACGGCTATACGCCCACGGCGCTTGAGCGACGCATGCCTATGATGGCGACTTCGGCGCGATTTTTCATTGCCCCCTTTCTCTATTTTGTGCTTTTAAACGACTCACCTAGCATGCGCTATATCGTGGCCGCCCTGTTTATTGTCGGCTCGATCACCGATTGGCTCGATGGGTTTTGGGCCCGCAAATACAATGCCGCATCGAATATGGGCAAATTCATGGACCCCATTGCCGACAAAGTGTTGGTGATCACGGCCTTAATCTTATTGCTCTATTTACGCCGAGTAGACCCCATTACTCCGTCGATTATTTTGGCGCGTGATATCTTTATTGGCGGTTTGCGTTCAGTGGCTGCCGCAAATGGCGTCGTTATCGACGCCAAACCCACGGGCAAATACAAAACAGCACTGCAGATGATCGCAATCCCCTGCATGTTTATTGACCTAAATATTGCGGGCGTTGAAATCGCTCGCATCGGCCAATGGGGGCTTTGGGTAAGCACCGTTCTCAGCATCGTTTCTGGAGTTCAATACACCGTTGGCTATTTTAGTGGAGCCAAAAAGGGCAAAGGACTATGAGTTGGTTACGTTCAAATGTTTGGGAGATTCAACGTTCGCGACTGCTGTCGTTTCTCGGCGCGATTTTGTCGCTCTTGCACGTTATCAATTATTTTTATTGGGTCAATCGTAGCCAAATTTTGAACCCGACCCACAACTCGACACTTATGTGTTGGGATTTCACTCGCCACTGCGGGCCACTGCTTAACCTCGCGCCGCACTTCTTTGCGGCGTTCTTAACGGCCTATCTTGCGCTATCGTGCTTTGCCGTATTGGCCTTTATTTCGCGGCGCCTGACAGGTCTTGCCTGGGCGATGTTATTCGGCGCCAATTTAATCAAACTTTTTTTCTATCTCTCAGACGCCAGTCTCGCCATCGACGTGCAAGCGCTTTTACTTTTTATTAATTTTGGCTTTCTATTTGTACCCAGCAAAGCTCAACTCGCGCGCTTTAGCATTCTTATTTATTATTTTGTCGCCGGCCTTCGCGAACTCTCGCCCGATTGGCTGACAGGCAAAGCTCTGCAAGGAGTCTTTCCGTTATCAATGAAGGGTCTCGAGTGGGTCGCCGCCTTCGGCATTATCGCGCGCTGGACTCTGCCACTTCTTTTGCTTTCGCCTATTGGCCAACACCTTGCTATCGGCGTGATCGGCCTCTTGACCTTTCACATTGCCAACTTCTATTTTCGTTCAGATTACGAATCAGTCGTAATGGGCACCTTTGTAATCTTTTTTCTTCTCGATTATTTCGAGCAAAAACGCACAGAGCGCGAGTCACTTTATCAATCGTATGCCCTACCTGAGCCCTCAAAACTTTGGTGGCCAGTGTTTGTCGGTGTTTTTATTGTCGCGCAGATACCCGCGGTTTCAAAAGAATCAGCCTTGCAGTTTTTGAAAGTTGAAGGCCCCGCCGCAATCGCCGATTGCGTACAAATTACTTTTGCAAATTATGATAACCGAATCGAGCAGCTCGCGGTCGAAGCCCCACTTGGCTTAAAGCCACAGCTAAAATGCATGGCACGCATTGCCTATAATTCGGCGCGCGGACTCTGCCACGATTTGGCCAAAGACCCGTCGTTTCGATCACTCTCAACGTACTTTTTAAGCCGCGGCCTTTCTGAGGCCCGCATGAAAACGGTTTTTGCCGAAGATAATATTTGCGCCGACGCCACAACCACAGGTGCTGCCGTCGCGCCGACAAAGCCGGCAGCGGCAATGCCGCCAATGTTAGCAATGCCGCCAATGTTAGCAATGCCGCCAGCGTTAGCAGCGCCGACAACTGCTACGGCCCCTGCCGTACAGGCTTCACCCAAACCGACTGAGGTGACAAAATGAACGCGCACTTGGGTTTCGGGCAAAGATTAATTTTGCCGTTTTTGGTTGGCGTACTTTTTTTCACGGGTTTTTTGGTCTTCAGATATAACCCTGAACTTATGGGCACCGAAAGTTTCTATTCTGTGCTTTCTGAGAGCTCAGACGACAACGACATCGCAGTCAAAACCAAACTTTTCGACGCAAGCATGGCTGGGCTTTCGAAGTCTGAAGCTGCTGGTTCAGGCGAAGCCGCCAAGAAAGCCAGTACTCAAAAATACGGTCACGACTTTGTCGTCGATGAGAATTTTCACAAGGCCTCGCTGGGTGATGAAAAGGGCGATTGGCAATTTAGTTCAGATCTCGTGATTAGCCACACAAGCCACTCCTTAAAAGTTTTTGATTTAGACGGAAATTTAAAATGGAGCTTCAATGCCCCCGCGACCGCTTCTGCCCCGGCTACCTTCGTAAAAGGCGCTTGGCCCATCTACGGGCACTCGCTTGTGGTGGCCACGGAGCAAGGCCCGCTCTATGCTTTTGACCTCACTTCAGGCCGACTGGTCTGGCACACGCGCACCGAGAACAAATATTTTCTCGCGCCGATTATTGCCGGCGAGAATCTTTTGCTATTTGGCGAGCTGCCCGGAGGGCAAAAGTGGACCCTCACCCCAATGAGCCTAAAGACTCTTGAAGCCAAAGAGCCCATTGGGCCTTACGAACTGCCCTTGGCCGGCCTGCCGTTGCGCACCGAAGGCGAGCTGGTCTTCGCCACCCAAACCGGGCATCTAACAGCTATTGACCTTGAAACCCTGGCCACCAAACCGAAATGGACAGCCGTTGGCTCTTCAGGCTTTCGCAATTCGCCCACCGAACTCAACGATCGCATCTACATTGGCAACGAAGACGGCGGCGTGGTCGTTTACGATAAGCGAAATGGCAAGAAACTAAGCGAAATTGAGCTTGGGTCAATTCTTCAAGTGGCCCTCAAAATCAAAGAAAGTGCCGGCATGGGGGCCTCGATTGATACCACCGGCAATCTCGTCGCCTTTGATTCAAGGTCGACCAAACGGCTTTGGAAGTACAGCCTTGGCTCGTCGGCGAGCACCTTGCCGGTTGAGCTCATTCAACTCACCAATCACAGTCTGCATAAGCTTAATTTCAATTCTGACCTACGCGGCTGGGCCGTTTGGGCCCCCTGCCAGAACACCCATATCTGCGTTTTTGACCTCAAAAAGGGCGGCCTTTTGCATCGCATCGACCTAAAAGGCACAATGGCCACGCGATTCGCGTTTTCGGGCGATGCGCTCTGGGCGGACGTAAAAGATAAAGATGGGATATGGTTAAAGAAATATGTCGCTCGCGCTCAATCTGAGGGTGGCGAGAAGAAGCCTTGACAAAAACTGGGGCCGACAATAATTTGTGTTCCTTCTATACATAAAGAGCGCGGGAGTAGCTCAGTTGATAGAGCGCTGCCTTGCCAAGGCAGAGGTCGCGGGTTTGAGTCCCGTCTCCCGCTCCAAAAATAAAAAAACCGACCCAACGTGGTCGGTTTTTTTATTTTTTGACCAAGAATCGTGATACAAGCTCGTGACTTGTAGGCGTCGCGGGTTTGACAAAAGTAGCAGGACGCTACTTTTGAGCGAGACCGACGTAGTCGGCGAGCCCGAAGGGCCGAGGGCAGTAGCCCGAGGCAGTCCCGTCACAAAATCGTTGGAGACCAAATGACCTCTGACAATCGAATACCCCAGCTTACCAATTATCTTCGAAACGAATTTTCAGCCACAAAGATTTACCTTTTTGGCTCACGGGCCAAAGGCACTTCGCGCTCTGACAGTGATTATGATTTCGTGGTGGTATCAACACGAAATGATATCGACAAGTGGCAAGCCTACGAAAAGGCTAGTAAGGACATTTTTGAAACTTACGGAGTGCAAGCCGATGTTTGGGTCTATTCAGGCACGGCTTTCGACGAATTAGTAAAGGACTTTGGATCATTGCCTGAAACTGCAGTTAATACGGGCATTGAGGTTTAATTCGTGGCCGTGAATCGAAACGTACACCAATGGTTAAAAAAATCAGCTGAAAACCTTCGCCTCGCAAAACTGATTTTAAATTTTGAAGAAAAATTCTACGAACATGTTTGTTTTAATACCCAGCAATCGGTTGAAAAAGCCATCAAAGGATATTTAACCTTACACAAGATTCGCTTTGATAAAACCCATAATATTGCGGCTTTAGTGGCACTCGTTGCGCTGGTAGACAATAATCTGGCGGCCAAACTTAAGCCCGCCGAAACCCTTACTAAATTTGCCGTTCGCATTCGATATCCCGAAGAAGTCGGCGACACTTTAGTTGTGGATTTTAAATTAGCCAAACATACTATCGAAATTGCTGACCAAGTATTCGAATTGTTGAAGTATATTTTAGCTGAAGACCATGAATAAGCATTATTCCCGAACTCTAGTTTTCTTTCTACTCAGCACTCTACTCGCGTGCTCCACCAAACCACTAAAAATCGAGACCCATTCGCAAGCCCCCAAATCACCCTTTCATGCCATAACCTGCTTAGAAGATCGTGAACGTCAAAAAGCCCGCTCCGAAGAACTTCAGCAAATCGTAACCGCGGATCAAAAAGACAGATTGGTGCATCCGGTGGACTGGTCAGTTGTTTCACCACGCGACCTGATTCGAATAAAACGAGTTGGCGAAATTTTTGCTGAGGGCTGTTTTTTAACTGGCAAAGATTATGATGCCGCCGCCTTAGTGATTCAACATGGCGATCACCCGGATCACTCTTATCAGACTTATCTCTGGGCAAAACGCGCTGTCGAATTGGGAACAACCGATCACAAAGGGCTAATGTTAGCTGGTCTTGATCGACACCTCGTCAGTCGAGGGTTTAAACAACTTTTTGGCACTCAATCTCGAAGAATCCATGACGACTGCCGGTGCGTAGAACCCGTTGAAACTCGATTCACTGACAAACTCAGAGTCGAAATGGGCTCAACAAAACTCAAGATTTCAATGGCCGAAGCTTTGCAAATAAATAACGGCAATCAGGCTTGTAAGGGCGTCAGATTCTGCGAGAGCAAATTAGTCTCTGCGCCGCTCGGCACTCTGCCAGGGGTGTGGTGAATTAATTCTTAATTAACGAAGATTCAAACCAAAGCGAAACGGCACGCACTATTTATTTCAAACCCTTTGACAGTTTTTTGATCAAATCTTCGTACGCCCCTGGCGCCCCTTCTGAGGCGCACCATTCTTTCACTTTCTTTTTATTAAATGGCATTTTTTGGGCAACAAGAACCGCCTGATCCAAACATTCTCGCGCTTTAAAGTGAATATATGAAGCCAATCCGGTTTTCCCCCGCTCCAAAAATATTGGATCCATTATTTGGGTGTCTTCTGACACTTATTAATCCCACCAGCCCCAAATATTTTTAAATATAAGATCGAATGCCTTTTTTAAATCATTACGCTGCATTTTATGAGCACGCCGATACAGACGAGAACCTTCAGCGTGAATCTTTGCCGCATTTCTTGGAGTTTCTTTGGCATATTTCAAATCCAGCGTGGTGTATTTTTCACCTGGCTTTGCTTTTTTGAACTTCATGCGAAGTCGACCGTATCTCTTTCGAAAATCTTTTGAAATCTCTTCGAAATAACAATCTTGATCGACTCGCTTAAGTAGAACTTCAACCTCACGTATCTGACGAGCCACCTTCGGTGCTTCAACTATTATATTGTTTTCTAGAATACACTTGCGAGTGCGCTCAAGCTTATATTGAAGCAACCGCAAAATGAAAATCCAATCCCAGTCATAGTCATCTTTGAGTACTTTTTTATAGTCTCGAAGTTTTTTCTCGAGCCCCATTTTTTTGGTTAATTTTTTCTTTGCCATAGTCATAGCCTATACCGCGAGCTTAAACGTCACTTCATCATATTCAACTCGGGGCCGCTTAACAGTTCGGCCCGCGACACTGGCAGTCCTAATTTTTATAACGCCAATTTCTTCAAAAAATTGAATGGTCTTATTCAAATTTGACACATCGGCATCGATCAGCTTTGCCAGCTCATAAACCGAGCGTGGCTTAAACGTAATAATCGCCGACAGAACGGGAATATTTCGCACAAAGCGGTTGAAATCGGCCTTGTTGTCAAAACTGATTTCATATTCAGTTTCGCCGTTAAATTTGCCTCGACGAACACGCTGCGCCGCCAATTTAAAATCTGTAAACACTTGATCGACTGTTTTGCATGAAACTACCAGTTTTTTCATATTTGAACTCCCATATGCTCAGTAATTAGTTTTCTAAAATCGCCAATCAGCCGGTCTAAGTTCGTAAATTCATACGGCAGCTCTCTGTCATCGATATGAATGTGCGGCCCCTTGGGGTGGTGATTATCCATGAGGACGCGTTTGGCCGATTGCCTGTCTACGCAGATAAGGCCCCATTTTAAGCCATCTTCATAAGACGACGACTTCGGTACGGCATGAACTGAAATTTCAATCACATACCGCCGCCGAATTACAAACTTCTCATGCCGGACTAAAGCGGCCTTCATATAGGTATAATATACCAATATTAGGATTTTTCAATAGAATTTTTAGCATAAAGTTGTGCCATCGATACGGCACGGCTACTTGCGAAAGGAATAAAATTCGATATTACATCCAAGCAGCCTATCGACGAAGAGTTTACACTTCAGAACTTGCCGCTAACCTATATCCCAACCATTTCAGGTTTTCGGTTTATTTATCCGGCGAATACGCCAATAACTATAACGCCATCTCTAAGTAAATCATACTTTGGCACTTCTGTTTGGAGCTTAGGTTGAGGTTACCCCCGAATTTAAGCCGTTCGGGGGTAACCTCAGGCGTAGTCACCAAAATTGCCGGTGCGGGTTTTAGCGGTTCGACAGATGGTATCGGCTCTTCTGCTTCTTTTAATAATCCCTGGGGCGTGGCCGTCGCCGCCGATGGCAGCGTTTTCGTTGCCGATACTAGCAATAACTCAATTAGAAAGATCACCGCGGCCGGTGTTGTGAGTACCTTTGCTGGAGCTATTGCAAATGGCCTCGGTGTGACAGGTTCAGCCGATGGCATCGGTGCCGCCGCTTCATTCAATAAGCCGATTGGCATTGCCGTAGATTCAAGTGGCAATGTTTACGTTGCCGACTCGGGCAATAATACAATTCGCGTAATCAACCAATCAGGCGTGGTGAGCACTTTTGTTGGTTCGGCTAAATCAATTGGCAATTTGCCAGGCCCTCTACCGGCCTCTCTTGCCTCGCCGACGAGTGTTACGATATTTGGTTCGTCTCTTTACATCACCGTGTATAATGCCGTGCTGAGAGTTGGTTTGTAAACCAATGCCCCAGCGCGAACCATTAAAGTGGCATACCGACCACGCCGACATTCAAGTTAGCTGATTCGAAATAATCTAAGCCTGTGGCGATTGACGGGGCGCCAGTACCTATTTGGCAACTCCAGATTATTGGAGTTCATGACAATATATTGGAGTTCGCGAAAACCTGTGCCAACATCAACCTTATGCTACCGATAGATCAGCATTTAGCTAGTATTTTAGAAAAGCTTGAGACGGCACAAAACCTTGTGCTGGTTGCCGAGCCTGGTGCTGGCAAGACGACTCGCCTGCCCCCAGCCTTACTTAAAAAATTTAGCGGAGAAATTTTAGTGCTCGAGCCCAGGCGCATGGCTGCAGTGGCCGCCGCCGATCGCATCGCCAGCGAGAACAATTGGCAGCTTGGTCGCGAAGTTGGTTATCGCGTGCGGTTTGAGAATAAAACTTCGGCTGGCACTCGGTTGATATTTATGACCGAGGCCCTATTGGCCAGAAAGCTTCTCAACGATAGCGACCTGAAAAATGTCGACGTGGTGGTGCTTGATGAGTTTCATGAGCGCTCGATTCACGTTGACCTGGCGCTCGGGCTGTTGCGTGAATTGCAAGAATTGCGAGACATTAAAATTGTCGTTATGTCAGCGACTTTAGAAGCCGAAAAAATCGCCCGTTTTCTCAGCCACTCGGGTCTTGAAGCGCCGATCGTGAGAGTGCCGGGGCAATTGCATCCGCTCAAAATTGAATTGCTCGATAAGCCCATACGGGCGTTGCCCGATTCTAGTTTCTATACAACTTTGGTGCAAAAAATTGCGGCCGCGGCCAGCTCGAGCCCCGGCAATATTTTAGTTTTCTTGCCAGGGGTTGGCGAAATTTCTCGCGCCAAAGACCGGCTCGCCGATCTTGCCACGCAATTAAAAGTCGAAATAATTATTTTGCACGGGTCGTTGAGTCTTGAAGAGCAACGGCGCGCCTTACAATCGAGTGGCGTGCGACGAATTATTTTATCTACCAATATTGCCGAGAGCTCATTAACTGTCGACGGGGTCACCGCGGTCGTCGACAGCGGCTTTGCTAAAGTCATGAGCCAAGATTTAACCACCGGCTTTTCGCGCCTTAAGCTTTCGCGCATTTCACAATCGAGCGCCAAACAACGAGCCGGTCGAGCGGCGCGCCAAGCGCCTGGCCTTTGCATTCGCCTCTGGGGCCGAAGCGAAGAGCTCTCGTTGAAAAAAGATGACGTGCCCGAAATACTTCGCAGTGATTTGAGCGAGAGTCTGTTGTTCTTGGCCACCATGGGTGTAACAAATTTTGATTCATTCACTTGGTACGAAAAACCGTCAGCGGTCGCGCTCAAAAAAGCCCAAGAAGAATTGCTCGATCTCGGCGCTATAATCGTAGATCAGGCGGCGGGCGGGCCTGAGCAAACCAAAATCACCTCGCACGGCCGACAAATGGCGCAATTGCCGCTTTCGCCTCGTTGGGCTCATTTTTTGTTGATGTGCGCCCAGCATGGCCACTCACGCGATGGGGCACGGGCCGCGGCACTTATGCAAGAACGCGAAATCTTGCGCGAGGGTACGGCCGAAGCCTACATCGGCGACGGATACGAAAACGACCTTCAGTTGCGGCTCTTTTTGCTTAAAGAATTTGGCCAGGGCCGAGGCGGGCGCGACCTCCACACTTACTCCGCAAAACAAGTCTTAGTATCGGCCGATCGCCTGGACCAACTGGCACGCGAAGTCGCGAGTGCTGGCCCGCAGGGTAGACCGGCGGCAGCCGAAGGCCTTTCGTTTGAGCAAATCGTGCTTAAATCTTTTTCGGCCCAGCTCTGTCGGCGACGCGCAAAATCTGAGAAGGCTTTGATGGTCGGTCGACGGGGCGTAAAGCTCGCGGCTGAATCAATTGTTAAAGACAGCGAATTTTTTATTGCCCTGCAAACCATCGAATTGCCGGGCTCAGCCGACACCGCCGTCAGTCTTGCTGTTGGAGTATCGCGCGAGATGATTTTAGCCACCTTGAAATCTGAAATTTACGATCGAGATGAGCTTTTTCTCGATGAAGAAAAAGGCCGCCTCTTTAACCAGAAAGAGAAATGCTTTCGCGATTTACCTCTTGAAGAACCGCGCTTGTCACCCGCTGCGGCTGGGCAATCTGAAACCCAACTTGCCGATTTTTTGCTTAACAATAGAGCCTATCTCGCAAAACACAATGACGCCTTTGCTGCTTGGCTCGAGCGCTGGCAGGCGTTTTCGCAATCACTGGCCGAGCCCGTTGAGCTGCCTCTCAAAACGGCATTGCAAATGGTTTGTGTTGGCGAAAGTAAACTCGAAACGATCGTTGAAAAAGACCTCACTTACTTTCTAGAATCCAATTTGCCCGATTCGATTGTAAATGATTTTCGCGCTTACGCGCCGGCGACTTTTACGGCGCCAACGGGTTCGAAATTCAAAATTAATTACCCCGAGGGGCGCTCGCCCTACGTTGAAGTGCGCTTGCAAGAACTTTTCGGGGTTAACGAAAACCCAAAACTCTTTGGTGGCAAAACTCCGCTGCAGTTTCACCTGCTCGGGCCCAATTATCGCCCTCAGCAGGTCACCTCAGATCTCGCGAGTTTTTGGCAAAACACCTACCCCATCGTTCGTAAAGAGTTGCGAATTCGCTACCCCAAACACAGTTGGCCCGAAAACCCATTGCTCGCCGAGCCAGTAAAAAAAGGGCGCTCGACGAAGTCGTAGAAAGCGCCAAGCACTTTATAATCTGCAATTAAGTTTTTTGCGTCAGCCAAGTCGAAATAAACCCCTTGTATTTGCGGCGAATCGACTGCGGCATATTGCTATAGGTGCCGATTACTTTTCGACAGATACTTGAACCGCACCGGCAACGCATTCGCCACCACCAGCTCTTTTCGGTCATTTCGTAATCCCAAGTGATCTGCTCGCCAGCTGCGATGTCGCGCATGGCTTTAATTTTAAATCGCCCTTTGATGCCGCAGTTTGGGTCGCAGGAGTGATTTACGTATCGCGCGACCCCTTTAGAATCGCGCCAAAGCGCTTTGCCACATTGAATGGTGTGACCCAAAAGATCAGGGGTCCAACCGTCGAATTCGTTATCGTAAAATGGGCCGTCATAGACCGCGACCACCTCACCTTTTTTGATCGGCTCGCGCGCGTAGACCCCTTGGCCGTATTTTTTGGTGCGTCTTAAGAAAATCTTTGGGTTGTCGGCACCCATCTGCGAAGCCCTCTCATCAAAAAACTAAGAAGTGAGCATATCAGACGTTTACCTTGACCGAAACAGTTTAGGTGGCAACCATGTTTTTAACTCGACCTTAAACGGTTTTTGAAAACTGTGTGGCCTGCGACTCTTTCAGTTTCGGGTCAAATACCATACAGATATTTCGAATAAAAGCGCGCCCGAGGGTGGTTACAACCACGCTTTTTTTATCGCAAGTGATCAACCCATCGGATACTAAATCTTTAATCTGCCTATCGCTCTCATCGAAAATCTTCAATTGCAAATCGCCAACGAATGTGTGCTCGTATTTCGTTAAAAGACCGAGAATAATATCTTTGATTTCGTGGTCAGCCCTTGAAATCTGATGGCCCCTCATTAGGGGCAAATGACCCGCACTGACAACTTGCATATATTTTGCGAGATCTTTTTCGTTTTGCATGTAGAATTCACGGCTCTCGCTAATAGCCGATACACCAAGCCCAATCAGTGGGATATTCTTTTGATTTGTGTACCCCATAAAATTTCGATGCAAAGATTTTTGGTCAGCGGATTTTGCGAGAGTATCGGTCGGCAAGGCAAAGTGATCCATGCCGATTTCAACATACCCGGCGTCAAGTAAGAGGGCGCGCCCGAGCTCGAATAGCTTTCGCTTTTCGCTCGACGACGGCAGATCGGCCTCGAGTTTGGCCTGAGCCGGCCGCATCGATGGCACATGAGCATAACTATAAAAAGCGATTCGGCCCGGCCTTAGACTAACAACTTTTTCGAAGGTGTCTCGCACCGTCTCTTCAGTTTGCAGCGGCAGACCATATATAAGATCGAAATTAATTTCAACAAAGCCCACGCCGCGAGCGGCTTCGACAAAGGCGCGCACATCATTAAAAGGCTGAACTCGATTGATTTTTTTTTGCACAGTTTCGGCGAAGTCTTGTACGCCGAGACTTAATCGATTGCAGCCGCGGCTTCTTAATACCTTCAGGTGATCGATCGTCGTGCGCCTGGGGTCTACCTCGACAGAGAATTCGAAGTCGGGGGTCATTTTAAAATTTGAGAGTATTGTCGAAACCAATCGATCTAGATCTTCTGGTTTAAGATAAGTTGGCGTACCGCCACCGAGGTGCAAGCACTGTATCGAAAGGGGCTGTCGCCGAAAGGCTTGCGATCGGTACATTTCTAATTCTTTGAGCACGACACTTACATACTCCGTCGATTTGTCTCGATCGTGAGTTATAAAGTTGTTGCAGCCACAATAGAAACAAAGGCTTTCACAAAATGGTATATGCACGTAAACGCCGACACCAACGCGTTCGCGTTCAGATAACGCCGAGTCTTCAGAAATGTTTTTAAGCCAAACCTCGGGAGTCGGCATATCTCGCCAAAAAGGCACAGGCGGGTAACTGGTGTACCGCGGGCCCGCCACATCATATTTCTCGAAAAGGCCGCTTTTTTGCATCATTTATGGCGCTAAACTAGCACGGCTCAAACCCGACAAAACTGATTGCGGTCATCTTTGATTAAATTGGCTTCTATAAGAACCCCGACTCGACGAAGGCTCAGCTCATGACCTCAACCAGATGAATCAGAAAGCCTCGCTTGCTACAATTTAGAGATGAGAAAAATCTACTTTTTGATTGCCGCCAACTTCGCAGCCACGCTGCTTTTTGCGTCTTTAGCCGCCGCCTCTGACGTCATGCGCTCGTCAGTATGGAGTATAAAACTGCAAAAAGAATTGCGACACGAACTCTGTCAGCCAAAAGACTACACCCGCTTCTGTTACAATTTAGATCAAGAAAAGTGTGAAACGGTTATCGAAAAATTTACCGCCGACTGCATACCTAAACTCGGCATGCCCGATCGTGTTGAAATTTTCGGCAATGGCGTGAAGCTCGCCTATCGTGTCGGCAGCTGTGTGGCCAAGAAAGTAGACTTCAAGTTTGCTGATCAGCGCTCGCCCGCTTCGAAATGTAAAAACGCGCAGGAGTGGATGCAATGAAATCGGTCTACGCTGGATCTTTCAAATTTGCTTTATGCCTTGGCAGGACTTTGAGCTTGAGCGTGGTTTTAAGCTTGAGCGCTGTGACGTTACGGCCGTTGACCGCCCGCGCGGCCGCCTCGCAAAACACTTGTTTGGGCGACGACAAAACTGCGCTCAATAAAATTGCGCAGGTCGAACACGCTGTTTCTTGCTCGACCGCACTTCGGCCAAATGAATGCGAAGAGCTCATTGGGCTGGGCCTAGCCGGCACCGCTGTCATGGGCGCCGCTGCCGTTGGCACCGCACTCAAAGATAGCTCGGCCCTTTGTGGCGAGTCGCCAACGTCTTCTGAATCTTTTTTCTCAACCGAAGCCTATGCCGCCCCGGTTTGCAATTTTAACCGAAAAATCCCGCCTCGCGTTGGCAAGGGCCAAGTGAGACTGAACGGTGAGAATCTTGTGCGCTCGCTCGACAAAGACGCGGCAGACCAAGTGGCTAAAATAGAGGGGGCTTTACAAAAAACCGACAAAGTTGCGGCAAGCCTAGATTTCTCAACTGATCTTCAAGCCAATGCTTACAAAACTTTGCTGAGCGATACTAAAAAAGCGGCCACGATCTCGCCTGAAGCGAAAAGACTGATGCAAGAGTTTATCAGCAAATACGGGTCAGTGCCCAACGACCAATTGCTCGCCTTCTGGTCTGATATTAGCAAAAAAGTGGATGGCCTTTTAAATGCGGCTCAACAGGCTGAACTCAATCAAGTTAGAACGCAAACAATTGAAGGGTCATTTGGCCGTGCCTTTCGACGATTCAAAGTTGATAAGTTTGAACTCCCCGCCCCGGTTCTAGAGAGCGAGAAAAGTCGTTTTGCCCGTTCGAGGGCCGTCGTTGATAGTATGCAAGAGCGCACCGCTCTGACCGCTCAAAGAAAAGCCTATCAGACGAGTCTATCTCAGTTTGCACGCATCTCAGAAAAATCTGCAGACGCCGACCTCGCTTTTGCGGTTCGCCTCACACAACATGATTTGACGGACTCTGCCGCCGCCTCTCGCGTACGCATCGCGATTTTGCGCAGACAGTTTTTAGCGACCCTCGGCCTCAACACCGGGCGTTCAGGTCTTGAGCTCGCAGGGCTCGCAACAGCAGCCAGCGAATCAGCCACCGCCCGCATGCTTGGCGGAGTCGCCGCTCGTCGCGTAGCCACCTTAGCGATACCTGTCGTCGGAGAGCTCGTTGCGACCGCCTCTTTTGCCGCTGACAGTATAAGCTCAACGGCCAAGTGCGATGATAGTCGCATGAGTTCGTGGGTAAAGCTGAACAATGACGATTGCTCTCCGATCGTTGCGCTCGACGATAAGATGCTCGAATTTTTGAGCCTCGACCCGGCTCAACGGCTCAATCTTGTTAAAAGAGACAATTCACTTTGCCTTGCGCTAGAACAGCTAAACCAAAAATACATTTCGCATTGGGAGCTCTCTTGCTCGCCCAACAGTATGAAGCTGGTTAATACAGCCAATCGCAGCCAGGGTGTTGTGATCGAAACCGCGGCCGACGGCACCAACAAACGCCAAAGATTTTTTGATTCGCCCAACACCCGGGATTTCGAAGTGCTTTACGACGACAGCGGCGCCCCAACCAGTCTAGTACACGTTAAGCGCGGCCAAATGTGGTCGCAAGGTGATGAGAACTTTAATTTGACCGCCGATCAGGGTCGCGCAAGCGAATTGCAGCATTTTGCAAAAATGACGATCGCTGAGATCGAAAACATACCTGTAAAAAAACGCCAAAGCTCAAGTGCATTCGAAAAGTTCTCGAAAATGCAAATGCAGGTGTCGCAAATATCAGAAGCGCGTGGCTGCTGCTTCAATCACCTCGCCATGCCTGATAATTTGTGCAATCAGTTTGTTATGAAGACGCCCTTCAATTCGCCCATGACCAAAGCCGGGGCCGGGGTGCCGACTGGTGCGGGCGCCGCTCGCACTGACACAAAATAGCTTTTTTTTAAATTGCGCCTCGATGGGGCCCTCGAGTCAACCCTGAAACTATGGGCGAATTCGGCAATCGAGCTTGTCTGTGAAGGGTCGGCCCTCATCAAAGGCGACCCGGATAAGAGCTTCAACCGATTCGTTGGCTTCATTTGAAATCAACTCAGAAATATTTTTCGGCAGAAAAAGATTGTAAGAAGACTCTCGCGATTTTTGAATTTGAAAACGATTGAAGGCCGTCAAACTTGGGTCACGTGGGTTAAACTCAGTGGCCGTGACGGTCTCGCAACCGACCAGGCGATTGTATTTGCCGGTGGTCTCATCTAACAAACTAACATCTACATCAGCGAGCGTTGTGTCGTTGACCAGTACGACCTCAACTTTAAGTTTGTGTGCGGGCGTTTCATTTCGAGAGCTGCAATCGAGAGTGGTATTCGCATAGGCGACATTAAAGGCAATTGATAAAATTAAAAAGCAGGCTGTAGCGATACCCTTACATCCGTAGTTCTTTGTCATAGGCCCCCCGGCGCAAAACAATTTCAGTCGTGCTGACAGTAGCTGTACCGATTAGTAGCTCTTGCTAATAAAGTCAAACCATCCAATACTCTTTTTCGGGTGAGATAACTAATTCACGAAGGGGGGCCGCGTGAAAAGAATTTTTGCAATCCTAAGTTTCTCGATATTGGCAATCGGGGTGATCGCAAGCAATCAAGCCATGGCGATGACAACGCCGAACGCCGATGTAACACCGGGGCTGCTATGCACGGCAGATGACCCAAATTTTATGGGTTTCTACTACGCCGAAAAAATCGCGCGCTGCAAACGCAATGTTGGCACTGCCGAGAAAACGCAAATCGCTGCGGAGTATGGTGATATCCCCAAATCAGAGTGGCACAATTACGAGTTCGATCATCTCTTGCCTCTTTGCGCTGGGGGTTCGGATGACATTAAAAATCTTTGGCCTCAACCAATCGACGAAGCCCACCTTAAAGATAGAATTGAAGACGAAGTCTGCCTTGGAATGAGTGCCGGCACCATGACCCAGGCCGTGGCCGTACAAAAAATTAAAGATTGGTTTGACCAGAACTCGGGCCAGAAGCACTAGCTGTAAGTCTAGACCCGGGCCTCATCGACCCGGGCCAAGGTCGGCATAAGCCTTAAGTATTTTCGAAAAATACCGATTTAAATTAGAGGCAATTATCACGCTTAGAGAGTAATACGATGGCCGACGAACTCAACAGAACGAAACAAGATCGCGCATTTCTACACGATTTGGCTACGCCAATGACGATCTTTAAACTCACTGTTACCAAGATCGCGCAAAAGCTAACGGGCCCAGAAAGCAAACTGTCTGACGAAGACAAAGCTTTTTACGACAAGTTGCTTCAGCGCGCCCTGAACTCAGCAAAGAAACTCGAAGAGTTTCACGCCAATCACCGTGCTGTTCTTGCTGCCCGAGAAGTCGAAGACGCCGGCAAAAAGGCCTCGTAAAAAAAAGCCTTCGCTTTACGAAGGCTCTACCTAACTTTAAATGACTAGAAAACGAGTTACTATTTGCCGCAGACTTCAACGTCTGCGCCGTGCGGCACTTCGGCTACGTAACCCACACCGGCGTCGTGAGACTCGACGTAATCAACCACTTCGCGGTCGTCCTTTTTAACGACTGGCGGGGTCAGAGCGCGGCGAAAATACTGCTTCTCCCACATCTTTTTATACTGATGTTCGCTCATGTTTAAGTACTGCAAAAGTTTCGGTCTCAATGCTTTATTATCAACGATCTTTGGTTCGTCAAAATACGCCGTGTAGGCTGTGCGAATTTCTTTAGCATTTAAAGCGTTGCCCTTGTGACAAATAAAAACAATGTCACTTGCAAACGCATAGTTGGCGAGCAGAAGAAGCGATGCCGTTAATAGTTTAGCTGCATAATGAGAGGTCATTTTATTTTTCATTTTTTAACACCCTTTCTTAGAAGCGAATCGCATAATCGAAGCGAACTTGGTTGTAGTCATTACCCGGGTTTTCAAAACTCGAAGCTTTAAAGTGCGTTGTCGCGAACTCAAGCTTCACAGCACTCTGATCATTTAGGTTGTAGCGACCGCCGAGTGCACTTCGGATGTACGGCAGACCATTGTACTGGCCAAGAAAGAATGGATCTTTGGTATTGAAATCACCCCACTCATAGCGCACGTAGGGAGCCCATCGTGCGTCAACCCAATAAGCAAGCTGTGTATAGCCCGCGGTGCTGTTCTTTGTACCCGTCGAGGCTGAGTTCGTCGTCTGCGTTGGCGTACCTGACGTGTTGTCTGTGCCCACTATATTTTCAGCACTGTTTTCGAAATTGTAGAATTCATTTAAGAACTCCCATGGGCCCGATTCGTAAACTGCATGCAATGCCATAATACTAATTTTCGACGAGAAAAAAGTGTCATTGACGTTGTGATTGGCGTTGGCATTGCCCGTCCAGCTAGAAGCTGTGCCTTTGCCCATTTGCGGGGCGTAGTCGACGCTTTCGGCTAACGCCGATAAACCGACTTGCAAACCATCAAGAGCGCCGTTAAAAAACCAAGTCAGGCGCGCGCCTAGTGCCATATTGGTGTTGTCGTCGTGCACCATGTTCATATCAATATTTGTAAACTGATCGTCGTTCATCTTGCTGCCGTTACCGCCGTAAGCCATGTAACTCAAACGACCCGCGCTAAACACTTGCTGACCATTGAGCCAAATGCCAGTGGTATGTACGGGCAATACGCCGTAGTGGTCTTCCCAGTCGAGAAAGCGCGGCTTTTCAACTGCGGTTTGCAAAAGCGAACCATGATGATAGGCGATTACATAGAAGCCCATCGGAGTATGAAAGCGGCCGATCCAAGCCGTTAATTGATTAGAGAAAGTATAGCCCACTTGCAATCGCTCGGTGTCGATGCCAATACCTTGATCGCTAAAACCAGGCTCTAAATTAAGTTCGGCCAAAAAGCGCACTCGAGTGCCGGTGTCAGGCGCAATGTAAAAATCAAGATTATTGCAAAAAACACCGCGGGCATAGCCGTGATGCAAATCAGTTGAAGAATCTGTGCCATACCCGCAATCAGCCATACCTCGCAACGGTGTGCCGCCTTCAATTAACGACTCTTCTGCAGCGAAACCTCGAGACATGCGCGCCGTCATGGCCACAAACAGTAACAATAAAATTCTCAAATGAACTTTGGTAAACACAAGACTCCCCCTACTAATGGTGTTATACGAACCTAAATATTGTGTTGACTTGGCCTTCGTTGACAATTGAAATTTAAAGCATGAATCGCATTGTCATTCGCGCCATAACATTCGTGACACTTTCGTGGGCCGCGCTTCTTTCAAATAGGGCGCACGCTGAAAACATGGCTGCACTGCAGACTATGCCCGGCCCGACAAAATCCGAATTTGAAACACGATGGCTCGGGGATGAAATCACCTGGACCGATGAAACCGGTCACCCGCACAAACTTGCCGACTTTAAAAGCTCTCTCGTCGTTCTTACCATGATCTACACTGAGTGCAAAAAGACCTGCCCGATGGTCACCACCGCCAAACTCAAAGAGCTTCAAGCCGCGCTCGACACCCAGAACAAATCGGCACAATTTGTCGTGGTCACCCTAGACCCTGAGAATGACACGCCTGAAGTTCTGGCCCAGTTTAAGAAGAAAATCGGAATGGATCGCGACAATTGGCATTTTCTGCGTGGCACAACGAAAGAAACTCATCAGTTTGCCCGAAAGCTCGACCTCGATGACTATTGGAAAATGGACGAGCATATTCTACACAAGTTTAAAATTATCTATCTCGATTTTCAGACATCTCATCGCCGAACCCTTGATTGGGACCATCGGGATATAGCGAAGCTACTTGAATAGCTGAAGCTCATCCAATAAAAAAAGCCAGCCCGATTCAATCGGCACTGGCCAAATAATTTCTAACATTAAAAAGTACAGATCTAAGTTACGCTGCCGCCGGGTTGCGCTTTTTATAAACCGCAGTCAACTTCTCACTCAGCGCATTGGTGCTGAAGGGCTTGATCATATAGTTATCAACGCCCACCTGAATGGCGGTTGCCACCTGCGACGACTCAGATTCGGCAGTCAAAAGCAAAAATGGCGTATGCTTAAATCGGCTTTCAGCGCGAACGCGTTTTAAGAAATCAAGGCCTGTGCAGTTTGGCATATTCCAGTCAGAGATGACTAGGCCCACCGGTGGGTTGGCTGCCGCCAGCGTCTCAAACGCTTGTGCACCGTCTTCAGCTTCAAGAAAATTCGAGAACCCGAGGTCGGTGCATGATTTTTTAACAAGCTTTCGCATTGTCTTCATGTCATCAACTACCAGGATTATTGTTTTTGGGTCGAACATACTTTTCTCCTCCTTACATTTTTAACATCTTAACTTTTAATAACTGACTTAAAACAAAACTTTTTTATGCAAATACAATTTCAATACGAAACGGCCCCGCCTCGCTGGTAAACGGCATGCAAAGAACAAGGGTCGTGGCCTTTTCAACTTTCGGGTTCAAAAGAATAATGGGCAGCGCCGGCGGTAGCGCTATATTGCGAGTTTGATTTAAGATCGTCTTCGCATGACCATAAATCATATTCATCAGTTCGCCAGCGGCATCGGCGGTGTCTTTATCAACCTTCTCGATGTCATCATCCAAGATTAGCTTGTAGATCTTTTTAAAGACTGCCTCGCTGAAACAAATTGTAACGCTACCCTTAAAACCCTCGACCTTTACGTTCACCCGACCAGCGACGACATCATCGGCCTCGAAAATTTGAGATTTTGTTGAAATCTTACCCGGAGTGATTTGAATTTTAACCTGACCCTCAAAGGCCTTCGCCGCACTTTTCACAAATGTCTTCAACACGTCGGCATCGACTTTGGGTGCCTGATTGGTCTGCAACTCTTTTGTGATATCGTTCGTACTCGCAAAAATGGCAAATGCTTTGTCGATGCCTCGTTGTTTAAATTCATTGTGCAACGTGCCCGAAACATTTATCGAAAAAAGTCGTTTATCAATCTTCTTGAGATCAAGCTGAAATCTCATAAGCAAACCCAGCGCGTTTTGATCAAGGCCCGTCACTGCCGAAAAATCTAAAACGTGAAACTCGTTGGCGCGTGCGAGAGATTCTTTTATCTGAACCTCGACATCGCTGCAGACATGCTTAAACGCAAGATCTGGCAGTTTCAGGATATGAAATTCTTGATTTGCTGTAGTATCTATTTTTTGTGCGCCCATCTAAGCTTGCATCGGCAACGAAAGCCTCCGCTTAAAGTCTAGATCGAAGGTTTTTGCACCTTATTTTGTGTCGACGCGCCCCGCACGGCTCGACCTTAGCCCGGGCCTTAACACGACCTTAAAATTTCATCCGCTCGAGGCAATTTATTAAGAAAAACTCAACCGTTGTCGATAACTATGTAGAGCGTTTAATAGAATTATTATTTCAACAAATACCAACAAACAAAATGGTCCGAGGGTATATGAAAAGAATGAGCCTGCGAACAAAAGTGCTATTGGCAATGATCCCAATGATTGCCGGTATGGTGATGATTTCGTTTTTTGCAGTCCACGACATCGGCGAAGTCAGCACCTCGCTCGATCGCATGCTCAACCTTTACGGCAAAAGAAACCAACTCGGCAGCGACGCCATCCGCTCAATGAACAATGCTGAAAACCTACAAAGACTGCTGACCAATTCTCCTCCTGAAAAGCAGCAAAGAACGATTAAAGAACTTGATGAACAGATCGACGGCACGGTCTCGATTGTCGATGACTACTTAGCGATGGCCGGCGACTATGCTAAAGCCAATTTGCCGAAAGCAAAAGAAAAGATCAAAGAATGGATCGAAGTCGACCAACAAGTGCGCCAGCTAGTACTAGCCGGCAAATCGGCCGAGGCTCGCAATTTGATTTTTGATAAATCCGATAAAATTGCCGACCAATTTCAGGCTATATTAGACGGCTGCTACGAAGCCAGCCACAGCAAAATGATGGCCGAGGCCGAAAAAGGCATTGAGACTTACAACCGTTCGAAATGGAGCCTTTGGCTTCTAACCGCCATCGCTTCGGCAATGGGTCTGGTTCTCATTGGGTTTATCATTGCGAACGTAAATAAAATGATGGCAGGGGTCGACCGCAATATTCACGAACTCGAAGAGAACTCGCGGGCACTGGGCCATGCGGCACATGACATGACAGATTCATCGACTCGCCTGGCTTCGGGCGCCAGCCAGCAGGCGGCTTCTCTTGAAGAAACCGCGGCCTCAATCGAACAGATCAGTGCAATGGTAAATAAAAACGCCGAAAATGCCACGAAGTCTCAAGAGGGTTCAAACAGAAGCCGCGATGTGGCCATGCAAGGTCAGCAAGTGGTAGAAGAAATGACCCACGCCATTCAAGACATTAACCACGCCAATACCGAAATTATGGGGCAAATCGAAACCAGCAATCGAGAGATATCTGAGATCGTAAAAGTGATCGCGGAAATTGGTAGCAAAACAAAGGTTATTAACGACATCGTTTTTCAAACTCGCCTGCTGTCATTCAACGCCTCTGTCGAAGCCGCCCGCGCTGGCGAACATGGCAAAGGTTTTGCCGTGGTTGCCGAAGAAGTCGGCAATCTTGCCGAAATGAGCGGCAATGCGGCAAAAGAGATCTCGGCCATGCTTGACGGCAGCATCGGCAAAGTCGAAAGCATTGTAAGCCAAACAAAAAGTAGCGTCGAACGCCTGGTACGCACTGGTAAAGAAAAAGTCGACACCGGCGTCGCCATTGCAAAACGCTGCGGCGAAGTTCTTTCACAGGTTGTTCAAAACGTAACCGAAGCCAACCAAGGTATTTCAGAAATCTCGTCTGCCTCTCGGGAACAGGCGCAGGGTGTACAAGAGATTAATAAGGCGATTGCCCAACTCGACCAAGTGACGCAGGCAAACGCTCTCGGCGCACAGCAATCGGCCGATACGGCGCAAAAAGTATCGGTGCAGGCCTAAGCGCTATCAGTTACCATTCGCGATATCTCAAACGTGGTTCGCGGTGGCCCAGCGGCTGCCGTTGCAGATCGAAATGACGGTCGCCCGTCAAACACAGATTCGAGTTTCAAACAAATGGATCAACGTGTGGTGCCGATTCGAAATACGGCGTCAAATGCGACGGCTCTTAAGCGCGCCGCTGGCTCGACACTTGAGAGCCAAGTGCCGAATGAAGACGACCCCCGCTTCAGCGATATTTAATTAGCCTTCTTTTTTAATTAGATTCAGCCGACACATTTCGATGTAGTCGGCCCGCTTTTTTCTAAGAATATAATCTTGCGGTTTGGCTTTCTTTAACGCCGCCCAAGCCAGCTTTTTCTTCTCGTCACTTTGCTCCCGAGCCTCTTTGAGCGATGCCGCGTCGACTTTGAAACCCGCTTTTGTCAGCGGTTCGTAACCATAGATTTTCATAAAGGGCGCCGTCACCGTTTCGATACACTCGATTTCAGCTTCAGTTAAAGTCTTTTTAAACTTGTCTATATTGGCTTTGACTGGTGCGAGAACATTAGACTCCCAAAGCGCTGACTGTTTTGAGATGACCTGAGCCTCTTCAGAACGCGATATGTCCATCATTTCAGGCACAAATTTTAATTTTAAAAAGGCGCACACCTTTTTCAATGTGATCTCTTCATTTTGAATAAAATCTTCGTACCGAATAGACAAAACACGCTCCGGGTGCGCTTTTTTAAGACTCTCGGCGGCTTCAAACGCCCGAACCCAAATTTGAGAATTTAGCAAGCTGTCGAATTCGTAAATAATTGCACGGTTCATACTGCTAACCTGGGCGCGCGGGTCGCGCACCACATTCAGAAATAACATCTCGGGGTCAGCCTTCATTAACTCGGGCCAGTAACGAATACTATCGAGTGATTTATCCATCACGACTTGGGCCTTATGAACGCTTGCCGCCTCTTTGAGAATTTCATTTACAATGGCATGAATACTTCGCGGCCTATTTTTAATTCTTTCAAAAAACTCATTCGCCTCAAAAGAAACCCCTGGCCATTTAACCAGAGATACAGATTGAAGACCCAAAACATCTGCAACCAACTGAAAATAGTTTGTGTCGTCGGCAAGGTCTCGATAGAGCGGCAGAAGTGGCATCATGTCACAAATATGAAGCGGGTACGGAGAATAGAAACCGGAGATAAAATTAAGTCGCAATCGCAAAGCATGACTGCCACAGCGCCGCAGAGGTATCATAAGAACTTGTTGGATCTTTTTCTCGGTGTCGGCTTTACTCATGCTTTAACTCGTGTCTGCTTCATACCTAAGCCGCTCGTTTGCTCGAAAGCTTTTTAATAAGTGCGCTCGCGATGTGCCGTAGGTCGATCACGTCTTCGGCTGCGCCAAGTTCAATGGCCTCTCTTGGCATACCAAACACCACGCAAGATTTTTCTGACTGCGCAATCGTGTATGAGCCCTTATTCTTGAGGCCCAGTAGGCCCTTTGCACCGTCGGCGCCCATGCCGGTTAAAATAACTCCGATAACTGGGCCACGATATCTCACAACAATTGAATTGAATAAAAAATCAACAGATGGCCGATGACGATTGACCGGGGCGTCTTCAGAAATCACCACGTAAGTCTTTTCGCCTAGAGTTTTGATGGCCATTTGCTTGCCGCCAGGGGCAATCAAAACACGACCGGCTTGAACGATATCGCCGTCCTCTGCTTCTTTTACCTCAAACGGGCAAAGAGTGCCCAAACGGCGCGCAAAGGCGTCAGAAAATACGGGCGGAATGTGTTGCACAATAACGATCGGCGGGATTTCACGCGGCAAACCAGTGAGCAAGACTTGCAAGGCTTCTGTACCACCGGTTGAAGAGCCGATGGCAATCAGGGTTTTTTGATTTAGTTTGGTTGATGCCGCTGGAGCAACTGGCGCAACCAAATCGGGTTCAGCTTTCGTAATATTGGCTTTCGCAGCGCCTTTTACTTTCTCAATTATAACGGGGATAATTCGCTCAAGTTCGTCAAAGCTTGGCTTTTGAATGTAATCCACCGCCCCATTTTCAAGTGCCGCCAAAACTGAAGGCCCGTCTTCGATACTTGCCGAGGTGATCATCACGGTTGGGGTCGGCCTTCTCTTCATGACGTCTTTGACAAGCGTCACACCGTCAATGTCGGGCATCTGAATATCCATCGTTATAACGTCAGGGCGATGTTTCTCAATAAGCCCCATGACCTCAAGGGGCTTGCCGGTTGAACCGACAATTTCAAATGAAGGGTCTCGTTTGAAAATACTCTCGAGTAGCACTCGAATTGTTTTTGAGTCATCGACAATCAAAACTCGAACGACGGCTTTTGGTGTGACGAGCTTTGGTGTGAAGGGCTTTTCAACTGCGATTGTTGCATTCAGAGTGGAGGCGTTGTTCTCAACCCGCACTCGCCCTGTAGTTGGGTAGAAAAGAATGCGGGTGTCATCTTCGCGAAACGCGATTCGATAGTTGCGCACCCCGTGGGTTTTCAACATCTCGACGACTTTTTTACAGCCGGCCTCAGGCCCAATCACTTTGACTTCACTGCGCTCTGGCGTAGGTATTAAAACGCGCAAACTGTTTTGAAACGCGGTGCTCGCTAAATCTATCTCACGAAAATGCCCAGCCCGGGCTACAGAGCCAAAGGCTTCAAAGCACGAAATAAAAACACTCTTTTTTAAAATAAATGTAGCGAACTCATCAGGTGTCGTCTCGACTATCTTAGAATAGGGCACCCCTGAAGAATCATTTGCCATCGCCGGCCCCTAAATATTCAGTCGAAACATAACCAAAACTGGTCGCAGGCAATATGTCTGAGGCCTTGATATTTTTCTCATCACTAGCCCCACGCCCCATGTCTTCTAAGAGCACATGCCCCGGCCATTCTGCAATTTTGCTCATAATCGAGCTCGCAAAACGGCCGAATATCAAAATCGATGTGCGGCGACTACCGTAACGAGCCTTTAAGTGACTAAATTGGTTTTTAAAATCTGCGACGTAAAACTGATTGTTGCTCAAGGTGTTCGATGCACCCTCGATCAATTCGATCGAGCGCCCACTTAAACTCGACAAATCTTTGGCCACCGCTGGCAATGCCTGCTCGAGCCCATCCATTAAAAAAACCGTGGGCGGCTGATCGCCGGTAAATTCGCGAATAAGATGATCGATTTTTTTACGGTCACCCGGCCCCGCCATGACAATACGAAAACATGTGTCGGGCGCTTTAATCTGAAGAGCCGCCTTGAATTCTTGATCGACGCGCGCCACAACCTTCTCTTCGAGCCCATGGTTAATAACAGCGCATGAGAGTTTGGTGCGAATCTGATCACCCTGCTCTTGCAGCTGATTAAGCGCCGGCTTTTCGACGTAGTCAGAGGCCCCCAACTGCAAGGCGCGAACCGCCAAGTCGGCATTGTCTCGCGAAACTGACGAAATCATGACCACCGGAGGGTGACCACGTCTGAAATTCTTTTCTAAATATTCTATACCGGTTTGCTCGGGCATATGAATATCAAGAGTCATCACGTCGACCGTGTTCTTTTTCAAAAATTCGGCAGCCTCTAGGCCATTCAAAGCTTTGCCGACAATTTCAAACCCATATTCGGGCCGCAATATTTGTCTAAGTAACGAATGGACTGTACCCGAATCATCAACGGCAAGAACTCGCGTTAATTTCGGCTTGGCCGCTACTGACACAGCCGCCGGCGCTGGGGTCGGTTTGGCCGAAACCCCAGAAACTTTTGTCAAACGCGCTGAATCAGAACGTTCATAAATCGCGATCCCCACATTTTTCATTGGCAAATCGACGCCGCCAAGCGATTCAGAGACGCCGACGAAGAAATAGCCATCGGGCCGAAGGCACTGCAACAAGTTTTCGGTAATTAGTTTAATCTGAGCTGGGCTAAAATAGATAAATACGTTGCGGCAAAAAATGGCATCAAAGGGCGCTTCTGATTTCGTTCGCGAAATATCGAGAAGATTTTGGGTTTGAAACTTACAACGCGATTTAATAGAGGCCTTCACCTTGGCGTAATCGGCAATTTCGCCGGTACCACGCGCCCAGTGGTCACCCATATAAAGGGCCGGTATCGAGATGATATCTTTGCGATGATAGACCCCGTTTTGAGCGATAGAAACTGATTTTGGGTCAACATCTGTACCAACAATTTCAAAGGTGAACGTCGGGTCAATTTTCTTAAGGTGAAAGTCGAGAAATAGTGCCAACGAATAGACTTCGTGGCCTCGGCTGCACGCAGCAGACCAAAACCTCAGCTTGCTTTGCCCACGTTTTTTGGCGGCGGCGACTAAAGCAGCTAACCCCTGGTCGCGCAAGAATTCGAAGTGAGTAAACTCTCTGAAAAAAAATGTGTGGTGGGTCGTAAGTAGCGACACCAACGCCTGCGTCTCGGCCTCAGTATTTTCGTTGAAATAGCTGACGTACTCTTGCGGCCTGCGCATTCGCAGGTCGATTAAACGTTTGCGAAAGCGCGAGGCCACCATATGACTTTGCTTTTCGCCGAGCCGAACGCCGGTGAGCTCCCCGACTATTTCGGCCACAGAGGCCAAGAGTATTTTCTCAGCTTCAGGGCCCTGATGAACTTTTAGTTTTGGTGGCGAAAGCTTTTTGACGGCCATTTTCTGTTTATCCCAATTCTATTTTGGCTAAGCTGTTTTTTTATCGACCGTGGCTTTCGCAATGGCCTTCTGGTCGTCTAGGCTAAGGGCCTTGGCGATGTCTAAAAACAATACAAGCCTTTTCTCTTGACGGTAGACGCCGGTAATAAACTCGGTCTTTTTCGAGCCATCGATTTCGGGCTTTTCAGACACATCCACCGATTGTACGTGAAGAACATTGTCGACCGAATCCACCACCATCCCAATAGTGACGGCTTGAAGGTTGCAAATTATAATTGCATTCTCTGTCGACTGGTTGGGTTTTATCCCCAGTTTTTTTCGAAGATCGATTACAGAAATCACCTGCCCTCGGAGATTCATAATACCAAGAAAGTGAGTGGGCGCGAACGGTATGGGTGTAGTCTCAGTTATGGCGATCACCTCGCGCACATCCAACAGAGGGATCGCGAAGCTTTCTTCGCCAAGAGAAAAACTTAAATATCGCTCTGCCTTGCCCGCCGTTTCGCTTATTTTTTCGTTGCTCACGCGCTCACCATACTTTTGTTGTTGTAGTTTGCACTACCTGTTTTCGTTCGAACAATTAGTTCATGCAATTCTAGAATTAGCGCGGGTCGCCCGTTGCCTAATATCGCGCTACCACTAAACCCTTTTATATGGCGAATCTCTTTGCCCAGTGCTTTGATCACAACCTGTTGCTTACCAATAATATCGTCAACCAGAACAACAAAGGGCTTTTCTTGGTTGCGCACAACAATTGCAATTTCATCATTGTCTTTGGTCGTAGCTCTTTTACGCCCTAAAATATCCGCCAACCGAAAGAGCGGTATATTTTCGCCCCGAAGCAAAAGTATATCGCCGAGCCCTGTTGTATTTTGAATATCTTCTGGTTTAGGTCGAAGCGATTCGTGAACATGCGAGAGCGGTATGACAAATGCATCACTTCCGCAATTAATCACCATGCTATCAATAATTGCTAACGTCAGTGGCAATACAATTCGAAAACAACTGCCCTTGCCGATCTGTGACTCAATCTGAATTTCGCCCTGAATTTGCGAAATATTTGTCTTCACGACGTCCATCCCGACGCCCCGGCCTGAAACATCAGTGACGACAGTTTTAGTTGAAAAACCGGAAGCGAAGATCAAATGATGGGCTTCGCGATCACCTAGCACTGTGCCGGGTTTCAAGATGCCCTTCTGGATTGCGATCTGTGTCAGCTTCGCCCCATCAAGCCCGGCGCCATCATCGCGAATTTCGATAACTAGCGAACCGCTTTGGTGAAATGCCGCGAGCTTTATCGTCCCCACTTCTGGCTTGCCAGCTTTTAATCTGGCCTCGCTTGTCGACTCGATGCCGTGGTCAACAGCGTTTCGCACCATATGCACGAGTGGGTCACCCAATTTTTCAAGCAAGGTCTTATCGACTTCGGTGTCTTCACCGATGAGCTCCAAATTCACTTTTTTATCAAGAGACTTCGCGGTGTCGCGAACGATTCGCTGCATTTTCTGAAAGGTCTGCTTGAGCGGCACCACTCTAAGACTCATCGAAATGTCTTGCACTTCTTTCGTGACTTTGCCGATCTGATCGACGGTTTTTAAAAGCAACGGCGATTCAATTCGACTCACCTGCTCTCGAACCACCGTTTGCAATATCACCAATTCGCCGACGTAATTGAGCAGTCGCTCAAGGCGAGCAAAACTGACTCGAATACTATCATCGACTGCACCGGCTGTCGCTTTTGCTGCAGTGGCGGCGGGTGCCGCCCCGGGCGCAGATGTAGATGCCGGCGCAGGTGTGGCCGCCGTCGTAGAAGCAGGTGACGTTGCGGGCGCGGGCGAAGCGGCGACAACTGGCGGCGGTTGTTCGGCCGCAACCTCTGCCTCGGCACTCGCGGTGTCATCCGCAAAAAGCTCGGCCGCAGGCGGCATGTCTTCGGCCTCAGCTTCAGGCTCTGCCATTGGCGCCGCCGAGGCCTCAATGCCATTTTTGATCATGTTCTGCATTTCATTTAATAGTTCAGTGCAATCAAATTGGGCCTCAAGATTGTCGCGCAGACCATCAAGCATCATGCGCACGTGATCATTGCATCGAAGCAGAAGATCAACTGACTGCGATACGATTGCCAATTCGCCATTTTTCATTTTCAAAAGCAATGATTCAAGTTGGTGGGTAAAATGGCTGAGCTGATCGAAACCGACGGCCTTCGCACTCCCCTTGAAATTGTGCGCGAGCCGAAATATTTTATCCAATAAAGAGCGATCACCGGTGTTGGTCTCAAGATCTAAAAAACACTGTTCGGTGTCAGCCAAGAGTTGACTGGCCTCTTCGAGAAAGCCGACTTTCATTTCTTTTTCGAAATCATCCACTTTTTTGCGCCTTTAGCTAAACTTTGCTGTCGTAATTGAACCTCATTATTTTTCGGTCAAAATCGCAATGAACATAAGAGCCTTTTGACTAAGGTCGAGAGACATTTTAGACTATTTTTTTTGTGTTGACGGCTCGGCCGCCTACCTCGACCTCTCTGCCAATCGAGCTCGACTTAAGGCTGATCACGCCACCGAATTTCGCGCTTTGTAATTAACCTTAATCATTATGTTTTTTCATCTTTTTGCCGATTTTCATATCAAGGTGTTTAGACCATGATGGATCATCTCGACCAACTCGAGGCGCAGAGCATTTATATTATTCGCGAGGCCTATGCGAAATTCAAACGCATTGGTGCGCTTTGGTCGATCGGCAAAGATTCGACCGTACTGCTTTGGCTAATTCGAAAATCATTTGCCGGCAATTGCCCGATACCGCTCGTTCATATCGACACAAGTTTTAAAATCCCAGAAATGATCACCTACCGTGATCAGATTGCCAAGCAATGGGGCTTGCAAATGATTGTCGGGCAAAACAAAGAAGCCCTAAAAAATGGCATGAATCACACCAAGGGTCGCCTTGAGTGTTGCACCGCTCTTAAAACCACCGGCCTTCAACAAGTGATCGAGCAGCACAAATTTCAGGGCATTATGCTTGGCATTCGCCGCGACGAAGAAGGCACTCGGGCGAAAGAGCGCTTTTTCTCACCAAGAAATAAAAACTTCGAATGGGATTTTAAAGACCAGCCACCCGAGCTTTGGGATCAATTTCAGACCGACTATCCTGCCGAAATTCACGTGCGTGTGCACCCGCTCTTACAATGGACAGAGCTCAATGTTTGGGAGTACATTCTGAAAGAAAAGATCCCGATAATTGATCTCTATTTTGCAAAAAACGGCAAACGCTATCGCAGCTTGGGATGCGCCCCCTGCACCGCCACGATCACTTCAAACGCCTCGAGCATCGAAGAGATTATTGAAGAATTGAAAACCACCAAGGTCAGCGAACGCTCGGGCCGAGCCCAAGACCAAGCCGACAATCATGCGATGCAAAAATTGCGGGTGAAAGGCTACATGTGAGAGATTCAATCGCAGTGGTCATGGTGGGTGAAGTCGACCACGGCAAGTCGTCACTCGTTGGGCGGTTGCTTGATGAAACAGGTGCCATCTCCCCCTCTCGGGTTGAAGCCGTGAAACGCATTTGCCAACAGCAAGGCAAAGAATTCGAACACGCGTTTCTGCTCGATGCCTTCGAAGAAGAACAGCGCCAGGGCATCACCATCGACGTATCACATGTACACTTTGCAACTAAAGTGCGAAGCTACCATCTTATCGACGCCCCCGGGCACCGAGAATTTTTGAAGAACATGGTCAGCGGCTCGAGTTCAGCTGATGCCGCCATTCTTTTAATCGATGCGAAGCAAGGCGTTCAAGAACAGAGCCGAAGGCACAGTTATTTGCTCAAAATGCTTGGCATTAAAAATGTCATCGTCGCCGTCAACAAAATGGACCTCGTTGGCTATTCAGAGATGGTCTTTACCGCTATTCGCTTTGAACATGAAACTTATCTTAAAGAATTGGGCATCACGCAGGTGCAATATGTGCCATTATCCGCAAAGGTCGGCGTCAACATTTCGAATACCTCAAACGAAATGCCCTGGTATAAGGGCACACACTTAGTCGGGTGCCTCGATACCCTGCCCTCAAGAAAATTGCACGATGAGGGGCCACTGCGTTTCTCGGTTCAAGATGTTTACAAGTTTGATGATCGAAGAATTGTCGCCGGTCGTGTTGAATCAGGCCGCCTCAACGTTGGCGCTGAACTCAAAATTTGGCCCGCTGGCAAAAACGTGAAGGTCACAACCATCGAACGCTGGAATTCGTTAAAGAAAGACTTCGCCGAGGCTGGCGAGTCGATCGGCATCACACTCTCCGATCAAGTTTTTATTGAGCGCGGTCACGTGCTCACGTTAAACCAAGAACCGGTTTCGAGCGCTTCTGCTATTGAGACAAGCCTTTTTTGGATGGGTCAGCGCCCCCTCTGCCTACACGATCACGTTAAAATTAAATTGCTAAATCAAGAAATGACCTGCGAAGTTTCGCGAATCCATCGTATAATCGACACCACAAGCCTACAAGGTAGCACGAGCGATATTCACCGAGTTGAAAAATTTGAAGTCGCTGAGGTCACACTTAAAATGTCTCGCCCGCTTATGGCTGATACCTTCGCTCAATTGCCAACATCTGGTCGATTCGTGCTAGTCGATAGCAACAAAGTCTCGGGCGGCGGTATTATCACTAAAACGTTCGACACTGACCTCGAGCACGATCGCCCCAAAAATCTGCACATCACCCGCGAGCTTTCAAATGTTGCGACCAGCGATCGCAATGCACGTAATGGTCACCAGGGCGCCGTTTTGTGGCTGACCGGCCTCAGCGGCTCAGGCAAGAGCACTCTTGCCAAAGTTTTAGAAAGCGCTCTCTTTGACCGCGGCCATCAAACCTATGTACTGGATGGTGACAACCTTCGTCACGGGCTCAACAGCGATCTTGATTTTTCGATCGCAGGCCGCAGAGAAAATATCAGACGCGTCGCTGAAGTCGCAAAAATTCTCTCAGAAGCTGGGCAAATTGTGATAGCCGCGTTTATCACTCCGTTCGAGCGCGACCGAGCCAATTTGCGCCGAATCGTCAACTCACCAAACTATTTTGAGGCTTTTGTCGATTGCCCACTCGAAGTCTGCGAAGCACGCGACCCGAAAGGGCTTTATAAATTGGCCCGCACAGGTCAGCTGCCTCTTTTTACCGGCGTCTCATCACCGTTTGAAAAGCCGACTCGGCCCGAGATTATTATTGATTCAAATAAAATTTCGCCTGAAGACAATATGCGTGTTCTGCTGCGATTTCTCGAGTCGAAAAATGTATTTGTTAACTCAGCTCCAAAGAAACATTTACGCACTCTCAAGTCGTCGTGACAGGGCAAACCGTTATGGGCGCAAAAGCAACTATTGCGATTATCGGCGGGGGGGCTTCAGGGGCCATTCTTCTTCTTAGACTTAATCGTGTTTTTGGCGACCAAATGCTGGTTAAAATAGTCGACCCGGATGAACACCTCGGCTGGGGGCGTGCCTATTCGACTTCCGACGAGGCGCATTTGCTTAATGTTTCTGCCGAAAACATGAGCGTCTTTGACGAGCACCCTCTAGATTTTGTCGATTGGTTAAAAGCTCAAGGCCACGAACCGCACCAAATCCCAACTTGGCCTTTTGTGCCGCGGGCATGGTTTGGCTCCTATTTAAGTCAGAAGATTGCTGAGGTGCCGACAACTCGATACCAACACATCGGCGCTCGGGCCCTGTCGCTAAGACGCAAGGCCGGCATTTGGTTTGTCAAAACCGACATCGATCATGTAGTTGAAGCCGATGGCGTCGTCATCGCCACCGGTTTCGAGAAAACCCTTTCGTCGACTCTATTAAAGACTGCGACGAGTACAGCCTTAGCATGGGTGATTCAACCCTACGACACCAAGAAACTAAACGAAATCGGCGCGAGCGACAGTGTGGTCATCGTCGGCACGGGCTTAACGGCCATTGATGTCTACCGCCAATTAAGAAAGCATACCGCTGGCAAAATCCATTTCATTTCTCGCCACGGCTTCTTGCCTCTGCGCCATCCAAACGAAAATTTAGAATCTGAGATTCGCCTGCCTCGCCTTAACGGGTTTTCACCGATTCAAATATTTCAAACATTGCGAGCTTTCGAAAAAACTCGAATTATTTCGTGGATTCAAATCGTCAACCAAGTGCGACGACAGTCTGGCGATATTTGGCGAGCCTGGTCACCGCGCGAACGCGGTCAATTTTTTCGCCATTTGAAAACATATTGGGAGATCTCTCGTCACCGCATGCCCTCGTTTGTTGCCGACGAACTTTTACAAGATGCCGCCAACGGCCGCGTTCAAATTCACCCAGGCCGAATTATATCGACAAAAGCAGCTGGCACCCAAATTCAAATGCAATTTCAACCGCGCGGCACAACAACTGCAGCTGAGCTCCTCTGCGAATGGATTATTTTAGCCACCGATTCTAAAATCGAAGAAAGCCTCGATATTCGTCAGGTGAAAATGGCTGTCAAGAAAAGCCAACATGGCTTGGGTTATGTCAATATTGGCGCCGGCAATCTCTGGCTACTCGGCCCCAGTGCCAAAGCCAGCTTGTGGGAGAGCACGGCCGTCCCCGAAATCGTCAGTCAAGCGCTTGTGATCTCAAAACAAATAATCTCGGCCTTTCACGATCAAAATGAGAATATATTTACCGTGCACCCAATGGCCGTTGGGCAAACTTATTGGCAACACCTGACCGGGGCCTTGGGGTACACGCTTACCTTTGCAAAGACCGTAATTATTCTTGGCATTCACGCCCTGCTACCCTTTCTTTTCGCCGACTATGCGAGCAACAGAGTGAGAGACCTCACTCGCCTTTTCAATAAGCGCAGGCTCAAAAAGTGAGGCGACGATACCTCGTTTACCTTTGCTCAACGGCACTCAGTCTCGCCATTCACAGCGCAACGGCGCCCGCCGCGGCGACCGAACTAAAAGCAAACACGGCGCCGACAATACAAACTGAAAAGGGCTCGTCGGTCGCCCACTGCCCTCGCTATCTTAAAGATTTTAACAATTCGATTTCGCCGACAATCCAAATGATGAGTCTGTGCCAAGACAATGCCAAAATGCCAGCTGAGGGTGACGACCCACAGTTCTTGCAAAAATCTCTTGCGGAGCATTTTTCGTTTCTACCGAAATCACAGAAAGACTTGGCCGAGAACTGTGCACTCGATTTCTCGAGCGCTTGCCCCGGAGGCCATGGCCCGGGCTGCAAAGAGAAACTAAAACCCGCGTTGCAAGAGATTGCCGGCTTTTACAATTTGCAAGGTCGACTGCACGATGAGATCTCTTCGCTACAAAATGAGATAAAATACAGCGACCAATTGCTAGCTAGCGGCGGCCACCCCTCGAACGAACGAGTTTGCAGCCATGCTTATGAAGATTTAAAAGCCGATTGTGCAACCAAAGCCTGCGATGGGGCGCAGTTGGCAGCCGCCTCAGAACTTGAAAACGTAACAACCGAGCTTTTGGCGGTGGCGAAAAAAATCGAAGCCCTCGAGGTTGAACTTCAAAACCTAAAATTAGCAGAATCACAATCACACCTAGGGCACGAACTTAATAGCGATTATGTCGCCCCCATTAAAAAGTTAACCCAGCAAATCGCCTTTCTGAAAGCGCAGTACCCGATGGCCCAGGGCCGTGCCTCTAAAAAAAACTGGCAAACGAATAAGCCGCAAACACAAAGCGCGGCTGTCATTGCCCAGCTTCAAGAAAATCGTGGCGAACTAGCAAAACGGCTTTCGCAGCTCGAGGTCGCCGCCAACTGTTCGCATTCATCAAGCTGTGAATTTAAAAGCCTAAAAGAAACGGCCTCTACGCTACCCAAATTTGCCGTCAGAAACTATTTCGCCGAACACGGCGAGACCACGGCGCAAATTGTATCAATGCTTCGGCTCAATGATTTTCAGTGCCGTATTGAGCAAGGCGCGATTAACAAAGATTTAAATTGGCTCGCCGCCACAACTGTAATCAATGTCGGCCTCACTGTTGCCACCTTCGGCGCCTCTGCCGTTTCGGTTCTGGCCCGGGCCGGCGAAATGCTCAGCGAAACGACGACCGCTGCCGGCACAACGCGTGTCGCTCTCAAGGTCACCGCTGCCTCGGGCGCTGTGGCCGCCGACACCTATTGGCTACAAGACGGGGTCCGCAATGCAATTAGAGAATGCAACAAAACGCATCTGCAAAAGGGCCTTGCCGAAAATAAATTGAGCGCGAACTCACCGACCTCGACCAAGGTCTGCTCGGCACAGCAGTTCTCACGAGCCTACCGCGACACTCAAGCTTGCATCACCGATGCCGTTTTTGCAGCTCTCGGAGGGGCCCCTTTTCTTCAAGCGCTAAAACTGTTTAAACCCGCACCGGCAATCTCGCAAACCGCCGAAACGCGCTTGATGCCTCAGCTAGAAAATGCTCAACACGAACTGCCCACAACCCGCGAGGCCGAGCATTTTAAGTCACGAACCGTGGCCCGCAGCGATGGCCGAAATTTTGACGAAATCACCCACGACGGGGCCTTATCGCAGGGCCAAGAAGCGCCATTGACTCGCGCCTATGTGCACAAATACCCCAATTTCGCACGCCGGTTTGGTTTTGAATTTGGTGAAGGCAGTCGCACCCGGCCGGCAGATTCGAAAACTATCAATGGGTTGATCGAAGACTTCAACAAAACGAGCCCGGAAAAAGAAAAAATCACCGTTCGCTTTTACGATGATTGGTCGCCCAACGGCGTTTCACGAGACGAGTTTGTCAAACGCTGGGCCGACGGTGACGGGTTACCGTTTAATCAGAAAAGCGCCGACACACACTTTCATGATTTGGGCGTACATGGCATCCCGGGCCTCACTTTGACAAGCGAGATCACAAAGCGCTCGCAGCACAACTACAAAGTGATAATCGAGTTACTAGAATCTCGCGAATTTCGCGACAAACCGGGGTTAAAAAAGCAAGTGGTCGAGCCTCCGATGACGGCCATCATAAATTTTAATCGAGCGCTTGCCGTTGGTCGTGAAGCACGGCACCGAATGGCCGCTAAATTAGATTGGCCAAAAAACGAATCAGAGGGTCGACAAATTTGCCTTTGATCGCGTGTTGGCCAAGGCCCTTTTCAATTTCAACCGTCAACGTGTGAATCTCATTTTCAAAACACCAAGTGTGAAAGCCACCGGTGATTTTATAGCCGAGGCCTTCAGGGTCATGATCAATTCGTAAACCCACGCCCGTAGACAGTTCGAGCAAAGACTCATGAATCTTCTTGTGCTCTTGGGTTTCGCCTGCCTTGTGAAAAAGCGGCAGCAAAACAGTATCTAGGTAAGAGTGCAAATCAAGCACGAAATCGATCTTACTACCCTCGATAAACTGCCGTAGATATTTCGTTTCAACTTCGCTTTCTGCTGCTGGCCCCGGTGGGTAGCGCGGGTTCGAATATTCGGCCGTCCAATCTTTAGTGGGCCAATTTCGATTGAGGTCAACGTTGTTGGCATTCCATCGCTGACTGAGCGAAAAACCGTCGGGGTTAGCGATCGGCAGAAACGCCAGCTTCGGCAACAAGTGAGTGTGATTGTAAAAAATCTCATTCAGGATAAGCGTGTTCAGTATAACGCCTTCGGTTTCGTCCCCGTGCAAACCGCTCAGCACCAAAATACGACAGTCGCGCGGGTCACCACTTCGACTTAAAACCTCGATCGATTGCCCGTTTTTAGATTGTCCAAGCTTCAGTGTTTTAATAGACATCCCCCCAGCAAATCGCATGTTTAACTTTGCCACGACTTCAATTCGCTGTCATCGGTCTTGTTTTACCATATTACAATCGTGTATATATACGCCTCATAAAGGGGGGCCGCTTTGCCTTCGAAAATTCAGAATCAACTTTTGTTTGCCTGGGTCGCCTATTGGCTTTTAGCGACGGGCCTCCAAAACTATTTGCTCAAGCCACTCGGCATCGACAACCTTCACAACTACTTGATTACGGCAGTTTATTTTCTCTTCTTTACATCCCTTTCGATAGTCTACTTTCGCGATCAATTCAATTTCGGGTTGAGTTCGAAGGCCCAATATCGAGGCCCGGCAGGCAGGCCCTTTTTTATCGCGCTTGGCCTTTCGATTCTATTTTTCGTATCCTGTCTCGCATTCAATTTATGGCGCCCGCTGGGGCCTGATCAACAATCCAAGATATTAAAATCTGGCTTTTACTTTCCGCTTTTTTCACTTAGCACGACCGTTACCAAGTTTTGCGATATCACGTTTCAACAAGTACTGATCGTAGGCTTATTGCGAAAAATGTCGGCTTTCGAAATGCCAAAGAACCGAGCCATCTGGGCTTTTTCAATTTGCTTTTTCGCTGTTCATTTGCCACTTGTTCTGATTATGGGCCTCTTCGCGTTTTATTTTATAGTGCCAAGTCTTTTCGCCGGTGTAGCCATGTCGTATCTCATTCTACGCTTTCGAAACGGTTGGCTTTTGTCGCTGAGCCTACACCTGGCTTTCTATTTGGTAATTGGCCTCTTCATGCGGCACTATTAAAGTAGCGCTTCACGTTATGATGTGACGGCCTATGGTCAAACACCTATCTTCTTTAGGTGATACAAACTCAAAATCTCTCAAAGACCTTTCGTGTTCATAAAAAAGTCGCGGGCCTTGCCGGCTCAGTGAAATCACTGTTCAATCGACAATGGCTCGACAAGCAGGCCTTGCGCGATGTTACATTGCACGTCGGCTCTGGTGAAATTCTTGGCCTGGTGGGCGCCAACGGCGCCGGCAAAACCACTTTGGTTAAAATATTGGCCGGAGTCATACACCCCAGCAGCGGCTCGGTTTCAATTTTAGGCCACAACCCCTGGAGTCGCTCAAACGATTTTCGACGCCAAATCTCGTTGATAATGGGTCAAAAAGCCCAGCTCTGGTGGGATTTACCCGCCGAAGATTGTTTTTTGCTTCTACGCGAAATCTATCAAATACCTCACCCCCAATATAAACAAAACCTCGAATATCTCGTCGAGTCACTCGGAGTAAAAGACCAACTCAACATTCAAATTCGCCGCCTCTCGCTTGGCGAACGCATGAAAATGGAGCTTATCGCAGCACTGCTGCACACCCCCCGCGTGGTTTTTTTCGATGAACCCACCATTGGCCTCGACCTCACCGCTCAACGGGCGATACGTAATTTTATTTTAGAATACCGAAAGCTTCATAAGCCCGCGATGATTTTAACCTCGCATTACATGGAAGACATCGAACGCCTCTGCCCCCGCATCGCGATTATCAAAGACGGTCAAATTGTATATGATGGCGATCTCGCCCGCGTGGTAAACACCTACGCCAATCACAAAATTCTCTCAGTCGAATTCGAAACCGAGGTCAGCCCCGCGCAAAGCCCTAAGGCGTTTGCGGCGCTCAATGCCGAGGTCATTTTTCAAGACTCAAGCACTGTGCGCCTAAAAGTCGCACGCACGGCCGTCGCCCAAGTCGCTGGCCAAATGCTACAGCAGTTTCGGGTCAAAGATTTAAGTATTGAAGAAGAAGACATCGGCAACATTATCGAAAAACTTATTCGGCGCGATAAAGACGTAAGCGGCAAAATCGTCACCCCCAAATTATGAGCGCCAGACAATGACCTGGTTTAACGCCATGTTTGCCGCTGAATTTAAGCGCATGTTTTCATACCGTGTTGATTTCTGGCTGCAATTTTTCGTCTCAGTTGCGGTCGAACTTATGGTCTCCTATTTTCTGTGGGAGGCCCTTTTTGCAAGCACCGCCACCCCTGGTGTTGTGCCCGGCCACGCCCCCGAAATTGGCGGCTATACCTTTCAGATGATGTTACTCTACGTCGTGTTCGCCGCATTCGGCGGGCGTATCGTGCGCGGCAATGAACGTATGATTATTGCCTCTGACATTTATGACGGCGGCCTGACCAAATACTTGCTCTACCCCGTTAGCTATTTGATGGTAAATTTCTCGCGCGCCCTCGCGTACAATTCGGTCACGATCATACAGATGGGCATGGGGCTTTTACTTCTATTTGCATTTTATGGCTTGCCCCCCGAATATAATTTTAGTTTCGAAAATATGTTGATGGGCACCTCGGCCTGCCTGGTCGCTTCTGCCTTTTATTTTGTGATGTATGTCATTATCGATTACATCGCCTTCTGGGTCGACACCATCTGGAGCCTCAGCGTCATGTTTCGATTTATCGCCCAATTCTTAAGCGGGCTGTTTATACCACTTGAAATGTTTCCGCCGGCTGTTCGACGGGCGGTCTACCAAACGCCATTCCCTTACATCGGGTCTGAGCCAATTAAAATGTTTTTGGGCCGTTCGTCTTGGTCGCAATGGGCCCATACCAATCTAACGATTATCCTGTGGACGATACCGCTCTTTTTTCTTATGCAGCTCGTTTGGCGACGCGGCCTTAAAAATTACACAGGCGTTGGCATATGATTCGTTATTTGCGGTTATACGGATATTTTTTGCAATTTTCTTTTTCAAAGGCGTTCGAGTTTCGCATCGACTTTTATTTTCGAATTCTTATGGATGTTGTTTACTACATAATGAATCTGCTCTTCTTCAAAGTGATTTTTTTACACTCAAAGTACCTCGCCGGCTGGAGCGAATCACAGGTCATGATTTTTGTAGGCGCCTTTATCGTCGTAGACGCCCTCAATATGACCGTTTTTGCCAATAACTCTTGGAATGTCGCTCAACTCGTAAATCGCGGCGATCTCGATTACTACCTGGTGCGGCCGGTATCGACGTTCTTCTTTGTTTCACTTCGAGATTTTGCTGCCAATTCGTTTGTTAATTTAATTATGGCGGTTTCGATTTTAGTTTGGGCCTTTATGAAGTACCCAGAGCCCATTGGCCTGCTGCGAACTTTATTATTTGGCTTGCTGGTTTTGAACGGCTCATTGCTCTATTTCTTGGTGCTGATGCTATTTATCATCCCCGTTTTTTGGACCCATTCGGCCCGCGGGTTACAGCCACTTTTTTGGACGACCTCAAAATTTATGGAGCGCCCACACGCCATTTACTCTAGAGTTGTCCGCTGGGTTTTGATGACGATTATGCCCTTCGCACTTATGGCCTCTGTGCCGGCCTCAGTGCTCTTTGCCCCCAACCCATGGGCAATCACGCTTGGCAGCCTGCTCGTCACCGTTGCCTTCATGTCTTTAGTGCTGTTTATTTGGAGCTTAGGGTTGCGAAACTATTCGTCAGCATCGTCTTAGGCAGTTGCGACTCGAACCGCCTGGATAAATTTGACCAGAAAACCGACGGCGTTTTTATTCATCGAGTCTTCAGTGATTTGACCATTGTACATAAATCGATTTCGCAAATCTTTTCGCACATTTTTAATTTTGAAAAAACATTGAAAGAATTTTTTACTGTCGTTAAAAATCAAATTGAGCTTGGCGACTTCACCACTTGCTAAAATATCATCAGCCCCGCGAAGATAGAACGAGATGCCACCTTTCGAAATGTCATTAAGCTCGATCTTAACAAGGCGCCCGTTGCCGGCGACCAACTCGCCGGTTAGCACATCTTGCACCATAAGGCGTTCATCACGCCGACGCTCGCGGCCTGACGCCCGAGGCATCACTGCCGCGGCCTTTGAACCTTTAAAACCGTTTGCCATTTGCCCCTCACGACCGATCACTCAATATACCGGTTACATTGTAGTCTGAGGGGTGCCGAACTGGCAAACAACAGTCTAGTTGTCGCTTGTACTTTGGGCGAAAGGTCCTGCCTCAACGGCCCGCGACGACGGTTTTTGGGCAATCAAGGTCATTCCTTTCCAGCTTTCTCCGACTTTTCTTCATCGCTGCCTGGTGCCATCCCATGGTCCTTCATCATCGCACCTTTATGGTGCTTGCCCATCATCGGGCAGGTCACTCAACCCCCGCGAATGGCTATTTGCAAAGCCCAAGCTTTAAAGGCGGGGCACCGTTTTAAAAAACTTGCCCCCCTGCGCGCGAATAGTCTGAAGTCCTGGCGAAAAATTGAATTAAGCATACCTGGCAAAAGGGCTGGAAATGGCCACTGAACGGCCTATCCGCGAAGATACGGCATTGCGAAGTCTTTTAGTTGAAACGTAGAATCACCGATTAACAGGCATGGATTTTAGTCATTTATTTAATCAGCCTGGCGACGAGCTCAAACTGCTTCACTCGGTGGCGCTGGCGATTCAACAAAACTACGAAAAGTATCGCGGGCTATTTTGTTGGTTGAAGCTTCAACGGGTGGCACCTGGCCAAACGCAAATTATTTGGGCCAAAACCTTCATTGATCAGAATGACCTTGAAAGTCATGTTTTTGGTGGGCCCTACTGCCAATCTAGGCCCCTGCCCCTAATGGTTCAGGGGCTTTGGGGTAGTACAAATTGACCGACATGAAAAAAGATACCAGACGCGACCCTGGCTAGGTGCCGGAGTAAATTTTTGTAAACTTACAATACCTGCAGGATTGCACCAGTTTTAGCCTGCAAGGCCTCCCTCGGTTCCAGTGATTTTCAAATCACCGCTTTCCGACTGATCTTCTATCTTTGTGTACTCAAATCATCTTTGCGGAACGTAGAATCTTTCATCTGATGAGTTGTTGTCTGCCAACTGCCTTTGACCTCGCCTGTTGAAGAAATATCTTCAGCACCTGTACGTTCAAGGCACTTACTTGCTTTTGTTACTTCATCAGACGTGGCGGCATGAACAGAAAGTAAAATCCCACCATCTTTTAGAAAACCCTCGTAACGTTTGGCTTCATATTCAGGGATCCCTAATCCGATCAAAGCACCACCAATACCGCCGATGGTACCGCCTACACCAGCACCAGCCAGTGCCGCCATGATCGGGCCAGCCGCAATAAATGGTCCGAAACCTGGAATTGCCAACGCCCCAATGCCGGCAAGCAAGCCCAGCGTTCCACCAACAACAGCACCGGTGCCAGCGCCAGTGGCGGCACCTTCAGGCGCTTTTGTTGCCTTTGTATGCGCAAAGTCTTGAGAGCCTGCAAGGTCAGGCATTAGAACTGAAATATCATTTGTGAAAAACCCATCCGCTTTTAAAGCATTAACTGCTCTCTCTGCGTCTGAGCGTGTTTTGTAAATCCCCAGAACTGCTATCTTTTTGTCATTCATAAAAATCTCCTTTAAAAATTAATTTATTCTTTAGCGGGTACAATAGCCATTTCATCGGTAACGTTGGTAACGCCGGCGACTGAGCGAGCATATTTCAAAATACGACTTTGCTCGTGTGCTGATCGTACCGGACCTTTAAGTGTCACCACGCCATCAACAGAAATGATTTTTACATTCTGCGCGTAAGTCGAAAGGTCTTTTTCTTTCATTATTTCCTGCCGAATGCGACGGATAATAATCATATCATTCTTGCTGTACGTTTGTTGATCAGCCGTCTGTTGATCAGCGGCTCGATCTCGTTCATTTATTTTTGTGTTGTCGGCTTTATTTTCTGCAAAGACTTGCAGACTCAAAAGCAACACAGAAAAAATAACTATTTTGTGCTTCATAGTGTGTTCCTCCTTTTTCAATATTCAACACGTTCATTTGATTTAAGATGCAATTGCGCGACCACTGCAGGATAGGCGCTGCAATGATATAGGCAAGTTTGGCGAGTTAAACGTCAGGCTATTGTGGTGTTTTGCATCGTCAACGGGGAGAATTTCCTCAATAGCTCACTTTAATTTTACGTCACTTTCGGGATATATAGTTTGAGTATGGCGCAACTATTGCACGTTATTTTGATGTTCGATAATCAACACTTTGACTTGAAAAAAGGCAGTCACTTTAACGTATATAAAAGAAACAAAAAATCACGCTGAACGAAATAACATTGAGGTTAAATATGTGCAATCAAGACACAGACAATGAAACTGGTACGACGTCAGTTAAAAAGCACCTAACGATATTTGTAGATAATGTGAACGGCCGAGTTGGCATACCCATTCTGCTTTATCTCTTGGGTGTACCCGGGGTTGTTGTGGTTTTGCTTTGGGCGGTATTTTTTAGAGGAAAATAGGTTCATGCACGAAGCAGAAAAACCCCGCCAAAACATGTCGCAACGATGCGCATGGCGCGGGGCCACGACCGCGCGTGCACTTAACGAGATTTCATCTAGCACTGGGGCCACACTATAAGTATCGAGAGCAAATCGTAGACCTCGACTAAGAAAGCAACTATTTAATTCGTTAGTAAAATGGACTTGACTCCAATACGATCATGAGTAAACTAGAGTCATGTCCAAAATACTCACGCGCTACCTTGAGCCATATATAATCGAAGACCTAAAGAAGAAAATGGTCTTTCTTGGTGGGCCTCGCCAGGTCGGCAAAACCACCCTCGCGCAGGGGCTTATTAAAAACTATACTGACGGTCACCCTGCCTATTTAAACTGGGACAGCCTCGAACACAAAAAAATGATTAAAGAGCGCCAGTGGCCGCGGGCTGAACCCCTGATCGTCATCGATGAAATCCATAAATTCAAAGGCTGGCGAAATCTGATAAAAGGCTTTTATGACACCTTAAAAAACACTCACTCGTTTTTAATCACCGGCTCTGCCCGCCTCGATCATTTTCGAAAAGGCGGTGATTCACTGCTTGGTCGATATCACTATTACCGATTGCACCCCTATAGTCTGCCCGAACTCAAGTTTCAGGAAGGATACACCTCTCGACTGTTGAAATTTGGCGGCTTTCCAGAAGCTTTTCATAATGCTGACGATCGGGATTTACGAAGGTGGCACAATCAAAGACTTAACCGTTTAATTCGAACAGACCTTACCGGTTGGGAAGACGTCAAAGACCTTGAAAAAATTTATGCTCTAGCTGAAGAGTTACCCAATCGCGTTGGGTCACCTCTTTCGATCAACTCACTTGCCAATGACTTAGAGGCCGACTTTAAAACAATCAAACGTTGGCTCAGCATTCTTTCGTCAATTTACTACTCTTATCAAATTGCCCCTTTTGGCTCAGCTAAAATTCGCGCCGTTAAAAAAGAACAAAAACTCTATCTTTGGGATTGGAGCCAAATTGAAAACCCCGGGGCTCGATTTGAAAATATGGTCGGCTCTCACCTTCTGAAGTACTGCCACTTTCTCGAAGATGTACATGGTCACAAAACAGAACTCCGTTTTTTGCGTGACACTGACAAACGCGAAATTGACTTTGTCGTTTTAAAGAATAAAAAACCTCTATTCGCTGTCGAATGCAAACAAGGCGAAAAATCGGTGTCGCCACATCTTTTCTATTTTCGAGATCGAACGGATATCCCACATTTCTATCAGGTGCATATGGGGCAAACCCATAAGCAAATTGATGATCGAATTTCAATCTTGCCATTTACGGATTTTTGCAAAATAGTCGAGTTGGTTTGATTTAATTTTTAAGCCAATCAATCAACCAATTCATTTGCCGCCACCTGTGCGCCTTGAGTTAATCAATGACTCGCAGTCAATGAGACCACCGCGCAAACAAATTGCGTAATAACTATTTGAAATTCGCTCGAACAAATCATCGCTGAGTGGGCCGATATCGACAGGCCGCTTTGATGCGAGGCCACGATAAATGCCGGATTGGGTGCCTGCGGCACCGCCGGGCAAAAAGGCTTTCATATTGTGATTTACCTGTGCCAAAACACTGCGCGCATAAAAACCTCTGTTGCCCTCGCCACTACTTTGCCCATATAGGGACTTAAACATTCATGGGGACATATCGCCGTGTGCTCAACTCACAATTTGTGGCGTTTCGCTTCGGGATTTCTGGTCGTCAATCACCCAAAGTGTTCGTAGCGATTCTCATGCTGCGGCCCTCTTTCTTGAAGTCGTTGACCCCGAACCCTGTCCACGCGACTCTCTACCAACTCAATGCAAATTGTGGTTAGGTTTAAATTGCTGCGTCCAAAACACAGGCAAATCTCCATAGTTTGGTAGCGGAGGAGGGCGTTGCGAAGTACATCCTGTACTTCGTCCCTTCGGACTCGCCCTGAAGGCTCGCTCCAAATGTTGCATCCTGCACATTTGGTGAACCCCCTGGTCGAGAATAGTCCAAAGCCCCATCTGCGATAGCAAAACTCTTTTATCTTCTTTCAGACGAGGCGTTACCGACCGAGCGAGTGAGGCATACGTAATCGTATGTCGCAACGATGCGAAGGGAGGGGCAACGACGTATGAAAGAAGATAAAAGAGTTTTGGTAGCGGAGGAGGGACTTGAACCCCCGACCCACGGATTATGATTCCGTTGCTCTAACCAGCTGAGCTACCCCGCCATACAAATGTCCGAAGGGACATAAGGCGTCATTTGTATATGCGCGGCTAGTCTCAGTCAACTTCACTTGACTAAGGTCGGGCAAACTTTATTCAATCATACAAACAAAGCGGCTCAAGTTGACGCCGTTTTCGCCCAACATTAACGCGGGGCGAATAGAAGCACTCAGAACACCATGACGGAGGTCAAAATGCTTATAAAAGTCTTATCCAGAGGGGCAATCAGCCTTAGCCTACTTGCTACGGCACTTGTCATCTTTGGCGGAGCAAACCAGCTGGCATTGGCCGACACTTTCGCCGGTGGCCATTCGGGTGAAAAAATTCGCATTTTAAACGAAAAGGGCCAACCGATTGTTGGCGCTGATGTTCTCATTGGCAACGACCTCGGCCAACCTTTTACCAACAACCAGGTGAAAACCGACGTTAATGGCGCCATCACCGTGACCGCTGACTGGCGCACAGCCCTACCAATCACCGTTTCAGCCAACGGCTATTTACGCACAACATTTCTAAATGTGTCGCCCGAAGCTCATGAGTTTCAATTGCGCGTCATCGATATGCCGACGCAAATCGAAATCAAAGGTGTCGCCACAGGTTTTGGCGATCTTAAACGCGATGGCAAAGTCGACTTCAGCTTGGTTTACCCGGCCCTCACTCGCCGCCAACTTGCCCAGTTCGATATCGATGCGATGATCAGCCCGCAATTTGACGAGATCAAAGTTCTCACTGAAACCGTCAGCGTGCCGTCAAACTTGACGCTGCCGAAACAAGAAGAGAGCTACATTCTGCCGATCACGCTCAATAAGCCTGACTACCGCCTCTATGTGCGCGAGCCCGGCACCTATCGCGTGATGGCAACCCATGGGCAGTTCCCGCTCAAGCAGGTTGTCGGCCAATTGCGCGACGGCAAATCGTTTTACGAAGTTCTTAATCTCTTTAAATTTATGGAGTGCGGTCAGTCTGACGTTGTCGTCAATGACAAAGCCAGCGGCCAAGACGTACCAGTCAATCAGGTGACGTTTAACAAAACGATCACGGTAAAAGCCCCTGCCATCGATGCCACTCAAGTCATGCTCTCAGCGACCATGGTTGATCAAGGCGATCTGTACTTTCCGTCAGACATTAAGCGCCTACAATCAGGCGAGCAAATGTCACTCAATGTCCCCACCGGCGATAACAAAAACTATATCGTCAGCCTGTTAATGCCCCAAAAAGAAGCCGAAAAAATTGGCGGCATTCACACAACCCCCCTCGACGTGAACCCCGAACCAACAGCACACCCGATTGATGCCCTCAAAATGGCCTTTAATGGCCTCACAAAATCGTTTTCGATTGCGATTGGCCTCGATCAGGGCGCCGACCAAAACGTGTTAAACGATGGCCCCGGCGGCCTCAGCATCGCGCTTAACAATGAAACCGATTCGCAACCACAGTTTTTGGGTCTTGTGGCTCGACCGACGCTTTCTGGTAAATCGAGCGTCAGCTTTGCTCCGCCAGCCACCGTTGCCGGAGTACAACCCGTCGCAACCTACGTCGTTCTTTCGTTGATCGATCACGTCGCCGTCGGCAATTACAAACTCGAGCGTCGTTATCGCATGTGGGAGCTCTTTGCAAACGGTTGGGTGACTTCGGCTCAACTGCCGAGCTTGCCGCTTAATTTTGAGCCCGGCAAATCGTACCGTTGGGAAGTCTACTTTATGGGTTCGTCGCAAACGGCCGCCTCAAAAAAGGACCCAGCTCTTTCGGATAGCAATGCCTACTTCTTAGATAAAGTGACTCATGTTTCGCACAACTCACTCGATCTTTAAAAATATATTAAATAAAATCGCAACCGGTGCCGCGCGCTCAACGTTCACCGGCGGCGCAAAGGCCGCTCGCGTAGGCGCCGCCAATGTTCTTGTTGGCTGCGCTACTGCTCTTGTTGGCTGCGCGCTTTTTTTGGGTGGCTGCGCGCTTTTTTTAGGTGGCTGCGCCACTATGGAAGACGACAAGCCGAAATTAAGAGGCCCCGCCATCCAAGTTATGACAGGCAGCTATGATGAGATCTGGCGCGCGATTCAAAAGTCATTTGCTGGCTACCCAATCCAAATCAACAATCTCGACCAAGGCATTCTCGAGACCGATGTAATTAAAGGCGCCCAAGTTTGGGTGGCACCCTTCGAAAAATCGCCTCGCCCCTCGAACTATCATTATGTAATCAATGTACGCGTAGTAAAAGGCCGTTCTAAAGGCAAAGAATCGGCGCAAGTCACGGTCGTCAAACGCATCAGCATGCAACGCGATTTTTTCTCGGCTGACGAAGAAACGTCGTCCGACGGATTAGAAGAAAAATCTTTGCTCTACCGCATAGAACGCGAACTGCAGATTGAGCGTTCGCTTCGCAAAGCCTTCGAGAAAAGCAAAAACTAACTATTGCACCTTATTGTAGATCAATTCTTGATCAGCCGGGTTATCAGTTGATTTCAATACCAACTGTTGGCCATGGCTTGTGGTAATCACGGCAACCAGAAAGGCATCGCTATGAGTGCGACCGTTAACAGTTCTGTCCATCGTTAACTTGCCACGAGCTCTTTGCCCACGCCCCTCTGTCGTATAATTGCTAGCCGGCACACCCTTATTCGCATCATCCGTCTTGGTTAGATCAGGCGATTGGCATAATGAATCTGTAAAATACAAATCGCGACCAACCACCTGGCCACCTGAGCCGAAATTAAGCTCGGCCTGCTTCGAGGTGCTGCCAGTATCAGCCAGACACTCTGTACGCCATGTTCCGAGTACGCTCGCTTTCAACGATTTGGGGCTGACCTGACCCGAATAATAGTCATGGGCAGCACCAGGGCACGCTGTCAGCGCCAAACAAGAAGCCAATGCTGCTACCGACACCACCATTGAATAAATTAAATTTGTTCTCATTATACACCTCTTAATAATTCGATTAAATCACGATTACGCTTCACCTAAGTACAATGTCTGTGCCAGGTATTCAAATAATGCGCTTGAAAAATCAACACTTGCGCCCACGCCTACATTCGCTACCCGCCGCTTTAGGCTACCGAAATGACAAACTTTGCTACTCAGATTTCAAATCCAGATATATTTTCTGCAATTGAAGTGACCAATTTTAGCTCGCAACACTCAACATTCTTTATTTTCCAAAACATTCTTGCTAGGCTGCGTTCACTCAATTTTAGAAAAGGTGGCTTTATGAAAGTACAACTATTGGCGATTTTTCTCACGCTCTCAGCCGCCTTTGGCCTATCGGCCTGTTCGTCTGATACCACCTCAAAAATGGTCAACCCCTACTCCGGCTACTGGCGAATGGATCGCGAAAAAAACAATGGTGGCCCATTGCCTGAAAATCAACAAGCTTCATCAGCCGAAGACTATTTTCAAATCTCTGACAATGGTGAAGTCTCTAAAATAACCGAAAGTAAAATAATGTGGGTGATCGATTCGTTGGGCGAAGCCTCTGGGCATGGTTGGCGCGTTAAGTACACGCTCTTGGACAATGGAAAATTAAAATACCGAATTTACGATCGCGAGCGGTCGGGGGTCTTTTATCTCAATCCGGTTGCCGCAGCAGAGTTTAACGAACAGAAATCGACCTATATCTCTAGACTAAGTGCTCTAATGGGCAATTGGAGCATGCTAAAGCACCAAAAGCTTGTTCTTGAAAAAATAGTGACGGCATCCAATGGGTCATTGATCACCAAATTGGCGACCGAAATCCCAGAGGTTGACGGCGATGACAACTTTAAGACCTACAATCCAAAAATTCTTTACTACGAAGGTGGTTCAAAAATTGACGTCAATGACTCTTTGCAAACTGAAATCTTCACATCCTATTACGATAATAAAATGGTTTTTGGGATTCTATTAAACGTTGCAGAGGGTCGACTCACCGGCAGTTATTATGAGTACAGCGAAGTGCAATACGATGGTGTTTCAGACGAAGTGTCGCTTATTCAACCTATCGCCGATATGACCCGCACCTACTACTATCGAATTGTAAGATAACGAAATTCTAAGAACGCCGGACCCAAAAGTGCTTGGCACCTTTTACCGAAATAGCCCGATCAGCTGTAGCACCAGAGCTAATACGATGATGGGTGGCACGACCCATTTAATCAGAAAATTCCAATGAGAATAGAGCACTTCACCTGAGGGGCTTTGCATGGCCACGAACTCATCGCGCTTTACTTTATCATTTACTTCGAAGGCGACTATAAGACCAAGCATTAGCGCGACAAATGGCACCACCCCGTTTATCAGAACCAAATCAATAATTTCAAGCAATCCCCGGTTGTGCCAAGTGAAGGCCCGAAGAGTCGACGACGAAAACGCCGGTATCAGGGCCGTTAGCAAAATGGCCGCCCCGGCATAAAGACTGGCGCGGCCACGGGTCAATTGCGAATTTTCGCAAAGGTTCGACACCGCGGTTTCAAGAAGACTGATGCTCGCGCCAAGCGCCGCCAAATACAAACAGATGAAAAAGAAAATACCGTAAATAAAACCGCCCTCGAGCTTTGCCAAGAACTCGGGTACAGTTTGAAAAAGCAATTCTGGCCCGTGCGCCGAAGCCGCACCCGAAATCACCAGCGGAAAAATCATTAGGCCCGCGATAACGGCTGTAAGCGAATCGAGAAACGCCACGCGAAAACCCGTCGGCGGCACAAGCGACTCATCCTGCAGATAACTGCCGAAGGTCACCATTGTTGCAAAACCAATACTGAGCGTGAAACAAATCTGGCCAACGGCATAGCCCAGAGAATTGATATTCAATTTTGAAAAGTCGGGGTACATAAAGTAGCGCAAGGCTTCAATACTTGAACTCATTGAGAGAGATTTAAAAACGAGCACTAAAAGAATGCCGACAAAAATAGGCATAATAAAACCGATCCAACGTTCAATGCCCTCTTCAACTTCTTTGGCCACCACGATCACCACGACCGCCAAGTGTACGACCGCGAGACCCATCTGCATCCAACCCGAATCGTGAAGTTGGGTAAAACTTTGTGAAATGAACTCGGTCTGTTCAGCGGCCGAGGGCAGAGCCATCAAAGGTAAATAGAGAAAGCGCCCGAGAAAAAATAACACCCACCCGCTGATCACAATGTAATAGGCAAGAATAAAAATACAGCAAAGGGTGGCGAGGACTCCAGCGACTGGCATCATCCCGATCAAGAGTTTCGCGCGCCTTGAACGCAAATTCTTTAAACTCGCGCCGCGTGAGCCCGGCTCATTCGCGACGAATGACATCGACTGCGAAGATTGAGCTTGAGCAACAAGTTGGCGCTGAGCACCCAAAACTCCACGTCGAGTGAACTTACCAATCATCAGCTCACCGATTAATAGCGGCACGCCCATGATGACAACGAGAACCAAGTAGAGGCACACAAATGCGCCGCCACCGTTCTCTGCCACGATGTACGGAAAGCGCCACAAGCTGCCCAACCCGAAAGCTGAGCCGATCGCCGCGAGATAAAAGCCGAAGCGGGTCTTCCAGGCGCGGCGGGCCATTAGGTGCTCTTCATCATATAAATTCGGATTGGGATGCCCTCAAGATTCCATTCTTTTTGAATACGATTGACCAAAAAGCGTCGATAAGCCGGGGTCACCCCTTTCGGGTGATTGGCGAATGCTAAAAAGCTCGGCGGCTTTTGTTCAGTCTGAGTCAAATAGTAGAATTTCACATTGGTCGTGCGATAAACCGGAGCTGGTGCTTGGCGAATAACGTCGTAAAAGAAATCATTCAATTTACGAGTCGGTATTTTGAGATTAATTTTCTTCCAAACCTCGAGCACCATATCAAGAAGACCTTCGACACCTTCACCACGAGCCGCGCTGGTGAAAACCACCGGCACGTCTGGCGCAAAGTGAAACTCGCGATCCAGACGATCGCGAAACCATTGCTTAGGTTCGCCAACCTGGTCTTTTAGCAGGTCGAATTTGTTCGCCACGACGATCACAGACTTGGCTTTCTCATAAGCATAGCTCGCCATTTTGGCATCCTGCTCTGTGGGGCCATGGGTGCCATCCATCACAAGTAAAACCAGATCAGACCGATCTATAGCTTCGTAAGATTTGTAGGCCGAAATAATTTCGACGCCATCACCGCGGCCAAGGCGCTTGGCTTGTTTGCGCAAACCGGCCGTGTCGACCATCACAAGCTCTTGATCACGATAGCGATAACGTTCTTCAACAGCATCTACCGTGGTGCCGGCCACTTCAGAAACGAGCGCGCGGTCTTCGCCAACAATGGCATTAAAGAGCGAGCTTTTACCGGCATTGGGCTTACCAACAACCGCAATGCGAATACCACTTTCGTCGGCCGCTCTCTTTTCAGGTATCGCCGCGAGAATTTTCTCAATAATTTCGTCGGTGTGATCGCGGCGCTCAAATGAGGCGTGCAGGATGTCACAGCCAAATTCGTAAAATTCAGACTTTAGAATTTCGGCCTCAGCTTCTCGATCGACTTTGTTAAGCACAACGAAAAATGGCTTGCCGCTTTCAATCGCAATTCGAATTACGTCTTTATCTTCAGGCAAAAGCCCAGATTTAGCGTCCATCACCACAACTAGGTGATCGACATATTTTAAAATCGCCATAACCGACTGATAAATCAATGCCGAAAAGGTGTCTGAATTCTTTGTCAAACCACCGGTGTCGAGCACTTCAAATGAGCCGCCCCACCAGTCAGCCTGGCCCACTAAAATATCACGGGTGACCCCCGGCTGATCTTTGACCACGGCTTTGCGCGATCGAGTCAGAAAATTAAAGAGCGTCGACTTGCCAACATTCGGGCGACCAATGATAGCCACGCGATAAGCACGGGTTGCCGAAAGCTGCGCCATCGGCAAAAGTTCGCCCTCGGCATCTAGAAGTGAAACTTTGACTTTTTTAGCAGGAGCACTTTCGCCCTCTTCAGTCGACTCGTCAGCGTCTGCGTTCTCTGACAACTCGGCATCAACAGATGCCACAGCCATCTCAGTCGCCCCGGTCAGTTCACTCGACGTCGTCGGCTTCACGGCCTTAGGTGTGAGTTCATTCGTTGATAACATAACCGAGCTCCTTCATCATTTGGGCGTTTTTCGTCCAATCTTTTTTAACTTTGACATGGGTTTCGAGATAAATTTTCTTACCCATTATGCGTTCGCATTCTTTGCGCGCCTCGGTGCCAATGTGCTTAATTCGGCGACCCTGGGCCCCAAGCACCATGGGCACAAAACTCTCTCTCGATACCAAAATTTCAGTGTGAATTCTCGGCAGCTTGCCGGTCTCGTCAAATTTTACTACTTTGACGGCCACGCCATACGGCACTTCTTGATGAAGAGTTTCAAAGCATTTCTCACGTACAATTTCGGCAATAAGATCACGCACATTTTGGGTGGTGTACGAATCGTTATTAAAAAGCGGCGCTGGGCTTTCGGGCAACATCTCGCGCACCAGTGGCAACACCTGCTCGCGCAATTTCTCGGCTTTACGTACGGCACAGACATTAACGATCGGGACATTGTATTTTTGAAGCTCAACACGAAGGCGTTCGCTGCGTAAATCTTTATCCATATCCATCTTGGTGATCAACGCGAACCATTTCTTGCCCGATTTTGAGGCGAGGTCGGCCAGAGCCACAAGATCTTCTAACTTACGAGCGTCGAGGTTCAACACAGCAATAAGCATATCTCCGTCTTTAATGATGCCCTTAAGCTCTTCGCGTAGAAACGTATTGAGCTCAGTGGTCGCCTCGATATAACCAGGAGAATCAACAAAACACGCCTGCATGTTCGGTTCGTTATAGATGCCGATCACGCGCTTGCGCGTGGTTTGCGGCTTTGGCGAAACGATACCGACCTTCTCACCGATCAACGCATTTACCAGCGTGCTCTTACCCGCATTGGGCAAACCGACCAGCGATACAAAACCTGCCTTCATCATAATGACCCTTCTAGAGCATGGCGCGCGGCCTCTTGCTCAGCTTGTTTTTTACTTCTTCCACTGCCCGTCGCGACGACACGTTCAAAAACTTTCACCGATACGTGAAAGATCTTGTCGTGATCAGGGCCCTCTTCAGAATCAAGAACATATTGCGGAGTCGTCTTAGACTCGCCCTGCAGCTTTTCTTGAAATCGTGTTTTAAAATCATCTTTGTAATGCACAGTCAGATCGAGATCATGTAAGCGCCGACTAAAGATATTTTCGATAATCACCCGGGCTCGATCGTAGCCAGCATCAAGAAAAAGAGCGCCAAAAAACGCTTCGATAAACGACGCCAGCAAACGAGGTTTATTGGCCCCGCCTGATTGCTTTTCGCCCTTACCAAGCCGAATGGCCTTTTGAAAATTAAGTTCAGCCGCAATTTCGGCCAATATGGTTTCGTTGACGAGGCTCGCTCGAATTTTTGAAAGCTCGCCTTCGGGGCGCTCTGGGTGAAGGCGCATCAGTTCGGCGGTCAAAACTAAATCAAGAACAGCATCGCCAAGAAATTCAAATCGTTCGTTATGGCCGACCGAATTGACCAAATGCTCGAAATGAAAACTCTTATGGGTTAGGGCCTGAAGCGCCAAATCTGGATTGTTAAATTGATAGCCCATGGTCGCCACCAGCTCATTCATTCGGGTCAACCAAATGGATTGCGAAGGCTCTGCTGGCAAGGCTTCTGGCGAAACTGTATTGGCGATTACAGCGGTGCCGACGTTATCGTCGACAGAGTCAATGATGTGAGCCGCGGGCCCGGTTACGGGCTCGATAGATTTTTCTGAGATCATCAAGGGCCCTCCTAAGCGGTGTGCCCAACTTGTTGAAGGTTTCTAACAAATTGGGCGCCACGCGTCAAGAGGCGATCTATTTACTCTCTTTGGGGGGTGACAATAGGTCGGCGCAGCCCGGCTCAAGCGCCAAAAGCTTTAGAACTTCATTTTGGTGCATAACCCACTCGCGCAGAGGCTGGGCTACTTTGCTCTCAGAGATCTTGCGAGCATCTTCGCCAAGTGCCGTCTTAAGCCGCGCCAATAGCTTTTCAGTCACGTTTCGGCGGCCATTCATCGACCAACCAAGCGTCGTAGAGAGTTTCGAACTCAAGATTTTGGCGGCCTTAACACGCAGCTCATGCGGATACTTATCAGCCTTAACAACCACCGTTGGCCTACGATCTGGCGCCAACTCAACCTCACCCTGAATGGTCTCGGTCTCACTCGTGCTCAACAAAATGGCCTCGGCTACTTCTTGCAACCGAGTTTCAAATTGGGCCTGCAAACTGTCCGACTGGTGGACCAACTTTAAGTCGCTTTCAAGATCGATCTTCGATTCGATCAAAGCATCGAGCAATTCGCTGGTCAATGCACGGCCGATTCGGCCAATATAAGCGTGGCCGGTTTTGCGAATCAACGCAATTTCAGCTGCACTGAAGCTGTGCTTTTGGCCATCGGCGCCGACGAAGTTTTGAATGTCTTCACGATCAAGAAGATCATCAAGAGATTTATTCAAATATTCAACCAATCGCCGTGGCAAAACGGTTAGGCCTTGAGGTTCAGGCAAGGTCGACCATTTTGCCGAAATTGGCAAATAACTGAAGAACGTGCGCTCAATGCCGCCAAGACTTTCAATTTGCTGTCTTACCCAAAGATATTTTTTTACTTTTACTTCGCCGAAATTCAATTCATCGACCTTAGTTTCTGGTCGCTCAATAAATGCTGATCGGGTTGAGGCGTCGAGCCAAACGAGCTGAGAACGAAACTGATCGCCAAGACCTTTAGCGACGGCGCCCGGCGAAAAAGACACGTCTTCAAGCGAAGCGCGGTCGCGAGCGTCTTGCGGAGCTTTTGCATTCATATACTTCGCGACGATTGTACCAGCGAGGTCGCGCAGCAGCTGATTTTGCTCCCATAGAGCATTGGCGAGCGGGCTTGGGCCTGAGGTGAAAACGCGGCAGTCGCTGTACTGCGCGACATGAGAATCGGTGCAAAAAATGGGCGCGGTCTTGCGATCAATTTCAAATTCAGCTTTATTTTCAAAATACGAAAACTGAATCGCCATTTTATCGTAAGAGAAGGCCTCGGGGTTGTCGAGAATTCGTTGACCTTCAATCACGGCATCTCGAAACGGCGTATAGGCCATCACTGAGCTTGTAACCTGCACGTTCGAAAGATCGACCTTCTTCGGGTCGGTCAAAATCTGTTTAAACAAAGCATCGCGTTGATCAAACGAAACATTGGCGGCCATCGTGCCGACAAAGTTGTGACGAAGACCAAGCGTGTGACCAATCTCATGGGCCACGACTTCTCGAATGTAGTTTTGGGTGACGCGCAAAACGTCGGCATCGGTCGTTGAAGGGTCGTTGGCCACGTCTTCAAGATTCTGCATCATCGCTTCGTTAATCTTGTAGCTGCAGAGTCGACCTGAACTAAAACCCTGCGGCAACGGGGTTATTTCCGTCGCTGCCTCCCCTGCTTTTTTGCCGACTCGTAAGTTGAGCAGAATCTGCTTCAAACGAACTTTCGAAATCGCCGCAAACGCGCTCGTCATATAAACTTGCGCGTGCAAGATCTCGCCCGTGCGAGGGTCCATTTGAGCATCGGCGTAGGCCGAACCGGCCTGATCCCACGGAACCCATTGCACTATATTATAGTTCGGGTCTGGGGCAGTCACACCGTCCGGCGCAATTTCAGCGCGTAGAACTTCCTGACCGAAAGCTTTGTTCCAATACAAAATGCCTTCACGAACCGCTTGAACATACTCTTTCGGAGTATTCGCGCTCACGTAATACGTCACAGGCTTTGCAATCGACCATTTCGAAATTTTCACAGTCGAGCGACCGGTGGTCGTTTCAAGCTGTGGGCTGGCCTCGAAATAACCAACGCGCTTAAACCGCGTGGTCTCTTTGGGCTGAAAATTTGGATTTGGTTTGTATTCGCGCAGGTAGTAGCGCGCTTCGTAATTCGGGTAGTGAACACCGGTCGGCCACTGCAATCGCAATATCTGACGAATTTCAACGATATCGGGCGAGCCCGCGGCGCCGTCATGATAAACCATGCGATCAATCATCGACTCGTGCGAGCGTATCGATAAAGTTTGAGCGCCGATATTGAAGGCCTTGCCGTCAATATCGCTCGCATGCCAGTCGCTGCTGAAAAGCATCGAACTCATGCCGTGATCCCAATTTAGAAAAAAGCGGCCCTCGTGCTCAAGCTTTGCGGCGCCGTTAAATTTCGCCAAAATATGCTTTGTCGGCAAATCGTTGGTTACGACTTGGCCTTCCGTCGAAGCCATCATCAAAATGTCATCGCCTCGACGAATAAACGAAACGATTCGGCTGATATTACCATGGCTGGTCGGTGAGCCAAACTGCGGTATCATCGAAGCGCTGAGTAAAAACTCTGTGCCGTTATCCACCGCTTCTTTTTTAACCGCGATCAGGCCCCGGTCGGGGTACACGGCGAGAAGATTGCTATCAGGTTGAGCCGCGGGGGTCGCAGCCGCGCTATTAGTGGCACTATTCGTATTGGCGCTTTTGGTGGCGCTGATATTGGTCGTGTAAGTGACCGATACTTTGGGGGCCGTTGAAGGCCTTACCGCGGCATAACCGAGCTGTGCGGTTGCAACGACTGCGATAATCGCGAAGCTGAAACCATAAACGTACTGCTTAAAACTCTGCATTGAAATACCCCTTGGCGAAGAGCCGAATCTAGACAGACCGCGGCTGGTACTCAATGTTGGCGGCTAGAGAATGTCATTGGGGGCGAGTCGAACCACCGGAATCAATTCATTTTTTCACGACCGCATAAGGTAGGCGAAAACCGATCGATTAGAGATATTTATGCTAAGATTTGGCCAACGAGCGAACCATCGTAACGACCACGCTGGTCGCGAGATAAAGCAGTAATTTGCACCTGGCGCTCTTCATTTACCTGATGAGCAGCCTGATTTGCCGCCTGATTTGCAATCGTGCCCGAAAACTCCACGGGCCAGAAATCCCGAGACAGGCCTTGATTGTTCTTCAGAATGAGAACTTTTTTCAAAGCCCCCAACTGACGGCTTGCCACCTGTTCATGGCGAGCATGACTGAGCTCGCGCAATCGGCTAGCTCGACTTGAAATCACCGAGCGTTCGTTCTTATTTGGCAAACGCATGGCATAGGTGCCGGGCCGCTCGCTGTACGGAAAGACGTGAATCTTCGACCAAGGCATTCGATCCAGGCGTTCATACGTTTCCAGAAACTCTTGTTCACCTTCATCGACGAACCCAGCGATGACGTCCATGCCGACAAAGGCGTGTGGCACGCGACGGGCAATTTCGGTCAACGCCCATTCGACCTTTTGGGCGTCGTATTTGCGCTTCATATTGGCCAAAACCCGCGTCGAGGCACTCTGAATGCTCATGTGAAAATGCGGGCACAGACGAGGGTCTTCGAACAATTCGAAAAGGCGATCTGACAATTCAATGGGCTCGAGACTGGTCAGGCGTAATCGCGGCACTCGGGTCTTTAACAAAAGGTTCTCGATTAAATTCTCAAGACCAAATTCGTAGTCACCAATGTGAACCCCGGTCAGAACAATTTCGCGCACCCCGCCGAGAAGAAGCTCTTGGGTTCGCTCAGTGATCTCGGAGATCGTCAATGAGCGGCTCTTTCCACGCGCAAACGGGATCACGCAAAACGTGCAAAAGCTATTGCAACCATCCTGAATTTTCAGAAAAGCACGCGTGTGCCCGTCTTCGAGACCACCGCCGCCTTCGAGATCTTCTTTCTTAAAGATATTAGACTTAAATACCCGGTCGCTTAATTCGCCGCGAAGTTTTTTGGCGATAAGGTTTTCAATATCACCCTTATGCGAATTGGCCACAACCAAATCAACCTCAGGCATACCTTCAAACTTTTCTGTGTCGACCTGGGCGGCGCAGCCAGTAACCGCAATAAAGGTATTTGGGTCATCACGCTTTGCGCGCCGAATTTGGCGTTGCGCATCTGCCGTCGCCTCACCCGTCACTGCGCAGGTGTTGAAAAGTAAAACGCGTACACCCACAGGAGTGTCGATAGCACCCACTTTCGCAAAGCGCGATTCGAGAAGGCCGGTATCGTAGGTGTTTACTTTGCATCCGAAGGTTTTGATTTCAATCACAGCTGGGCCTCGCCTAGGTCACGGGTGTTTCGGTGCGGGCAATCCAACCGCCGCCGACAAGTTGCGAGCCGCGATAAAAAACTGCGGCCTGACCGACGGTAACGGCTCGTTGTTTTTCGACAAAACTCAATTGCCAGCGTTCATCTTTTTCGCCACCTGAGATTTTTCTAATCTCGGCGTCAGCCCCGCGATGGGCGTAGCGTATTTTGACCCGCAAAACCTCTTGATCGCGCACCTGATCGAGCCAATTGAGATCACGAATTTCAAGAGTTGAAGAATAGAGATGCTCTTCATCACCCATCCAGACTGTGCCACTCTCAGTGTCGATTTTAACCACGTAAATGGGGCGACCGACAGCCACTCCAAAACCCTTGCGCTGACCGATTGTGAAATTGTGAATGCCATTGTGCTGGCCAATAATCTCATTGGTTTGAAGCAGACGAATGACCCCGGCTTTCAATTGTTCGCGCGGCACTTGCGACTCGATAAAGCCAGCGTAACCCGTTTTACCGATAAAACAAATGCCGGTAGAATCTTTCTTTCTCGCCACGGTTAGGCCAATCTTCTCAGCGTAGGCGCGAAGGTCTGATTTTTGCCAACCACCAATCGGAAACATCAAACGATTCACGATTTCAGGCTTAAGAGTAAACAAGAAATAGGTTTGATCTTTCAAAGAATCTTCGCTGGTGATAATGCGTCCGTCTTCAATACGCGCATAGTGACCAGTGGCGAGATAATCACACTGCAACTCGTGCATTTTCTGAATCAAATGATCAAATTTCAAAAACGTATTGCAGTTAACGCAGGGTATGGGGGTTTCACCTTTGAGATATGAGCTCACAAAGTTGTCGATGACCGTGCTCTTAAATTTATCTTCGCAATTGATCACATAAAACGGGATTTCAAGGCGATCGGCCACACTTCGCGCATCTTCAACGTCAAGGCTTGAGCAACAAGTGCCGTTGCCTTCGTCGATCGTGCAGTGCGAGGCTGAGTAATCCCAAACCTGCATGGTGACGCCGATCACATCATAACCCTGCTCTTTGAGCACGGCGGCGGCTACAGAGCTGTCAACCCCGCCCGACATTGCGACAAGCACACGACCTTTTTTACTTGCTGGAGTCGAATTTAGATACATTTTCTCTTCCTTTTATTTTTCAACGAATAGAACTCAACTATTTCGCATCTGCGTTCTTGACGTCGGCTCGAATCTTTCTGAGTCGATCGACTACGTTTCTTAATATTACTAAAAATTCGGTAATTTCTTCGCGGCTGGTGTCACAACCGAGGCTCACTCGTAAACTGCCCTGGGCTTCGCGTCGACTGAGGCCCATCGCCAAGAGTGTCGGGCTGGGTTCGGGGTTGCCACTCGAACAGGCAGCCCCTGTGCTGGCTGAGACCCCCGCGAGATCAAGGCCCATCAAGAGACTTTCGCCATCCACATTGTCGATCACCATGCTTGAAGTGTTCGGCAGACGTGCAACTTCGACGCCGGTAAATTGAACTCCGCCAATGTCGGTGGCGATGGCTTTCTCCATCTGATCGCGAAGAGCACTCACTTGGTCGCGGCGCTCAACAAATATTGGTTCACGATTGTAAAGATCGGCGACGAACCCAAAGGCCGTGATCGCCAGAATATTTTCGGTGCCCGCTCGACGACCGCGCTCTTGATTGCCGCCAGATATAAGACTCGTCAAACGCTCGCCCTTACGACTAAACACCAAACCCGCGCCGCGAAGCGCGTATATCTTGTGAGCGGCAAACGTCGCAAAATCGACCCCCCATTCGCTCAAATTGACTTCAATCTTGCCAAGGGCTTGAACAGCATCAGTGTGAAATTTTGCGCCCACGACATGGGCCATTTCGGCCATTTGCTTGATCGGCATCAAACTTCCGGTCTCGTTATTGGCCGCCATAATCGAAACGAGTGCGGTTTTATCACAGAGCGCTTGTGCATAGGCCTCAAGGTCAATGGCGCCACCGCGAGAAACCTTGAGCCAATGAACCTTAGCTCCGCGGCTTTCGAGAGCTCGAAAGCTCTCTTTAACACTCGGGTGTTCAATTTGGGTCGTAATAAACTCATTGCGGCCCAGAGCTTGTGCCAGTGGCGCAAAACCCTTGATGACTAAATTATTTGATTCGCTGCCCCCGCTGGTAAAAATAAGTTCGAGTGGGCGACATTTAAGCAGAGTCGCCAAATGCTGGCGTGATTCTCGCAAGAGATTTTTCGGGGCGCGGCCTGAGAAATGAATACTAGACGGATTACCCCAAGCGGCCAGCCAGTGTGGCACCTGCTCGACAACTTTGTTGAGCAACGGTGTGGTGGCGTTATGATCAAGGTAGATCCGACCCGTGTCTTTAAGGGACAAGCTCGGAGCATGTTTCATAGCCCGAGTTGATATCACAAACGGGCTAGAAATTAAAGCCCAATCCCAAAGTACCGTAGGCCAGAAGCAGCTGCGAATGCAATTGCCTTAGAGTATCGGCCGAAGTGGTGTCGTCAAATGAGAAGTTTTTCAATCCAAAGCCCATTTCGCCGAAAAAGCGTTTGGTCCACTGAATCTTACCGTGAAAATTCATGCTGAAGATCCCATTTGATTTCTGATGGGCCTGTAGAGCAAAGGGATAGTAAAGAAACTCCCAATCCACCCATTTCGGGTAGCGCAAGATTGGCAGAATATTAAAGAAGTCATCGAAAATTTTAGGCATAGACCGCGCCCAAAATACACCAGCGCCAACAACGGGGATTTTATACGTCACGTGCGGAACCTGATCCCCTGGGTCGTCGAAACCATACGTAATCGTTTGGCCGCTCAGAATCGCGCCGACCGTAGGATCGCGCCCCCAAACCCCTGGGCTCAGTCGATACTTAAGATCAAAATTAGCGACTTGCAGTTCGCGGAGATTGGTCACGCCGGGCTTAGTAATTGTGTTACTCGTCCCGGTCATTGCATTGAAGTATTTGGCTGCAACACCCCAGCGTTGATTTGAATATTTAAAATTTTGCCAGCCAAAAATATCTTCAAACCAATATTGCCCGGCCACTTCGCCCAATAGAATCAAGGTAAAGTCGCTAGTTACGACCCCTGAAAGTCTGGCGCTAAATTCAAACGGGTAGCCTCGAAAAATATCGAACTGGGTGCGCCAGATTTCATGCCCGTCGTTCACGTTGAGAATACCGGTGTTATAAACTCCTTTTTCAGGGGTCGGCAGGGCCCAACGAAACTCGGTCGGTGAAGTTCTTTCAACCATCACTCCACCGTCAGCTGACAACTGCATGTCAGGGGTGACCGTGCCCTTCACCCAAAGATGCGACCCATAGGTTGATTTCGGGGTTTTATCTAACAACTTCGTTCGTGCGGTTTCTGGCGGAATATTATTGAAGTTGAATGATTGCCGAAACGGGGCCCCACCAACGCCCTTCAAATAAATATACGGGGTCTCAACTGGCAAGCTCACCTGCCAGTATTTTTTTAAATCACCGATGGTCGGCATAAAATTAAGAAGGCCCCCATGCACGGTATCAGCGTAGGTCGACTCATTAATCTGGGCCATTGGGGTTTCGCCATAGCCAATGATTTCAATTGTTTTTCGATCAGCGCTTCTCACCATATCGACAACACTGATCTCTTTGGGGTGAGAAATAAACTCAAAGTATGCGCCATTTTTTAGCACAGCCGAAAATTTGATCGGGATGTCATTTTGAAGAAAGATCGCCGAACCCTTGTTATTCACTTGTTTGTCGTTAATTAGAACTCTCGGTACAGACTCACGTACCGTTTTTGCCAAATTATACCGACCACCGACGCGCTCAAACTGGTAGCGTCGCGAGCAAACCGCTAACCTCGAGTTGACTTCGTCTTGACTCAAACAAAACCGAAAGGGTTCGGTCATTTGTACGATCGGTATCTCAAAAAAACCCTTGTGCGAAAGCCCGTACACCGACCCTTGGTGAATCTGAGAAAGTTTTTGCGGGTGCGCCAGCTGCAATTTCTTTTTGAGCTCTTCTAAATTGCCCTTGGCTTTTTCGCCCTGCACGGCGGTTTCAAATTCTTTTTGGTGGCGAATGAAGAGTTCATTATTATTTTGCTCTTCAAGAAGGCCGTGCCATTGAGCTGTGTCTTCAGCGGTTACGCCACGATGCCAAATACTTCGCCCTTTGTCGTCGATAATCTCGAGAGTGCCGGTCGCAATATAATCGACGGGCCAGCTAAAACTAATAACGTAAATCGGCCCCACTTTTCTCTCTGTGGCGAGACCAAATTCAAGATCGAAAAATTCACCCACTTCGCGAGTGACTTGCATTGAGACAGACGTTTCGTCGAGCAGATACGGCCCGATGCGCAAAACAGTTTCTTTTGTGAGGTCAAAGTCGATGCGCTGCTGCTCGAGACGAACGCCATTCTTTCTGGGGCTGAACATCATCGTGTAAGGAGTAATATGCGCTGGCTCAGGCTCAACGGCGAAGGCCTCTTGCGAGACAACCGCAGAGATTACGAAATAAAATAGAAGCTGGCCCAAAGTCAGTGTTACTCGCATATGCTTTTTAATTTTATATGTTTCGCAAAAATGACACAACGAAGCTGATCGAATGTTTTTATTCACCACGACCAACGGCCAATTTGATTAAGCAAAACAAACGATTTTCCGATAGTTAGGGTGATGAAGTCTGCAAAAGAATGGCTATCAGCATTGGATATTCGCGAAGAAGATTTTGCGTCGTGGGCGCGTATGGCCCCGTCGCAAGATTCGTTAACCTTTTGGTGCATCGACACTGGCAAAATAGATGGTTCACAATATATCAATTGGGCCCGCGATCATTTTGGTTTGGCGTCAGTCGAATCCAATTTTTTCGATACCGAACCCAATGTCGATTTTTGGCAAAAAATAGAATCAGTCGCCAATTGGTCAGCTGAAATGGTGCCGGTCGGCGAATGGGACAACACTGTATTTATTGCCTGCGTCGAACCACGCTCCGATGTGCGGTGGAGCTTTCCGGTTCGATATTTGCTGGCACTCCCCACTGATTTGAAGAAATACTGGAGCAATTTGCAAACCACGAAAGAGCGAAGTTTCGCTGGTATACCGTCGACCCCTGACAAGCAAGTGACAGTGCCCGCGACGACAATCACAATTACCAAAACCGCCACGGCATCGAATATTGCGGCGGCATCGAATGTTACGGCTGCGCCGAATGTTGCGGCTGCGCCGAATGTTGCGGCTGCGCCGAATATTGCGGCTGCGCCGATGCCCCCACCCGCGCGCTTGCCGAGCGAAGTTGAAGAGCCGGCGGGGCTCAATCTTTCAGCCATGAATTTAAATCCTGCTGTTAAAGAACGCGACTATTTGGCCGAACTTGCCAATGAAGTAAAAAAACCTGGCGCCGATGCTAATTTTTCGGGGCCCGATAATCTCAATTGGCAACCCAAGGCAGCTTCTGAAGCCGCGACGGCGCCTGACGGGATCGTGATTGATTTCGGCGGAGCACAAAACGCTCCACCGCCAGTGAATGCTGACACGTTAACGAGTGGCCCGCTCGAACTATCTCAAGAAACGTCAGAGCCCCCACCACCCTATGGCGGCGATGGCCCGACTGCTGCAGAATCAACTGGAGTTCTCGTGCTCGATGTTGCCCCCTCTGAGACAAAAGTAAATTTTGAGCTGACCACAAGCGCCTACAGCGTAAACGTTGTACCGTTAAAACCGAGCGCGCCGCCACAAGCCGCTCCACCAGAGATGGCTCCGCCACCGGTGCCATTGGCAACAACTACGGCCGCACCTCCAGCAATGCGCTATATTCGAATGTTGCCTGAATTTAAAATGACCTTTGAAGGCGGGATGATTCTCGAAGTAGAAAATGATAATTTTACGCCTGTATGTTGGGACGAAGCCTTTAAGCCTTCTTCGCCGAAGGCCCAAAAAGTTTGGAACCTTAACCCTCCGAGCGCCTTTCGCGTCGCATATCGCACGGGTCTACCCTATTTAGGGCAAGTCATTGAAACCCCACTCAATCGAGATTTTTTCACGTCGTGGGGCTTTATCAATCTGCCAAAAATTGTGTTAGTGCGCCCGATGAAAAATGGCACGGCGACAACACATCTTATTGTTTGCGTATCCGATGGCCTGAAGAAGAATCATTTGCTTCTCAGCGAAGGCGATCGTTTAGCCGATTTATTCAGCGAAATTTTAAATCTTAAAATGGCGGCCTAGCTCGCCTGCCAATGCGCTTCGAGCTGCCTCGATTGGCCATTCCAAGAAAAATTAAGAAAAAGAACTTCCCACCCTGGGGCAAAAAACGAACGGCTGGTTTGCTTTCGACTGCCATCCGGCGCGGCCCCAGTGAGGCGCTCTGCCCATTCGACAAAGACCAGCCCGCTCTTTTTCTCGAGAACGTCCCAAAAGCCAGCGCTCGCCAGATCGTCATCACTCTCAATGCGATAGAGGTCGAAATGATCTACTTGAGATTCAACATTACGAGTGCGAATCTTATATGCCTGGTGCAGCGCGAATGTCGGGCTTGAAGCCCCTTCGTAACCCAGCTTGCGAAGAAAGACCTCGACGGTTTTGGTTTTACCGACGCCCAGTGGGCCTGAAATCAAAACCAATGACCGTGCAGGCATTGCTGAGAGTAAGGTCTCAACCGCTTTATCGAGATCGGCTAAACTGTTCAGTTGAAATATTTGAGCGATCGATTTTGGATTGCCACCGCCCGATGATGGGTCACGACTCAAAATACGGCCCCTTTTGAAATTCGCGTCAGCAGAGCCCCCAGCGAGTCTTTGAGATCGCTCGGGTTAAGCGATCGTTTGTCATTGCCCGCGCGCACCCATTCGTCAGCCAGCCTTCCATGAATATAAGCGGCGGTCGACGTCGCCTGAACAGTTTCGAGCCCTTGCGCCAAAAGCCCGCCGATCATGCCGGTCAAAACATCGCCCGACCCAGCCTTCGCCAATGCGGCATTGCCGGCGCTAATCACAAGGCATCGTTTACCGTGTGCAAGGACGCTACGATAGCCTTTGAGCAAAACATGACAACCTGTGATTTTGGCGGCCTTAAGCGCCGCTTCGTATCGATCACGCTCAATTTCTTTCACGTCGCATTTCAATATGCGCGACAATTCGCCCGCATGAGGCGTCAGCACCCAAGTCTTGGGCAACGGAAACAACTTGGCCTTAACACAGACCGTGATCGCGTCAGCATCCAAAACCACTCTTTCTACTTTGAGATTTTTCAGGCGCTGAATGATCTGTGCTGTTTTATCATCCACACCCAAACCGGGGCCTACAGCGTAAGCCGTAATTTTTTTTAAATCCCAAATTTTTTCGTCGTCAATATTAGTCGTGAGAACTTCTGGGGTCTGCTCAAGTTTTTTCAGTGGCAAATCACGCCCCGCCCAAGTCACGTACCCCGTGCCGATGCGATAAGCACTTTGCGAAGCGAGAATCCCGGATCCCCAGGTATTTTCTGCCCCCGCAAAAACAACAAGATGGCCATAATCTGATTTGTTGGTGAGATCTTTTCTGGTTGGCAAATAACGTCGCGCCAATTTTTCATTGTATAAAAAGTGCGAAGTCGCGACTCCACGCAAACACTCGAACGGATAACCAATTGGCAGTACCCGCAATTTACCCACATGCAAAGGCCCATCACCAACAAAGAAACCGGGCTTTGCCAATCCAAAGGTAAATGTCGCATGAGCCTTTATCGCAACGCTGGCAACCGCACCATTATCAACATTCAACCCCGACGGAGTGTCCAAACTGACAATCGGCACCTTCAGGGCATTCATTTTCTCAATAAGCACGCGCAAGCCGCCGTCAATTTTCTTAGAAAGCCCAATACCAAAAATGGCGTCAACAATTAGTGTTGCCGACTTTATTTGATCTAGTTTTTTATCTTCTTTCTCAGCGTCCAGAATTCGAAGCCCATGCTTTTCGGCCCTATCGAGCTGAGTCTTGAACATGGGTGAACGCTTGGCCTTCGGAGCATATAAAATAACCAGAAGGTCGCGAAAACCCATCGAATGGAGATGGCGAGCCATCACCAATCCGTCGCCGCCGTTATTGCCGGGGCCACAGACCACCGCGGTCAAACCGCGCGTCAGCTCTGGATAAAAATTTTGCTGAAGCTCACGCGCCGCCATGAGACCGGCGGCCTCCATCAAAATATCATCGGTGAGCCCATAGGCCTTTCGAGCGAGATTGTCGATTTCGCGAGCTTGATTAGCGGTCACCAATCGCATTTTGCTACTGCCCTAACTGCCGCTGCAAAAACTGCGCGATCTCTTCGGCAAAAATCGCGATCTGACGTTTATCGGGGCCTTCAACGAGAACACGCACAACGGGCTCGGTGCCCGAGTAGCGCACGAAAATACGCCCGCGCCCTTTGAGCTGATCTTGAATTTTAAGAGTCAGCTCTTCATAGCCTTTAATTGATTTAAGTTCGACACGCGACTTAACTCGCGCGTTCACCAGCGCCTGCGGCACATCGGTCATCACATCATTTAATTCACTCAATTTCTTACCGGTTGAGCGCATCACCGCTAGCACGTCAAGAGCGGCCACTGAGCCGTCACCCGTCGTACTGTGATCGAGACAAATAATATGGCCCGACTGTTCACCACCCAGGTTGTACCCACTTCGGCGCATCTCATCGACAATAAATTTATCGCCAACGTCGGTGCGCACGAGTTTAATTCCGTTAACGGCCAGGCAATGCTCGAGGCCGACGTTGCTCATTTCGGTGGCCACTACGACATCTTTTGCCAAACGCCCTTGCTTCTTTTTGTGCAATGCTGAAATTGCTAAAATATGATCGCCGTTTACTATACGTCCGCGCTCGTCAACCATGATGACTCGATCGGCATCGCCATCAAGCGAAATGCCAACGTCGGCACGAAACCGCAGCACCTCGTCACACGTTCGCGACGGAAAGAGCGCGCCCACTTTATCATTTATATTGCGACCATTCGGTTCGTTGCCAATCACAAGAACCTCAGCCCCCAGCTCTTCAAATACAGCCGGAGCCACTTTGTATGCCGCCCCATGCGCGCAATCGAGCACAATTCGCATCCCATCCAAATTCAAATTAAGCGGGAAGGTATTTTTCGCATAGACAATATAGCGTCCATCGGCGTCATCGATGCGACGTGTGCGACCAACCGCATCCGAGTCTTCAAGGTGATTCGTGAGACTATCGTCCCAAACAAGCCGCTCAATTTCTTCTTCCATCGATTGCGGGATTTTAAACCCATCTGACCCAAAAATTTTGATTCCGTTATCTTGATAAGCATTGTGTGAAGCCGAAATCACCACGCCCGCATCAGCTCGCATATTTTGGGCGACAAAACCAATACCAGGGGTCGGCAGCGGGCCTGTCAACAGCACTCGTACACCCATCGAATTGAGACCGGAAGCCATCGCCTGTTCTATCATATAACCTGAAAGCCTGGTGTCCTTGCCGATCAAAACCGTACGCTTGGCACCTTTGCGGCCAGGCAAACTCTTTAGAACATAACCCAGAGCCTGCCCCACTCTCAACGCCAGGTCAGGAGTCATCGGATATTTATTCGCAGTGCCGCGAATACCATCGGTGCCGAAAAGTTTTTTTCGTGAATTCATGCGATCATCGCTACTCATGGTTTTTTCACCTCTTGAATTGTGAGTTCAACTTCGGTTGGGGCCACCGAAACTAACTTAAGGCCCACGGGCAAATTAATATCAGTCGGGCGAATCGCAATTCTTCGAACGCCCTCGGGCTCATTAGTAAGATTAAGCGTAACGGCGTTGCTGGCTTGGCTAAACTTGTTGAGCAAATGCCGAGGCCCCTTGACCTCTACTTGCACAGTTCGATCACGTAAACTGGTAGCTACAAAATTGGGCCGCAAAACAAACTCCAGCTCCATTGATCGCAAAAGCAGCGCGTCTTTCTGGCCATAAAGAGTCGTCGCCCAAATAGCCAAGGCCACTACTAAAGCCACTAGCTTGTAAAGCCAGTTATTCAAAATTGCATCGCTGGCCATCGGTAATGCTGACTTCATGTCACCGCACTCCACTCAGGCTGAATTTTAACACCAAGCTCTTGGTAAAGCTCTTTGCGGAGAGTGGCCTGATCAAGCCCATTTAAAAAATGTTCTCCGTGCGAGAGACTTACAGATCGATTCTCTTCGCTCACAATCACAATGAGTGCATCTGTCTGCTCAGCTAGGCCAAAAGCCGCGCGATGCCGCGTGCCCATATTTTTATCTAGCACTGGGTTTTTTGACAGCGGCAAAAAATTACCGGCCGAAAATATACGACCGTTTCGAATAATTAGAGCGCCGTCATGAAGCGGGCTCGTCGGTGAAAATATCGCATTTAAAACTTCAGCCGAAATCTCAGAGTCAATTTCAGTGCCCGACTCGACAAAATAATCGACGACAATTTCACGCTCGATCACGATCAGAGCGCCCATGCCTTTCTGGGCAAGCTGCATTGCCCCTTGGGCAACCTCTTCTATGTTATGACGAGCCTCCATAGACGAACTGCCCAACAAAAACGGATTGGAGCCAATTTGAGCCAGGGCACGGCGAATCTCGGCCTGAAACAAAATCACCACAATTAAGAATAGATTTGAAAAGAACAACTCAAGCAACCAATTGAAGGTCACGAGCTGTTGCCAAATACTGATAAAGTAGGCAATGGCAAGCACTCCCATGCCCGAAAGAATTTGCACCGCGCCTGATTTCTTAGTTAGCAAAAGGGCGCGATAGACCACGGCCCAAACAAGAATGAGATCAACGCAATCGCGCAGAGTGATCTGACTAATTAAGAAATGCAGATTACTACTTCTCAGTACATTCAACGTTGCGCCCTCTTGATCACCAGAAACAAAGCACGTCTTATGCTGTTACTGGCCCCGGGTTGCCCATGGGGTCGCGCGAACCTGAGCCGGCCGCGGCGATCTGTTTTCGTTTCTCTTCTTCATTCTGCTGCGCTGCTAATTTTTGCTCATCGTCTAATTTCGACTTAGCCACGGCTCGACGACTGGTGATCTCCTCTAACGGAGTCCCCTTAATCAAAAGATCCACTTCTTCACCGTCGATTGTTTCGTGCTCAAGCAAGGCATTGGCTATCCCATGCAAGGCGCTGATGTGGGTATTTATAATATCGAGAGCTTTCTCTCTGCCGGCCATTACGATTCGTTTCACTTCACCGTCAACCTCTTGGGCCTTTGATTCTGAATAGTCGCGGTGTTGGGTCGATTGCATCCCCAAAAAGACCGGGCCTTCGCGCTTCTCTAGAGCCAAGGGGCCAATTTTTTCACTCATGCCCCACTCACACACCATGCTGCGAGCAAGGGCTGTAGCACGCTCGATGTCATTGCCGGCACCCGTCGTGTAATCTTTAAAAATAATTTCTTCAGCGGCGCGACCACCGAATAAAAACGCAATTGAATTTTCAGCTTTGCTCTTTGTGAGATTAAGCATGTCTTCTTTCGGCAAAGTTTGAGTCACACCGAGCGCCATACCGCGCGGGATAATCGAAACTTTATGAATCGGGTCCATACCCGGTATAATTCGCCCGACCAATGTGTGACCCGCTTCGTGATATGCTGTGATTCGCTTATCTTCCTCACTCACGATCATCGACTTACGTTCACTGCCCATCAAAATTTTGTCTTTGGCTTTTTCAAAATCATCCATTTCTATTTTGCTCTTGTCAGTGCGAGCCGCGACCAGCGCTGCTTCATTGACGAGATTCTCAAGATCGGCACCGCTAAAACCGGGCGTGCCTCGTGCGATTTTCGCAATGTCGACATTTGACGCCAAGGGTGTTTTACGACTGTGAACTCTAATAATTTGCTCTCGCCCGTTGAGATCGGGGCGATTGACGACCACTCGACGATCGAATCGACCCGGTCGCAAAAGCGCGGGGTCAAGAACATCGGGTCTGTTCGTGGCGGCAATTAATATAACGCCTTCATTGCTCTCAAAGCCGTCCATTTCAACCAGCAATTGATTCAAGGTTTGCTCTCTCTCATCGTGGCCGCCGCCCATCCCGGCACCGCGATGACGTCCCACTGCATCGATCTCATCGATGAAAATTAAGCAAGGAGCATTTTTCTTGCCCTGTTCGAATAGATCGCGCACGCGGCTCGCACCGACACCAACGAACATTTCGACAAAGTCAGAGCCAGAAATAGTAAAAAACGGCACGCTCGCCTCACCTGCCACAGCGCGCGCAAGCAAAGTCTTACCGGTACCAGGCGAACCAACAAGCAACACGCCCTTCGGGATACGACCACCAAGGCGAGTGAATTTTTTCGGATCTTTCAAAAACTGAACAATCTCAACAAGCTCCTGCTTGGCCTCTTCAACACCGGCGACATCGCGAAAAGTAACGCGATTCTTATTTTCAGTTAGCAACCGCGCGCGCGATTTGCCGAAGCTCATGGCCTTGCCACCGCCCGATTGAATCTGCCGAAAGAGAAACATAAACATCACAATAATCAAAATGAGTGGCAGCCAATTGAGAAAAAGTGACGTCACGAGCGAATTGTCGTTACGCTCGTAATTGGGCACGAGACCATTTTCTACGACAAGCTTGTAACCATCAGTGTCGGTGTTACCGAAAAACTGAAAGCGCGTGGCCCCACCGTATTTATCGCGAAATTGATCTTTCAATTCGCCGAGAATTTCGCCTTCGCGAAAGGTCACAGATTTGACCTCACCGGCTTTGAGCGCCTCGACAAATTTTCGATTGTCAAAGTCTCTAACAACTAGGTGACGCTGGGCTTGGTACATCTGAAAAAACAAAACACCAAGAACCAAGAATATCGCCCACAGAGCCAACGTTTTTTGTGAATTTCGCATTCTGAACAACCTCTCGCAATATGCAGCTCAATTGTCCGGCAAAGAAATGCAGGACTTTATAATCCTAACACGAACAGCCGCCTCTCACAAATTAAGAGCGTAACTTGACCGCTTTGATTTGCTCCGCATTAATGCGCCATTGGTGCTTTAGTAGTGAAAATGTGAATTCAACTCGGCGATTGTCAAGACGACGAATCAATTCATCTATCTGGCTCTGCCTATAATCGCTTATACCTATACGAACGATATAGTGAGCAATCACCTTTCGCTGCTGTTCTCGACCCAACTTTATAAACTTTGGTCGCGATAGAGCCTCTTTGCGTGCCGTCTTAGGTGAGCCTTTTTCGATACCAACCAACCCATCGGCTAGCACGGGCCCACTGGCCTCTCTGGCGATGGTCGCAAGAGAACGGGCTAAAGACTTGGTCGCGCCCCTGCTTTTACGCTCTAGCTCGGGTAGCCACTTCTGACGCAACCAGTTGCGCATGGGTTCAATGGATTGGTTGCTAGGGTCCTGGCAGTGTTTAATTTTCAATTTCTTGGCTAAAGCCCGAACCTCTGCGCTTGAGAAAATCAACAGAGGTCGTAGGCGCCCAGCGCGCAAAAATTCGATCCCGCGTAAACCAGTTAGTGAGGTGCCTCGAATCAAACGTAAAAGTTGAGTCTCAAGCAGATCATCTCGGTGGTGGGCCGTTACTGTCAGCGCGTCTTTGCGCCACCCCGCCTTTACCTCTTCGATCGCCTGATAGCGAAACTCACGACAGTCATTTTCGCTCATCAGTTTTCGCCGCGAACGTCGAGTAAAAAACCGGATATTGAGCTCGGCACACGCCCTTTTCACAAACCCTTGCGCACGGTCTCGAAACGCTTTCTGCCCAGCCGGCAGAGAAACCGGCCCGTGATGAATATGCACCACCGCCAAATCTCTCGCCAAAAGTGGTCGCAACCGAGCAAACAATTGCAACAGCACCATAGAGTCAACGCCGCCCGAAACCGCCAGCAAAAAGGGCTCGCTCTTAAGGTCGCTGGCGCGAAGTTCGCGCATAAGTTGGTGTTCTTCTGGCAAAAACTTTATTGGCTTCATTTGAGATGCGCAGACTACCCGTCATAACGTTCAATGACAATCACTGGCCGTGACGCGCTTTAAAGAAGCCGGCTCGACAGAATCGACCGGTCGCCAAATAGCTCGCCGCCCCAGCCAAAATCGCCGTGGCCAGCGCAACGCCGAGGTTAAAACCAACACCCATTTCATCCAACCACAGTCGCTTAGCACCAATTAAAACAAGAACCAAAATCACAACTGGCGGAGTCAAGCGGGCCACAAACACCAACAGGGGTTTAGCCATCGAAAGCAACCCTCTCGCCACCGAAAAAACTTCGTTCGACTGATAAAAGTGGCGGCGTAAGCTGAACATGAGCAGCAGGCCTAGGCCGATCGATGTCGCGATAGACGTAAATAGGGTCGCCAGCATCAATTGCTTAAGACTCGCCTCTTGCTCCAACAAATATCTTGCCACGAAAAAATGAAATCCAAGGCTCGCGAACGAAAGACTGGCGCCGGCCCAAAGCGATCTTGCCGCGTGTAAGCCCGCCAACATCAATCGCGAAAATCCCAAAAAAATCAAAATAATCGCATTGATTTGAATAACCAACGTCGTCATCATAACTTCGCTTTCTCGAAAAAGCCCATGCTGAAAGAGCACTCGCACAATCGGCTCAGCCAGAAACCAAAGACCAATGGCACAAGGCAATAAGAGAAAAAACAGAACCTCTGCTTGAGCAAAAAAATTTTCAACAAAATCGACGTGTTTCTTTTCAATCCAATAGCGTGAGAGTGTTGGCAAAAGCGCGCTGCCCAAGCTGACGGCTACGAGAGAAAGGGGCAATTCAAGAAGTCGGTCGCCCAAATAGATAAACGAAAGCGCCCCGGCCGCTAGTTGCGAGGCAAAATAGATATTTAGCAAAGCCACAGCCTGCCCGCCGCTTAGACCCGCGATGGCCGGCACCAAATTACGAAAAAATCGCCTCACCTCAACACGAACCTCAATTCTTAGCGCCTCCGGCATCGGAGCAGATCGAAAAATATCTCGAAGCTCAGGGCCGACAGCCCATATGGCCATAATGTTTTGAGTGAGACCGCCAGCCAGCACCCCCCACGCCAGTTGGTCTCCTGATACTCTTAAAGAAGGCATAAACATTGAAATAATAAGTAATAAATTAAAAAGCGCTGGGGCCACGGCCGGCCAGAAGAATCGACCGTGCGCCTGCGCGATCGCACTTACAAAAGCATAGCTCGTCACCAAAAAGAAATAGCCGAATATCAAACGACCGAGCCAAAGAGTGAATTCAAATTGGGCCGAATCGAGGGCGAACTCGGGGCCGGTCACCAAGTGCGCCAACAAGGGTCTCATCATTACGATCGCAAGCACCGTCAAGGCCGCGGCCGACGCAAGCAACGCAAACCCGGCCACTCGCGCAAACGCCTTGGCCAGGGCCGGTTGCATACGATGACCCGAATAGAGCGGGACAAAGGCAGCAGCAATACTCCCCTCGCCCAATACGCGCCGAAATAGGTTGGGCAAACGAAAGGCCACAACGAAAGCGTCAGTGACGTTTCGGGAGAATAACGAGGTCAAAAGTATGTCGCGAAAAAGCCCTAAAATGCGCGAACTTAATGTGCCCAGGGCCATGCGGCCTGCAGCCAAAGTGACTGCTTCGCTTTCAGATTTAATGCCGCTTCTGACTTGTTGCATCGGGCCACCAGTTATGGTACATCGCTGATCTAATTATTTGTAATTAAAACAGTACTACACTGGAGGATACTCTTGGCAACCGACAAACCCGCAAAAGACGGTGCAGCAAAAGAAGGCGCAGCCCCGAAGAAAAAACTTGTTAAAGGCCGCCATCGCTCTGCGATGAAACGCGCGCGACAAAGCATTAAACATGCTGAACGCAATGCCGCCTGGAAGAACCAAGCCAAAACATTCGAAAAACGAGTTGTGGCCGCCATCCAGAAAAAAGATGTTTCTGAAGCTAAAAAAGCTCTCATTGTGTTCATGAGCGCAATTGATAAAGCCGCTCAACGTGGAGCCGTTCACGTTCGCCGTGCCGCCCGCCGTATTGGCAGCCTGTCAAAACAGGTCGCTCGAATACATCCCTAATTTATTAAGGTAGATTTTCGAAGATTGCGTCGCCCGTATTCGCGGCGACGTAATTTCTAATTTGTCTCTTCATTTCAAATTCGATTTTTTCAAACGAAACACCAAAGCGTGTTTGCTCGCCTGGGTTTTTGGGCGCCAAAACGTAAATCACTTTTGCCAGCAAGCTCCCTTTAAAAACGCCGGGTATTCGAACTGTCACAACCAAAAGATCTTTCACATTGAGTGGCACCGGAGACTCAATCAGTAAACCGCCCTCGCCAATTTCAAAAGCCTTGCCGAGAAAGTACTCCCCGCTGATCAAGAGGCCGACGGATTGATGAATGGCCCTTCGGGGCACGCGCCGTCGAGCCGTTTGCTTGCTATAAAGACTTTTCATTTGATCCGCGTCAACGGTGCCCATTACGGGCTTCAAATCGCTCATGCGATCTTATCGGCTTTTGGCCTGTCGCGCTCTATATAAACAGCCAAATATAAGGGCGTGAAAACTTAAGATTGTGTCTCAAAATGGATCAAATCGCGCAAAAACTAGCAGGTTCTCACAATAAAATTCTCGAGCCAGATATGCGAAGAAACGGGCGATGATTTGAGTGCCTTGTCGGTTTCGTGAAGTGCCCGAATGGTCGAGGTGATTTTGTCACGATCCCAAGCGCGGGCCTGCTCAAGATATTGCCTTAAGAAAAATTCAGGGACACCCACTTTTTCAGAAAGCCGTGGGCCGCTTAGCCCTAACTTTTTACCCTCATAAATCGCCGACAAAATACGAACTTGCCGATAAATAAGCGACAAAATACCAATTTCGTTTTGCCCCTGCTCAAGCAAACGAGCCAAACAAACCAAAGCTTCGGCCCGATCGCGACGACCGAGAGCATCAGTGAGATTGAAGACGCTTTCAATGCGCGCCCGTGAGACCACCTTTAAAACATCTTCAACATCAACAGTCTTTTTGTCGGCGCCCATGTATTGCTGAATCTTCTTAATCTCATTCTGAATTTCGCTCAAACTTGTGCCGACAAGTTGCTGAATAACCCCCACCGCTTCAGGAGTAAATTTTAGGCCATGCAAATAAGCAATGTAATCAACCCAGCTCGCCACTTGATTCTCAAAAGGTTTCTTGAGTTCGACGAAAATAGAATTTTCGTGCAGCTTTTTGATCATTTTTTTACGTTTGTCGATCTTGGTCGCAACGATCACCAATGTAGCGGTGTCGATGGGGCGCTCGATGATGGGCTCAAGTGCTGCCCATGCTTCGTCTTTCAACGCATCAACGTTCTTATAAATGACCAAGCGGCGGTCGGACATCATCGGCAGAGTTTCGACAGCATCACGCACTTGGGCCACCGTGGTTTCGGGGGCCATAAACGAATCATAGTTAAAATCGCTCAGCCCCTCGGACAAAACTTTTTTCTTAAGGGCCTCGAGGGCTTGATCAAGCAAGAAAAGCTCTTCGCCATAAAGCACATAGATCGCTGCCGGCTTGCCCTTATCGAGACTCAATTGAAGCTTGCGAAGATCCCAATCAACAGTCGGCTTAGAAGAATATTTAGTTGAAGATTTCGAAGTCTTTTTATCCGTCACTCTACTCTGCTCGCTTTTGTTTCATGCTCAAAAATTCTCGGTCATCCGATCGTGCGCATCATTCATCATATCTTTTGCTAGCTGCTCGACAACCGTTTTATGTGCGCTGTGATTGTAAAGTGGGTCCACCGTGTTAAGCGTGCCAATACCCACCTGCGGCGCCTGGTAGACCTGCTCGCTATTAAAATCCCCTTGCCACAAAATTTTCTGATCTGAAATACGCCGTAATGCTACATGGGTCGAAATCAGAACTTGGTATTCAGCGGCCAGAACGGTGTTCGATGGTAATTTGATAATATTTGAATCGCTATTTGCCGAAATCAACGAGCTTGGTTTGAAGTCGATGGATTTAATCGTCCCCTCGATCACAATTGGCGCGCCAGCACGGTCAACGACTTGGGCGACCTGAGAGCGATCAAATTCACGCACCAGCGCGTCGGTAAAGTAACGCTCCATGCCCACTTCTTTGGTTTTGTTCTGAAATACAGGTACGGCGACTTGTTTATAGCCACCAGGCAACGTGCGCTGAGCATATCCAAAGTTGTAGGCACAACCGCCCATGAGGGCCAAAAACAAAACGCCCATCAAAGATTTAAAAATAAACTTCATGCCCCGAGCCTAACACGACAAATTCGGCTGACTCAACCGCCGTTTTTAGGTATAAAATCGAAATGTTCTTTAAGACCAAATACCCCTATCGCCTCCTAACACCCGGGCCTGTCCCGTTGCACCCTGAGGTGCAGCAGGTTTTAGCTGAGCCCATGATCCACCATCGCACACCCGAATTCGAACGCTGCCTGCGCAGTGTTTGCGAGCGCCTTAAAGACACGTTTTCGACTCAAGAACCCGTTTTTATTCATGCCTCAACCGGCACGGGCGCCATGGAGTCCGCCATCGTCAACACTCTCTCGCCCGGCGACAAAGTGCTTTGCATAATTTCGGGCAAATTCGGCGAACGCTGGGCCCAGATGTGCAAAATTTTTGGCATCGAGGTCGTCGCTCATAATGTCGAGTGGGGCCACGCCGTCAAATCTGAAGATATTTCGCGAATATTGCGCGCTCAGCCCGACATCAAAGCCGTGTTCACTCAAGCTTGTGAAACCAGCACCGCGACGGTGCACCCGATACGTGAGCTTTCAACTCTCGTGCGCGAACGCTCTGATACAATTTTAATCGTCGACGGCATCACGGCTGTCGGCGCCATGGAGCTCGACATGGATCAATGGGGCATCGATGTCGTCATTGGCGGCTCGCAAAAAGCCTTTATGCTGCCGACCGGCTTGAGCTTTATCGCCGTCAGCCACAAAGCCCGCCGCTTTATTGAACGCTCACGTTTGCCGAAATTTTATTTTGATTTAAAGCTTGAGCAAAAGGCGATGGCTAAAGGCGAAACCCATTTTTCTACCGTCGTGCCGCTCATTCGCGCGCTCGATGTCTCGCTTAATTTTCTGACTGGCGAAGCCAAAAAGCGAACCCTCTCGCGAATTGAGAAATTGGCAGCGGCCACTCGAGCCGCGGCCCCAGCACTGGGTTTATCGGTCTACTCGAAGGCCCCTAGCCCGTCGGTGACAGCCTTAGTGGTGCCCGAAGGCATCGACAGCCAAAAGCTGCGCGATCATATTGAAGAAAAATACAATATGACGTTGATGGGCGGGCAAGATCAACTCAAGGGCAAAATATTGCGTATCGGCCACCTTGGCTACATCACTAACGACGACATGTTTGCACTTTTTGACATACTTTATCAGTCGCTGCACGATTTTGAATATGGCGGCTTGAAAAAATCGGGTCGCGAAGAGGCCCAGGCGATATTGAAAAAGCACTTGGCGAAATAAGCGATGAACACATCAATAGCGAGAGCTTCGCAATGAAAACGATCGTTTTAATCACTGATACCTTTACCGCTGAAGGGGTCGAGGCCCTACGAGAGAAGTTTGAAATTCGCGGCAGTAAACATGCGACTCCGACAGCGCAAGAGCTTCAAGGCGTCGAAGCAATGATCATTCGCTCGCGCACCAAAGTTAATCGCGAACTTTTGCAGCAAGCCCCCAACCTTAAACGCGTCGTTACTGCCACCAGTGGCTATGACCATATTGATCTCGAGGCTTGCGATGAGCGCGGGATTTCAACTTATTATACTCCTGATGCCAATTACAATGCGGCGGCTGAATTGACCCTTATGTTGATGCTGTCGGCCCTAAGACGACAACCCGAGATCACTAAAGTTTTACGCGAACAAAAATGGAAAGACGCCTTAAAGCCGGGCCGCGAATTGAAAAATAAAATCGTCGGCATTATTGGCCTCGGCCGAGTCGGCGGCCGTGTCGCCGAACTTGCGCAGGCCTTTGGCGCTGAAGTTTTGGCCCACGACCCTTACACCGGAGACGAAAAATTTGAGGCCCTAAAGATAGCGCGATTGGGTCTCACCGAAGTACTCGTTCAAGCCGATATTGTGTCGCTTCACGTGCCGCTAACGAAAGAGACCCGGCATATTATTAGTCACGGCACCCTTGAGCACTGCAAAGATGGTTTTATTTTAATCAACACATCGCGCGGCCAAGTCGTTGACGAAGGGGCACTGATTTCGGCTCTTGAAAATGGCCAAATTACAGCCGCCGGGATGGATGTTTTCGAGCATGAGCCCCTATCTCGCGACTCGCGCCTTCGCAAAATGCCAACTGTAGTGTTAACCCCGCACGTTGGGGCCATGACAGACGAGGCTTTGAGCATGGCCAGTGAGCTCGCGGCCTTGACTCTGGCCAACCCGGCGTCGGCTGTGCTTATACCGCGATAGCCGCTTTCGCACGCAACCAACGGCAGGCGACACCCACCCTAATCAGCGTTAATTTCAATTTAACTTGCTGGGTCATGTGGTGAAAACCCAGAGGCTTTGTGGTTCATTAGCCCCCTATGGCAGGCATAATCGTGATCGGCGCCCAATGGGGCGATGAAGGTAAGGGTAAAGTTGTCGACGTTTTTTCTGCGCAAGCAGATTTCGTCGTGCGCTATCAGGGCGGCGCTAACGCTGGCCACACTCTTGTCGTTGAAGGCAAAAAAACAATTCTGCATTTGATCCCGTCAGGTGTTTTGCACCCGACAGCGGTCTGCGTGATCGGCGCTGGGGTTGTGCTTGATATCGAAACTCTCGCCGGCGAAATCGAAGCCCTTCAAGTTGCGGGCCTTCTCAAAGACCCCAAACAGCTTTTAATTTCAGACTCAGCCACTGTTCTACTCAGTTATCATCGCGAACTTGATCAGGCGCGCGAAAGCGCCGCGGGTTTAGAAAAGATCGGCACCACCGGCAAAGGCATTGGCCCGGCCTACGAAGATCGCGCTTCTCGCAAAGCCATTTTATTCGGTGAGCTTTTCAACTCGAGCAATTTGAGACAAAAACTTGAGACGTCTCTCAAAGAGAAAAACTTTTTGCTCGAGAAAATGTACAAACGAAAACCGGTCGACGTCGACGAAGTGATGAAAACCATCACAAAGGTCGCCGAAAAACTAGCGCCGTTTCGCTGCAAAGACACCTCACTCGTGGTTTACAAGGCCCTTAAGCAAAACCGCAAAGTGCTTTTCGAAGGCGCCCAAGGCACGCTGCTTGATCTTTTGCACGGCACCTACCCGTTTGTTACCAGCTCATCGACTCTTTCAGGTTCAGCCTGCGTCGGCACCGGCGTTGGCCCCAATGTTATTGATAAAGTGATCGGGATTACAAAGGCCTACACCACCCGAGTGGGTTCAGGGCCCTTTCCGACTGAATTAATGGACGAAACGGGCGAACGAATCCGCGCTGTTGGCCAAGAATTCGGCTCAACCACGGGCCGCGCCCGTCGTTGCGGCTGGCTTGATCTCGTGGCTATGAAGTACGCCTTGCGCACCAATGGCATTACCAGCTTGGCTTTGATGAAGTTAGATGTTTTGAGCGGCCTTAAAGAAATTCGTGTTTGCACGGCCTATGAGCTCGATGGCCAAGTGATAAAAGATTACCCGGTTAGCCCTGGCGATCTTGAGCGCGTGCGCCCGGTTTATGAAAGTCTTCCAGGCTGGAATGAAGACATAACCGTTGTGAAAAATGTAAAAGATTTGCCTAAAAATGTGCAAGATTACGTGCAGTTTATCGGCAAAGAACTCGCCACCCCTATTGATGTGCTTTCTGTTGGCCCAGGGCGCGAACAAACGCTTTGGCTCAAGCCACTTTTTTAAGAAGTCATTGACATCAATTCGCAATTACTTGAAATTAGCCAATCTTGCTTCCGATTAGAATTTTTCACGTGATCCGCTAGCTCAGTTGGTAGAGCATCCCCCTTTTAAGGGGAGGGTCGATGGTTCAAGTCCATCGCGGATCACCAATTTTTCTTTTCAAAAAGCATGGAAGTGTTCGCTGATTACGAGCCTTTTGAAAAGGTCATCAGATGCGAGGCGTTCAAGCCGAAATCGAATGAAGCCGTACTTATCGGTACGGCGAAAAGCGATTTCGGTGATTGCAACAAAGCAGATGATACGTTTTCAAAAGGCTACGATGCGTCCCCATCGTCTAGAGGCCTAGGACAACCCCCTTTCACGGGGTAGACCGGGGTTCGAATCCCCGTGGGGACGCCAAAACTTTTTTTAACGACCGCGCAGTGGTCGCTAAAAAAAGTTTTTTGTTTTTGTGGGGTACGAGACTTCAGGTGATGTACCCATCGACCGGGTGTTCGACCGCGAGGCAGGAGCCGAAGCGGCGCGAGACTCGCAAAGCGAGCGAGCCCGAAGGGCGAAGTACAGGATGTACTTCGCAATCCCCGCCTGGGCCCGAAGCCGTCACTGTTGTGGGCCGCCCGCCTTAGGACTTCGAACCTCCAAACCTCTTGCCGATTCATTAATTAAATCTTTATCATTAAAGACAAGAGAGGATTTAGATGAATACCGACACAAAGTTCGCAGGCTCAATCCCGCAGATATATCAATCTCACTTGGTTCCAATGATCTTTGAGTCATACGCAGCCGATCTCGCCGCTCGCCTCGCGCAGCACAATCCAACGAACGTGCTTGAAACGGCCGCCGGGACTGGCGCCGTGACCCAAGAAATTATTTTGCGCCTCGCCCCTGATTCGCACCTAACGGCGACCGACCTCAATCAACCTATGCTCGATCAAGCCAAGCAGAACGTGCAAGATAAGCGCGTTTCATGGCGACAGGCCGATGCACTCGCGCTGCCTTTTGATGATAAAAGCTTTGATGCTATCGCTTGCCAGTTCGGGGCCATGTTTTTTCCGAATCGAGTTCAAGCCTACAAAGAAGCCAAACGGACTCTAACGCCAGGGGGCCGATTCTTTTTTAATGTTTGGGACAGAATTTCAGAAAACGACTTCCCCCATTTAATCGAAGAAGCGCTGGCGATTCGATTCTCGAATGATCAGCCGCGATTTATGTCTCGCACCCCGCACGGCTACTTTGAAGCCGAACAGATACGTAGTAATCTCAATGCCGCCGGTTTCTTGAACATCTCAATCGAAACGGTCAGTCATAAAAGCAAGGCGCCCTCGCCGCATTTTGCCGCCATGGCCTATTGCCAGGGCACTCCCTTGCGATCCGAAATCGAGTCACGCGCGCCGAATTCGCTTGAAGAGATCACTCAGCTTGCCTCAAAAACACTCGAAGAAAAATTCGGGCCCGGCCAAATCGAGGGCCGCATTCGCGCGCTGGTAATTTGTGCTGCCAACTGATCGACACTTAATATCGATTGAACTATGAGCAGCCCAAAGCTTTAAGGTTTATTGCGCTTTCGCGAGGTCCAGCCAAATCTCATTTCGGCGAAGAAACCAAAGCTGAAAGGGCGAATTGAATCGGGCCAGAACGGGCTCGCCTTCGGTTTTTAAATTTGCTTTTTTCAAACTCTCGCGAAAGTCATTCAATTTTTCTTGATAACGACTTTCAGACCAAGAACCCGAATACGAATAAACTGCCACTCGTCGACCAGGCACTTTTCGCAATTGAACTCGCGAATCAATGGGGATCGGTAAATTTTCAAGATTGAACTTCTCGGGCATGGTAAATTGCACCGTATAACCACCCGACGACTTCACTTGGCTTACCGGCGCCGTCATTTCTATTTTTTCGGACTTCTCTTTTTTCTCTGCTTTCGTAGCGGCCGTGACCTGGGTTACAGGGGCTGTCATTTCGATTTTGGTCTTCGTCTTGTTATTGCCAAAAATATAGCTTGCGAGAATTCGAAAAGCACGATTGCCGGCCTCTGAAAAATCGGCATCCACCACAGTTTCAGCCACGACAATATCACCATAACTTCTAATTTCAAATTGATCTGATTTTGATTCGACCTTGTAGCGCGGTTCTTCGATCGCCATACTGACCCCCGGATAAAGTAAAACGAGCAACATGAGAGTTCTCAAAAAGCCTCCCTTAAAAAAGGATTAGCCTACACCTAACAAAGATGAGGTCATTATTGATATCGTCAAGAGACATAGCCCTCAAAAAAGGTGGGCGAAAACTTCTCTAGTAACTTTGGTATCGCTCGGCCTATGTAGCCGCTGGCGCCTGCAATGACAATATTTGGCGAGCCCTTCATTTTAAAAGCTCACGATACATCGTAAGCGCTCGCACAGTCTGCCGAGAGTGCTCAACAATAGGATTCGGATAGTCTATGCCAACCGTAAATTTAGGGTTTGCTTGAGATGGGGCATCGAGCGAAAGAAAATGAATCTCTTTAGCCGAAAGGGCCTTAAGCTCCGGGACCCACTCTTTAATAAATTCACAATCGGCATCAAATTTTTGCGATTGCCGAACCGGATTAAAAATTCGAAAGTAGGGCTGAGAGTCACATCCAGTCGACGCGCACCACTGCCATCCACCGTTGTTAGCAGCCAAATCAAAGTCCAAGAGCTTCTCGGCGAAATAGGCCTCACCCTTTCGCCAGTCCACAAGAAGGTCTTTAACTAAAAACGATGCCGTAATCATTCGCAATCGATTGTGCATCCAGCCAGTCTGATTTAGCTGCCTCAAACCAGCGTCTACAATCGGAAAACCGGTTCGGCCTTCACACCAGGCGTTAAAGTTCTCATCGGTGCCCTGCCATTTGATTTTCTCGTAATCTTTCTTAAAAGCGCCCTTCGCAACGTGAGGAAATCGATCGAGAATCATATGATAGAATTCTCGCCAAATTAACTCTGAAAGCCAAATTGTCGAACCCGCAGAGCGATGCCCCATACATAGGCGCACACACTCTCGAATCGAAATGGTGCCAAAACGTAAATGGACCGAAAGACCTGACGTGCCAGAGCCAAGCCGCGGAAAGTCGCGCGTAAGGTGATAAGACTCTAAACCTTCGGCCCAACGCTTTAAGGCCTTCAGGGCCGCCGAGCGGCCGGGCTTTGGCGACTCGAGTAATGATTCGGATCGCAGAAAGCCAACCTGCTTCAACGAAGGCATTTGTGAAATTTCAGATATAACTTTTTTCGTCATGAATCTATTTTCAGCAACCGTAAGGGCCAAATAGTCAGACGACTTCAATTTTTTTAACCAAACATTTTTATAGGGCGTGAACATTTTGTAAGGGCTGCCATCGGATTTACTGATGTCTTGACCCGAAAAAATAACTTGATCCTTCAATGCATGACATTGCAAGTTCGCGCTCTCTAGTGCGGAGCGAACTTTCTTATCTCGCACCTTCGCCGATGGCTCATAGTCTTCGTTAAAGTAAACAGCCCCTGCGCCAATTTTCTTAGCAATCTTCGGAACTTCAATCAGAGGGTCGCCGTACACCACGATGAGCTGAGACCCTTGTTTTTTTAGCTGATCATTTAATTCAACTATTGAGTCATAAATAAACGTGACCCTCGCGTCTAATTTTGATTTCAATTGACCTAAAATATTAGAGTCGAAAACAAAAGCCACTGCGACTTTTGTTGACTCAGCACAGGCTTTACTAAGGGCCGCGTTGTCCTCAAGTCGAAGATCACGCCGAAGCCAAACCAAACTGACGTCACGAACTGCACTTTTCATATTGAAGGCACCACAATCAATCAGGTAATTACCGGCGTTGCCCGGCGACCCCTAATACTCTATTATGTCGCTTCAACATTGTATAGATTTTTCTATACAACCCATCAACACCTGCTAAACTTGTTTTTATGCACAGCCCCCGAGCCAGTTACAAAATACGTCAAGTTAGTGACCTCACTGGCGCCAACGAGTTTCTGTTAAGAGCCTGGGAGAATCGCTACTCAGCCTTTACTCCCGCTCGCACCAAGACCGGACGACGCTTATACAGCGAAACCGACGTATTGAAGGCTCAGGCGCTGGTCACGCTCACCAAGCAAGGCGTCCGTATAGGCGAAATCGCCCAACTCGATCTAGGCAACCTCAATAAATTGATTAAAAAGAGTTCGGCCCTAAATGTCGCACTCGACTCGAATATTTTAGTGAAACACATAATAACTAGTGCCAACCAATTTAATTGGCCCGAAGTGCATCATTTGATATTGCGAGAAAAGCAAAAGGCCACACCTCTGCACTGGATTCACGGTCTGATCACGCCCCTATTGGCCGAAATCGGTCGACAGGTCAACGCGGGGCTAATCTCGATAACTCAGGAGCATATCCTTTCGGCAATAATTAAAGAGCATGTCGTATCTCAATCTGGTGAAAGGCGAACCAAAAAAAATGGACCCCGCATTATTTTAGCCGCACCTGAAGGTGATTTTCATGAGCTTGGCATTCTAATTGCTAAACGCATAGCCAACGAACTAGGAGCCAACACTCTTTTTCTCGGCCCTCATATGCCAATGAGCGAGTTGGCCGCTATCTGCGTTCGATACAAAGCGACGCACCTGCTGATGACCTCTAACTTTCAAACGCCTAATGGCGCAAAAGCGGGCTATCTTAAATTTTTGAATTTTTTAGATCGCACTTTAGATTCTAAAGTGACACTTTGGTTGGCCGGTGCTAACGCCTTGAAATACCCGCTATCCTTAAAGCGACCATTTAAAACATTTAACTCTTTTAATGTTTACGAAGAAGAGGTCAGAAAATGTCTAGAGTAATTCTGTCTTTGGCTGGGGCTCTTGCTTTTTGTATATGCTCTCACGCAGAAACACGCACCGAAAGATACACCAGCGTCGCCCGCGATAAAAATGGTGCAGAGGCCTACCAAGAGAAACATGAAGTGCTATTTAGTGATCGAAGCGTGCAGAAGGCCAACACGCAATACCTGGACCCAAAAGGTCATTTGATTGGCGAAATGACCTCCGACTTTACCAAAATGGTCACTATCCCAGATTACGAGTACAAAAATCTTCGCACCGGGACATCGAACGGAATTAAATTAGATAAAAATAAGATAACGCTCTGGCGCAAGGCTAAAAATGGCAAAATAGAAAACATTGATTTTTTTAGAGATAAATTTTCAAACGACGCGCTGATCGTGGGCTGCCAAGGCTTACACTACTATTTGATAGACAATCTTGAGCACGTGAAAGAGATGAAGACGGTGCCAGTGGTCTATTTTATCCCGGGCAAGCTTGATTACTATAAGTTTAGTTTAAAATATGACCGCGATGATGAAAAATATATCTATCTCACTATCTCAATCGACAATTTTTTATTGCGACTATTTTCGTCTAAACTTGACCTCAAGTACAGTAAGTCTGACCGGCATCTTGTTCAGTTCTCTGGGCTATCGAATATTACAAATGAAAGTGATCAGATGCAAAATGTGGTTATTGATTACAAGTATGACAGCCATTTCGCCCCTTGAGAAAATTTAATGTCATCGATCAACCACCACCCAACCTTTAATTATTCGCAACCAGATAGCTATCGCTTTTCACACGACTCGGTCTTTTTAGCGCGAAAGGTGTTCGAGCTCTTGCGGAGTGAGATCAAAACGGAGTGGCAGGCGCTTGATCTTTGCGCGGGCTGCGGTATCGTCGGTATGGATTTTCTCTTTCACTGCCGAAAAGAACTTCAACTCGTGCCCCCGTGGTTTTGATTTTTTAGAAGTGCAGGACGACTACAAGTCACATTTTGATATCAACAAAGACCGCCTAGAGAGTCTTGATACAAAAATTCAATATTTAAGCCAGAACTATGTCGAGCCCATCCCCACGCAATATGACCTGATTCTCTGTAACCCGCCTTACTTTAATCCGAGCGAGGGCCTGCTCTCGCCAAACCGATTTAAGAACCGCTGTCGTTTTTTTATCGATGCTTCGCATGCAGAGCTAATCGCCACAATTGAATCGGCCCTACGGCACAAGGGTCGAGCCTATGTCTTAACTCGAAATGCAAAACCTCCGACCACAGCCAAACTCAATGCACAGGTCGTTGGCGATATTCGCGGCACGACGTTGATTTGCTATGAGCGCATAATCGGCGACACCGCCCCGAGTATTCAGGGTGGTTAGCTATGCGCGCGATGACGGGCGTGCGCCAAGTTACCATCTTTGAGTGCGCATTTCTTTACATGTTTTATTCAATAAGTTACGCTTTACCTTCAAATGGCTGCTCAAGGTAAAAAGCAAAACGGAGGCCTAAATGAACCAAGGTCTACCAAAATGGATTTTTATCACCTGCACGCTTATCTCACTACTTAGTTTTTTTGTCGGAGTCTCGCTTTATCTTTCTCCTGAAACCTTTATTAAAGATGTCGATTTCGCGGCCATGGGCGTTCGCTATTTGGCAAACATGTGGGCGGCAAGGCAGATTTCAATCGGCGGCATTCTTGCCTTCTCGCTTCTTCGAAGGTCGTCTTCAATGTTGCAAGTATCTCTACTTGCCTACTTCTTAATGAATTTACAAGATGCAGGCATTGGGATTCTAAAAGCCGACAGCGGTTTGATCGCCGGCGCTTCAATTTTCACTGCTCTTTCTGGATTTATGATCTTTCGCTTACGCGCGATTGAAACTCAGAAATAGTTTTGGATTTTCGAGACCAAGATGAACACTCGCCAAATTAATTACCGAGTAAGAGCGCTTTGCAATTTTCTATATTTTTCTTTTTCAATTCGGGCGCAAGCTCGAAACCCTCAAGAACTTGTTCAGACGTAAGCTCGGTTGGTTGATCGAGAACCTGAACGGGCTTCGAGATATTGAGCAATCGCATAAGGGCGTCCATATTGAGCTCGACGGCACCTTTCGCCATCGCACGCACCATCTTAAAGCGTCGAGTAAACTCAGCCGCTTGATAGAAAAGCGGGCCCAATACACTCACCTTTACAATCAAATACATGGCATGGCTATTCTCGCGCAATAGGTCGACAACCTGCGGCCCAAAGAGATGATCCATTGCCGTAGGCTCTGAACCGATGCCAGCCTCGATACCCGCGATGGTGAGCCCAATACTTGCGCCCAAAACCGACCACTCAGCACCGTGACTTAAATGCGTAATCTCGATCACTTCATCGGTCGCCTCTTCATTTCGTCGAAGCATTGTTGAGCGCATATCGCGCTCTTTGCCGCCGCCGCCCATCCATTTTGAGAACTCAGCTCGAATTTTACCTTCGCACAACAAAATTTTTGGCGAAACCGCGAGCGGTGGGTTGAGGCCTCTTTTTTGAAATTGAATATTGAGCAACTGCTTTTCACTTTCGGTTAGCGATATTCGTAACTCGTTGACTAGATCAAAGAATTTTTGAGAGCGCGCGAAAGCTTCGACCTGACCCCAATTGCCCTGGCTTCGCAGAAATTTCATTTCGTTTGCGTACTCGACCGCCATGTCTGCGACTGAGCTCTGCAAGTCACTTTCGGCCTGAGAAGAACCATAATAGTGCATCGAAGCGAGAGTCACCTCGGCTTCTGGGGTATTTTTAAGCTCTTTTAGAAGTCGGCGAATTGTGTTTACACTTGCGATCGCTTTTTTGCGAGCCAGACTGCGCTCACGACCAGCCATCCAACCGACCTTCAAAGCTTTGAAATCAGCGTAGGTAGACATGGCCATTAAAATCGCGAAGGCTGGTGGGGCGTAGGCCATTTTATCGAGAAAATGCTCTTGAGCAATTGGGTTACCATGGGCCAACTCAACCCAATAGGCGTACATCAATGCGACCTAGGCCCCTACGGTCATAAATGCGTTCGTCGACCGTTGCGCGATCGCAATCTTCTTCAATTTTTTATTTTTCAGATGACTCAACAATTGATCGGCTAAATTTTTCATGTGTTCAAGTTTGGCAGGGTCTTGCCGAATGCGAGCCTGAACCAAAGCCAGAAAACGTATGTAGGTTCCGCCTTGGTCCTGCAATCGCTCTGCGAGACGGGCTAAAACCACCGGGTCTTCAGTATTTTCAAGTGCTGCAACAAAGACCTCTACATCTTTATACGAACTAGCTCTAATAAGATCGTCAAGGTAAGGCCGACTGGCTTCACTAAAATCAGATCGCACCTGCTCTATTAGTTCGGCCTTATTCTGCGGTAGTTCTTTATAGGTCTCAATAAGAGCCGAAAGAGCACGAGACTCATCGATTGGCGTCGAAGTTGCCAGGGCGGTATTTGCCCAAACCGACGACGTTGCAATAATAAATAAAAAAGCCGATAGCATTCGCATTATTGACTGCTAGTGATTGCATGCGGCATGCCAAAAAAAACACCAAAACCGGTGAAATTGCCTGCAAAATGACCCAAGAATCTGGCTGGGCAGGCTGCAGAGGCCAAACCGGGTGTATAAGTTGCCTATTTTCGTCACTTGTCTGCCTAAGATCATTTGCCTTCATAAGCAGGGCAAATACACCGAGTCGACAGGCCAAGCGTATTCGACGCCCGGTTGCGCATTGCCGCCTGGTTGGTTGAGGAGTAGCCTGACTGTTCAACCTACTGGTTTTTCTAGCCACCGAAAGCGAGCACAATGATGAGTTCGAACAAAGCCCTCTGGGAAAAAGGCGATTTTACCCGGATCGCAGAATATATGCGAGAAAGCGGCGAAGCACTTGTAAAGGATTTTGAAATCTCTAAGGGGCTCAAGGTTCTCGATCTCGGCTGTGGCGATGGTACGACTGCTGTGCCCGCGGCAAAACTTGGCGCTCACGTGTTGGGCGTTGATATTGCAAAAAACCTGGTTGCTGCCGGCAACAAACGCGCCCATCAGATCGGCCTTACGAATTGTAAATTTCAAGAGGGTGATGCCTCTAACCTGCACGAAATAAAAGATCGCTCTTTTGATTTAGCCGTCAGTATTTTCGGGGCCATGTTTTCGCCAAAGCCTTTTGACGTCGCAAGAGAATTGGTGCGCGTGGTGCGCCCACGCGGTCGCATAATTATGGGCAATTGGATTCCGAATGACCCGACCCTTGTCGCACAAATTTTGAAAGTTTGCTCAACATACTCACCACCCCCTGCTGACGGTTTCATCAGCCCAATGACCTGGGGTATTGAAGAAAATGTGATCGAAAGATTTGGCGAAGCCGGGGTTTCAAAAGACAACATCTCGTTCTCAACCGAAACCTTTACGTTTCGAATGCCTCGTTCACCGACTGAATGCCTTGCTACCTTCCGAAATTATTATGGCCCAACGATGAATGCCTTCGAAGCCGCAGAGCAAAGTGGTCGTGCTGACGAGCTACAGCGAGAGCTTGAAGCATTGTTTAAAAGCCAAAACAAAAGTTCGAGCGAAAACGCCACACGCATCCCGGCGACATTCTTGCGAGTTACTGTTTCTTTGTAAGAGAAGCCCAGAAACCTTTCTTAGAACATAAATTCAAATCTGTTACGTATAGGTCGCCCAGACCCAGCGCTTGCGGCTTAATACCGCAAATTACTTTCGGGTCAACCGTGACTAAAGATTTGCCCACACCAATAAGCCGAAAATCTTTTTCTGGCACGATCGCACCGGGCACCCAAGAACCTGCAGATCTATTTGAAAAATACTGAACGCTAAGGGCCGCACGGCCCGAGTAACCCGGCGACAAAGGAGATAAATAACCAGCCCACTCTTTTGAGCCGGTCACGACCTTCGAGATTATTAATCGCGTAGTATCTCCACAAGTAGCCAGCCGCCCATAGCTCTTGTTTATTTTCTCAAAGTACTGATTCAATTCCGCAGCGAGCTTCTCGCAATCAAATATAAAATCCGGAAGCATAAAAGTGCTCAGCGATGCTGTAAACCCTTCGCGACCGACGCATTTTTTTTGCCCACCTGAGGGCAAGAGTTGAGTTAAATCTGTCGCGTCAGGATAAATTGCATTTGTCATCACCAAGTATTTCTGAACAATCGCTACGGCCGTTTCAGTCTCCCAGGGTAAACAAGTATTCTCATAAGTCGGGTTTGAAATAGTGAAATAGCCGAGTGGCGTATTTGAACTTATGTCCTTACGCCGATCATTTTCAAATCCTTCAAAACCGAAAAGAGCTAAATCATGAAACTCATGTTTACCCTCGCTTACATCGAAGCTAATTTGGGGCAGATCTTTAAAATCGTCTATTGGCTCGAGGGCCCCCGCCTTTATTGACTGATCTTTGTTCAATTCATAATGGGTCATGCAATAGGGCCCAGCGCCAATCTTCGCATTAAAATGCCCTGAATCGTGAAGCCAGCCAAACCGCAAATATATGTTCTCAAATCGTCGAGATAGATCTCTTACGTAGGGCCCAATAAGACAAACATCGAAATTCTCGAGATTGCAATCTTTCGCACCGGGAAATATCCAATTCATCTTTCTAAGGACAGCTTTTAATTCTTCGCCCAATTCGTTTTTGCTAACTAAACGACTATTGCAATCATTAAACTCGCGAAAGTTGAACGCCAAACGGCTCTGTTCGCAACCAAGCGCCTCGCTACTCACCCGGCCATTTTTACCTAAGCAAGCCAAATTCACGTCTTTTGATACCCCAAGAATGCGCCGGTCGGTATCATCAGAAAAGCGCCGATAGATATGATTACCTAGAAAAACAGCGTGCCATTCGTCGTAAACTAATGGGTTGAGAGTCATAATTGAATATGGAAACGAAAGGCGAACCTGATTTACATTTCGGGGGCCAAACAAAATGGAAGAAAGAAGAGCTGCCACGAAAGGGGCACTAAACGCCCAACCAAAAAATCGATTCTTTACTTTTAAAACAGATTTATAGACTTCGTCGGTTTTTAGGACCGCTTCTTCTTCTCGCGCTCGTAAAAAAAAGCCAAAAAGGCATAAGATCACCAACCAAAAATTTCTAACCGATGGGAAGGCGATCAATGTTAGGCCGAACAAATGGATGTAAGCACCGTACATTGGGTGCCGTAGTTTATCGTAGGGCCACTCAACCCTGACGGTGCGCAATGCCGGGGCAACACCAAAGCTTCGCCCCAATCGAACGAGGGCTAACAAAAGCACCAATGTATAGAAGAGAAAGCTGGCAACCAGGAGCAAATCAGAAGCGCCGACCCCTGAAGTTAACGGAAACACCATGAAGGCGGGGGGGGGACAAACGAAAGAAGTAGGCCGATTGTAGACAAGAGGGTGGTTCTATATTTCAATGCCGGCCGACTCGAAAATAGTAAAGTCAGTACTAAAATATATTTCAGGATCGGTAGAACTTCAAGACCCACACCCGGCTTGCCCTGGCCTGCAAAAACCAGAACAATAATCCGGACGAAAACAAAAATAGAGGCGCCCAAGTAGACGGCCTTTTCAATTCGAGCGATCCACTTGGGGTGCATTCCGTGCCCTACTATTTTCGACTAGCTGGGATCAGCGCCAGCAACAGAAAATGCCTTTGTCGCATCAATTTTTGAAGACGAAATATATGAAAGTATACCAAAACCCAATGCAAGCGCGAGTACGTACAGAATTACAAATTTCATAAGATCTCCCTTTGGTTAACACTATTACCAATCAAATAGTCAATTTGCTTAAGAGTTTCAAGCTCGTTTTCAAGCATCGGAAAATGCCCAACATTCGGCATAATGTACACCAATTCTCCAAAAAGTGTCTGAATTGATTCATTGCTATTATCCGGGCCAATTATGTCCAAATCCCCGAGAATTATACGAATATTTCGAGACTTTCTGGCGGCCAGAGCTTTGAAAATATTTTCAAAAACCGGCGCCGCATCTTCTTGCTGGGCTGACTTGGCAAAATAAGTAATGTTTGAAAGTAGGCTAAGCTCAGCTAAATCCGGTGCCTTTGCGAAATAAAGCGGTAGAACCTTCTGCCACCACGACCTGAATGATTCTTCGTCGTGAATATTTGCCGAAGACGGCACGCCGGTTTCTTTCATTTTAGCAGAAAATCGTGCCCATCCCGTCAGGGCCATAGGCGAGTTCATTAATATAGCTTCTGCAGCCAACTCGGGTCGTCGCTCTAATAGAGTGGCTGTTAAGAGCGCGCCAAAGGAATGCCCAATGAGAGTTGGCTTCTGCCTATACTTTAATTGAATAGCATCAATTGAATTCGAAACCAAAGCGTAGACGTCTTCGAACTTTAAATTGCTAGGCTTATCCGAATCAATCTCGTGATTAGGCAAAACCAATCTAAACACTAGACCACAATACTTTAGACTAAGCTGATCTGCTAAATGGTTCAAATAAGTGCCCGCGATCGAAGGCCCCCCTGGCAAAAGAACTATCGGTCGGCAATTGACCTTCGTCGTAGGGCTTTCGTGACGTTCGAAAAATAGATTTCCAAATTTTTCCATGTTCAAGCTGCCCATAGTCGCCTCACTGGTTCTCATGAATACTCTGTTACAATTTGGAGCCTGGGCATTCGCAAGAGCCGAAATACCTTCAAAGCAAAGGATGGCAATAACAAATAAAACCAATCGATTACGCCTCAAGTTGAATACCGCCAATTTTATCAAAGGTCGCCGGCAATTCGATAGCGATCAAAGTGCCAACCTCAACCCTGGAGGTCACCTCAATCATGCCACCTAAGCGATCTACGGTTTGTTTCACATAATACAAACCCAATCCATAGCCCGTGCTATCCTGGCCCTTCACCTGCTTTTCAAAGATTCGACTTCGAAGACCCTCGGCCATACCACGACAATCGTCGGCAACACTTATGATCACTCTTTCGCGCTTTGAATCCATCATGACATTAACAAGGACTTGATTGCTGACCTTGTCCGCAGCCTTAATTGAATTCGAAACAAGGTTGTCGACAATTCGCAAAAGCTCATTTCGCTCACCATTTACTACCCCTTTGCGGTAGTTGCCATGAAATTTCACTTCAATCTTTGAGCCGGTGGCCTTTAGTTCGCTTTGTTTGTGATCAACGTAATCCTTGATATCGGTTGATAATACTTCGGTGCCCTTGACCTGCCCCCACGAATTGGCCCACCTTCTATCGGACTGAATTTGTTTAAGCAACATGTTTATCACTCAGTGTGATTGTTAGCGGTGCTGGCGGTTTACCATTTAAACTGCTGTGTGGTCGAAC
>CAILEP010000009.1 GCA_903833275.1 uncultured Bdellovibrionales bacterium
ACCAGATTTTAAGGCTCGTACGCTCAGGTCAGGGCAGAATTCGCTTGAAACCACAGTCAATCAGTGCGGAAATTAACTGAAAGATCGGGACCGATACCTGACAAAAGGGCTAGAAATAGCCTTTAAACTTCCTATCCGCTGTTTTTTATTTTCGGGTTTGTTCTTGTTCTCGCATTGGCGATCTTTATGCCGATGTGGAAGATGAATTCACTTTTAAAAAAATAGCGACTCAGATTGAGGCAGGGCCAAACGTCGAGTTCAAGCTTAGTCTGTCTTCTATTGAGACTTTGTTAATTTATTAAAAACATCGACCGATGAAGGTCTGTATGAATGAATTGCGTGAGCCTTCGGGCAACTCAACATTACAGGCTTATTTTGTTTTGCTGGTAACGGCCGCAATAATTGCCGCAGCTTGCTCGGGCAAGCCTGAAATCACAGCCTCGGCTTCGACATCGCCCGTTGCTTCGCCGTCGGCTTCACCGACAGCGACACCTACGCCCACGCCGACTTCGACCCCGCCTGCTTTTGAAGTTGTGATCACTTCGAAGTACGAAAGTGGCGATCAGACCGCAACTACCGAGGCCGACTGTAAGATCGCTGCCGGCACTGCCACTTACGGCGCAGCAGTAGCTTGCACGAACACTCTTGGGGCGCCGACTACGTCTGTTGCAATACCAGAGGGCCGACTTTTCTTCAGCGCGCTTACCTGGACTATCAATGTCGGTTCAGTCAGTGGTGTACCTGTTTGCGATCGAGTGATCTTTCGTCCTTACTATTATGTTCCGAAAACTCAAGGTACAGCTTTTTCGGCGCCGTGGATCGCGGCGGGGACGACAGTGGATTGTACGAAGTCTCCAACCCCGGCAAATTGCTTCGGAGGCGCGGCACCGGTTATCATTAGTGGGTTCCCGAATTACACCTCGTCCTACTCGAAAGTTACAACTGACCAGGCCACGGCAAGCTGGAGCTTGCAATCCGCGAATTCGCGAAGCTATGGCTCAAATCGTGCGTCCGTTAATAATCTTTCGGCAGCCGAGAGGATTGGCGTAGGTTTTGATTTTACACTTCATGCAAGCGATGGTTTTGCTGGTGGTGCGTCGAATTTTAAAGATTATGTGTTTGAATGCGTAGATCAATGGAACCAGCCGGTTTACTCAATGACATTAATCATTACCGATCAAGATATCACAGGCGTTTACCCGAACGCATCGCAAAGCGATTCGACGATCAACCAGTTTACCGACTGGGATTCTGCCGCCTGGGATCGCTAGAAATTTCTTAGAATCTAACTTTGATACGCCCTATTTTGAGAAAGACGCAAAGCCAATACTTTCGTGGCGTTGAATTAAAAAAAAGATCTACCGAACCGCCTCATACGAGGTGGTTTATGAAAAGAAGTCTTGCCTGGGTTATGTTTGCGATGCTTTTGAGCGTGCCGGTGTTGGTTAAAGCTGAAAACGTTGAGAAACCAACTTTCAAAGTGCGCAAAACGGGTGCCGTTCATGCAACTGGTTTTGTTCGCCAAGCGCACACGGTGAAGTTTTTGAGCACAACCCCGCGAGTCAGTTTCGCAAGCGCAGCGAATAAAGTGCCCTCGAAATACACCCTGCGCAGAAAAGCCGGGCCAGTTGAAGACCAGGGCCAATGCGGCAGCTGTTGGGATTTCGCTCTGACAACCACGCTTCGTGGTTCGTTAATGACAAACGGCAAAGACCCAGGTCGGCTTTCATTTAATTACTTACTCAACTGCGACAAAGATATGCAAGGCTGTGCCGGTGGTGACTTCGCCGCGGCCGATCTTTTGCTTGCGCCGCTTGGGGCTCCGAAAAATGGCAGCGACGGATACTACAATGCGTTTCAGGGTAAATGTGAGCCAAAGCCGGCCATAGCGTCGGCAGTTTCTTATAAACTTCTCGGCACAGACGTTGGTGCGCACCCAGATGCACCGGTGCCATCGTTTCAAGATATTGCCTATGTTGTTGGAGTTCTTCATCAGCCCGTCGCGATCGATATTACCGTCATTGACAGCTTTCAACATTACGACGGTGGTACCTACAACGACTGCAGCGATCAAGACCCAAAAGACATCAATCACATGGTTGTAATCGAAGGTTACAATTGTGAGAAGAGCGTCGATAAAGATGGCAATTGTGTTTTCGATGCGAAAGGCAACTTGCCGCCTCGAGTGGGCAAATGGTTGATTCGCAATTCTTGGGGCAGCGGCTGGGGCGATGGCGGTTACATCACCGTTCGCGCCACTGATAGCAAGGGTCGCAAGTGTGATTCTGTTGCCGCCGACGCGCTCTTCTTTGATGTCAGCGGAAATTAATCTCGCGTTGAGAGCTGAATTAAATTCTAGCTTGGCCGTCGCCGCGGGCCATATCACTGCGGCGATTAGATGACCTTTTAGTGACCGAAGTCGGGTCTAGGTGGTTTCAAAACTAGCTCTCGTATCGCGTTTAGGCTTTGGTTACAATTCGAGCCGATGATATTCTGTGGGTCGCTTATGATGACAACTCTTGAGGCCTACAAAAAATACGACCCCGCGGCAAAAAGTAAACTTGAAATATTTTTTCTTTACCCAGGCCTGCGCGCGACAGCGATTCTTTCACTTCACGCAGGGGTCGCCACTTCAAGTTTTTCACTGCACGCAGGGGTCGCCACCAAAAAACATGAGCGCGACAAACTGGAGCGCATTTGTAGATACATCGCTAGACCGGCTGTCGCGGAAAGTCGTCTCTCGCTAAACGACACCGGTGATGTCATCTACAGATTCAAAAAGCCTTGGGACGACGGCACAACCGCCATCAAGCTTACACCACTAGAGATGATGGAGCGACTGGCAGCCCTTGTGCCGCGGCCACGCGTGCACTTAACGCGATTTCATGGGGTTTTGGGCCCGCACTACAAATACCGCAAACTGATCGTGCCGAAGAAAAAATCAGAGCTTACGTTAACAACAGCCGCTGCGGCGGGAGCCGTACATCCAGCAGATTCCGACAAGCCACCGGCTTCAGCTAAACGCATCGCCTGGGCGCAGTTACTCAAGCGGGTCTTCAATATCGATATCTCGGTGTGTTCGCGCTGCCAGGGCAAAGTCAAAATCATAGCAGCCATCGAAGACCCGAAAGTGATCAAAAAAATTCTAAGTCACATGGGTATGCCATCATCGGCGCCAAAACTTGCGCCAGCCCGCGGGCCGCCGAAGTCCGATCAAACCGAACTTTACTTGCAAGAATTTTTCGAAAATTAACCTGGGGCCAGACTCGCAATTCTGATTGGTCACGGCGGAGCTCCATCTAAAGCGCCGGCG
>CAILEP010000010.1 GCA_903833275.1 uncultured Bdellovibrionales bacterium
CCGATTGGGACTGGTCCAATTTTCGGGGGGCAGGTCAACCTCACCAACGATGAGAAAGAGTTCAATCCAACCCTTAGCACCCTAGCCGCCATTTTAAAGGCCATCGCAGCCTAGTAAAAGAACACCGATTGTAACGCCGTCTTCGGGGCGATAGTGCAAACTTCTCTGCTGGTCGTCTGCTCGTGCCGTCCCATAAAAGCCGTCCGTGAAAATGAAAATGTAAAAATTTGTGACAAATTGGGGCGCTCTGGCTAAAAGCTGGGCACTTTTTAGGGCTTTTCTAGCCCGCGCGGCAACTCCCTCTGCCCGGATGCCATTTCTCATTTATTGGAGTCTGAGTCCAAGAAACGAGCATTTCCGCGGGTTCTCGGGCCAAAAGCTCATACCAGCTCACTTAGAAGCATTCGCCAAACGCTTGTAATTAAATTGATATTTAAGGGTCCCAATATCGCTTGTTGAATGGGTCTCTGAGCTTCATGGCGCATGGTTTGCAGTTCTTTCGGTAATGCAAAAAAACAGCGGTGGTCCCGAGTTGAAAACAATAGCCCTAAAAATACGGGCGAAAAGAACGGAAGTGGCAGTTCAAAATCTGAGATACTGGGCCCAGTTTGTGAATACGAATCGTAGCTCACATTTAAACGTGGTCGTTAAAGTGACCGTTTGCCTCGTGATATCTTTACCGCTTCGATTGCAAGCAGATAACAAGCTGGAGATTAGACATATGGCCGAGCAAACATGTGAATCGTTAATCAACATTAATTTTGAATCAAAAATTTTTTCAGGGATTACCCCCTCGGACGATGCATGGAACGCCTACCTTTTGAAGATTTACAAAGAACTTCCGGCCTGTTCGCCGGCGGTTTTTGCCAACCACAATACAAATCTCGGTCCTAGCTCGTATGAAATCTTAGCTAAAAATATAGAACTCTTTCATCGACCTGCACAACGATTGATTGATCTCGGTTCAGGGTCGGGTCATATGCTTAAATATATAAGTCCCCAAATTAGAAAGAATGATCTTGTCACGGCTGTGGATATGTCCGAAGACGAAATAAAGATCGCTGCTAAAGATTATGGCAACAATTCGCAAATTAAATTTGTCGCAGCCCGAGCTCAAAACTTGCCGTTTTCAGATGAATCCATCGATTTAATTGGTGCTCATATGTCGATGATGTTGATGCGGCCTATAGAACCTGTGGTCGACGAAATTTATAGAGTTTTGAAAAAGGGTGGCCGTCTATTGGCTGTCACCAATTCAACCGAACCTGCCAGCGGAACGTTGGGCTTATTTAACGCGACCATTTTAGACTTTATCAAGTCACACTATCCTCAATTTAAACAGTTGCCGAATGGTGATATTCGCACGCGAAATTTAGATGGATTAAAAGAATTATTTTTACCGCGCTTTAAAAGCGTTGAACAGTTCACGCCGTTTTATCTCAATATTGAAGTGACGCCCGATGGGGCGTGGGCGTTTTGCAACACATTGGTTTCAGTCAACATTGTCCCGCAAGACAAACGTTCTGAACTGCGTTCACGAATTCTCGAAATCGCAAATGCTCAACGCCAGATGAATGGCAAGGTCCTTTTACAAATGCCTCTCGCTCTTTGGGTGGTTGAAAAATGAAAGGAGAAAAAGTGAATGTGAACTTAAAGTGAGCCTGGCCGAAATTTTGATCCACCCCAAATTTCCAGGGTCCAGCGTCAGGTTTGTTGATCGAACTCTTTCTCAAACTGATTTGGCGTTTTCATCTTGAGAGATGTGTGCGGTCTTTTCTCGTTATAATACCGCCGCC
>CAILEP010000011.1 GCA_903833275.1 uncultured Bdellovibrionales bacterium
GAATGGATGAGATATTAAATCGCGCTTACGGAATGCGGAATTTTAACAATTTTAGAATCAGAGTTAAGGCGTTCTGCGGATGACGAAAGTTTGGTTGCCCCCGCTTTTGGCGTAGAGCCAGATTTTTTTAAATTACCCACTACGAACCGAGTAGAACCGCTTGTGTCTGATAGATTTTTTTAAATTACCCACTACGAACCGAGTAGAACCGTAGAACCCCAATTAGTTCTGAGTCGAATTTCGATCCCCCTGCGTGTCACGCAGGAGGAAAGAATTTCGTCTCAGGAATAATTGGCGGAGTGGACGGGACTCGAACCCGTGGCCTCTCGCGTGACAGGCGAGCGTTATAACCAACTTAACTACCACTCCGCATAAGCGACAAATTAAATGCAATAAATTGCAGGCCAAGAATATATGGTCGAGGGCACCCTAAGTTCAACGAGTTTGAATGACACGTTGTGCAATTTAGCAAAAGCAGCGGGTTTACGTTGCCACATCGAACATTTCTCGCTGCCATATACCTTTAAAGGGGGATTCTAATGATTTTACTTCAGGCACTTATCGCTTTATCGGCACAATTTTCATTGGCTCACGCCAACCCGGCGACCATGGCCGATTTTACCGGCACTTATGCGGTGAAAGATTGTCAGTTTACGGAGAATTATTCGCCCAACCCGAAAGACTACTATTGCCGCATCACTGAGCTGCGCGTAACGGCCAAAGATGCCGCGACCTATGAAATCGCATTTACTGATGAGCTCGGCCAGAAACAGCATGACATCGATATGGCTGAATTTAAGCAAGAACAGAAAGACGGCACGGTGATCACGGGCGCGTTTACCAACACTGACAATAGCTCGATTTACACGGTCTCTCGCCAGAACCCAGATAGCTCTACCAACGGCGAAACTCGTGGTTTCACAGTCGACCCGCAATCTGGGGTTGTGACTCTTGATCGCACGGTGACCGCGTCGACTAACGACAGCTACAAAAGCGCTGAGTGGATTTATCAGCTTAAAAAGAAATAGCTCTCGCGGGCGCTTTTAGGGCGCCCTTTCTTTTTGCGGGCCTAGCCAATTGCCACGCAAATCGTTTTTAACTCAGAATAAAAATCGAGTGAACAGTCGCCGCCTTCGCGGCCGAAGCCTGAGGCTTTTGCCCCACCAAACGGCACGCGAGGGTCGCGCTGAGCCCACGTATTGACCCACACCGTGGCGGCGTCGATTTGGGCCGCCAGTTTGTGGGCGCGCGAGATGTCGGCCGTCCAGAGGCTTACTGACAAGCCGTAGGGTGAAGTGTTGGCGAGGGTGACGGCGTTGTGCGCGTATTTAAAGCTCGCGACTGTCACCACGGGGCCAAAAATCTCGCGCTGCCAAATATCTGAGCAGTTTGTTAGGTCTTCGATAATGGTCGGGGCATAGAAATAACCGCCCTTCATGCCGGCCGGGGTATGGGTCGGCGCCTGGCCACCCACCGTTACGCGGCCCGCCTCTTTCTTGGCCTGCTCGACGGCATCTAGGGTTTTTTGCAATTGCTCACGGCTGATCAAAGGCCCCATAAAGGTGTCTTTTTCGCGCGGGTCGCCGACTTTGAGCTCTTGAGTTTGTTTGCGAAATTCTTCAATAAACTTTTGGTAGATATCGTCTTGCACGAGCAAGCGCGAACCGCAGAGGCAAATTTGGCCTGAGTTTAAAAAGGCAGCGCGAATCGAACCCTGCACCGCCTTGGCAATGTCGGCGTCTTTTAAAATAATGTTGGCATTTTTGCCGCCGAGCTCGAGGCTCAGTTTTTTAGTTTGCGGCGCTGCGAGCTGTTGGATTTTAGTGCCGGTGTCGGTTCCGCCGGTAAAAGATATCAGTGGCACCCCTGGGTGCTGCACGAGCGCGGCGCCTGCGGTTTCACCTCGACCGCACACGATATTGCAAACCCCGGGCGGCAACCCGGCTTCGTTTAAAATTTCGGCAAGCTTTAACAGCGAGCCTGGGGTCAGCTCTGACGGTTTGCATACTGCGACGTTGCCCATGGCCAAACAGGGCGCGAGCTTAAAGGTCATTGTGTAGAGGGGTAAGTTCCAGGGCCCGATGAGACCACAGACACCGACCGGCTGGCGCAAAACGTAGTTGAGCCATTTGCCGTCTTGGTCGGCCGCCATGGTGGTTTCGGTTAAAATTTTAGCGGCGAAAAATCGAAAATTAAGAATCGCACGCGGCAGGTCGGTTTCGCGCGCGAGCCACACCGGCTTGCCGACTTCGCGCGATTCGATATCGGCGAATTCTTCAGCGCGGGCTTCGAGCAAATCTGCAATGCGCATGAGAATTTTGGCACGCTCGCGGGCTGGGGTCTCGGACCACTTTTCGAGAGCACTGTGCGCGGCCTTGACCGCCGTCACCACATCGAGCGCATCGCTATCAGGCACCTCGGCCATCACTTCACCGGTCGTTGGGTCGAACTTCTGAAGGTACTTGCCGCTCTTGGGGGCGACGAATTCGCCACCGATAAAATTCGTGTGTCGTTGAGTCTTTTGAGTCATGCCTGATGCTCCTATAACCAAACCTTATACAGAATTTAACGGCAAATTTGCCAAAAATTGTCGCTCTCATCGCGCCGCTTGGGCACTTTCAAGCGCAACTAACCGGAGGCCTTAAGAATAGTGGTCTTGTAATACTTTCACACCAAGACCCTTTGTGGTTTCGCATAGTTAAATACATTTGCTCATGCGCTACTTTATATCGCATAATGGCCCACCAGAACTATTTACTCATATGGAGCTCTCTGCCGTGCACGCCAAGTCTCAAAGATTTTTATCACTGCTGATCGCCACCCTACTCGCTTGCGACCCGGTTGCCACAGCATGGGCGGGCGGTACGCCCGATATTGGCGGTACGCCTAATGTTAGCGGTACGCCTAATGTTAGCGCCCAGGCTGAGACCACCACCGCGCCGGTTATCACCGCTGTTCGTGGCGCAGATCTCGCGGCGACCCCAGATGAAGCCCTCGCGCAGGCGGCTGACACGCGCGGGGCGCTGCCCGTACTTGAGCACGAACTTACGATTCAAGACGCGAATCTTGGCGAAATAAAAGTCACCCTTGATTACGCGCAAGCGCAAGACGCCGATCAAGACGAATCGGGCAAAGCGTTTCTCAAACAACAACTGCAAAAAGATGCGGCGAGTGGCACCGAGACCGGCCTTATCGAAATGTCGGTCGACAATGATGCCCCCGAAAACACTCTCGATGTTGACCCGGCTGAGTGGGGCCTTAATGCTGAGAATGTCACGCGCCCGATCGTTAGACTCAGCGCCTTTCAAGAATTGCGCGGTTGGTTTGGCGCAAAATACGATGATGCCAAAGATCGTATGCAAAAAATCGCCATCGACTGGCGAGCGGCCAAAGCCGACGAGCAAAAGGCCCGAGTTGAAGCTGCCGCTGCAGGCAAATCTCTCACCCGCTTTGATGCTTATCTAAAATATTTAAACGAAACCGAAGTCGTGGTTAAAGTACCCCTGGTTGTGAGGGCCTTTAAGAAATTAACGACGGGCGACGCCGGCGACAAATTCAAAAACGTTAAACGCTACTCGCACACCTTCGCCTACGCGCGCTTTGCGGTGGTCGGCGGCGCGGTCGCCTTGGGTTTCTATTTTTCGCGCGAAATGACCCTGCCCGCAGTTTTGGCTTCTCTCACGACCTCAGTCACCTTTGGTTATTTAAGTCGTGTGATTCAACTCTACGGCCCAACCTATATGGGCTGGCTGAATAACATCGGCACGACCTCTCACTGGTTGATTCGCGGCCCGGTACGCGGGGCCACTCGCCTTGGCGCGCTGATCTCGGGCAAAAATCAAGACGAGCGTGACCGCATCACGAGCGAAGTTGATCAAAAGTTTCTCAAAACTAAAACGCACAATCTGTTGCACTCGGCGCTTAAGTTTATGCTAACCGAAACCCCGTTTATGGTTTTAATTGTCGGCATTTTTAAAGCGTTCGGAATCGACTACTTTCCGACTGTTGATTTAGCGAACCATATTAATTATACGGCCTCAAATATGTATCCGTTCAATTATTATGCGTCGGTCGGCTACTTGATTATGGCCTCATGCTTCAAAGCCTTTATCTCTCAGGGGTTGCTCGATATCGGCAACTCGAATATTCGCGCCGGCCAGATTAATGATTCGGCGGTTAAGGCCATTCGCCAATTGCAGCCGCCTGAACTTTCGCGCAACGAAATTCAACGAATTGAATTTAAGTCAAACACCCGAATGCTCGTGGTTTCGGCGTTTTCAAATTTTGCGGTGGTGATGACTCAAACCCCAGTGCCGCTTTTGCAACACACCGGTAACTCGATCATCTGGGGCATGACCGACCTGGGCGCCATTTTCTACAGTTATAGCGTCGCCAAATTTAGCCCTGCCTTTCGCACCTGGATCAGCGAAAAATCACCCAACATCGCTGAAGCGGTCTTTGGTTTTAAAAATCAAGACTATGATTCATGTGTTGACTTCTTAAAGCCAAGAAAGCGATCTTAATTAAATGTTTAAATTGCTTTGGGTCGATCTAGAAATGACCGGCCTTGATGTCGAAAAAGAAGTTATAATCGAAGTGGCCGCCGTGGTGACCAGCACCGCCCTCGAGCCGCTCGATCAATACCACGCGGTCGTAAAGCAGCCCCAGACCTACATCGACAAAATGGACGACTGGAACAGAACGCATCACCGAGATTCAGGCCTGACGGCTTTAATCCCGACTGGCAAACAGCCTGAGCAAGTTGAATCTGAATTACTTGATTTCTTGAAAAAACATTTCGAGCCTAAAGAGAAAATCATTTTAGCCGGCAACTCAATCGGCCAAGATCGCCTGTTTATCAATAAATACTTTAAACGACTCAACGAGCGCCTGCACTACCGCATGCTCGATGTGACGGCCTTCAAAGTGCTGTTTAATAATTTCTATCAAATTAGCTATTCTAAAAAAGAATCGCGCCACCGCGCAGTCGGCGATATCATTGAATCGATCAATGAATTAAAGCGATATACGAGTTTTATAAAAGTACCCACCTAGTAGGTTGGGTACCAATGTTAGGTACCCATGTTAGGTACCCAACTGATTAGGCATCGTCAGGCAGAGCGTAATTGATCGCCTTTAGTAGCGATAGTGCTCGGGTTTAAACGGGCCGTTTTGATCAAGACCTAAATACTTCGACTGTTTCGCCGAAAGCTTTGTCAGCTTAACGCCAATTTTATTTAGGTGAAGAGCGGCAACTTTTTCGTCGAGCTCTTTGGGCAAACGGTAAACGCCGATTTCTTTGTATTTATCGGTTTTACGATTCTTCCAGAGCTCCATTTGAGCCATCACTTGATTGGTGAAAGAGTTGCTCATCACAAAGCTCGGGTGGCCAGTGGCACAACCAAGATTTACTAAGCGGCCTTTGGCGAGAACGATAATCTCGCGACCGTCTTTAAATTCGTGAATGTCGACCTGCGGTTTGATTTCGCGAGTCTTGCTGTTTTTATTTACCCAAGCCATATCGATTTCGATATCGAAGTGGCCAATGTTGCAAACGATGGCCCCGTGGCGCATTTTCTTAAAATGACTTTCGTTCACGATATCGCAGCAGCCCGTGGCGGTTACAAAAATATCGGCGCGATCGGCGGCGTCGTCCATGGTGGTGACTTCAAAGCCTTCCATCGCGGCCTGAAGAGCGCAAATCGGGTCAATTTCAGTTACCAAAACGCGAGCGCCATATGATTTCATCGAAAGCGCGCAGCCTTTGCCCACATCGCCGTAACCTGCAACCACAACAACTTTGCCAGCAAGCATAACGTCGGTGGCGCGCTTGATACCGTCGGCAAGTGATTCGCGACAGCCGTAGAGATTATCGAATTTCGATTTTGTGACCGAGTCGTTAACGTTGATCGCCGGTAATTTAAGCAAACCCTTCTCGTGCAACTTCACAAGATTGTGTACGCCGGTCGTGGTTTCTTCAGAAAGGCCGACGATATTTTTGATAATATCGGCGAAACGTTTTTCGTGCATCATATTGGTCAAATCGCCACCGTCATCGAGAATAAGGTCGTAGCCTTTGGGGCCCCAACCGGTGATGGTCTGTTCGATGCACCAGTTGAATTCTTCTTCGGTCTCACCCTTCCAGGCAAATACCGGAGTGCCTGCAGCCGCAACGGCAACAGCGGCTTGGTCTTGGGTTGAGAAGATGTTGCAACTGCTCCAGCGAACTTTGGCGCCGAGGTGAGTGAGAGTTTCGATTAACACAGCGGTTTGAATTGTCATGTGCAAGCAGCCCGTAATGCGTACATCTTTTAGCGGCTGTGCTTTGCCAAATTCGGCGCGCAAGGCCATGAGGCCGGGCATTTCGTCTTCAGCAATATTGATTTCTTCGCGGCCCCATCGGGCGAGGCGCTCGAATTCTTTGGGGTCGTTCATGGCGGCTTCGCAAACGCGATAATCAACATTTGAAGATTTAGCTGAGATTTTGCCCGAAGTTTTGGTTTTCATTTGTATCCCTTTTTTTGTCATTGCGTTCGCCTTTGCTGTAGTTTCGTTTGCGTTCACCGGCGGTTTCAAAGCGCAGGTTTAATCTCGCTGGCTCAGTCTCTTAGTGTCAGGATCTCGTGCCCGCGATCAGTGACCAAAATCGTGTGTTCGTATTGCGCCGATAAGGTCTTGTCGCCCGTCTCGTAATACTTTATCGAAGATTTTGCGATTGAGAACTCTTTAATCGGGGCCGCTGTTTTATTTATCATGGGCTCGACTGTTAGACAGATCCAGGGGATCAACTCTTCGCCTTTACCCTTCTTGCCATATGACGGGACCCACGGGTCGTCGTGAAAAATCTTACCAATGCCGTGGCCGCCGATTTCTTTAACTATCCAATAGCCGCGTTTTGTTACGTATTTGTTAATGGCAAAGCCGATGTCGCCGGTCGTCGCGCCGGGCTTTACTTCGTCTATACCTTTGTCCATTGCCCCTTGAGCTGCTTCGCAAATGTCTTTGGCTTCTTTCGAAACTTCGCCAACGAAATACATAGCGCTGGTGTCACCATGATACTCGTCTTTAATGACGGTGACGTCGACATTGACGACGTCGCCGTCTTTGAGGGGCTTGTCGTCTGGAACCCCGTGACAGATGCAGTAGTTAACTGAAGTGCAAATCGATTTCGGAAAGCCGTGGTAGCCCAGTGGGGCTGAAGTCGCGCCATGGCTGCGCACAAAGTCAGCGGCAATTTTATCGAGTTCGTTGGTAGTGATGCCGGCTTTGACGTATTTGCCAACGTGGGTCAGGGTTCGCGCGGCGAGTTGCCCGGCGCGCTCCATAAGTCGAATGTCATTGGCGGCGATTGGAGTCATAGACCGCTAAGGTAAAAAAAAAGCCCGCTCAATGCAAGCGGGCCTTTCACTATTTCTATCTACCCAACCTAGATCGGGTTATTTAGAAACAATCTTAGCTCAAGTGTTTGCTAACAAGTTTTGTCATTTCGAACATGCTCACTGTGCCTTTGCCGCCGAAAATCGGCTTCAAAGTAGCATCAGCGTTGATGTTACGACGGTTTTTAGCGTCTTGAAGCTTGTGGCTCTTGATGTACTGCCAAAGTTTTTTAACAACTTGAGTGCGGGGCAAAGCTTTTGCGCCCACAACTGCAGCCAATGCCGCGCTAGGAGTCAAAGGTCTCATGAAAGCTGCGTTTGGCGTACGTTTCGCCTTCGCTTTTTTTACAGTCGCTTTTTTAGCTGTAGCTCTTTTAGCTGTCGCTTTTTTCGTAGTTTTTTTAGTCGCCTTTGTTGCCATCATTGCCTCCAATGATTGTAGTGGTTGTTGGTATCAATATACCGTTTTCAATCACAATCTTCACCGCGATCGACTTGCAAAAGCAATAGAAAAAAACAAAATAATCATTTTTATTTTCGGCTCATCGTGCGGCGCGCGTGGAGTTCTCAGAGGTGAAATCGGCCGTTTCCATAGGCAAAACGGCGATTTCACGTCTGATTATCGCGGTTTTACGAGCCAAAACGGGGCATTTTCTCTCGAGAAATGGGGTTTTTCGGTCGAGGACGGGGGTTTTTCCCTCGAAGACGGGGGTTTTTCACTTTGGGTGCACGCGGTTCCTGCCCCGAGCGGACGCCGATCTCGCCTTGAGAATACGCTGCTCCCATTCGAAAAATCGGGTTTTTACGAGGCGATTCGCCCCGTTTCTCGAGGGGCTGAAACCAATTCTCTAGGGAGGCGGCGCGAATCGGAGACCTTTGGCGCTCTAGCCGTCAGGTCCCGACGCTGGCATTCAGAGCCTAATCAGCTCGAGAGAATGGGTTGCGCGACCGAGGCTTACGAGCGGTGCGTGCAATAACTGGAGCCCCACCCTCGAGCTCAGCTGGCAATAACCGAAGCTTCGCTTGCAATAACCGGGGCTCTGCTCGCAATAACCGAAGCTGCGCTTGCAATATTAGACCTCCGGCCCCTCGAGGCCTTCGATTTATTTTCCGAAAAAACTGATGTGAAGCATGAACCAAGTTTCGATGAAATCCTAAACGAGTACCTGGCCAAAGATGCTGCCGGCGAAGACGCAGGCGCTGCGGGCGGCGGTGGCGCGGGGGCTGCTGCGGGCGGTGCCGCGGGGGCCGCTGCGGGCGGTGCCTACGACGATAGCGCATATCGTGACGGCGATTACGGTAAGTGCGCTTACGGTGACGGCGATTACGGCTGCGATGCCCTGGCGAGCTCCACCTCGCGCGCGGCTAGTACCAGCTCTGCTACCTCGACAGATGAGCTTTTTATCCCAGACTCAACTCGCCTCGCTTTTAAGCCAAGCCCGACGGCCGCCACCGGAGCATACAAGCTTCGCTCGTCACATCAGAACTTCGCCCACGCGCTCGGCACCCGCCAAGCTCGCCCAGCCCGCCCAGCCCGCCCAGAAGAAAGACCAGCCCCGCTCCCACATGCAGAGCCCGAATGGTCGGTCGCAAACCTAAGTGCTGCGGCCCAGATCGCGCTCGAGCAACTGCAGTTTCGCGGTCAAATGATTTCATTGCGCTCGTTAAAAAAGGTTTTTCGCAAGCTGGCCCTGAAGCTTCACCCCGATGCGCAGGCGCATGCGCCGGCTCAGGCCCCGAGCGCTTCGCGCAAGTCGGGCGCCCCGGATTCGTCGAGCGCCTCAAGTAGGCGCGAAAATTCGCTAGATAAGACTCCGGAAGATTTTTTGTTAATTCAAGAAGCTTACGAGATCGCGCAGGCTGAGCTGCGGCGATGTTTGCAGGCCGATGCGGCCGCGGCAGCGGCGGGGCCGGCAGCGTCGACTGCGACGGCGGCACAGGCTTCGCCGTCAGCTTCGACTGCAGCCTCACCTTCGCCGAGCGCGCGATCGCAGAGCGGCCGGCCCCAGAATAAAAAAGCGGCTTAAAATTTTTGATATCCCACGGGGATGGCGGAGTTAGCGCGGCCTGCGAAGATAGCGCGGCACTCGAAGATAGCGCAGCACTCGAAGATTGCGCCGCACTCGAAGATTGCGCCGCACTCGAAGATAGCGCAGCACCCGAAGATAGCGCAGCACTCGAAGTTAGCGCAGCACCCGAAGATAGCGCAGCACTCGAAGTTAGCGCAGCACTCGAAGATAGCGCAGCACTCGAAGTTAGCGCAGCACTCGAAGATAGCGCAGCACTCGAAGTTAGCGCAGCACTCGAAGTTAGCGCAGCACTCGAAGATAGCGCAGCACTCGAAGATAGCGCAGCACTCGAAGATAGCGCAGCACTCGAAGATAGCGCAGCACTCGAAGATTGCGCAGCACTCGAAGATTGCGCCGCGCTCGCAGATGAAGCGACCTGCGATGACCACTCCCCGGTGTTGGCGCGATCCGATCATGTCAGCCCGAATTAAATTGAGGGTCTTTCTGCCATTGCAAAAGAAAGCGGCCTTCGCTGCGGGCGTAGCCTTGCGACTCCAGCTGATTGATTAATATATAGTCCGAAAGCGTCAGCAGTGCTTTGAAGCCAACGACGATTCGCGAAAACGGCCGACGGTCCCAAAATTTGCGTGGGTTGCGCGCGGTCGGGCGGTGCCAGCGCGATAGGCCGGTAACCGCCATCATGATCGCGCTCGTGACTGCGCGAATAAAGGCGCGGTACGAATGACGATTGGTGAGCTGCAGGTGAATGTGGATGTGATTGCCCACGTTCGCCATCGATTTGAGGCGCACTCCGTTTTTCAGCGCGAACCTTTCGAGGATGCGCCGAATCGCTTTTTGGTGGCGGGTAAATGACCACGCACCGGTCGCCTGGGTCGAGCGCAATACAAAATGCATCGTGTGTTGGGTCGAAACCGGCCGGCCACCGCTGCGGCCGATTCGTTTTTTAAGCAGGTCGCCGCCGTATTCTTTCTTGCTGTTTCTTAAAAATTGAAGCTGTTTTTGCTTGGCCATGTGAGCGAAGGTATAAAATGATACTGCAAACATGTCAAATTATTTGGAGTGGCAATCGAGATTGGCGCTGAGCCGGAGCTGAGCAGAGCGAACGGCGTCGGGTGACCGGCGCCAGCCATGGTACGCGCGAAATCGTAGTGATCACGCGCGCGCTGGGGCGACGCGTGGGCACGAGCGCGAAATCGTAGCGAGCACCGCGGGATCATGGCGAACGATACGCCCGGTGGTGTGCGATGCGGCCTCGGCGCGAAGTGGGCGCCCCAGGATGTCGATTTTAGGCCAGGGCCCTTAGTTTTTCATTTTACGATAACGGATGCGTTTCGGGATCAGCGTATCGACGCCCAAACGCTTCTTCAGATCGGCTTCGTACTCTGAGTAGTTGCCAGTGAAGAAATTGACTTTTGAGTCACCTTCGAAGGCCATAATGTGGGTGCAGATGCGATCTAAAAACCAGCGATCATGGCTGATGACGACAGCGCTGCCGCCGAATTCGAGTAGCGCCTCTTCGAGAGCGCGCAGGGTGTTGACGTCGAGATCGTTTGACGGCTCATCGAGCAGCAATAAATTGGCTTCTTTTAAAAGCATTTTTGCCATGTACAACCGATTGCGCTCACCGCCCGAAAGATCTTTGACCTTTTTTTGTTGGTCGGCGCCGTTCAAATTAAATTTTGCGCAGTAAGCGCGCGAGTTGATTTCGCGCTTACCGATGGTCAACGTGTCGTTGCCACCCGAAATTTCTTGCCACACCGAATTCTCAAGATTGAGAGAGTCGCGGCGCTGGTCAACGTAGGCCATGCGCACGGTGTCGCCCACTTTGAACTCGCCCTTGTCGGCCTTCTCTTCGCCAGTGATCAATCTGAAAAGCGTTGTTTTACCAGCGCCATTCGGGCCGACAATGCCAACGATACCGCCGCGAGGTAACGAGAAATTTAAATCATCAAAAAGCAATTTGTCGCCATAGGCTTTTGAAACCCCTTTGGCTTCAACGACGATATCACCAAGACGCGGCCCTGGCGGAATATAAATCGTCAGCTCTTTGAGCTGCTCCGGAGTCGCCTCTTTAATCAGATTTTCATAATTTGAAATACGCGCCTTCGACTTCGCCTGTCGCGCGCGCGGTGACATGCGCACCCACTCAAGCTCGCGCTCAAGGGTTTTATTGCGACGGTCTTGCTCTTTGGCCTCAACTTGTTGGCGACGCGATTTTTGATCAAGCCAAGACGAGTAATTGCCCTTAAACGGAATGCCCTCGCCGCGATCAAGCTCAAGAATCCAGCCCGCAACATTATCTAAAAAGTAGCGATCATGGGTGACCGCGATAACAGTCCCAGGGAAGTCATGCAGAAAATGCTCAAGCCACGCCACCGATTCAGCATCGAGATGGTTGGTCGGCTCGTCGAGCAATAAAATATCAGGGTTCGAAAGAAGCAAACGAGTCAAAGCGACACGGCGAACTTCTCCGCCTGACAATCGGTCGATTTTCGAATCGCCTGGAGGGCAACGAAGTGCATCCATAGCGTGTTCGATTTTCTGATCGACTTCCCAACCGCCCAGATTTTCAATTTTCTCTTGAACGGCGGCTTGGCGCTCGATCAATTTCTCCATCTCATCGGGGTCGAGATCGGGGTTTTGAAGTTTGTCATTGATAGTATTGAATTCGGTCAGATGGCGCGAGATCTCGCCCATCCCGTCAAGAATGTTTTCTTTTACGGTTTTGGTCTCATCAAGTTTCGGCTCTTGGGGCAAGTAGCCCATCTTAAAGTCACGAGCCGGAAACGATTCACCCAAGAACTCTTGGTCGGCCCCAGCCATGATTTTGATCAGCGTCGATTTACCCGAGCCGTTCAAACCCAACACGCCGATTTTGGCGCCGTAGAAATAAGAGAGATAAATGTCTTTTAAGACGTATTTGTTCGGAGGGTAAACCTTCGAAACGCCCTTCATCGTGTATATGATATCTTCTGCCATGGGTTACCATTACCTTTTTTGAAAACAGCTTGTCAAAAGGAGTCACCAACTCTACCCTTTTTGGATCAATATGACAGCTCGATCTAAAAATCATTCGCAAATCCGTATCAAAGCCGCGTGCATCGAACTCGAAGCCGCGCTTGCTGATTTTGAGAACAACGATGAGGCCGATCGAATCGCCAAGGTCGAAGCTGAACGCCTCGCCGCTTTGCGCCGCCACCTTGACGAAATTCGCCGCCAAATTGATGAGCTTTCGAGATGAGTTTCTATCGCCGCTTTAAAGTAATCAACGCGGCTTCGTTTCGATTAACGGCCAGCAAGAGCTTGGCCGTCACCATCGCGACTCGCGCAGTGCCGTCGTTGGCGGCGCTTCTAGCCGCTCTCGCGACTCGCGCAGTGCTGTCGTTGGCGGCGCTTCTAGCCGCTCTCGCGACTCGCGCAGTGCTGTCGTTGGCGGCGCTTCTAGCCGCTCTCGCGGCTTGCGCGCCAATGCACATCAAAGAGCATCAAGCCCACGAGAAATTAAATGGGCCCTATTTATTCGCCGGCGAAAACAAATGTGGCCAAGGCGCTACAAGTTATACAATTACCCACCCCAATATTATTTGGGCTGAGGTGAATGTACGCAGCACCGAAGATGAGAAAAATCTTGAATTAACCCTCACTGTCGAGGCCAAAGACAACACCCAGATCTCAGTGCCGCGCGACCCGGTCAAAGTTAAATTTTCAGACGGCAAAACCTATACCGTGATACCAACACTCATTTCGGCTCACCATAGACAAAGCATCACCGACAATTATAACTCATCACCGACTTACGCCACCCCGACTGTCGAACGACTTTCGCTTGATGAGGCTTACATCTTTAAAGTTCAAGAGGGCTACGCTAAAAATATCGTCGAAATGCGCGCGAGCTTTCCGTTTCAACCCGACGCCTTCGAGGTTGAGTTGCCCGATGTCGAAATCGACTGGGACTCAATCGGCCCCTTGGTTTTAAAGTACGATTACGTAAACAAATGGGGCCTCTACCGAGTTGTCGGCTGCGATTAGCTGTTCCGCGATTGCACCACGGCGATCGCGCCGCCACCATCACGTTCGTCCGTTAAATCACCGCGTCGATTAAAGCACATCCAGGATAGTGGTTATGATTGCGGACTGGCGCTGCTGATGTCAGCTGTTGGGTTTTGCGGGGCGGTGCCCTTGACTGACACCCCAGGGTGGTGCCTGCTACCGGCTCTTTGCGCCAACTGAAACTGCCTTCACCACCGAAGCGACACGGTTAGGTGTCCGTCGAATTGGATTTTTGCGGAGATTTACGGCGGATTGTGGACGCTAGATTGAGTAGCGAGGGCACCGCCCTGGCTTATTTTTTGCTTTTCTCCCTCAACATGAAAAAGCCTGCACCGAAATCGCCATCTAAAAATACTCCTCGCAATAATAAACAACTTTCGTTTTTACCAAAGCCATCGAACGAGCACGGCGGATCGCTCGCCGTTCGCAAGCGTCGAAGTTTTCGACCACTGAGCCCAAAACGCTCACATCACATCACGCTCAAATCCCATAATGCTATGGGCGGGCGGTGCCTTTACCGACACAAGAAAATGATCCTATTCGTGATGCGCAAAGCCTCTCGGCTTTTTCAGGTACGGGTCTATAACTATGCGATCTGCAGCAATCACATCCACATTTTAATCAAGGGCCATGATCGCGAGAGCATTCAGAATTTTTTTCGAGTTTTTGCCGGCCACACGGCGCAGAGAATTCTAAAGAAGGATCCGGGCGGTGCCCTACCCAAACTCACGGGCGGTGCCCGCGGCTGCGCCAAAAACCAAAGAAAGTTTTGGAGTTACCTAATCTACTCCCGCATCGTCAGCTGGGGTCGCGAATACCTTATGGTCAAACGCTACATCGAAAAAAACACCCTTGAAGCACTCAATATAATCGCGTACGAGCCGCGGGTCAGAAAGCGCGGCCACGCGAAATACGCCGATAGCGGTTAACGCGAGATCGTGAAAAGCGCCTAGGGCGCTGTCGATTTTTTTGACAACCGAACAGCGAGTTTCGCAACTGCATGTAAACGCTTGCTAAATCGAATAGGCACGTTTTGGCGAGCGCCCGGTTTGCATTTAGATAAATGCATAACGGAGGCCCTATGAAAAACCACCTCAATTTCGCGATCGCATGCTTGACTCTTGCAATCACACTGAGCTCAGTTGGGCGCGCAGAACCGGTGGCACCGCCCGCATTGGTCGGTGAGGCTCAAGAGTGGACCGAAGAAAGCGTGCAACTCGTATTAAAAGAGCTGCACGTGCCTGAGCATTTACGCCGAAAAACTGTTTGGGAGTATCTCTCAAGAAAGCTTACGCTTTCGAAGGGGGGCCAAATGGCCACCGAATCGCTTGCCGAAACTGAGGCTTCGCTGGGGCAATTTGAGGCGGTCGAGTTAACTTTTGGCACAGCCGCCGCTTTACCCATAGCCCTCGCCGTTGCGGGCGGTGCCTCAATTGCTTATACTGTCTGCGAAAATGGCCTTACCCCCGACTGCAAAGAAGTCGGGGAATTTTGGAGCGAGAAGCTCTACAATTTACTAAATAAACAAAAGCCGACGACGGCCAACGCCCACTCCGCCGTGGCGCGAACTGCGCAGACACGAACTAGCTCGAATGCAACATTAGCGGCCAGATCATCGGTGGCGGGCGGTGCCCCAACTGCGGCTTCAAACACCCCCTCCTCGTCAACGCGATAGCTCGCGGCGCTCGGCGCGATAGCTCGCGGCGCTCGGTGCAATAGCCCGCGGCGCTCGGTGCGATAGCTCGCGGCGCTCGGCACGATAGCTCGCGGCGCTTGGTGCAATAGCTCGCTGCGCTTGGTGCAATAGCTCGCTGCGCTTGGTGCAATAGCTCGCTGCGCTTGGTGCAATAGCTCGC
>CAILEP010000012.1 GCA_903833275.1 uncultured Bdellovibrionales bacterium
AACTTCAGATGTTACCAAATAGCGAAAGACCTCTACAAACAAGCCCAATTAGTACCGCTAAAGGGTGAACCCAAAGATCAGCTCATAAGGGCTACATTAAGTGTGTGTTTAAACTTGGTAGAGGGTTCTGCGAGGCCAACACAAAAAGATCGCCGAAGATTTTTTTATACGGCTTTGTCGTCATTGCGAGAGGTGCAAGCACTAATTGATTTACACGAACTCAATGGTTTGGGTTGCGCGGCCGATATGCTAGGGGCTCATGTTTACAAATTGATTATGGCGGTAAAGACGTGATTCTTCCAGGTCTCGGCCCCTGTGGCTGGTTTCAGAAACTGTCCCGCTACAGTGGGCCGCCGTCTGTGGATTGAAACTGTTTTTATCCCCAAATACCCACGGGTTTACTACGGCCTGTTTTCTGGTGGATGCTGCGTTGTCGTGCGGTAGCCGACAATGATGCGGCGTCCACCAGAAAACAGGCCGGGTGGTTTACTCGTGGTTTACTCCACCAATTCAAGAATTCGATCGGTATAGAAGTTGCGATAGTCTTGATAGCCGTATTTAAAATCGTCGTGGGTGATCGGGTAGTCAAAATCGGGCACGGCCCCGTGATTCTCAACTGCGACTCCGTCGGGACGGTAAAAAAGAGACTTCGTCATTTCAGGCGTAATTTGCGAATAGAAAAGCGCGCCTTGTTTCACTACGTGGCCGCCAAGGCCCATGGTGCGAGTGCCGATCAATTTCGCTCGCCCGTATCCCTTCATTAGAGACGGAAAGGCATCGCCGCCCGAGCCTGAGAGCTCGTCAATCAGCATTACAATGGGTTTCGTATAGCGAATGGTATTCGGGTAAACGAGCGGCTGACCATCTAGGGCCGTCAGCGGGGTCATGTTATCACCCTTTAGCCAAGCGGCTTTAATCAATTCGCAAACATGCGAAACATTGGCCGAAGCCATCGTATGTTCGCCGGCTTCTTTCGCCCAGCCCTGACATTGTAGATATTCTTCTTTATTGGCGAGCAATTGAAACTGCATCGGCGCTACTGGGCGGTCGATAAAAAGTGAAAGGATGCGGTGTAAATAGTCAACCGATCCACCGCAGTTGTGATCTTGATCAATGACGAGGCCCACTGTGTTTTTCTCTAGTTCAGAAACAGCATATTCGTATTGCGAAAAGCGCAGATCAAAATTGCCGTCTTCGGGCGAGTAGTGCGGGATACGCAAATACCCGATATTGCCTTTGGCGGTTGGGTAATAGTACGCCACAAAAGGGGCTTCCATTATGACGGTTGCTTTTGCCGGTTGTTCAACTCGCGAAAGGCCTGAGCAGCGAAATGACCTTTCAACTTGGGGGTTTTCAATTTCTTTGTAGAGTTCGAAAATCGAAAGATCGTCAAAATTCGCAGAGGCAGGGGCCGCGAGACTATTGGTGAGGTCGCCGAAACGCTTCGCTCGGCCGTTTACGCTCGAAAGAATTTCATCAAGCGCTTGGCCTTGTACGGCCCATTTCAAGGTCACTTCTTTAACGACATCCGAATTGCCACGACGCACTTTAATTGTGACCTCGCCCTGGGGAGTGGGCATACGCGAAGCCGTGCGCATAGTGAGAGCCATGACGGCAATTCTTCTTTCGGCCTGGGCGAAGCCTAAGCCTCGATATTTTTGCAACTCATCAACCACATCTTTAATATCGCGACCGCCAAAGCCAACGATCTCATCGCCCTTTACAAACGGAAAGATCGCTTCGGGCAATTGGGTGCGATTGACATTATCAATCAATACTTTGCCTTCGACCAAATCGGCGGCGAAGGGCAGAGAGGCTATTCGATCGGTTGGCAAGGTGGCGCGAAAGTGGCCGTCGTGAAACTCTGCAATAAACTGCATCAATAAATAGTAGAATTCAGCGTTGGATTTGGTCTGACTGGCCTTTTCAGCATAGGTCGCACGCAATACATCGACGTCGATATTCAAATTTAATTTTTTATACTGAAGGGGGCCATAACCCGATTTTACCAATGAAACAAGCTGATCGAGATCGCTTAGTTTTTGTTCATTGGTAAGATTGCTTATTGGCTCTGCAAACGCCGAAGTGCCCGTGCTAAAAGCGATGGCACAGAAAGCGATGACACCGCTCAAAATAACAGAGCCCAAAAACCGACTTGCGTTGATCTTCATAAATCCCCCCAAAAGATTTTATTAGTGAACCTTGAAGGCTTCTAACAGAAGGGGGGGCAGTTGGTAAATGCGATTTTTAAACGTGCAGGATCCAATTGCCTGGCGCTTTGATTTCGCCGTGCTGTATACCCTTCAGATGCGAGAGCAGCTGCTGGGTCGCCGGGTTCTGTTCGGGTAGTGAAATTAATTCGGGCTGAGCCTCGAGTGTATCCTGAAATAAAAACTCACCAATGGGGCTAACCACGGCGGCTGTCCCACAGGCGAAAGTCTCGGTGATCTTGCCCGTCTGAATCTGCTTTCGAAGGTCAGTAAATGAAAGCTGGGTTTCGACCGGCTTCAACCCTAATGCGGGTGCGACTTCGAGAAGCGAACGGCGTGTGACTCCATCAAGAATGCAGCCGTTGAGAACCGGTGTTAAGAGCTCTTTACCTCGTACCGCAAAGAAATTCATGCCGCCAAGTTCGTCAATAAAGTCGTGGTGAAGGGCATCGAGGTAGAGCACCTGATCGCACTCTCGTTGCGCGGCCAGGCGTTGGGGCCAAATACTGGCGGCGTAATTAGCGGCGGTTTTCGCTTCGCCAAGCCCTCCAGGGTAGGCTCGAACAAATTGTCGGTTGACCATAACCCGCGCGCGCTTCGGTTTTGCGCCACCAAAATAACCACCCGCAATCGAGCTCATAATATAAAATATGTAGCTCTGTGCCGCGCCCACTTTAATCTTATGATCGGCGGCGATTAGCAGCGGTCGCAAATAGAGCGAGTGGTCGGGCTCAGAAGGTACATTGTCAGCGACAAAGGCGGTGTATTCTTGAATGCATTTGAGAAACACGTCTTCGGGGACATCAGCCATCACCATGCGGCGAGCTGAATTGCGAAAACGCGTAGCATGTTTGTCGGCGCGAAAAACCCCAACTCGGCCGTCTTTTTGCCGAAATGCTTTCATTCCTTCAAAAATGCTCTGACCATAATGCAACACGCTTGAAGTTGGAGAAAATGGTTCGTCTTCGAGGGGTTTGATTTCGGCATTGAAATCGTTGGTGCCATCGAGATGTAAGTTCATGCGAAGGATGTGGGGCGCAAACACAGCCCCGAAAAGCGGGTGAGGGGTAAAATGAACCGGAGGCAATTTCTCGCATCGTTTGATCTTCACAGTTGCGTTCTTGGTAATTGCATTCATGTTTCGCCCTCAATTTTGGCCTTAATTCTCGGCCTTAAATTTGACTTCTGTAATTGCGATTTATATGGCCTGAATATGACCGCCAGGCCGTAAAATGTCACGTTGATTATAGTTTGTTCAGGTGTAACCCAGTGAAAGGTCAATAGTTTTCAGTAGAGCGCGGCACCAAGCTTGCTACTTGTATAGGTTGCTAAGGAGCAACCCATATGAAACGCATTATTTTAGGCACTCTATGTCTCTTTGTATCAACGGTTTCAACAACTGCGGTTTGGGCCCAAGAGGCCTCGATCCAGGACGTGACCAAACTTGAGCGTAAGACAAACGAACTCGAACTTGATAAAGACGTCGAGAGCATGGAGCAATATGGTGAAGCGGCTTCGGTAAAAGAAGCTGAGGTTGAGACTCGCCAACTCGAGAAAGAAACTCGCCAACTTGAGAAAGACATTGCTCGGTTGCACAATCAAAATCTAAAAGCCAAAGAGAAGTCGCAGCGTTATGCTGACTTATTCAAGCAAAAGGCAAAGTTAGCCGCTGACTATCAGGCCCGCGCTCACAAAGCCGAACGAGAAAAAAATGCTTCTGAGCGTTCGAAGCAGAAAATCGAAGCAAAAGTAAAAAACAAAGAGCAGCAAGTAATTCAATTGGTGGCCGACCGTAAGGCTAGCGAAAAGCGCTTAGCTGAGTTGAAACATGATGATCGCGACCTTCGCGGTCGTTTAGCTCGTGCCGAAAGTCAAATTAAGCGCAATCAATTGCGCAAAAAGCAGCTGCATGAGCGCGCTGTACGGCTGGCTCGCTCTAACGGCAAACTGAAACATAAAGTGATGACAGCTGAACGTGAGAGCAATCGAACTTCGATCGTGCGATAACTTTTGGCCACGCGGGGCCCGGTAGGAGTCATTATGAAAATGTTAATTTGTGCAATTTTGAATTTTGCCACGGCGTTTAGTGCCGCAAGCGCAGACACCACCATTTCGGCAAAGTTAGTCGCGTTAAAGCCAGATAACGCTGTGATTGTTGATAAAGCCACAGGGGCAATTTCTAATCAAGAAGTCTACACCACTGTCCCGACAGTTCTTAATGAGATTTTTATTTATGAGATCTCAAGCGGCAAAGAAATCGGCAAACTAAATCCAGATGGCAGCAATCAACTTTCCGTTTCTGATGTCTCGAACATACTCGTTTGGTTTCTAATAGCGACGGATGAAGAATCAACAAATTATCGTCTGACTCTTTCTCAGAACGGCGTGACAATGAAAGATTCATTTCGGCCCATGTTACATGAAGCTGGCGTATATAGAAGTGCTGGTACCGTAAAGAATTTCGCCAAATAGTTCCTTTTGGAGTCGCTGGTCTAACTGACCGGTCGGTGGCCTTGGCTCATAGGGTATTCTGTGATGCTAACCGAAGTCACACTCGAAGCGGCCCGAATCGAGGGTCGCTCTGCCAGCGCAATAAAAATCTTGTTTCGCTGCGCGAATACCCCTGAGACTCCATTTGATTAATTATGATATAGTCATCAAGACTAAGCATAGCTTTAAAGCCAACCACAATCCGTGAGAATGGGCGGCCATCCCAAAAATTTTTGGCAGCGGCAATTTTATTCCACTTCGAAGTGCCGGTCACCGCCATAACAATCGCCCCCGTCACCGCCCGAATAAAGGCACGGTAAGTGTGTCTGTTCGTAAGCTGTAAGTGAATGTGAAGGTGATTGCCGACATTGGCGCTTGTTTTCAGGCGCACGCCGTTTTTCTTCGCGAATTGTTCGAGAATTTGTTTAATTTTGGCCTTGTGGCGAAGAAATGACCACGCCCCCGTGGCTTTTTTAGAGCGCAATACGAAATGCATCGTGTGCTGGGTCGAAATCGGTCGACCCGTTTGGCGACCCTTGCGTTTTTTAAAGTGATCGCCGCCGTAGACTTTTGTGCTTTTTTTGAGAAGGGCATGTTGCTTATGCGTCGAGATTTTTAACATGTGAGCGATGGTATAAAAAATGAACTTTATAGTCAATTGCGGATTGAGTCTTTGCCTTGACCTTTTCTTTGCGCAAAGGCAAGGGCGCTACTTAGCGAGTGTGTAAACTGACGCAGAGGGCTCTGCTTAAGCCAGTGCCCGGCGAATTCGGCCGTCGGTCACACGTGCAGCCGGCGAGATTGGCTTCCTGAATCGTTGCCTGAACCGTTGCCGGAAACCTTGAAAACTCATGCCGGCGCTGCCTGACTGGGCCGAAACTTGGTGACCACAATTTTAGTCGGAGGCCATTTCTGTTTTGTCTGACTCTGGCAATTTGGTGCGCAATCGCGGGAAATCACCGCGACGGCCTCTACAGCTTGGCCGATCGAGGGCCGAGTTCGCCGTGCAGGGCTTTGCGTAGCTCGGTGACCAGGTCGCCAACCAAAGGGGCCTCGACATTAAAACTTTGCAGAGTCAGGTCGATCACTTTCAAGGCGGTTTCGCTTTCGCTCACCACAAAGTGCGTGGGCGGATGGTCGCGAAGGCGCTCAAGATCTGTCAAATAATGGGTTCGGGCGATGACGGGTATATTTGGCCGTAAATGGTGAATCGAGCGCAAGATTGGCCCAAGCATACTAGCGCCCGAGGTCACCGCGACAATTAAGCGAGCGCGATCAATGGCGGCGGCTTTTAAAATCTCAGGGTGAGCGGCGTCGCCAAATAGAATTGGTAGGCTTGGCGAGTTAATGCGCACAGTTTCAGCGTTCAATTCAATAATTTGAAAGGGTATTTTTAAATGTTGAAGGACTCGGCAAAGACTTTGGCCAGCGACCCCGTAGCCGATAATGATAACGTGTTCAGCGAGGCCCTTTTCGCCGGTGAGCTCACTCATGTCAGCATCGGGCACATAGCGCCTTAAAATCTTTCTTAAGCGATTGCGAAAACCAGACGCAAGTTTTGAAGCTGCGGTTGGCATGACGCGATCCCAGAATTCGCCATGCAGTAAGAATGGCAGTTTTTTGTAAACCAGCGGTGTCAGGGCCAACGAGGTGATGCCAACGGCAACGAAGTATTGCGATTCGCTATCGCTGATCAAAGAGTGCTTGCGACCCAGTTCGGCTAGAATAAAAGAGAATTCACCAAATTGAAAAAGCAAGCCAGTGACCGCCCGCGAAATGCCCGACGAGTTGCCGGCCAGCCAAACTAGAAAAAACAGAATTGCCGATTTTATTAAGAACACGCAAACGCCAATTAGAAAAATTGAGCCCGTGTGCTGAAACAAAAACTTCACATCGAGCATCATCCCGACGGCGACAAAAAACAGTGAAAGAAATGAGTCGCGCAACGGTAAAATTTCAGCTGTAGCTTGTTTGCCGTAGTGCGAGCCGGCTAAGAGCATCCCGGCGATAAATGCGCCGAGTGAAACCGAAAGCCCGATGCGGTTCATCAAAGCGGCAGAGCCGACGCAAATAAAGAGCACGGTGAAGAAAAACACCTCGCGGCTTTGGGTGCGAGACACCACCCTTAGTAGATAGGGCAGAGCATAGCGACTGATCAGAAATAGTAGAACGAGGGCGAGGATGATCAGCAGGACGAGCGGAAAAATCGAATCCACCAAAGAATCGGCGGCGGCTTGCCGCGACACTAAAAATGGTATGGCCAAGATCATTGGTATAACTGCGATATCTTGCATTAAAAGAACGCTAAATGAGGCTCGGCCATACGGAGTATCAAACTCTCGATTGTCATGAAGCAACTTGAGCACAATCGCGGTCGAGCTTGGTATTATGAGAAAGGCGAAGAAAATCGCTTTTTCGGGCCGAAAATCGAAGCCGAACCACAGAATGGCAGTAAAAAAGACGAGTGTTAAAAGAATTTGGCCGAGGCCTAAAACCATCAATGGGCGACCATAGCGAACAAGGTCTTTGAAAGAAAATTCGAGGCCAATTGTAAACATAAGTAAGACAGCCGAGATCTCGGTGATGTTGTAAACCTGGGGCGAAGTGCTGATTAGGCCGAGGGCTGAGGGCCCGATAACAATCCCGGCGGTGATAAACGCCACGATTGGCGGCAGTTTAAATGAGTGAAACGCAATGGCCACTAAAATGGCTGCGCCTAGCATAATGAGAGAATCGCCTATCATGAGAAAATGCTATCCGCAGAATACAGCGCCGACAAGATAATTGCAGGCGCCAAAGCTGAGCGATCAGATTCTTACCAGGCGGCAAGAGGGGGCATCGAGCACAATATGGCTTCGGGGTTGCCCCCGGACTCAAAGCCAAATTTGGTGCCGCGGTCATAAAGCAAATTAAATTCGACATATTGGGCGCGGCGTTCAAGCTGAAGGCGGCGGTCGGCTTCGGAGTAAGGTTCGCTCAGCCGGCGGTGGTAAATCGGCATTATAGATTCGAGAAAATTGTCGCCGATGGACTTCCACATTTTGAGATCCTGATCGGGGTTTGCTGTTTTGAAAAAGTCAAAAAAGATGCCGCCGACCCCACGTTCGCGGTTGTGATGCTTGATAAAAAAGTACTCTTTGGCGTGCTGTTTAAACTTGGGGTAGAGCTCGGCGCCAAAGGGGGCGAGGCATTTTTCAGCCACAGAATGAAAGTGGGCGGTGTCCTCTGCGAACTCGAAGCCCATGGGGGTGAGGTCAAAGCCGCCCCCGAGCCACCAGTCGCCCTTTTCTTGGGTTTCGCCTTTGCGAATATAACGAATATTAAAATGGACGGTTGGCATTTTGGGGTTTCGCATGTGGGTGATCAAACTAACGCCGGTGGCGAAAAATGGGATTTTTTCTTGTGAGCCCGGGTATTGCGGCCCGCTGACCCCTGACCAATTAACGGCTGCTTTTTCGAAAACATCGCCGCGCAGAAGAGATATTTCGCCGCCACCGGTGCCCTTGCCATAGGCCCAAGGTTTTCTGACGAATCGACCGTTGGTTTCAATCGACTCGAAACCTGCAATAATGCGTTCTCGCAAATCTTTTAAATAGGCTACAATTTCGTGTTCGGTCATTTTAAGCTGCTCATCTGGTTGGGGTCCGCCTTGTAGTTCGTCTTTACGCTATTCTTTATATTCAATTGGTTTTCATCTGCTATTTGTATGATCAAACTCATGTATTGCGAGTTTTTTATTTGCTACTCCTTATAGTTTGCAGGATGTCTCACCAGAATCAACGGAAAGTGTATGCAGCGCCTTACCGAAATCAGCCAGACGACAGAAAAACGTATTGTCGACATAACGGCCGAGCCCGAGTTGCGCGAGCGCCTACTCGAAATGGGCTTGGCGCCCGGGCGTACTTTACGTCGATTAGGGTCATTGCCCTTCGGCGGGCCAACAATTGTGCAAGCGGGGTCGTTGTTTCTGGCGCTTCGCCGCAATGAAGCTGAAAGTGTGTGGGTCGAATAATGTCAGGAATAATGTCAGGGATAAAGTCAGCCGAATCCATCGCGCTCGTCGGCCCGCCAAATTCTGGCAAAACCACGCTCTTTAACTGGCTTACGGGCCGCCAACAGAAGGTCGTCAATTACGCCGGCTCGACGGTGGATATTGCGATTGGCGAATCACTGGATTTTTATGGGCCGCGATTGAGCCTTATTGACACTCCGGGTACCTATAGTTTGTCGCCAAAATCGCAAGATGAAGAGGTGACGCTTAAGACTCTATTTTCGCCGCAGTTTGCCATTAAGAAAGTGATTGTTGTTCTCGATTCAACCCAGATCTCGCGCCAAATACACCTCGTGCGCCAGGTTCAAGAATCGGGGTTTCAAGTGGTGGTAGCCATCACCATGCACGATTTGCACATGCGTGAAGACAGTGCGGTTGACGTAAAGAGGTTGGCTGAGTTATTGCGCGCGCCGGTTTGCCCGATCGATGGGGTCTTGGGCGGGGGGGTCAAAGAGCTCGTACAAAAAGTCAGCGCTCTCGGGGTGAGCGTCGGCGGCCAGGTGAGCGCGGCTCCGATTCGGGCCGAGTCAGCCCCGAAGTGGTCACTTGAAAAACTCAAAGAAGTTTTCGGCGAGGGCGAGCGAATCGCGCGAGAAGTGGTGCGCAAAGAGCTAAAAGTCTACTCTGAAACGGAAAATATCGACAAATGGCTGCTTCACCCAGTATTGGGGTTGCTATTTTTTGCCGTCATCATGTGCGGGCTTTTTACCTCTATTTATTGGCTGGCACAGCCGATTATGAATGCCGTAGCCGCCGTCTTTGTTTGGGCTGGGGCGCATATGTCAGGTCTTTTTGGCGAAAATTTATTCTCCGCTTTTCTTTCTGACGGTGTTCTCGCCGGCAGCGGTGCAGTGCTTGTTTTTGTGCCCCAGATTTTTATTTTATTTTTGGGCATCACGCTTCTTGAAGACACCGGGTATTTAGCGCGTGCCGCGACTCTTGCCGATCGACCTTTATCATTTTTTGGGCTCAATGGCCGCGCTTTCGTGCCGATATTATCGGGTTTCGCTTGTGCTGTGCCGGCGATTATGGCGGCGCGCTCGATTACTTCTAAAAAAGAACGCTGGATTGCCACTTTTATCATTCCGTTTATGACCTGTTCGGCACGTTTGCCGGTTTATGCACTTCTCATTGGCTTTCTCTACAGCGATCGAGCTTTTTTGGCGGGGTTGCTTTTAGCCGCTCTTTATTTGGGTGGGCTTATGGTCGGTCTAATTGCCGCGGGTCTGCTCAATCGGTTGGTCAAAACAAAAACCCCAAGTCTTTTTATCATGGAGTTGCCACTCTACCGTCGCCCCAAAGCGTCGGTGGTTCTGCGCAATAGCTTTCGTCGCACCAATGCGTACCTAACTAAAACGGCGCCGATTATTTTGGTTTTGTCGGTTTTGGTTTGGGCCGCGACGACCTTCCCCAATTATCAGGCCAGCTCACCAAAAGTTAGACTCGAAAGCAGCGTGGCCGCGCAGGTTGGCAAAACAATCGAGCCACTTTTCACTCCGCTAGGGGTTGATTGGCGGGTTGGGGTTGGCTTAATGAGTGCCTTCGCCGCACGCGAAACCTTCGTGTCTTCGCTCGCAGTACTTTTTAATATTACTGACGTCGATGACAAAGATGTAATGAGGACTTCACTGATCGAAAAGATGAAAACGGCCAGATTTGAAAGCCACGTGGGGGCACTTGCAAACCGACCCATTTTTACTCTGGCTTCGGTGGCGTCGTTGATTGTCTTTTTTATGTTGGCTATGCAATGTATGTCGACGAGTTCAGTGGCTTATCGCGAAACGGGTTCGTGGTGGTTTGCTACGACCCAGGTGGTTTTAATGAACGTGCTTGCCTATGGTGCCGCCGCCGCGGTTTTTGCCCTCTTAACATAATGATAGTGGCCCCTCCGAAAGTGTGGCAATACGCGGCTAAACGCCGCGTTATTCAATGACTCGCCCAATCTAGGTGCTAGCGTTGTAGTTAACTTTTAAAAGGAGATCTCTATGAAAAATATTTTTGCAGTTCTCGCGATTCTTATTGGTACAACTTTGGGCATTCAAGGGTTTGCTGACGACACTCAACTTGTTCATGCCACTCTGGCCACAAAAGAGGTCAGCTTTTTTCACCAGGGTATACATAGCTTCTACAGCTGCGATTATGTACAGAACGAAACTGAAAAAGCACTTTCGGCACTTGGGGCGCGAGATGCGAAAGTGAGATGCGCCGGTGGCTTGCCGTACGAAAGCTACACGCATGTAACGGCCTCGTTTAAGGCGATTCGAGAGACTAGTGCTGATAAGTCTACGATGACCGCAAAAATGACCAGCATCATACTTCGTCATTCTGACTCGTGCGATCTTCATGAAGAGATCTTGCGCAACTTGCTGCCCGCATTTGAGGTTTATAGCAAGCGCGTCCACAGCTCTTGCTGGGATTCTCAAGGCGACGTCGAGTATGACGTAACAGTACTTCGATAGAATTTAGTTAAAGGAATAAACTTAAAACAACCAGAGGCACAATGAAAAACCATCACGGTAAACCCACAAAAAATAGCGGTCTGAAGAGCGTAATGAGGGCGGTGGCCTCGATGGTCGTGGCGCTGGCAGCAGTGTCGTTAACCCATTGTGCCTCGCAATCGAAGTCAAGTGCGACTTCGGCCACTGATAAAGCTGAGAGTAAAACGTGGGCAAAGGGCATGCGCGGTATGGCTGAAAGTCTTCAGCGCCTGATGCCTTATGTTTTTAGTCGAGACGAATTCAATGACCCCAATAATCGTGCAGCGATCCATGACAGAATTGCCAACTTCGCCGCTGGAGTGGCCGAAGTGCCTAAACATGCTGGCGAAGCGATGCTCGGCAAAGACCCGCTGGTGCAGTTTTCGATTGCGCGTTTAACATCAAATGCGCATCACGCTCAGCAGGCCTTTGATGAGGGGCACCTCGAGTTTTCGCGCACCGTTTTGCGTGAAAGCATGGGTCTTTGTTTCAGCTGCCACTCTTCGCAACAGTTTGGCCCACAAGATAATTTTTCGACATCATCATTGAGCCCAAATTTTCGAATTTACCCAACAGAGAGAGCTGACTATTACGTGGCCACTCGGCAATTTGATAAAGCTGTTGATCTGTTAGAAGGGGTTTTGAAGTCGCCAGCTCAGTTGCTCGACGACCCTCATGAACAAGTTGATTCGCTACGCAAATATTTGTCGCTCGAGGTTCGGGTGAAGAATGACCCCAATCGTGCGGCGGGTCTTCTTGAAAAATTTCTTTCACAAAAAGATCTTCCTTATTTTATCGCGGCCGATGCTGAAGTTTGGTTAAAGAGCCTAAGAGATTGGCAGCGCGAAAAACCTTCGACGACATCAGCCTTGGTTCGGGCCCAAGCCTTAACCCGTAAGGCGCGAAATCTGCAAGCTACCGGTGGCTACCAGTCGGGGTATGTCGATTTCTTGCGTGTCACTTCAATATTGCACGAGGGGTTGCGCTCAGCCGCAAGTCTAAAAGACAAATCTCATTATTATGAGATGCTGGGTCAGAGTTACGACACGCTTTCTGAAATGGGCACTTGGGATTTGCCTGAGGTCTATTTCGAAGCCTGCATTCGCGCTTCGCCCAAGAGTGAAGAGTCGAAGCGTTGCTATCGCGAATTTGAGCGTGCCATTGTTCTCGGTTTTTCAGGTAGCGCTGGTGTCTTTATACCAAAAGAAGAGCGTGAGCGCATGAACGATCTCAAAGCCTTGGCCGGATTTTCGGTGTCGAATGATTTTGCGCCAGCAGAGAAATCGCCCGAGAAACATTGAAGACGCGTTCGTAAAGAAGGCGACCAATGAGTATGATAAAAAAGCTCGTGGTCAGCGTTGCGACGATGCCGGCGCCAGCCGGCCAATCGAAGCGTGTTGATAAATAAAATGAAAAAAGCACGGCGAGAACGCCGAAAACCCATGAAAAAAGCAGGCGCGATCGAATCGATTTTGCAAAGCGACAACCAAGTGCTGCCGGTACGACGAGAATTGAGAATACGACCAAAACGCCTGCATGATGGGTCGAAAAAGTAATGACGACTCCAAATAGAAAATAGAAAAGAAAATCCCAGGCGAAAGAACTGCGCTCGCCGTTTGAAATGGCCCAAAATTGACGACGAAATAAATAATGAATGACTCCAATGGCTGAATAGACGAGGGCGGTTTCGAAAACTGAGCCCCATGAGACAAACAAAATATTACCGATCAATGCTGTTTTAATGTGCTCGTCGCCGTGGGGCAATTGGGCCATCACTAGAATAAGAACGCCGCTTGCGAAGGCATAGGTGATGCCAATAATCGCTTCTTGCGAAATTTGTTTTTCGAATTTACGAAAAAGCGAGAGGCCAAGTGAAACAAGTAAGCAAAGCAGCAACGAGAAAAAGAAGGCACTCGAGCTATTTTCAGATTGAGTGACCCAAAGGCTAACCGCTGAGCCAAGGGCTGAGATTTGCGAAAGGCTGATGTCGACAAAAATAACGTCGCGTTTAAGAACGTGCAAACCAAGGTAGGCGTGAATGCCAACAAGCAAAATTGAAAGTACGATGGCTGGCGCTAAAAATTGAAGCATTTGTGACAAAGAACTTACCTCAGGAGGTTGGGTGACTTATTTTTTCAGTTTTGAGCCTTCAGTTTCGAACACTTTAACAAGTTTTTCAATCAGGGCTTCGGTGCTTTCGGTATTATCATCGCCCCGCACAGACACCGCTACTCTCGCGACCGCCACATCGGGTATTTCTTGGCGCAATTTGGTGGCCGGTGAGTCGTCGTAAAAGTTTTCGATAAGGACTAGCTTTATATTGTGCGATTTCATTTCGTTGATGACGGCAATCAGGTGGGTTGCGGTCGGGGGTATGCCCGGTTTCGGTTCGAGTTGCCAATTCGAGCGGACTCCGAATCTATTCAAAAAATAAGAAATTGTCTTGTGATAGGTGACGACTTCTTTGATTCCGGTTTTTGTGATTCGAGCTTGCCACTCCTTGGTTTTTTCAGTCAGCTTTTTTTGAAAGGCGGCGGCATTGTTTTTAAATTGTTCGTGGTGAGCCGAGTCGATTTCACCCATGCGCTCAGCGACGAGTTCGGCCGCCTTGCCCATTCGAATCGGGTCGAGTTGAAAATGGGGGTTTCCGCCGGGGTGCACATCACCCTGTGCGCGAGTGACCGACCCTGTCGGCACTTCTATTGGGTCAATGGCTTCACCCAGCTCATAATAGCCCCGTGACCCGATTTGAATTTTCGGGTTGCGTGCACCTTCGATCAGAGGGCGAATCCAGGCGGCTTCGAGTTCGAGGCCTTGAGCCACTACAAGATCGGCGTTGGTCATCTTGGTCATGAACGAGGGTTTTGCTTCAATTTGGTGAGGGTCTTGGGTGCCCTTGGCCACGGCAAATGTCGAAACTTGGTCGCCGCCAATGACATCAATCATGGCTGCCAAATCGGTTGTTGTGGTGACGACATTTAATTTTGCTTGAGCGACCGAGGCACCTAAAAATGAAAGGGCGATAAATGTGAGTGCGAGGGGGGCTGATATTAAAAATGTTTTCAATTGAAGCTCCCTTTTTTAATAAGAGTGGGCTGGGTGAGAGCCGATTGTGTAATTGGCCAAGACGTAAATGCGTTTTTCGTTACCATGATAAGGCATGAGGGTTTGGCCATGCCCCTCGCTGTACTCGAGGCGGTAGGCTGAAAATTCTGTGGCGGTAAAGGTGACGCCAGCCGTGTAGCGCTGCGAGCAGAGGTTTTCAAGAGGCGAACTTGGGTCGATAGCAACCGTAACCGCATCGTTAACGTTCAGAAAGTCGTATCGGGCATTTGCAGCCCATCGCTCGGCAAATTGATATTGGCCCCATACATTACCGCCCGTGTCGATTTCATCATTGATCATTGTGCGCGGCATTTGGCCCATTGTGCGTCGAATGTATTCAATGCCGGCGATGCCAGAATGATATTTGCCTCCATTCACTGGCCGCCATTTAAAAGTCAAATCGGCACCTTGAAGGTTGGTAAACGAAAGTGTTGAGTTCGCGCCGTAAGCATATGAAACACCGGCTTCAACGGTCGCTGACTCGCTGATGTCGAAAAGACTTTTGTAATGAAATAGAGCCACGCCATCGTTCGACGAAGGTGGGCGAAACTCTGTATTGGTGCCGCCCCCGCGCAAATATTGAGCGGTGACTTCGCTGTACCAACGTTCGGTCGGCAGCAAGTAAGCCGCCGATAGCCCAACATCGTTTAATCCATCATCACCGCCAAGTAACATAGCGTTGACTAACGGCACGTCGATAAACGGAAAGGCATGTGAGTGAAGCAGATTGTGCCTGCCAAAAGCGGCCTTGAATTTACCAACCTTAAAGGTAAATCGTGGGATTTCATTGGTCTCGGCGTAGAGCTCTTCGGGCTCGATCTTCCAGCTTTCGTTGGTTTGGCTGGCCGGTAGAGTTTGGCCAGGCTGTGGTACATCGGAGTACTCTGGGGCCACCGTGAGCACCATATTGAGTCGGCTGTAAGGGTCGACGTCAGCGTAGAAGTTGATTTCGGCTTCTTCGATGTCAATGCCATTTCGCGTGGTCGCAGTGTTTTGATTTGAATTGCGGTACAAAAAAAGCGCATTGGCGCTGATGTTCGGTGTCTTAAGTGCATTTTGAGCTTGGCCCGAAACGCCAAGAAAATAAACGGCAAACAGAATGGCGAACGATTGGGCAACTGATCTGGCGAATGATGTTTCGAATCGAAGCATGCGGCCCCCTTAGCGGTGTCCTATATTGACCAGTTTTTAAACAGCGTGGCAACGATTAATTTGAGTCTGTCTACACGTGTAATTGCCTCTATCTCTGTTACAATTTTGTGATTGTAGGTGAGGGGATATGAGCGAATTAATGCCAACGGTTTTTATCGGACACGGCTCGCCGATGAATGTATTTGCAGAGAGTGAGCATGCGACGATGCTCAAGGGCGCCGCCAAGAAATGGCCGCGACCTGAAAGTATATTGATGGTGTCGGCTCATTGGGAGACCGCGGCCGCTAGCGTTTTAAAAGTCGACCAGCCGAAGGTGATCTATGATTTTGGTGGCTTTCCGCCTGAACTTTATAAGGTGCAATACCCAGCGCCCGGCGCCCCGGCTCTTGCTGAACGAGTGCATGAACTAGCTCCCGAAGTCGCTCTTGTAAATAATTGGGGTTTTGATCATGGGGCTTGGACAATTTTGCATCATCTGTATCCGGAAGCCAAAATACCAATGACCCAACTTAGTTTGTCGCGAGCATTTAACTATCGCCAACATTTCGAATTGGCGGCGAAATTAAAATCGTTGCGTGCCGAAGGGGTTTTGATTCTTGGCAGTGGCAACTTGGTGCACAATCTGCGAGCCATAAAATGGCAAACTGATGCGCCGGTCTACGATTGGGTCACACGGTTTGATCGAATTTTACGCGATAAAATTTTAGAGCGTGATCTTAGTTTTCTACTAAACCCTGAGTCTATCGATGCCGAGTTGGCTCATCTCGCGATGCCATCTCTTGAGCACTATCTGCCCGTTCTATATACACTCGGCTCGACCGAACCCGGCGAAAAAATCGATTATTTGCATGAAGGTATTCAGAACGCCTCGATTTCGATGAGGTCTTTTGTGGTGGGTGGCTAGAGGCTTGGGTCTGCAATATGTTAGAGTCTTTTCATCACCGCTGCGTAAAAGCCGTCAGAGCCGTGGATGTGCGGCCAGATGCGGTGCTCTGAAAGTAACGACCATTTGGTGCCAACCGTAGAATTTAGAAACCATTTAATTTGGTCCTCATTTTCACGCTTTAAAATACTACATGTGGCGTAGACCATGATGCCGCCGGGTTTGCACATTTCTGAATACTTCGAAAGTATGTCTTTTTGCAAATTGCACACCGAGCTGATCTGCTCGACGGTGAGCTTCCATTTTGTATCGGGGTTTCGACGAAGTGTTCCGAGGCCCGAGCACGGTGAATCAATTAAAACTCGGTCAAAGCTATTTGCGAGTCGTTTGATCACTTGGGGCGAATCAATTAGTTTTGTTTCTAAGATTGTTGCGCCTGCGCGTGAGGCGCGCTGTTTGAGGTCTTGCAACTTAAAGTCGTGAATGTCCAGCGCCACAATTTTGCCCTGATTCTGCATGAGGGCCGCCAGGTGCAGCGACTTTCCGCCAGAGCCTGCGCAAGCATCAACAACTTGCTGACCGGGCTGAGCTTGTAGCAAAGGCGCGATCGCCTGCGAGCCGGCGTCCTGCATTTCAAATTCGCCTTTTTTAAAAGCTTGAGTGGCAAACACATTTTCTCGCTTCTTCAAATAGAGGCCATCACGAATGTTCACTGAGCTTTTGATTTTATCGGCGCTGACCTTTTCTAATTTCAAATCTTGAATCAGTTTTTCAATATTGGTTTTAAGTGTATTGGTGCGCAAAAAAATAATTGGGTCTTTGTTGAGGCTTTGCATGATTGGGGCCCATTCGGCGCCAAATTCTTTTTGACCCAGTTCACAAAGCCAATCAGGGAAGGAGTGCTCAATTGCGGCAGGCTTTTTGGTCTTCAGGCGACTTTGTATTTTCGCCGTATCAGTATTCTTAAATTCGGGTCGCACAACGGGTTTTAGATTTTGTGTAACGAGGTACGCGGCAATGATGGGCCAAAGCGCCTGAGACTCGGCGACAAATTCAAGATTTCTTTTATGTCGAATAATCCCGTAGACTCCCTCGGCAAAAAAGCTTCGTTCTTCGGTCGACCACTTGTTATTAACGCGCATGTATTTGTCGATCATACGGTCGGCATGTTTGCCTTTTTCAAAAACCTCGATCAGGGCTTGAGACAGAGTATTTAGAATGTGAAATTGCACAGCTTTGCTCAAACTGAAAACCGGCTTTGCAAATCTTGAAGGCCGAGTTCATCTAAAATCCACTGCAGGCGGTCACGAGCGTGTTTTCGAGGGCCCTCGATTTTTTTGGCGACGATAAGTTCATTTTTCATCGAATGGTCGTGGCCGACAAGTTCGGTCACAGTGACTTGATAACCGTGGGCCTCTAGGCGCAAGCAACGCAGGACATTCGTTAGGTGGCTGCCAAATTCGCGAGTGTGGATGGGGTGGCGCCAAATCTCAGTCAGTGGGCTCGCCAATTGCTTTGATTTATTTAGCCGCAAAGTCTTTGCAACTTCGGCTTGGCAGCAGGGGACTAAAAGGATGTATTTGGCATTTTTATTGAGCGCAAAATTAATCGCATCGTCGGTGGCGGTGTCACAGGCGTGCAAGGCTGTTACGATATCAATCTTTTCCGGAAGCTTTTGTGACTGAATCGATTCGGCGACCGAAACATTCAAAAACGACATATTTTGAAAGCCAAATTTCTTTTGAAGTTCGCTCGATTTTTTTACCAGCTCGTCGCGGGTTTCGACGCCGTAAACGTGGCCCTTCGTCAGAGACTTGTAGAACAGGTCATAAATAATAAAGCCCAAATAAGACTTTCCGGCGCCGTGATCTACGAGATTCAAATCAGCATCCGATTTTTGCAGATCTTTTAGAAGTGGCTCAACAAACCCGTACAGGTGATAGACTTGTTTTAACTTTCGACGGCTATCTTGATTGATTTTGCCGTCGCGAGTGAGAATATGTAACTCTTTGAGAAGCTCAATGGATTGGCCATCGCGCATTTCTTCTAGTGGCTTTGTCATGGCGCCCAATTTAAAGCAAAAAACCAAAGGGGTCTATGGCCCTTTATTGGCTAAAAGGGCTTGTGAAAAATGACCCCAAAATTGTCACTCGAAATGGGCTCTGTCTAAAGATTTAACACCTTGAAAGAGCTGGAGAATACCTAAAAGACAGCTCAGCTGGCACTAAAGGTGCACTAGTGTCTTGGGTGAGAAAACTAAGCCCTATTTTTGCCAAGATTTCGAGCGCTTTGATTGCCGTTCAGCTGCTATTCAGCTTGAATTCTGCTTCAGCCGCTTCGCCATTTGGCATACCGTTTATGAGCTTAGAAAATGCCACCTATGGCTTTGAGTTTGAGTTTAGCAACCCGCTGATTTTGAAAAATTGGAACCCTAAGAAGGGGCTGATCCCGGGCTATGACGATGCCTATTTTGACGGACGTGAGCCGTTTGATGCTATGCGAATGGCTCATGTTGTTGCACAGCTTTGCGCGCAATCAAAAGACTGTCAGGTAAAAGAAGAATCCTACAAATATTTTAGAAACGAATTTCGGGTGGTGTTCGCTGACGGCTATTGGATTCGCATAAGCTTTGACCCGGCCTGCGTCGAAATTCAGGGCAAACCCCTGACTAAAAAAGAATACCGAGATAAGAGTGAATTACTAGAGAAGTACGTTTTCGAAGCCGCCAAAAAAGCCGGATTGGTGTTGGATAGAAAAGAAGGTATGGGCCATTTTAATATTGGTGCTCAATCGGCGTTTGGGCGAGATGAGGTCAACGGACTCAGGTTCTTAAGTTACTTTGTCGACTTTCAAAATCACCCAGAATTGTCAATGGGCGCCATTGGCAAAGATGTTGGCGGCAATTCGCCAACCCTGACCGTGCTGCACCCTTCGCAATCGGCGGCGTTACAAGCTCTGGTCACCGGAGTCGTTAAAAGAAAATATAAATTGAGCGCCGTGGCGGCTTATATTAATCGATATGTCTACACCCACACTCTCGATAATTTGAGCGCCCAAAATAACCAACTTGATCGCCGCGAGAGTCAGCACAACCAAGCGATCACGGTCGAAGATTTTGAGAAATTTTCTCGCAAGCAATTTGCCGATAAGATTGATTTGCCTATGGAGATCAGGCCCATTTTTGCCCAAGAATCAATCGAGCAGTTTATTTTGCAAATCGAATTATTTGAGCTTCGAAATAATTTTTTGGCAGGCCGGGGCTATCCTTTGAAGTTTTTGAATCTAAAGAAAAATCGTTTTTCGAAGAGCGAACTGGTTTCGCGTTTTTACGTTTACGTGACTGAGGCGGGCGGGGACTTCGAGCATTTTAAGCCACTGTTACATAAGTCTTTGCGTAATATTGCGCCCGACAAATTCGTTCTGACTGGGCATCTCGACCTCAAGCGTTCTGAAGATTTGAAGTTAGCCAAGCTTCATGCTCCTTACATTGCGACCTCGAGTTGGGTTCGCGAACGCTTTTTGAAGCTTTTTTCAGATTTAGAGAGTTGTCTGGGGCTTCTCAGTTCAAGCCATTGAAATACTTCACAAACGGCTATATAAGGTTTCAACTTCGAGGTTGAAATGTTGAATAATAAGAATGCCAACGGCACGACCAAAATCGCTTTGATAACGGGGTCGTCGAGCGGCATCGGCTGGGCCATCGCTGAGCATTTTGCAAAAAGTGGATTGACCATTTGGCTTCATGGCGTCGAGCCGAAGCCGGCACTTGAAGACCGAGCCATTTTTTTGCGCACTACTTACGCAGTTGAAGTCGAGACCTTTTCAGTGGATCTCAGTAGCCCCAGTGCTCTCGAAACTTTTGCCGAAGAGCTGACGGCGCGTGAGGCGATGGATGTTTTGGTTAACAATGCCGGGCTTCAGCACGTGGCCCCAATTGAGAAATTTGAAATTGAAAAGTGGAATAAACTTTTGCACGTGCACCTGACCGCGGCCTTTCGACTGATTCAAGTCGCCCTGCCCAACATGCGAAAAAACAGCTGGGGGCGCATTATCAATATGAGCTCAGTGCATGGGCTCGTGGCGTCTGAGCAAAAAGCAGCTTACGTAGCCGCGAAGCATGGGCTGATTGGGTTAACCAAAGCCGTCGCGCTTGAAACTGCCGGGGCTGGTATAACCTGCAATGCTATTTGCCCAGGGTGGGTGAGAACTCCGTTGGTCGAGCGTCAAATTGAAGACCGGGCCAAGGCGTCAGGTCGAGATTTTGAGGTCGAAGCCAGTGCTTTATTAGAAGAAAAGCAACCGTCGAAACGATTCACTGAGCTTGAACACATAGCGGGTTTGACCCAGTTTCTCTGCTCAGAAGCGGCGAGTAATATCACTGGCTCGAGTATACCGGTCGATGGCGCCTGGCTCGCGCAATAGGTAACCCTGCAGAGCGTCGGCATCGAGCTGCCCGCTGGCGTCAATCTAGCTCTTGGTCGAGTCAATTTAAGTCCTAAAATCACCGATCAGTTTAGTGATGAATACCAATGTTTTCGTAGTGTTCACTCTTAGTCTCACCCTCGCTTTCAGCTATTTTTATACTGAGCTGCGAGAGTTTTACAGCCCCACAAAGGGGTTGCGGGCCGAGGTGCATGCTCTTGAACACAAAGTTCAAGAAGAGAAATTTAAGCAACTTGTTCTGTCGTATGAGTTTTTCGATTTTCGTGATTATGTTGCGACCCTATTGCCAAAAGCCATTCGAGAAAAGGGCGGCGAAGAGACCGAGAAAAGTTACCCGCTGCGTTCGCTAGCGAGTGTCGTGCAAAAACAAACAAACGAAAAGTTAAGCGTCGAAAAAGCCAAAATGATTTTCGAGTCGGCTAAAAAGCTTTTTCGCGACCAGAAATTTGAAGATGCAAGCAAGTCGCTTACGGCGCTTATAAAAAACCACCCTTATTCGGCGTATTTGCCCGAGGCGATGTTTCTGTTGGTTGAAAGTCACTTTCAGCTTCGTCAGTACGATCGATGCATCCCATGGGTGAACCAAATGATCGAGATCTACCCCGAGAATGAGCTGACCGGGTATGCCATGGTTCGGCTCGGTAAGATCTTCGAACATCAGGATCGCCACGAAGAGGCTATGGATATTTACAAGACGATAATCAAATCGTTTCCGCAAAGAGATTTAGCGGGGGTTGCAGACAACGCCCTTCGCGCCGAGCAGTTATGAAGCGGGCGCACTCTTTACAGCTCCTATTAGCGCTTTTCGTTTTCACCCTTGACGTGAAGGTTCGGGCTCGGGTTATTGAGTTGCCACATGGCTGCGTTAAGGGTGAAGCGGCGTGTGCCGTGCTCAACCTATCAGGTGTCTTGAAAAAGAAAATGGTATGGGGCGATCTGCGAGTGAGCGAGGGCGGTTCTTACCTGATTACTTCAGCCAATCAATTGCGTCTCATTCGTGGCCACTTTTTTGTTGAGGCTCATGAGCCCATCGAAGTTTCGACGCTCTACGGGGTTTTTAAAGTCAAATTTGGCCGCGCCTTTTTCGACGTTCGAGATCAAATCGTGAATTTCACAAATGTGTCATCGAGCGATTTCAAATATCAGCCTCGCGGTGATCAGCAGGACTATGAGTTGCCAGTCGGGTTCGCGAATTACCTAACGCTTATTTCAACCAATGGGGCTGCCGAAGCTGGTTACCCCAAGATCGCTGAGTTGAAGCCGTTGGTTAAAGGGTGGGGCGGGCTCTACGGCCAAGGCGAAATCGCTACATTTAAAAGTCAGCTGAATACTTTTGCGCTTGTCTGGACTAAGGCCCAAAAGATCGTGGGGCCATGGTACACCGACACAGTTAACCGCGAAATTGCGGCGGAGAAGGCCGAAGAAGCTCGTTTGGCAGCCATTCGAGCTAGACAAAGAGCTGAGAGCGAACACTGGCGCGCCCTGTTTCGCGACCGAAATTTTGTCGGCGTTGACCCCGGCGATACCCACGACTAGACCAAAATTCAAACCTTCCGAAATTCGATCAAAAATACCAATGACCGTGTTAACATTAGGGGTAGCTAAGCCTCAGTTTTTTATCTAATTCTGACTAAGGGGAGACAAGGATGTCATCCGTAAATTCAGCAAGCGGTCGCAATGACCAAAACGATGAAATTCGCAAGATGCGAGAAGACTATCGTAAGAAAGAAGCCGAGCTCATCAAAAAGCAAAATAAAGAAATTGCGGCGCTTAACCAAAAGCATGATGAAGAATTAGGTAAGGCCGAAAAGCAGCATGCCAGTGACCTCGGTGTTTCGCGTGAGAAGACACAAGAGGCGATCACTCAACGCGATGCTAAGTATCAAAAAGAAATTGAAGATCTTCGTAAAATGCAAGCCAAGCAACTTGAGCGGCTGACGGCTGAGAATCAGGTCAAAATCGAAACCCAGCGGTCGACTTCCGACAGCGAAAAGGGCGACGCAACCTTAGCCAAAAATGACCGCGAGCAAGATTTGTTAAAAAAATACAACCAACAGGCTTCGCAGTACGAAAACAAATTTGCGGATCAAGTGCAGACGCTTCGTCAAGATGAGGCTGAGTCTATTAATCATCAAAAAGAAATGTTGAATAAAAAACACGAAGCAGAGACCAACCAAATGCGTGATGAGCGCAATAGGCGGGTGGCCGCTCTCGAGAGCGAAAATCGCGAACTTTACAGCACAAGTTCGCAGCGGATCAAAGATCAAGAAGTCAGGCACTTCGCGGACAATCGCCGCATGCAAGATGCTCATATGGCCACGATGAGAAAAGAAGAGATGGCGCAAAATCAAATGAATGACGAAAATCGCGAAGGCTACCAAGAAAGCGTTCGCGACCTGCGCAGTCGATTTGCGAAAGAGCACGACCGTGAAGTGGCCAGCGGCAATAGCGATCGAGAGAAATTTCATTCGGACGTAAGCGGCCGAATCGACGGTCAGGTCAATCGGTTGGAGCATGAGTTGGTTCAGGCTCGAGATCAGAACGTTTTGCAAGAAACGAAATCGAATGCAAAAAACAATCGCGAAATGCGCAATCTGCAAGATTCTTACCAAACCAAATACGACATTCTTGATAAAAATAAACAACAGATTCTAGATGAGGCAAATGACCGCATCGCCGCAAAAGTCAAAGTTGTGCATGGCGAAACCGACAAGCAAATGGCCACAAATACGCGCTACTATATAGATCAAATGGAGGTTGGTAATTTTAAAAATCGCCAAGCCCGCGAGCAAATGGAGACTGATTTTGCGGCTCGTCAGAAGTATCAAGAGGCGCAGGGTAATAGCCGAGTTGATAAAATTCGTGGCGAAAGCCAAAATGCTGAGATTGAGTTGAAGTCGAATTTTGACATGAACACTGAAGTTCAAAAGGCTGGATTCGAAGAAAAGAAAAAAGACATCGTTTACAATCTTGAAAAAGACAAAAACTCTTCGCTATCAAGACTGCACAATCAAGCCCTCAAGCAAGAAGTAGAAAGTCAGCAGACTCTTGCCTCAGTTGTGAATAAATATGAAAAACGCATTTCTGAGATGTCAGATCAGATATTGCGTGAGCGCCGGTTGCGCGACAATCATGAGCGCCAGGTCTTAAAGGGGCTTAATCGTGAGCACGAGACCGAAATGGAGTCTTTGCAGATGAAGTACGAAGATCGCGCAAAACAGGTCGAAGTCGCTCACAATCGAGATTTGAAGGATGTTGACCGTCGCAGCCAACAAAAGCTTGATGAAGTTTTGACAAGCGTAAAGAAACAAACGTAGACTTGCCGGTATGCTATCAGAACGTCGCACTAAAATTGTGGCCACTATCGGCCCGGCCACTAGATCACGCGAAAATCTCGAGAAGGCTATCCGTGCCGGCATGAATGTGGCGCGCCTCAATTTTTCGCATGGCGCGCACGCTGAGCATTTACAAGTTATCAAAGACCTTCGTTCGCTCTCAATTGAATTGAACGCCCCGGTGGCCATCTTACAAGATTTGCAAGGCCCCAAGGTTCGTGTGGGCCGCCTTAAAGATGGGCAGGTGACGCTTGTTGAGGGCAGCGACATCATTATCTCAACTCGTGTCGAATTGGGTGATGCTAAGGTTATCCCGACCGATTTTAAAGAGCTGCCTGAGTCATGCAAAGAAGGCACTCGTATTTTGCTCGATGATGGCCTTTTAGAGGTCGTCGTTAAAAAGGTCGAAGGCACTGAGGTTCATTGTAAAGTTATTTTCGGCGGAGTGCTAAAAGATCGCAAAGGGATGAATTTGCCGGGCGCTAGTTTGCCGGTTGAGTGCATGACCGATAAAGACCTTGAAGATCTCGAATTCGGTCTCGCCAATAACGTTGATTACGTGGCGTTGAGCTTTGTTAGACGCGGTAGTGATATTCAGAAGTTGCGCGAGCTGATTCAGGCCAAATGCCCCAGTACCCGTATTATTGCAAAAATTGAAATGCTCGAGGCTTTGCAGAACTTGCACGAGATCGTTATGTTGAGCGACGGAGTCATGGTAGCGCGCGGCGATTTGGCGGTTGAAATTGGCCAGACGCTGTTGCCGCAGAAGCAAAAGCAAATTATCGCGCTTTGCAACGAGTTAGGTCGACCTGTAATCACCGCGACCCAAATGCTCGATTCGATGGTTGAGAATCAGCGCCCCACGCGGGCTGAGATTACAGACGTGGCCAACGCTGTGCTGGATGGTTCTGATGCCACGATGTTGTCGGCCGAAAGTGCGAGCGGCAAATATCCGTTTCGCTGCATCTCAACTATGCATGACATTATTTTAGAGGTCGAAAGATCGAGCGATCTTTATTACGATATTTCTCTCGAGCGAGAGTTTTTTGATGTGGCTGAAACCATTGGTGCCAGTGCGTCGCTTTCAGCTTTGAAGCTCGATTCTCCGGCGATTGTTTGCCTTTCGACGACAGGCAAAACGGCCATGTTGATTTCTCACTTTCGGCCAAAAGCCAAAATAGTGGCTGTGACACACGTGCCCGAGACTCTCAATCGCCTCGAACTTGTTTGGGGGATTCAAACTTTGTTGATCAACCCCTATAAAAACAGCGAAGAGGCGATGGAGCAAATTGAAGACAAACTTCTACAGTATGGGATCTGCAAGCCTGGCGATAAAATCATTTTGACTCTCGGGTTGCCAGTTCACCAAGCTGCGAAAACCAACACCATGCGAGTGTTCACGATTGGAGCAGGGCGAGGCGCTAAGATCAAGAAGTCCGATCTGCCCCTTAGATTTCAGTAGCTTAATCAGCCGATTTTAATTTTTAGCCTGGTATTTTTGAGAGCGCAAAAATGATTTCCCAATAGGGCTGAAGAATTTCGACATCTTTTAGTACGTATTTTTGGGTCAGAATGCCACCGTTGCCCGATTGTTTATCTTGCACAAGTTTTTTCTCAACTAGAGAGTCGGTGTCGTTAACGCCAACAAGATAGCCAAGGTCTTTCATTGAATTATTCTGCATCTCGGTCAGATTGATTTCGACGACACCCTTGTCGTTGGCCAAAACTTTGCGCCCGTAAAAGAGCAGTGCCTTGAGCGCTGGCATTTCTTTTTCAACGAGGGTGATTCGCTTTGATTCATCTTTAAATAAATAATCATTGTAATAGTCGACAAAACGGGCGAGCTGTTCGTGTTTGAGCACCGTGACTTTTTTGCGGCCCTCGCCGATATCTTCAACCTTCATAAGGCCAAGGCCTTGAAGAGCTTCCATCATTTTATCAAGTTTGTTCGTCGGTGTTTGAAAAATCTGAATGCAATAGTTGCGAAGTGTTGTGTAGGGTATCAACAGCGCGTCGCCTTCTTTTTCTCCGCATTTATAGGTGACGAGCGCAATAATGGCGCACAGGCGTGTGACCAAATAGGGTGTAAATGCGGTGGCGTCTGAATGCGATTCTCTTTCGAGATTTTTAATTTTCGCATTGGCATCGCGCAATTTGCCATTGATGTTTTTGACCATCGCCTTCAGCCATTCTGGGAAGGTTTTAAACTGTGCGTAGAGCGCAGAGAAGGGGAGGATAATAACCGTTGAATCTTGTTTGGCGCGAGCGCCTGCAGAGCGTGGCTTGTTATCAAAGAACGCCATCTCGCCGAGCATTTCACCCGGGCCGAGATCGGCAAGTTCTACTTCACCCGCGCCCTTAGCTTTGGTGATTGAGATGCGCCCCTTCTTGATCACGTACATCGAATCTGAAGGGTCACCTTCGCGAAAAAGTAGATCGCCTTTTTTGAATTCTTTGAGCTGGCCTGACACTAATTACTCCTCATAATTATTATGCTATGAGAAGTCGAAATTAGTACTGGACTCTCGTCGAGAGTTTTGGGCTGTGGGCGATTAAAAGCGCATTTCGTGAGCGTCTTTGGCCACGGTAACGGGTGCTGCTGTCGCTTTTTTGATTTCGTCAACGCTGAAGCCGGGGGCCCATTCTTTGAGCACAAAGCCTTGGTCGGTAATATCGAAAACGGCCATGTCAGTCACGATAAGATGTACGCAATTTTTGCCCGTAAGCGGTAGCGTACATTTCTCAACAAGCTTGCTCTGGCCTTTGTTATCGAGCTGTTGCATGGCAACGATGACGTATTGTGCACCGGCAACGAGATCCATGGCGCCGCCCATGCCCTTTACAAGTTTGTTCGGTATCATCCAGTTGGCGATGCTGCCGAATTGATCCACTTGCATGGCGCCTAGAACGGTAAGGTCGACATGACCGCCGCGAATCATGGCGAAACTATCAGCCGACGAAAAAAAACTGGCGCCGGCTACGGTCGTAATCGTTTGTTTACCGGCATTAATCAAATCCGGATCGACATTGGCCTTGGTCGGAAAGGGCCCCATGCCGAGCAGGCCGTTTTCGCTCTGTAACATAACTCCTTTTTCAGCCGGGATATAATTCGCCACAAGTGTCGGGATGCCGATGCCGAGGTTCACGCAATATCCATGCTCAACTTCGTGGGCGATACGCTGGGCAATTTGTTCTCGAGTCAAATGGTGAGACATAGATTTCAACCTTCGGTTAGCGTCAGATTTTCGATACGGTTTTGGTAATTGGTGCCTTTGAAAATTCTTTGAATGTAAATACCAGGAGTGTGAATTTGATCGGGGTCAAGGGTACCCACTTCAACCAGCTCTTCAACTTCAGCCACGGTGATTTTGCCAGCCGTGGCGACCATCGGGTTGAAGTTGCGTGCAGCTTTACGAAAAATCAGGTTGCCGAACTTATCGCCGCGCCAAGCTTTAACAAAGGCAAAATCACCTTTGATAGCGCGCTCAAGAACATATTCGCGGCCGTCAAAAACTTTAATCTCTTTGCCTTCGGCCACTTTGGTGCCGACGCCTGTTGGAGTATAAAAAGCGGGTATCCCAGCCCCACCCGCGCGTAATTTTTCGGCCAGAGTACCCTGCGGAGTCAGATCGACTTCAAGTTCGCCACTTAAAAATTGCTTTTCAAAGGTTTGGTTTTCGCCAACGTAGCTCGAAATCATTTTCTTTATCTGGCGAGTGTGCAGTAGAAGACCGAGGCCAAAATCATCGACGCCGGCGTTATTTGAAACACAAGTTAGATTTTTTACGCCCAGTTCACGAAGGGCCATGATGCTATTTTCAGGGATGCCGCAGAGGCCAAACCCGCCAAATAATAGCGTCATGCCGTCTTGCACGCCCTTCAGGGCTTCAAATGCATTTTTACAAACTTTATTCATTGGGCGCCCTCAGATTTTCTGGTTTATTGTTTCGAGGGCTCACGCCCTTTCTGATTTATTGTTTCGAGGGCTCACGCCCTCTCAATAATCACCGCCACAGCTTCGCCCCCACCAATGCAGAGCGTGGCGAGACCGTAGCGTAGATTTTGATTTTTCAAAGCATAAACAAGGGTGGTCATGAGACGCGCGCCGCTGGCGCCGATCGGGTGCCCGAGGGCGACGGCCCCGCCAAGGGCATTGACCTTTGCGGGGTCAAGGCTGAGATCACGAATTGCCGCCATCGTTACGCAGGCGAACGCTTCATTAATTTCAAAGAGGCCGATGTCGCTCGCTTTGAGTTGGGCCTTTTCGAGGGCGCGCTTGATGGCGCCGACAGGTGCGGTGGTGAACCACTTCGGGTCTTGGGCAAAAGTGGCGTGCGACACGATTCGGGCGAGCGGCTTTAATTTTTGGCCTTTTACTTTATCTTCAGAAGCGAGAACTAGGGCCGCGGCGCCGTCATTGATTTTGCTCGCATTGGCCGCCGTTATAGTGCCATCTTTATCAAACGCCGGCTTTAGTTGCGGGATTTTATCAAACTTGGCTTTAAACGGCTCTTCGTCTTGAATTACGCGAACGACTTCTTTACCGGCCTTCACTTCAACTTCAGCAATCTCGTCTTTGAATACGCCCTCTTTGATTGATTTTTGCGCCCGTGTGTAACTTTCAATCGCAAAGGCATCTTGTTCTTCTCGGGTAAATTTATATTCGCGCACGCACATTTCGGCCGCGGTGCCCATATGAAAGTTATTATAAGGGTCCCATAGACCGTCTTTCACCATTGAGTCGGCGGCGATAATGGGGCCGAGGCGATAACCGGTGCGAGAATTTTCGAGAAGGTGTGGGGCAAGCGACATGTTCTCTTGCCCGCCTGCAATCGCGATTTCGCAGTTGCCGAGTTGAATCGAATCACTTGCGAGCATCAGCGCTTTTAATCCAGAACCGCAAACCTTATTAATCGTCATGCACGCAACAGAAGTTGGTAAGCCGGCATAAATCGCCGCTTGTCGCGCGGGGGCTTGGCCGACCCCGGCAGTTAAAACTTGGCCCATTATGCACTCCTCGATTTGTGTTCCTTGAACCCCAGCGCGGCTCAATGCCGATTTTATTGCGGTGGCCCCGAGGTGAGGGGCGGCGAGAGTTGAAAGTGCTCCTTGAAATGTGCCGATAGGTGTTCGAGCGGCGCCGACGATAAAAACTGATTTTGCCATAAAGAGTGGGCTCCTTGTAAAAGTAGGCAATTGTCACCAATGACGCTTTTTGTTGTCAACACGAACCCCTTATGTTGAAGTAGATTCATGCGAGTCATCATTTATAAAATGTTGCGCATCAGTTTGGGCTTCGCTGTCAGCACGGCGGGGGTCTTTGGTGTCGTCAGTAACGCCCACGCGAATACAGGCGTACCGCTTGCTCCGATTCGACTGAAAGTTGAGCCCCAAGATCGTATTTTCATAAAGGGCTACCGCGGTCGCGTTGAGTACTTTGCCAAAGACAATTTGACCGACATCGTGGTGACGGTTCACGAAGTTGAACGCGCCAATGCGGGTGCGATAAAAAAAGCTACCAAAATTTTTGGCAGCGACGATTGGCAAGTGACAGTAAAGCGCGAAAACAACACGATCATCATGAGTATCGATGGCCCAACCTCAAAGCAAACGTGGAGCGAATTGCTCGTTGGCGGCAATATGTCGCCTGAGGTCCCGGAGTTCGTGATCAGCGCGACGGGGCCTTCTCGACCTCTCGAGGTCAGTTGGCATGATGGCCCGATCAAAATAGAAAATTTGGCTTCAGAGCTGCGCGTGACCTCGGTCAAAAGTAATATCGAAATTGCACAGGGGCACGGCGATGCCACTGTCAGTTTGCAAGAGGGTGAGCTCGATATAAAAAATCGCAAAGGCCCTCTTTATATCGAGAGCTATAATGCGAAGGTAAACATTTTAGGTTCAGATGGCCCGGTTCGTCTTGAGAATTTTGCTGGTGATACAAATTTGCATGGCGCCGACGGCAGCGTCGATTTTATGTCGTATAAGGGCGCGGCAAAATTAGCGGCGATTAAAGGTCGTCTCGAATTTAAAAATGGCGTGGGCGCTATTCATATTGAAAAGTTTGAAGGGGAGTTGCGCGGCCAATCCGCTCAAGGTGCAGTGACGGCTGAAATTCTCGGCGATGCCGATGTTCGGCTGCAATCTGTCGAAGGCGCCGTGAATTTGCATTTACCGTCGAGTGGCGCCTGGGTGAATCTTGTGACAACGGATGGTCAAATGACAGTGCCGAGTTATTTAAAGCCGACTCGGCTGCCGACCCAGATCGTTCGCTCTGGAAAACTTAAGGGCTCGGCGAGTGGCAGTATTTATGTTCGGACAACCTCGGGTGAAATTCGCATTCATTAATTCCTTTCATTTTTCTTTGATTTTTTTTCGCAAGTTTTTCTCGCAAGTTATTGACAAGCTGGTTAAAATCCCTCACATTCGCTCGATATGGCGAAAAATCAAAATACACCTAAGTCGAAAAACACAAGTAATTCCGCAGAGAAAGGCGCAGAGAGCGCGGCTGAAAAACCGGCTGAGTCGACGGTTTTGACGCCTGCAGTCGTTAACGCAGCCCCAACTACGGGCCCCATTGACCCTGCGGCCGAGGTAATTTCAGACGAAGAAGTGGTTTTAACCGACGCGGAAGGTCGCCGCTACTGTCGAGCCACGGACTGCGATCAAATCGGTATTGTTGATGGCTACTGCCGCTTTCACTATTTGCTTTACTGGAAGAAAATCCAAAACCGCAAGCGCATTTTGGCCGATGGCAAGCTCGAGCGTTACATTGAAGAGTTGACCTCGCGTTACACAGACAAATTTGTCGAACTTTTGCGTAAAGACACACGCACAGAAAAAGATTTTCTTGGCGCCCTACAAGAGCTTGATCTCGATGATTCAGCGTCGGCAACGGCGAATGAAGAGGATGAGGCGAAGACCTACATCGAAGAGATCAGTGGTGTGGCCGCTCCCGAAGCCCGGGACGACGAAGGTTTCTGAAGTCGCCCAAAAATACCGGTGGGAGCTTCTGTTTAAATGGGATTTTCTGACCTTCAGCCGTCGTTAAGGGGCCCCGAGCTTTCGTTGCGCCCGTTATTACAAGCCGATTTTGAATCGCTATTTGCTGCCGCCGGAGACCCATTGATTTGGCAGCAGCACCCAGAACCAATGCGCTTTCAAAAAGAAAATTTCAAAAGGTATTTTCAGACCGGCATTGAGAGTCGAGGTGCATTTCTGATTAGTTCAAATGCCTCGGGCGAAGTGCTTGGTTGCTCGCGTTTTTATGATCACGACGTTCAACTCAAGCAAATATCTATTGGTTACACTTTTTTGGTTCGAAAATGTTGGGGTGGTGTTTTCAATCGAGAGCTAAAGCATTTAATGCTGCTTCACGCCTTCAATTTTGTCGAAACGGTTTTGTTTGAGGTTGGGCCGGATAACATTCGTTCAAGAAGGGCGCTTGATAAAATCGGCGCGAGGTTAACCGGCGAAAAGCTTAAAATCGCGGCGGATGGGCAAAAGCGCCCCTCGCTAACCTACACGCTGCTAAGAGAAAACTATAAGAGTCTGATCAATGCTTAGCTGGCTTTTTCTTAGTGGCCTTTGGCTTTGCACTTTGCTTACGGGCCTCGGCTCCGACATCGATGTCTTCGTCTGAGGTTGCCTCGTCGACATCGCCAAGGCCAAGCAGCGATATCACAGCTTGTTCGTCATCGCTTGGGTCGTTGCCTTTAACTAGGCCGTCTTCGAGCTCGCCGAGAATTCGATCGGCTTCAGATTCAAGCGACGTATTGGTTGTCGTCACCTGCAAGAAAAGTTTTTTGCCGTCGAAGTTATGCGCTTGCCACTCACGCGGAAAGCTTTCGAGGCCGTCTTCGGCTTCAAAAAACTGCAGCATCATTGACGCGGCGCAATCAATGCAAACCTGAATTTGCTCCAGAGCATTTTGTTTTTTGGCATTAAAATCGAGCGAAACTTCGAAATTGGCCTGAAGCAATCGGCCATTCTCAAGATAACCGGCTTGAAACCAGAGCTCGGCCGGGTAAATTCGGCCGCTGATAACGATCTTGCCGCTTTTCGCGGCCTGTTCGAAGTTCTCTTCAAAAACTTCACGAATTTGACCGCAAAGTTCAGTGGGGAGCGAGGTCCATTTTAACGATGATTTAAGCCGAGGGTGCATGTTCTAAAGCCTCTGATTTGATCTAAAATAATTAAATATTGAGCGCGAGAATATATCTCTGTAATTCGTTGGTTGACAAGTTGAATCAAAGGCCACAAATCATTGGCAATGCAAGAGCCACAATCGCCAAACACTGATCCGCTTTCAACCGCCGGCACGCGCCGTGGCGTTTACATCTCAACCTACGGTTGCCAGATGAACGTCAACGACACCGAGCGAATGTACACCCTGCTTGAAATGGTTAACTACGAGCCCGTTTCGCGCCCCGAAGATGCTGAGCTCATTATTATCAATTCGTGTAGCGTGCGCGAGAAGCCAGTGCATAAAGTGCATTCAGAGGCGGGTCGCTACCGAAAGCTCAAAGCTAAGAACCCCAATCTTCGCATCGGAGTTGGCGGTTGCGTCGGCCAACAAGAAAAGGGCAATCTTCTCGAAGACGTACCGGTTCTTGATTTCGTGTTTGGCCCCGACAACATCGATAATCTGCCCAAGATAGTTCAAGAGATGCGCGACAAGAATCTGCGGCCAGTGGATGCCAAGTTTTCGCACGGCGAACCCTATCAGATTGAAACCCTGATTCGCAAACCCGGCGTGGCGGCGTTTGTTAATATCACGAAGGGCTGCGATAATTTCTGCACGTTTTGTGTGGTGCCGTTTACGCGTGGGCGCGAGCGCAGCCGTTCGTTAAAAGAACTAATCGTCGACATTCAGAAGCTCACCCTTCGCGGCGTTAAAGAAGTGACCTTGATTGGCCAAAACGTGAACTCGTATAAATCAGATTGCGGCGCCAATTTCGGCGACCTTATGTCGCGGGTCGCGACCGATACTGATGTTGAGCGCATTCGTTTTACCACTCCGCACCCGAAAGATTTTAATCTCGACTTGGCGCAAATCATTCAGAAGCATCGAAATAAAATTATGGAGTATATGCATCTGCCGGCCCAGTCGGGTAACTCTGAAGTGCTTGAGCGCATGAACCGTGGCTACACGCGCGAAGAGTACATTGAAAAGGCCAGGATGCTGGCGCGAGAAATACCGAACTGTGTTTTTTCGACCGACTTGATTGTCGGCTTTCCGGGTGAAACCGAAGAGCAGTTTGAAGACACCCTGACACTGCTTGATGAGGTGCCGTATGAAAGCATTTATGCCTTTAAGTACAGCTCTCGGCCGTTTACCAAGGCAGCGAAGTTTACCGACCAATTGGATGAAGTAACTAAATCTGAACGATTAACGCGACTGCTGGCTAAGCACCGCAGCATTTCGTTTGAAGTAGCTAAGAAGTACGAACAGAAAATCCTCGATGTGCTAGTTGAAGATTTTCAAGAAAAAGACAGTTCATGTTATGGGCGAAGTACGGGCAATAAATCTGTACATTTCGCCGGTCGACGTGATTTGATAGGCCAAACGTTGCCGATTCGGGTGACTGAGGCTTATCCGCAAGTTTTCTACGGGGAGTTGGTTGAATCATGACTTCTTTCAATGCTGAATTAGAATCTAAAAAAGACTGGGTAGAAATGTTTCCGTTTGGTTTGGCTGTCGGGGCCGAGCACATGCGACCCGTTATGATCTTCAAAGACAAGGCCAAAAAGCAAGTTTTGCCAGTTTGTCTGAGCCCCATTGATGCGGGTATCGCGGTGTCGCAGTCGGCGATCGAGGCCGACAGCTCGCCGCATGATCTTTCTTGGAGCATTTTGAAAAAGATCGGCATCAAACTTGAAAAATGTTTTTTTAAAGAACTCAAGGGTCACCATCAGTACGTCGAGTTGAAATTCACCGGGCACAAAGACCTCGAATGTTTTGAGGCTCGAGCCGACGATGCTATTTCGTTTTGTTTACAGGCCGGTTGCCGATTTTTTGCGACAGTTGAATACATCGAAAAATCGCGCGTGCTTGAAGGTGAGATGTTGGTCGCGGGTGTGTCTCGTCGACCCGAAGTGAATCCGCACCCGTATTTGAATTGATTTAGAAATTCTATTAATGAAAGGCTTTGTTCATGCTCATTCCGCTAACGCAACTTGGGCCGCAAGGTGAGCCAAAAGTGGGTCGAGGCACCTTCGTAGCCCCGAATGCGACTCTCGTCGGTGACGTCGAGCTGGGTGAGAATTGCTCGGTGTGGTTCAACGCGGTTCTGCGCGGCGATGTTATGCCCATTCGTATTGGCAATGAAACCAATATTCAAGACGGCACAATTGTTCATGGCACTTACAAAAAATGCGGCACAACGATTGGCTCGCAGGTGACGGTTGGGCACGGCGTGATTTTACACGGCACTGAGATTGGCGATCGCGTGCTCATCGGCATGGGCGCTATCTTAATGGATCAATCTAAGGTCGGTTCTGAATCTATTGTCGCGGCGGGGGCGTTGATCACTGAGGGTAAAGAGTTTCCGCCCGGAGTTTTGATCGTCGGTCGACCGGCAGTGGTCAAGCGCGAACTGACGAGTGAAGAGCGGGGCTTTTTAACCAAGTCGGCGAATAACTATCTTATGTATAAAAAATGGTATGACGACATAGTTTGTCAGGATCACAGTGTTTCAAATTGAGGTAAGTTCATGATCGAGTTTAATGATGTAGCGCTCACATTCGATGATATTCTTCTGGTGCCGCAATACTCCGAAATTTTACCGTCGCAAATTTCGACAGTGAGTCACTTCGCGCGTGACGTTTATTTAAATATGCCGATCACTTCGTCGGCGATGGATACTGTGACTGAAAGTAAGCTAGCCACAGTGATGGCGCAAAGTGGCGGTTTTGGGGTCATCCACAAAAACATGTCGGTGCAAAATCAGGCGTTTCAGGTTGAGCGTGTAAAAAAATATGAAAGCGGTATGATTACCGACCCCATCACTTTGACCCCCGACCATTTGGTCAGTGACGCGCTCGAGTTAATGAAAAAATACTCGATCAGCGGAGTGCCGATCACGGTCGAACGTAAACTTGTAGGCATCTTGACCAATCGCGATTTGCGTTTTGAAACCAACACCACTCAACGCATCGGCGACGTCATGACGAAAGAAAATCTCGTCACCGCCAAAGTCGGCACCAATTTGGCCGAAGCGAAAATCATTTTGCAAAAGCACCGAATTGAGAAATTGCCGGTCGTGGACGATCAAAATTATCTGCGTGGTTTGATTACGATCAAAGATATCGAAAAGGCCAAGGCCTTTCCGAATGCAACCAAAGATAAACTGGGTCGTCTTTTTGTGGCGGCCGCTATTGGCGTTGATGCGAGTTCGAGAGAGCGCGCGAAGGCCCTGGTTGCGGCCGGTGTCGATGCTCTTGTAATCGATTCGGCCCATGGGCATTCGCGCAATGTCATGCAACAGGTTGAGTATATTCATAAAGAATTTTCGAATACGATTTTGGTGGCCGGTAACGTAGTAACCGCCGAGGCCACCGAGGCTCTTATCGGGGCCGGGGCTGACGTGGTTAAAGTTGGGGTTGGCCCAGGCAGCATCTGCACTACACGAGTGGTATCGGGTGTAGGCATGCCGCAAATTTCGGCTGTTCAAATCTGTTCTGAAGTGGCGCGTAAGCACGGCAAAACCGTGATCGCAGATGGCGGCATCAAATTCTCTGGCGATATAACGAAGGCACTCGCCTTGGGTGCGAACGCTGTGATGGTGGGCAATCTTCTGGCCGGGGCGGACGAAGCCCCTGGCGAAACGATTCTGTATCAAGGCCGTACTTATAAAGTCTATCGTGGCATGGGCAGTTTGGGCGCAATGGCTGAAGGTTCGAAAGATCGTTACTCTCAGGGCGATATCGATGATCTCGGTAAACTTGTGCCCGAAGGCATCGAAGGCAAAGTGCCTTATAAAGGTTCAGCGTCGGCGATTTTGCATCAGCTAATCGGCGGCTTAAAAGCTGGCATGGGTTACCTGGGCGCGCCCAATATTGAGCTTTTACAAAAACGCGCAAAATTTGTGCGGATCACTCCGCAGGGTTTGCGTGAGTCGCATGTTCACGATGTCACGATCACCAAAGAGTCCCCCAATTATAGGCTTGAGATTTAGTCTATGCAGCGGGGGGTATTGATACTTGATTTTGGTTCGCAGGTTTCGCAATTAATTGCGCGACGCTTACGTGAGCTCGGATATTATTCTGAGCTTTTGCCATACAATACTCCTATCGAAAAAATTCGAGAAAAAAACCCGCTTGGCATTATTCTAAGCGGCGGCCCGTCGTCGGTTTATGATGAAGATGCGCCGAAGGCCGAGGTGCGTGATCTCATTCAAATCGCGCCCCTTCTAGGCATCTGTTATGGCATGCAGCTATTGGCCCATGTTTATGGGGGTATGGTTGAGCAGTCTGATAAGCGCGAATACGGCCTGAACACCGTCGAATGGCGAACGCCCTTTAAGGGGGTGCCTTCAAAACAAAAAGTTTGGATGAGTCACGGCGATGTTGTGAAAGTGCCGCCCCCGGGGTTTGAAGTTTTGGCTTTTTCTGAATCGAATCACCCAGCAGCCATGCGGGCACCGAGAATCTTGGCCGTGCAATTTCACCCCGAAGTCTCGCACACTGAAGCCGGGATCGAAATTCTTCGGCATTTTTGCAAAGAGCTTTGCCATGCGGAACCCAATTGGAGCGCTGAAGACGTTCTTGACCACACTTTTCGTAAAATACGAGCGCAAGTGCCAGACGGTGAGCGAATTCTTTGTGCGCTCAGCGGCGGGGTCGACTCAACGGTGGTCGGTAAACTGTTAACCCAGGCTCTGGGGCCAGAGCGCGTGGTTTGTGTTTTTGTCGACAATGGCTTGCTCAGAAAAAATGAGTATCAAGAAGTTATAGAAATTTATCGAACCCTCGGCCTCAATGTTGATGGCGTAAATGCTCGAAAGCTTTTTCTCGGCCGATTGAAGGGTGTTATCGACCCAGAAGAAAAACGCAAAATTATTGGTCACACCTTTATCGATGTCTTTAAAGACGAGATTAAAAAGCACAAGGGTATTACGTTTTTGGCTCAAGGCACTCTTTACCCCGATGTGATCGAGTCGATTTCTCCGCGGGGTGCGAGTGTCACAATTAAATCGCATCACAATGTGGGTGGGCTGCCCAAAGATCTTAAACTAAAATTGATCGAGCCTTTGCGCGAACTTTTTAAAGATGAAGTTCGGGTTTTGGGCGAAGAATTGAAGATACCGAAAGCAATGTTATGGCGACACCCCTTTCCGGGCCCGGGGCTGGCGATTCGAGTTATTGGTGAGGCCAGCGAAGAGGCTCTAGATGTATTGCGCGAAGTTGACGCTATTTTTGTTGAAGAGCTTCGACGTGCCGATCTCTATGTGCATATCTGGCAAGCCTTCGTCGTGCTATTGCCAGTGCGGACAGTCGGTGTGCAGGGCGATGGCCGCACTTACGAACGCACGGTAGCGCTTCGTGCCGTGACCTCAACCGACGGCATGACGGCCGACTGGTTTGCCTTCCCAACCGAATTTTTGCGTCAAGTTTCAAACCGCATTACCAACGAAGTTCGCAGCGTCAATCGCGTTGTTTACGATATTACTAGCAAACCTCCCGGCACCATCGAGTGGGAGTAGCGAGATGAGTTTCGTTCACCTCCATGTTCATTCGCAATATTCATTGCTCGAAGCCACTTGCGAATTCGAGGCGCTGTGCGCGCGCGCCAAAGATTTCAACATGTCGACCGTGGCGCTGACCGACTATGGCAATATGTTTGGTGCCATCGAATTTTATTTCGCGGCCAAAAAGGCTGGGGTTAAGCCCATTCTTGGTATCGAAGTTTATATTGCTCCAAAAGGGCGATTGGTAAAGGGCGAAGATCAAGACACCACTCGTATGCCGAACCGACGTTTGGTTTTGCTTGCACAGAACTACGAGGGCTATCAGAATCTTTGTCAAATTTCGTCCATCGGTTACCAAGAGGGTTTTTACTATAAGCCTCGAGTCGATTACGAAATTTTAGAAAAATTCAGCAGCAATCTGATCGTGCTTTCGGGCGGCTTGATGGGCGATATCGCCTGGACATTTAAAAACTTGGGTGTCGAGCGCGCCAAAGAACGCCTCGATTTCTACCAGCGCATTTACGGCGATCGTTTTTACCTCGAGATCAATCGCACCGGCATCAACGACTGGAAAGAAATTGAGCCCTTCTTAATTTCAGAAGCTCGGCAGCGTAACATAAAACTTGTTGCAACCAACGATGTGCACTATTTATTGCCGCAAGATCAGGTGGCGCAAGAAGTATTAATTTGCATTGGCAGCAACAAAACGCTGCAAGACCCTTCGCGCTATCGCTTGGGCTCAGATCAATTTTATTTCAAGAGTGAAGAGCAGATGCGCGCACTCTTTAGTGATTTGCCTGAGGCTTGCGATAACACTTCTGAGATCGCCGAACGTTGCGACGTGAAGTTCAACTTGAAGACCGCAGATGGCAAGCCCATCTATTTGCTGCCGTCATTTCCGACCGAAGGTGGGCGATCTCTGGCCGACGAGATCAAGCGACTTTCGCGCGAAGGCCTTGAGCGACGTTTCGTCGAGTTGGCGGGTCGAGGCGAGGCCGTGTCGGATGAAAAACGCCCCGTCTATTTCGCCCGTCTCGAGTTCGAGCTACGAGTTATCGATCAGATGGGCTTCAATGGTTACTTTTTAATCGTTCAAGACTTCATCAGTTGGGCCAAAAATAATGATATCCCAGTGGGGCCTGGTCGGGGTTCGGGGGCCGGCTCGATTGTCGCTTGGTCGTTGGGTATTACTGATTTAGATCCGATGCAGTACAACCTCATCTTCGAGCGTTTCTTGAACCCTGAGCGTATCTCGATGCCTGATTTTGACGTCGATTTTTGCCAAGAAAACCGCGGGCGCGTTATCGATTACGTGGTGAATAAATACGGCGCGGGTTCGGTTTCACAAATTATTACTTACGGTAAATTGCAGGCCAAAGCCGCCATTCGAGACGTGGGCCGAGTGCTCGGTATGACGTACGCTGAAGTGGACGTTATTTCGAAGTTAATGCCTGATAAGTTAGGGCTCACACTTAAAGAAGCACTTGAGCTAGAGCCACGTCTCAGGCAGGCGGTCGATGATGACCCCAAAATCGCAACGCTTCTTGATCTCGCTCAAAAAATAGAGGGTCTTACGCGCCATGCAGGTATTCACGCTGCCGGAGTGATTATAGCCGATGGCGATATCGTGAGCCGCGCCCCGCTGTATCGCGGGGCCGATGGCGAGAATGTCGTTCAGTACGACATGAAGCATGCCGAAAAACTCGGCCTGATTAAATTCGACTTTTTGGGTTTAAAGACGCTTACGCATGTGCAAGACGCTTTTAAGTTAGTCGAAAGAAATCGTAAAAAGAAACTCACCACGGCCGATATTTCGCTTAAAGACCCGGGTGTTTATAAAATCATGTGTCGTGGCGATACCGCCGGTATTTTTCAGTTTGAGGGCGAGGGCATCACCGACCTTATTCGAAAATCTCAGCCGAATTGCTTTGAAGATATCGTGGCGATTAACGCGCTTTATCGTCCGGGCCCGATGGATATGATCCCCGATTACGTCGAGCGCAAGTTAGGTAAAACCCCGGTTAAATTTCTTTTTAAAGAGCTTGAGCCGATCTTAAAAGAAACTTACGGCATCGTGGTTTATCAAGAGCAAGTGCAGTTAATTGCGGCGACAATAGCTAATTACAGTCTTGGTGAAGCCGATGTTTTGCGACGAGCGATGGGTAAAAAAGACCCCGAAGAAATGGCGAGGCAGAAATCGCGCTTTCTCAGTGGTGCGGCGAAAAACAATCATGATCCAGATAAAGCCGAAGAGCTTTTTGACCTTATGGCCAAATTTGCCGAGTACGGCTTTAACAAATCACACGCGGCGGCCTATTGCGTGGTCGCGGCCTACACGGCCTATTTAAAGAACTATTACCCCACCGAGTTCTATGCAGCGTTGTTAAGCACAGAGATGAGCGACACCGACAAAGTGGTGAAGTACATCAAAGACGCGCGTTCGCATGATATTGTGGTGCGGCCGCCTCACATTAATTTTTCTGAATATAAATTTAATGTCGTAGGTGATGAGATCGTATTTTCACTTGGCGGAGTAAAAGGCGTCGGCGAGGCCGCCGTTGAGGCCATCGTTGAGGCGCGCCGCGAACAGCCTGACCAAAAATTTGAGTCTCTTGAGAAGTTTTTTGAAGTTGTCGACCTACGGCGGGTGAATAAAAAAACGGTCGAATGTTTGATTAAGGCCGGTGCTCTTGATGGGTTTGGTTTTAATCGCGCCGAGCTTACGGCTGGTTACGCGCGTTTTATTGATCGGGCTGACAAACGAAAGAAAGACGCCAACGTCGGCCAGGGCAGCCTGTTCTCTTTTGCCGCTGACGATGCGGTTGCGGGCGGGGCCGAGACCGAAGATCACGAGTCGGTGCAGCTTGAGAAGGCGCCCGATTGGTCGCGCTCGGCACGGTTGGCGTTTGAAAAGGAAGTTTTAGGCTTTTATCTCAGCGGGCACCCGCTCGATGCTATTCAAAATTTGTTAAAGCCTTACACCACCAATTCGATTCGAGACCTTGAGAATGTGGCGACAAAGTCAAAGGTCTCCGTGGCGGGTCTCGTATCGGGCCTCAAAGAGATCATTACAAAAAAAGGCACTCGCATGGCCTTCGGTACCCTTGAAGATACCAGTGCAGGGCTTGAACTTGTGATCTTTCCGGATGTCTTCGCTCAGAACGAAGTGGCGCTAAAGTCGGATGGCGCGCTGGTCATTTCGGGCACCTTTGAAAAAGGCGATGGAGCAGAGGGTGGCCGGGCGGCCTTGAAGATCTTGGTTGAAAAGATTCAGCGCGTACAAGACCTCTTTAAGCAGGCTAAGAAGTTGAAGATCGAACTCAAAGCCGATCGCTTTGAATCGAACGAATTGAACAGTAAGATGGCCCTTCTTAAAGAGGTTTTCGAAAAGAACCCTGGGCCCACGTCGTGTCTTTTGCAAATACATTTGCCCGACATTGAACAGGTTGTTGATCTCGAAATCTCGAGCCCGCGAGGGGTTGACCTAAATCCGCAGTTTTTTGAACGCGTTGCAACCATACTTGAGGAGCCGCACTGGTCGCTTTACAGTTAAACCTATGCGTTTTTCGATGATTTTTTCTAATTCATTAAAATTTTTTGCAACGGCGATCTTCTTTCTTACTATTTTGACCGGTGCCGCCCACGCTCAAGAAGTCATCGATGTGGTTCGCCACGAAAAAATTGAGTCAGATGACGCGAGTTCGGCACAAACCAATCTCATGAATCAGGCCATTGAAGAAGCGTCGATTGAAAGTATCAAGACTATGATCGGCGAAGAAAAAGTTGAGCATTCGCGCGAGATTATTAAAAATAAAATTATCAAAAACTCAGGCCGCTATGTTTCGTCATCGAGCGGTCAGAATTTTACTCACCAAGCCAATCTCTACTTGATGGACGTGCAACTGAGAATTTCTTTGAAGGCGCTGCGAGCGCTGCTTCTCGAAAATGGCCTTCTGTATCAGCTCGATGGGCCGCCCAAGGTATTGCCGCTGATTCAAATGGTCGACAGGGTCAATGCTCAAAGTTACGGTTGGTGGTACAACTCGGGCGCCAAAGAGCACGGCCATTTAATTGAGAATCTCGATATATTTCAAAAAAATCTCAAAGACGAATTCTTAAAAATTGGTTTTTTTGAGTTGTCGCCTGTCGCCGGGCATTTCGTGCAGTCGATCCCTGAAACCTATAGAACAGAAAATTTGCAGAAGGTAGACACTCTTTTTATAAGTGAGTATTTTAAAAGTTCGATTGTGACCCGTGGCCAAATTATGTTTCGGGCCAAGCCAGGTACGGATTCTGTCTATGTAATAGATGTTAAGCTTGAGGCGTTGCAGTCGGCCAATGGGCGCTTGATGGCAGAGGTGGTTCGAACCTACGAAACTCAGCCGGGTGTTTTTCAGAAAGTCGTCACTCAAAAATTCAGAGAAGTTTCACCGCATATTGCTGAAGACCTTAGTGCACAATTGGCCGATGCTTGGCGAAAAGGCACTTTTGGGGCCTCAGTGGTTAAACTGATTGTTGAAGGCGCCATTAGCCCCAAAGACCTTGAGGAATTTAAACGAGCTATTGTTTTGCAGGTGCGCGATATTAAAAGTCTACGCGAGCGACTCATTGAGCATCATCGTACGACTTTCGAGGTTGATTCTTCGGCAGTACCCCAGCAGTTAGCTCAATCGATACGCGCGGCAAAATTTACCCGGCTCAAAGTCCAGGTTGAGCAGGTCTCAAGCGAGGGTGTTACGCTGAAGGTTGAGCTCCTTTAACTTTGCCGGTTGAGAAACACCCACTTTTTCATCTAAAATAAATAATATGAAGCTAATACGTTTTTCGATATTAGGTGGCCTCGCAATAGTTGGAGCCGTTGGCTGTTCGCTCATGTCAGTTGAGTCGCGCCATAAAGACGGTGCGCCGCAAGTCAGAGATGTGCCATTCGAAGCTCGCGAGAGCGATGAGATGCGCAAGAAGGTTTTGGTATTGCCCTTTCTGGATAGCGAGCTTCAGCGTTCAACAAGCGTCAAAGAGGTCGCGCGACGAACGGTGGTCGATGAGCTGAACGACACCCGTAGTTTTATTGTTATTAACAACAGCGATCTACCACAAGACGTTGGCAGTTTTGTTAAAGAGAACAAAGACTATGACGTTGTATCTGTGGCCCGCTTGGCCAATAACCTGGGTATTTCGGCAATTATTGAAGGGCATATAATCGAAATTCGCGCGCACCGAATGGGTGATGAGATCGGTGTGTTTCGAAAAATTCGCGCCCAAGTCGATGTTTCAGTTCAGGTTCGCGTATTTGCTGCGAAAACGGGGCGAGAAATTTATAACACCGTTAAAAAGGCCACCGTTGAGTCTGAAACCACTCGGGTCGCAGAAAATACTTTTTCTGATCGCGATCTGCAAGATGACCCCACTTTGGTTCGCGTCGGCGTTCGAAAAGCCTTTAAAGAAGCCATGTCAGGGATCGTAAAGTCAGTCGAAAAATTATCGTGGGAAGGCCGAGTGGCCATGGTGAGTGGTGAAAAAATCTACGTCAACTCAGGTCGTTTAACCGGCCTACAGATCGGCGACATATTAAAAATCACCGAAGAAGGCAATGAGATTTTCGACCCCGAATCTGGCAATTTTATCGGGGCCGCCCCGGGTCGTATGAAGGGCACCATCGAAGTGGTCAGTTACTTCGGCAAAGATGGCTCTATCGCCATTGTGCATTCGGGCTCGGGTTTCAAAGAAAACGATCGCGTCGAAATTTACTAAACCGCAATATTTTAAATTTTGTCTACAACCCGAAGCCGTGTTAAAAGTGAGGGGTGTCAGAAATGGATTCAGTCGATCATTTTAAAAGCCTGAGCGCAGATGCCTTGCAACTGTTAGTCGATGCCCCGAGCGTTGAGCGGGCGCGAGAACCGGTATTGGGTTCTTCGTTGCCGATACCTGTGGTGGCAGCCGAGCGCTCGGTGATCACTCCGATTTGGCTGGGCCAAATACCCTACGTCGAGTCGATGTTGGCAACCCAGGCCCTTGCTGACAGTAGTAAGGCTAGCGGCAATATGGCTCAGGCGCCAAAAGAAAAAATCGAGGGTCTCGAATACCCTCTGACGATCACTCTTGGGCGCCGAGCTGACCCTCTACGTGATATTAAAGCTTCAATTCGAATTCTACGTGATCGAAATATCCCGATAGTGGGTGTTGAACGGGGCGGTCAGGCGACCCTTCATAACCCCGGTCAGCTTGTTATTTACCCCCATATTAATCTGCGCGAGCGGGGTCTAAAGGTAAAAGAGTATGTGGCCGTTATTGAAGTCGTAACGAAGCGCTTCTTGCAGCGCTTTGGCATTGAGGCTTTCTGCAAAGGCGATGAACCAGGGCTTCACACCGTGTCAGGTAAGATTGCCTTTTTTGGAGTGCGCGTGCAGCACGGCTTTACCTCGCATGGTCTTTCGATCAACGTGCGAAATAATCTGGATGATTTTGCGATGATTCGCTCGTGCGGTAAAAGCGAAGAGGCGTTCAGCCGGATGCAAGATTATGGGGTTACCGCCCCTCTGTCGTTTCTATTTAAGTGCTGGTGCGAAGAGTTCTTTAAAGAGCCTATTGACCGGCCTATTTAACCGCCCTATTGTAAAGGGCAATTCAAAACCAATTTGAATTTGATGCGGGTATAGCTCAGTTGGTTAGAGCGCGTGGTCGACATCCACGAGGCCCACCGTTCGAGTCGGTGTACCCGCACCATTTTTATTTTGCATCGTAGGTTCGAGGGGGATCAGCGTGGCCAATCATCCAAAGTTTCAAAAATTAACTCCGCCGAAAGAAGGCGAAGTGATTACCATGTCGGCATCCGGCTTAAATGTGCCGAGCAACCCGATCATCCCGTACATCGAGGGCGACGGCACTGGCCCCGATATCTGGCGCGCCTCACAAGCGGTGCTCGATGCCGCGGTTAAAAAAGCTTACAGTGGCAAACGCAAAATTGTTTGGTTTGAAGTGATGGCTGGCGAAAAATCATTTAAGGCATTGAATGATTGGTTACCCGAAGACACGCTCACGGCGTTTCGACATTACTTGGTTTCGATCAAAGGCCCATTAACGACCCCGATCGGCAAGGGTATGCGTTCGCTCAACGTGGCGATTCGTCAAATGCTAGATCTCTATGTTTGTTTGCGCCCGGTAAAGTATTTTGCCGGAGTGCCCTCGCCAGTTAAAAACCCACAAGATGTCGACATGGTCATCTTTCGTGAAAATACCGAAGATATCTATGCCGGTATCGAATTCGAAAAAGACTCTGACGATGTAAAGAAAGTTTTGGGTTTTATAAAAGACAACTTTCCGAAGATGTATTCAAAAATCCGATTTCCTGATTCAACGGCCATCGGCATCAAGCCCGTTTCGAAAGAGGGCACTGAGCGCCTTATTCGGGCGGCTATCGAATTTGCAATTTTGCAAAAGAAACCGTCGGTCACAATTGTACACAAGGGCAACATTATGAAGTTCACCGAAGGTGGGTTTCGCAATTGGGGCTATGAACTTGCTGAGCGTGAATTTGGCGAAAAAGTTTACACTTGGGAGCGATGGGAGAAAACCAAAGCTGCTAGTGGTGAAGAGATCGCCAATAAAGAAATGGAAGCTGCAACTCGCGCTGGTAAAATTATTATTAAAGATTCAATCGCCGACATCGCCCTTCAGCAGGTGTTAACACGCCCGAAAGAATTCAGCGTGATCGCAACTCTTAACTTGAATGGTGATTATCTATCTGATGCTCTTGCGGCCCAAGTGGGCGGCATCGGTATCGCGCCCGGCGGTAACATTAACTACAAGACGGGTCACGCCGTGTTCGAAGCCACACACGGCACGGCGCCAAAGTATGCAAACCTTGATAAAGTGAACCCGGGCTCAGTGATCTTGTCGGGTGAGATGCTGCTGCGTCACCTCGGCTGGGACGAAGCGGCCGACCTCGTGGTGAAGGGCATGCTTGCCGCGATCGAGTCACGCACGGTAACTTATGATTTTGCTCGTATGATGAAGCTGGAGTGCACTCCCGATCAGGCCAAGCACATCAAAGAAGTGAAGTGCTCTGAATTCGGCCAGGTCGTCATCTCGAAGATGTAATACCCGGCCTGTTTTCTGGTGGACGCCGTGTCAAAGGCGGACGGCGTCGATATCAAATAATTGGAAACCTTAAAACGAAAAAATCGCTGTAGTGCTGACGACTTCTTCTTTGAAGTTTTCTGATGAGTCACCACTGCAATTTGAGTGATAGTTGCTATAGGCATAGCCAACGCCCCATCCGATGTTTTTTGTAATCATGATTTTACCATTGATCGCCGTATCAAGGTGATGATCAATACGTTTCTCGCCCGGGACATCGACACCATTGGTCCAATTGTCGTAATTGATCTGCTTGTAGGTCACACTTGGTGAGAGCGTCAGCTTCAAATCTTGATTCAAGACGATATCGCCTTTGAGGCCGCCACCGTAATAAGAACCGTTTTCTCCAGCCAAAGATTCGTCTGAAACCTGACCGATCATTGCGGTCGGGCCGAACGAAGAGCTGCCGACTTTGAAGTTGAGGTCAAATGCGGCTTCGGTAGTGAGAAGCTTCTTAAGCGGAGCCTGCAATAGCCAGCCGCCCGTTGTACCATCGCTTTGTCGGCCTTGGCGCTGGGTATAATCGCGCTCTGTGATTGAGGGGCGCGCTGCTATTTCGATGTATTGGTTTGCGGCCAAGGCAAGGCGAGCGTTGGCTTGGTATTCGTTAAAGGTCTGGGTCACAAGGCGAGGGTCAAGAATATTGGCGGCATAATCGCTGTAGATATTTGAGTTTTCGCGATGCAAATAGTAGCCACCGAGGGCTGTATTGAAGCCATTGCCAAAATCAAAACCAAGCTTCTCAGTCAACTTACCATCCGTGTATCGAATGGGCATACCGCGATCGATCTGGTTAATGTCGAGGCCGGCTATATAATCGGGCCACATTTCGTCGTGGTAAGCGCCATCTAATGTGGTGGTAGATGTCGCCATTTCTGAAAGTTTAGCCGTGTAGCCAAGGTTGGCCGTAAGATCAGTCGACTTGTTCAAATTCGAAATTGTTTGATCTGAGAAATCTTTGACGCTGGCGCCGAATGAGCCACTCCAGCTTGTCGTTTTGAAGTTAAGAGTTGGAGCAATTTGATAAAATGTCCCTTTGGTGCCTTGTTTGTCAGGGTCGATATTCGAGTCGTGGCCAACGGTGAAGTTGACTGAACCTGAGTAGGGTGATTCGGCTTCAGGTTTTGCAGCCTCTATTTTTGTGGTCGTCGAACCACCAGCTGTTGTGTCGGCCGTTGGCGGCGTGAGGCCGGGGGTCGCGGTCATCGCATAAAGGCTAGCGGCGTTCTGTGCGTCGGGGGCGCCTTCTCGTCTTATATATTGCAGGCTGCTCTTTGGCGGCTCGTTGGTGGCAACAAGTGTTTGTGCATTTTTCTTAGCTGAGGCCGTAGCGAGCTGAAGCGATGAGGCTTCTGCTTTGATTTCTTTATTTATCGTGGCCCGAGAAAGGATTTTATTATTTTGAGACCCAATCGTTGATTTTGGTTTGTTCTTCGATGCAGCAAATAGATTCTTTGATCGGCTCGACTTTACCGCGCTGGCTTTTGCCGTCGTTGTCTTTGCGGCCGTCTTAGCTGCTGCCTTTTTGATTTTGGCCTTCGTGGATTTATTGATCAGTTTGTCGGTCTGAGCCGGGACTTCATCAAGGTTTGAGATGCCACCATTATTGCCGTACTCATTATAGAGCGGCCCTGCAACTGCGCGGCTGACGCCTCCGAGGACTAGCGTAGCAACCGTGACGGCCACTGCGATCTTCTCAATTAGGAGAGAACTGTTCGGTTGATTTTTGGTGGCTATAGTCTTCATAAAAACCTCGGCCCTTTTTGCGGGCGACTCAAGTTTCGAACCAGTACAAATGCGGCACTAATATGACACCGACATGGCATCAATATGACGCGTTGTATAAATTATCATGTAAAATCTAGAAATCATAGCAAATTCAAATAGATGACGAATTTTGTCACTTTGAATGAATGCTTAGCAAGGGCTGTGCCTGCCAACTCGGATTAAATAGAGGAAAAAAGGTACGGCGTAACTTTTCGCCAGGAAAAAAGTTACGCCGTACCTTTTTTCTTCAAGTAAGGGGCGGGGTCAATGGGGTCTTTGTTTTTGATTAGTTCAAAGTGCAGATGCACTCCGGTGGCGCGGCCGGTTCGACCCATCTCGCCGATGAGAGCTCCGGCTTTTACTTCTTGGCCCATGTGGGTGCGAAATCGATTGAGATGCCCGTACAATGTCGCCCACGTTTGATTGTACTCAAGCAAGATCATGTTTCCGTAACCTCGAAAACTGTGCCCGGCATAAACCACGACGCCGTCGTGGGCAGCGAATATGCGATCGCCTCTGCGGCCGGCAATATCAAGCCCAAGATGTTCACGCCGACCTTCGGTTTGAAACCCGCGATTCACTTTGAGTAGAAGCACGGGCCATTGCAAACGAAAAGGGCCTTTGTTCGCATAAGGCCGAGTATTTTTTTGTACATCGGGTGATTTAAGAACTTCGTCAGGAGAAGCGAAATCATCGGGGCGATCATTTTCTTCGGCCGTTTCAGGGGGCAATGTTTCGAGCTCAGCATCCTCGCCGTCAGTTGAATTCTCGGCTGAGTCTTTGGCGACTTTGTCGGAGCTTTGTTTTGATTCAGGATCCGTGCCCTGCGGCGAATATTTACCGACGCCAGAATACTCCGCAGATGTTGGTGACGACTGTGCGCCGCTTTGAAAGGTCGAATGTGAAAGATGCCCACAATTAACAAGACTAAATAGAGTGGCCCCGGCTACGGCCAGAAGGGCGAACGCAAACTTGCCTTGATCGTGAGTAAAGATTTTAAACGGCGTAAATCGGAAACTTTTCACACAGAGCCTTTACGTCGGACTTCACTTTCGAAAGGGTCGACGCATTCTTGTGATCGTCGAGAACATTGCAAATCCAATCGGCGATAAGTTTCATCTCGGCTTCTTTCATGCCCCGAGTGGTTAGGGCTGGAGTGCCAATGCGCAAGCCCGAGGTGACAAAAGGCGAGCGCTTCTCATTCGGGACCGTATTTTTATTCACCGTGATGCCAGCATGATCGAGTGCAATCTCGCCATCTTTGCCGGTCAGCTCTCGCTCAGATAAGTCGACGAGCATTAAGTGGTTGTCGGTACCGTCAGTCACGAGGCGATAACCGCGCTTCATAATCCCAGCGGCGAGGGTCTGAGCGTTTTTCACAATCTGCGTGGCGTAATTTTTAAAATCGGGTTTCAGCGCTTCTGCAAACGCCACCGCTTTTGCCGCAATAATATGTTCGAGCGGGCCGCCCTGAATGCCCGGAAATATTCGCGAGTTCAATTCTTTGGCGCGCGCTTCGGTAGTCAAAATCATACCGCCGCGTGGGCCGCGTAAAGTTTTATGCGTGGTCGTTGTAACATAATCACTGTAGGGCACCGGGCTTGGGTGAACTCCACCCGCGACGAGGCCGGCAAAGTGAGCCATATCGGTCATGAGAACAGCCCCGACGCTGTCGGCGATTTCACGAAACACTTTGAAATCCAGCACGCGTGGGTAGGCACTGTAGCCGGCGATAATCATTTTCGGCTTTTCTTTTTTGGCCAGAGTTGCCATGTGGTCGTAGTTGATGCGCTCATTCTCGGGGTCGAGGCCGTAAGAAACGATGTTATAGAGCAAGCCACTGAAATTGACTGGCGAGCCATGGGTCAAGTGCCCGCCGTGTGAAAGACTCATGCCCATCACTTTATCGCCCGGCTTAAGGGCGGCAAGATAAACCGCCATATTGGCTTGTGAGCCCGAGTGGGGTTGAACGTTGGCGTGTTCGGCGCCGAAAAGGGTGCAGGCTCGTTCGATCGCCAGGGCCTCAGCTTTATCGACAAACTCGCAACCGCCGTAGTAGCGCTTGCCCGGGTAGCCCTCAGCGTACTTGTTGGTAAGCACAGAGCCTTGCGCTTCGAGCACCGCCGAAGACACATAGTTTTCAGAGGCGATCATCTCGAGGCCGTACTCTTGGCGATCAAGTTCGGATTTAATAATTTCGGCAATTTTAGGATCAGCTTGGCTCAGAAAGTTTTGCGACTCGACGCTCATGGCGGCCCCCTTCGAAGTTGGTTTTCAAAAATGTTTCAAGAATGGCCCTGGCGGCCTTGGCATTTGTAAGCTTCGCGCCCAGGCAGAGCACATTCGCGTTGTTATGGGCGCGGGCCAGGCTTGCCATCTCTTCGCTCAGGCAAAGTGCGGCACGAATTTTCGGGTTTCTATTGGCCCGAATGGCCATACCTTGACCCGAGCCGCAGATTAAAACACCAATGGCGCGCTCGTTGTTCGCGTAAGTCGCCAGAACTTTCTGTACAACTTTGTTGGCATAGTCGGGGTAGTCGACAGAGGCGGTATCAATAGGGCCCAAATCTTGCCACGGCAGTTGCGTCAGTGAAGTCTTTAATTGTTCTTTTAATTCAAAGCCGGCGTGATCACTGGCAATAAATATTTTGTCGTAGAATGTTTTAGTGTTTTGATCGGCGCTACTTTGGTTCGTCATGTTTCACGCTCAAAGGTCAAAAAGTTAACATTGCCGTTTTAAACGACGTCGAATTAAACTTTGCCAAACAAGAGGCAAGCGTTCGTGCCGCCAAAACCGAAACTATTGTTCAAGACATACTTTACACGAACTTCGCGCGCCGATTTTGCCGTGTAATCAAGATCGCACTCGGGGCTCGGGTTGTCGAGGTTGATAGTCGGCGGCAGTTGTCCGCGATTCAGAGCTAAAATTGAAAATACACTTTCGATAGCACCAGCGGCACCGAGGGTGTGGCCGGTCATGCTCTTTGTGCTCGAGATCATAGTTTTGCGAGCCGCTTCGAGGCCAAAGGCAGTCTTAATCGCTTCAGTTTCGGCGACGTCGCCAGCCGAAGTGCTGGTGCCATGAGCGTTAACATAACCTATGTCATTTGGTGAAACTTGGGCATCGCCGATGGCCAGTTGCATGGCGCGCACGGCACCGGCACCGCCCGGGGCGGGGTTGGTCATATGATAAGCGTCGCTCGAAGCGCCGTAGCCGATGATTTCAGCGTATATGCGTGCGCCGCGTTTTCGAGCGTGCTCGTACTCTTCGAGAACAAGGGTCGCGGCCCCTTCAGCAAGTACGAAGCCGTCGCGATCTTTATCCCAGGGTCGCGAAGCTTTTTCGGGGTTTTCATTGCGAGTTGAAAGCGCTTTCATGGCGGCAAAACCGCCGAGGCCAAGGCCTGAAATAGCAGCTTCAGTGCCTCCGGCAACCATGGCGTCGCATTGGCCGTAGCGAATGTAATTTGTGGCTTCGCCGATAGAGTGGCAGCCAGTGGCACAGGCCGAAACCATGGCGAAGTTGGGGCCTTTTAATCCGTAGGTCATGCTCACGTGGCCAGCCGCCAAGTTGATAATCACATTCGGAATAAAAAACGGAGAGATTCGGCTCGGGCCACGCTCAAGTAAAATTTTGTGGGTCTCTTCGATGCCAGGCAAGCCACCGATACCGCAACCGATAAAAACGCCGGTGCGATCGCGCAGTTCTTCGCTCGCGGCAAGCGCTGATTCAAGGCCAGAGTCTTTCATCGCCTCATTGGTGGCAACGAGCGAAAGCTGGATAAAGCGGTCCATTTTCTTTAAATCTTTTTTTGAAATGACGGGTTCAGGGTTGAAGTTTTTAACTTCGCCGGCGAAATGGACATCAAATTTTGAAGCATCAAAAAGCGTGATGTTGGCAATGCCAGATTGGCCCTTGAGAGCGTTCTCAAAAGTCTGCGGGGCCGTCAGCCCCAATGGAGTCACGGCGCCTAAGCCCGTGACGACCACGCGTCTACGAGCTGACGAGCGGGACAGCGAAGCGTTAAGCCCGCCGCCGGCCGAGGGCATTTTACGCCTTACCTTTTGATTGAAGGTATTTTGTCACGTCTGAAACCGTACGAAGCTTTTCAGCGTCTTCATCCGGGATTTCAAGATCAAATTCTTCTTCCATCGCCATTACGAGCTCAACGATATCGAGGCTGTCGGCGCCGAGATCATCAATGAACGAAGCCTCAGGCTTAATGCGGTCGCCTTCAACGCCCAATTGTTCTTCTATGATTTTTTTAATTCGTGGTTCCATTGACATCTACTCCTCCTGTAAAGAGCTAATTTTGTATCAAAAAACAAGTTACATGTACATGCCACCATTGACATGTATCGTCTGCCCTGTGATGTACGCGGCGTCATCACTCAGCAAAAATGAAACAGCAGCAGCCACATCTTGGGTATTGCCGAATTTTTGCAGCGGGATTTTGGCAAGGATAGCATTTTTCTGGGCCTCGGGTAGCACTTCTGTCATTTCGGTCGAAATGAAGCCGGGCGCAACGCAATTTAGGCGAATTTGGCGTGACCCTACCTCTTGAGCGATCGACTTTGTCATGGCATCCACACCGGCTTTGCTTGCGGCATAATTGGCTTGGCCAGCATTGCCGCTGTGCCCAATAACGCTCGTCACGTTCACAATCGAACCCCGGCGCGCTTTCAGCATAAGTTTGACCGCGATGCGCGAGCAAAGAAAGGTCCCGCGCAAGTTGGTCTGAATGACTTGATCAAAGTCTTCGGCTTTCATTCGTAGAAGCAGCTGATCTTTGGTGACGCCAGCGTTATTCACCAGCCCGTCAAGTTTTGAAAAGCTCTCGATAACCTTCTTAAACCCGGCGTCGATTGACTCTTCAGATGATATATTTATTTCGACCATCATATGGCCTGAGCCTGATAGGCCTGCGAGTATTTTCTCTGCGGCGTCTGGTCGCGAGGTGTAGGTGAGTGCGATGCGGGCGCCGTCTTTTGCAAGTCGCTCGACGATACCGGCACCGATACCGCGGCTGCCACCTGTTACAAGAATATTTTGGCCGGTCAATTTCATGCTCGAACGCCTCTAGTCTCTAATGGATCGTATCTTGCCTGGTTTCGCTATAGGCCCTCTCGGCGGCCTTCAGCTCTTCAAGTGTCGTAAGATTAAAAGTGATTATGTTTTCGCTGTCAATTTTCTTCACCAATCCGGCGAGAACTTTGCCAGAGCCAAATTCGATACATTTGCTAACCCCGAGTTCGCGCATTTTTAGTATGCACTGTGACCAAAGCACTGGGGCCGAAACTTGACGAATAATATTTTCGCGAAGCTTTGATGGCGTCGTCTCAGGTGTCGCCACAAAGTTCTGCACAACGGCAAAGTGGGGCTGGCGAAACTCTGCGGCGGTCAGGACTTCGCGCATTTTCTCTTCGGCTGGCTTCATAAGTGAGCAATGAAAGGGGGCTGAAACTTTAAGGGCAATAAATTTCGCGCGTGCAGGAGGGTCTTTGAGTGCTTCTTTTTTGTAGTTGGCTTGTAACCACGAGATCGCAGCTTGTTTACCGCTGATCACCACTTGCCCCGGCGCATTGAAGTTGGCGGGTGACAAGGGTTTCTCGCCCGATTCAGTTTCGACCCATCGGCAGACTTCGCGAACTTGGTCGTCACTCATGCCCATGACAGCACACATGCCGCCGACTCCGACCGGTACGGCGGCTTGCATGGCTTCGCCTCGAGTGCGAACAGCCGAAAGTGCCTGGCGAAAATCCATCGCTTGGGCGGCAACTAATGCGGCGTACTCGCCTATCGAGTGGCCGGCCGCAGCTAAAGGCTCAAACCCCGTGAGGTTTTGAAACACTTCGTACGCCACCGTTGAAACGAGTAGTAAGCAGGGTTGCGTGTTCGCAGTTAATTGAAGATCTTCTTCGCTGCCCTTAAAGCAGAGTTTTTTAAAATCAATTTTGAGAAGGTCGCTGGATTCTTCGAATCGCAAGCGCGCTTCTTTAAAATTTTCGAAGAGAAATTGACCCATGCCTGGGTGCTGAGAACCTTGACCCGGAAAGATGGCGGCCCACTGATTTGCCATCAATTTAATACCTTAACAGCAAAGAGCCGCTGGTGATCCCAGCCCCAAATGCTGTCAGCATAATATTTTGGCCGCGACGAATGCGATTGTCACGAACCGCACGATCAAAGGCGATCGGCACTGTGGCGGCCGAGGTGTTGCCCATGTTTTCAATTTCATTAATAACTTTAGTCATCGGTATGCCGAAGTGCTTTGCCACTCCTTCGATAATGCGAATGTTCGCCTGATGGGGCACAACCCAGTCGACATCGGAGCCTTGCATTTTATTGTGCTCGAGCGCTTCGCTGCAACATTGGCTCATAGTGCGCACGGCGTTTTTAAAAACTTCGCGGCCCTTCATGCGCATAAAATGCAAACCCTTGTCGAGGTTCTCGTGAGTATAAGGGTAGCCCGAACCGCCCATCGGCATTTCGAAAAGATCAGAAATTTTACCGTCAGCATGAAGATGATGAGAGTAGATTTTAGAATCATCTTCAGTTGTATTTCGACTCATGACAAACGCGCCGGCACCATCGCCGAAGAGAATGCAGGTGTCGCGATCTTTGTAATTTACATAACGAGTGAGAATTTCGGCGCCAACAACAAGCACGTGTTTGTAAACACCGCCGGCAATAAATTCGTTGGCCATTGAGAGCGCGTACAAAAAGCCCGAGCAGGCTGCCGACAAATCAACAGCCATGCAATCGCGTGCGCCTAACTTTCTTTGTAGTACACAGGCGGCCGTCGGCATCAGTTGATCTGGCGAAACGGTGGCGACCAAAATCGCATCGAGATCGGTGGCGGTAATGCCGGCCGCTTCAATTGCTTTTTGGGCCGCGATAAGGGCAAGATCGCTGGTCACTTGATCGGGCGCAGCCACGTGGCGGTTTTTAATGCCAGTGCGCTCGACAATCCAGGCATCGTCGGTATCGACGAGTTTTTCAAGATCAGAATTTGAAAGCAATTTGGTTGGTAAATAAGATCCGGTGCCCGCAATGCGAGCCCGATAATAAGGTCGAGTTTCAGGTATCAAGGTTCACTCCCCGAAACAATTCTAACTAAGCTTGAGTGGCGACAACAACTTCGCGACCATCATAATGTCCGCAAGAACCGCAAACATAATGGGGGCGTTTTAGAGCGCTACAATTTGGGCAGGTCATAGCGTGAGTTGTGGTGAGGCCGTCGTGTGATCGGCGCATACCGCGGCGTGAACGTGTCGTTTTCTTCTTTGGGGTTGGCATACATGCACTCTCTGTTAAAAGTTAGGCTTTGAAGTTTAGGTAGACGTTTTCGCGTAATTCTAGAGTAAAATCAACTTCTTTTGCTGGTAACGCTCAAGTTCTTTAAAACCTCAAAGGGATTGCTCTCTTTTGGGCTCGAAGTGTCTGAAATCTGAGCTTTTTTGTAGACCTCTTCGCAATCGGGGCGGCTGCAGTGAACTTGGTAGGGTTCAGCGGCGGCAATATGCTCATGTACAAAGTCGCTAAGGCTAAAATCATGCGACGTAACATAATTGCAGTAGGGGCCGTTATCGAACTGTGAGCCGGTGTGACCTGAGTGTCCGGCACGGGGGCGCTCGTCCATAACAATAATAATCTCATTAAATTGCTCATCAACCGGCAAGATCATTTCGCGACCGCAGCGAGAGCAGGGCAGATTCATCCCTGAATGAATTTCGCCTGATATTTCGTACACATTGCCCATGGCTCTCAAGCGAAGCTTTATATCGTAAGGGAGGTCGCCAACGATGTCTTCGAGGCTTTTGTTAAGCTCGCCGCTGGCGCGCGAATAGATAAAATCTTCGCCGTCATCATCGAGGTCTTTAAGGTTGACCGAAGTGCGGTATGTCGTCAGGCTTGATGGATTACGCATAACTGGCAGGTCTATGCCATAGAGTGTCATTTGGTCAACATAAAAAAGATTCTGATTTTCGTGGTTTTAGTTTTCGGGCTGGTGCAGGCCGCTTTGGCCGAAAATCGCTATATCGTTGGTCGATCAACCTCCATTTATGAGGGGCCGAGCCGCGATTTTAAATCTGACCGGCACTACAATCGTGGGCAAACTGTTGATGTTGAAGAGAACTGCGAAGAGGGCTTTTGCCGAGTGAAGTTGGGTGCTGACATTGGCTACGTTCTGCGAAGTGCGCTTATTGACTGGCAGCTTGTCGGGCGGGTGGGTAGCACTGGTGAGGGTGTCTCCGCCGAAAAGCCCAAGCGATGGCAGTTTCGCTTTGAAATAATTGAATCCTACCTGCAAGAAGCCGCCCATGACATCCAAACGTCGCTAAATTCAACTTATAGTTTAAGTGCCTTCAAGGGGCTCAATACCAATTTCGCAATTGGCGTCGAGTATGCCAAAGATATTAATTGGAGTTGGCTCGCCGGGCTAATCTATCGTCGCGTCGACACCGAAGGCGATTCGGTTGAAACGGGCACAACGCTTACAAATCGTTTTCGCCTCGAGCAAACCTTTGTCGGTGGGACGGCGGGTGTGCGCTACTATTTAAGTCATCACGAGCGCTGGAGTATGAGTGGTAACCTCGAGTATTCGAAAGGGCAGAGTATAAAGCTTGTTGTGCTTCAGGGGCCGGCAATTGATAGCTCTGGGTTGAAATTGCCGCTCTATGTAATTGCAACGGGTGGTTTGGGGTACACAATGCCACTGATGTCGCACTATTCTCTCGAGCTTGGCTTGCGTGCGGGTGCGGTTATGACGACGATCCCGGCGACAGTGGTCGCCGAAGGTTTGGTCGCTCTTCGGTTTTAAGGTGCCAAGCACTTTTTGGTAGCGCACCTGCGCTACCAAAAAGTGCTTGGCACCTTCAGAAATACAGGTGCAGCTGTAGGAGAGCGAGGTCGGTTTTTGTGTCGAGATCGTTGATTGTGTCTTTGTCGTCACGGTTGATAATATCGAAATCAAGAGAGGTTCCGGAGATGAGGTAAGCTTTGGCGCCGACGCTAAGTTGGGTTGAGCTGCCTTGTTTTAAGTTGCGCGCCACATTCGAAGTCGCCCAATTTGCCTTGAGATAGGTTTCTCGCCAAATGCGGTATCTCGCATCGATCGTGCTCACCGTCCCGGCGTCAGCTTGCCCGGGCAGAAATTCTCTTTTTACATTCGTGACATCAAAGTTAACGATAAAGTTTCGAAGCATAAAGCCGCCGCTCAGGCTGAGCATTTTGTTTTCAAGGTCAGGGTTTGCGGTAATGCTGCCGCGCGGGCCTTTGGTGTCCCAGTAAGACAGCATAAATGAAGCGCCATAAGATACAAAGCGGCCACCGAGGTTAAGCGCGTAGCCTGAATCGCGATAAAATTTCGCATTGTTTGTCGATTCTGTCGGCATAATGAGGTGCAAGTTTACGAATGGCACGTTTGGTGAGCCGCCAATGGTGACCGCTTTGTATACGGCTTCAGCCGACCGCGCATTGTTTTGGTAATAGGCATCGCCCGTGAGGGGAGTGTTGTCGGCGAATCGAATCTGATTGAGCAGGCTTGTGTGGTCAGGAGTTTCGAGCCCAAACATGGGTTTATAGAGGCCCGCCATCATATAGGTCGCATAGGGCAAATCATCGACCATTAAGTAGGCGGTGCGCATTTGGGTGCCGCCCTCAGCAATCCATTCAATGTCTTGAGTGCTGAGGCTTGGGATATTAAATGAGCGCGTTTCAAAAACAAATTGAACATGCTCTGGGATTGGTCGAACTCGAACCCCGAGATCAAGAGACATAGGTGAAAAATAGCGCCGAGTAAGGGTTTGGCCAGCGATCGGCTTTTGTGTTCCATTGAAATAGAAGAAGCGAAAATCGCCTCCGGCGAAAACACTTTGGCGGCGCTCGACACGGTAAGGGTCGTCTTCGGTAAGGCGAGCTAAAAACTCAGCTCGGCTGGCAACGTCGATCTGCTCTTGGCGATCGGACTTATCGTATGATTTCGGGTCGTAGTCAGCGTCTGGCAAAACGACCAAGTTGGGGCCGTCTTTCGCCATATCTACAAATCTCTGCCCGTCGTGATTCTTTGAGCTAGAAGTCAGAGCGGTCGGCATGTCGCCGTATTTTTGATATCGCAGGGGGGCGGGTGTGCCTTTATTGTGAAGGGTTAGTGAGCGTGCTGATCGCAGCCAGCGCTGTTGGTTCCAGACGCCATATTCGCTGCGCAAACCTCCGCCATTTGGGTTTACGTGGCAGCCTTGGCAGGCGAGGGTGCAGCGTCTTTCTGAGGCCATGACATTTCTTCGCGAAGGGCTATGGCAGGCCGAGCAGTTTTGCGCAAATCGATTTGAAATCCATGGTTCGGCCTTAAGTTGGGGCGAATAAGAAAGGGCCGAAAGGCCTGAAATAACAGAGAAGATGCCAAACAAAAGTGAGCGGCGAAGGTTCGAACAACACAAGATAAGGCGAAGCATATTACCCCAATAAAAGCGGACCAATTATTTTGAAGATCGTCGCGAACCTAGACAAAGGTGTCAATAAAATCTAGGTGTTGTGAAACACAACTAGCAAAAAGCCGTAATGCGCAATAAGCGATTGCAAAACGCAACAGCATGACGGCTTAATATTAGTGATGGAACACGAAGTTGAATTATTGGTCGATCGAGCGCCACCTAAATCTTCTCAAAAGATGCGTTACGATGCTGAGATTGAGGTGATTCGAAAGACTCATGGCACACTTGAAGAAATGCGCCTTAAGCTCGGTCTATCGCGCCGTCGACTCTGTCGAGTTTTGATGGTCGACCCTTCGGCATGGACCCGCTGGACGCAACAGACCCGCTGGACGCAACAGACCCGCTGGACGCAACAGAGCCATCTGCCGGGTCGACCCGGAAGTCAACCCGATCGCGCGCCGGCCCACGTTTACAAGATGCTCGCGATGATTCTCGAACAAAACGGGGGTTTTGGGCCTGATAATATCGATCAGCATATTATTGAAGCAAAAATCAGGGTGCAAGAGAGCGAAGCGAACTTGAAGAAAACCCGTGAGCAGATTCGATACGAACTTGACGAGCAGGGTCAAGAATTGCGTCAACAAATGAGAGCCGAGATTCAATCTCAAATTGAATCTATGCGCCAATCTCAGCAGAGGGGCTCTGAGCTCGCTTTTGGTTACAAGCTCATTTTGATTCTTAATATTGTCTTAGTTCTATACGCGCTTTTTCGCTAACCGCGCGATTCTCACCATGGGACTTCAGTCTAGGTGGGTCTAACCGATAATAAATAGTAGAGATTTGTAAATTCAAAGGCGGAGCGTGTATGGTGTTCAAGCACTTTTCTCAAGTGTGTCGGGTGTCTCTGAAGTCTGTTGGCTATACGATTGGTTTGCTCTCGTGTGCGCTCTCGATTTCTTGCACTCGGACGGTAAATCAAACGGCCCATATTACACTTTCATTGCCGCAAGAGAAAGTCGGTGGGCAGTCGGTTGGGCGCGGGGCCTCATCGACCATGGCTTTGGCCCATGTCATAATTAACGTAACTGGTCCTGGTATTTCAAGCCCTGCGTTTCTCGCTTGGGATTGGAACAACGGCAAAAACGTAAACCCAGTTACATTTAGCCTCACAGTGCCAGGTGGTTCGGGCCGCCTTGTGCAGGTTCTTGCTGTCTATAGCAATGGGATTGATTCATTTTACTATGGCGATGTGACCTCTGACATTAATGCTGACACAGTTTTGCCGGTGACAATTGCGCCTTTGGGCAATGCCGCTGTTGGCGAAGGCAGCGTAGCTGGTCGGTATTTAACCGCCACAGGTACAGGCCCCACTGGCAATTTGCGCATTATGTACACCCCGACTGGCAAACCGGCCATGTTGATCGGGACGGACTCTATAGTTGGTGGTTTTTTCGGCTCGTTTGCTCTTTCGGGCATCGGATTTAATTATTTGCTTGATGATGGTACGGATATTTTTGCCGGCCCTCTCGATCTGGCCACCTATGCCCCGGCCGGCGCTCAAGTTTCTTTTTATTTACCACAAATGTATAGTCAGCACGGCTCGGGTTCGACCCCGTCTTATCAATTGAAGATGACGAGCAGTGCATTGTTTGGGTATTTCGGCCCAGGTGCTGCGACCAATACGGCGTTAAAGATTTGTTATCCAAGTGCAAATGGCTCGCTCAATGGGGCTTACTCGGATGCGGGCATTACACCGATCACCTACAAACCTTCAGGCACGGCGGGCAATGCGCATGTATTGAGCGCAGGCTCAAGGGCGATGTCGTCAGCGATACTCGATTCGCAGGGTCTCTGCACTGACACCATCACTGGTGATCTTATTTATACGAATTATTTGGCAGTCGATGCGAAGCAGATTGCCAATCAAGATCAGTCACTCGCTTTTCGCGGGCCCTATCAGTCGATTATGCAGACCGGTTCAAATTGGCGAAATGCGTTTAACGTTGTTTACAGCGTTGACGGTATCACGCCGTCTTTCACATATTTGCCTGGCGTCGTGACCTCCGGCACAAGTCGAACCGCAGCTGGTTTTGTTCAAGGTGTGGATGGTACGGATATATTCTATCGAGCTATATCTTCTACTTATACAAACTCCCGCGATTTCGAAGGTCAAAATGGCAACGCAGATTGCTCGACGCTCGGCTCTTTGTCGACGCCCTTTGTGTTTGCACAATCGGTCGTTGTTCCGAACACACCGACGCTGATCACTGTGTCATCGGCTGACGTAGCCACGATGACGGGCGGAGGCACGCTTCAAGCGATCGCTTGCCCATACGAACTTTTAGCTTCAGGCAAAGTGTATTTACCTGCGTCAGTTGAGGCTGAGGCCGGTGGATCGATGAGTGGCCCCGGCGGGCCTGCCCAGGCGAATGCATTTTTGTTGAGCGATACGCTTGGGCAAGCCATCACTTCAGGCGCACCAACGTTTGAACTGACCGGAGCCTGTATACCGTTGGTGATTGCGGGCGCAAATGGTGCAACACCCGCTTCTTTGGGTATGGTAAACCCGGCCAACATCACTGTCACCCCAACCGCTTTTGGTGGTTCGGTTACTTACTATGGCGGCGATCCGTCTTGCGTTACGCCCTCATTGCCGAGCCCATTTGTTTCTGGTGGCACGAATGCCTTTTTGATTTTCGTAAAGGGCACGCTCGGTGTTCATGCATCAGGGTCTTTAGTGATTGCAGATACGGCTGACGGCTTAACACCGCTCACGGCCAATATTCAATTTCATGATCCAGCAGCAACCCCCGCATACTTGATGAGTTTGGGAGTGCCTTCGGTGATCAATCAATATGGTTGCTATCCATTGCACATCACCGAATTGGTGGATGGGAGCAGCATTGGTTTGCCAATGTTGGTGGGCCCAAACCCCTCAGCGACAAGTGCGTCGGTGACCTATGCCGCAGCAGCTGGAGTTGTGTATTACACCGACCCCGCCTGTATGACAGTGGCGTCGGCGAGCCCCTATGTAAATCTTTACGGAGCGCAATTGTATTCGGGCGGCAATGGCTCAAGCCCGCTTTACTTTAGTTATACAGGTGCGCCAATCGCCTCAACCAATATTAGTTTGGCGTCGTCGGTCACGCCCTATGCATCGTTTTCTAACAGCAATATTCTGACGGTGAACCCGGCGAATGCTCCGACAAGAATTAATGTCGGCGTTAACAATTTGGTTACCCAAAACCTTTGCACAGCGATTAATATTCAGCTTCAAGATTCTTCGGGTAACCCTGTGCCTGCGCCGACAGCGAGCGTAAATGCGACGTTGACGCTCGCGGCTGGTTCTGTTGGGCAATTCTTTCTGTCGCCCAGTTGTTCTGCTGGTGGTGCCACGTCTGCGAATGTCAATATTGGAACTGGGCAGACTTTTGCCACGGCCTATTATTTATCGTCGACTTTTGGTAATGCAAGCATGACAGCGGCGGTTTCGTCACCCTTTGTTTACTCGACAAGCCCGACGATTACGGTCGCACCACCGCCGCCCACGGTAGCATTTTTTGCGTTACAGGCTGACAGTGCGGCTGGTGGATTGAGTTCGGCTCCGCAAACGTTTACCTCGGGTACAAACGGAGTCATTCCGTCGACCGCTCCAAATATTATGATTAATTCGACGGCAACGGTGACGGTCTATGCCGCCAATTACACAGGTGCGGCCTATAATATCGCCACCGGTTTTAATGGTGCAGGCTATAGCGTCACGATCTCGGGCACTGGGGTGAATGGCACTTCAGTGACCATTCCGTTTAACTTCGTGAACGGCGCGTTTACGTTTTCGATCAATACCGCCGCGAGCCCGGGTATGTCGATTGCGGTCAATTTGACTTCACCCGCCAATACGCCGTACTTGTCTGGTTATGCGAGTTACACGACGTTTGGGCCGACGGCACCGACTTTGAATATGGTCAGCCCGGTGATAACTACGGCTGGCGCACCAGCGCATTTCATCGCGAACCTTTCGGCGCCTGCAGCTGGCCCGGTCAGTTTCTTTTATACAACGACAGATGGGACCGCGGCTTCACCGAGCAGTTATACTGCCAGATCAGGCACCATGACGATAATGGCTGGAGCGACTTCGGTCACTTTGCCGCCCGTAACGACTCTTGCAAACGGGTTGGGTTGGAACTTTACCATGAACATAAGTGCGATTTCGGGCGCCACGCCTGGCGTTGTGTCGGCGCTGACTACGCTGGGTAAGCCGACGGTCATGGTTTCGAGCCCTTCAACCACCGCGGGGGGGACATTGTTCTTCGTGGTCTCTCTAATTGCGCCTGAAAATGCGAATATGCTGGTGACACCTTTAAGTATGGTGCTTTTTAATTACGCGACTGCAAGTGGCGCCGCCACGACGGTGGGTACGGATTACACGGCGGCCTCTGGCAGCGTAACGATTAATGCTGGCAGCTCTACGTCGACGATAATGGTAAATACGGCATCCCCAGCTGGTACTGGCAAAACGGTACAGCTCAATGTCACCGGGATTGTAAATGCGGCGCCTGCGGGCGGCACGGTGACGGGCATCGGCAGTTTCTAATATTGAATTTTGACGCGGCTGCGCATTGGCGTGGCCGCTTACATTCCTCATTCAGCTAATCTATTCAGCTAATCTATTGACCGACAATTTACCACCGCATCATAATGCCCATTCAAAGCCTATTTTTGAATTTGAGGAGCATTAGGATGCACACTTTTGAATTGATTGAAAAGCACGGCGACAACCACGAGCAGGTGGTTTTTTGTCGCAATAAAGAAGCCGGCCTTCGCGCCATCATTGCCATTCATAATACAGCCCTCGGCCCGGCCCTTGGCGGCACCCGCATGTGGCCGTATAAATCTGAAGAAGACGCGCTTGTCGACGTTCTGCGCTTATCAAAAGGCATGACGTACAAAGCCTCGGTCGCTGGTCTTAACTTGGGTGGCGGTAAAGCCGTCATTATTGGTGACCCAAAACGAGACAAAACTGAAGAAATGTTTCGCGCATTTGGGGCTTTTGTGAACTCTCTGGGTGGCGCTTACATTACGGCTGAAGACGTCGGTACGACAGAAAAAGAGATGGAATATATTTTCATGGAGACTCCTTTTGTGACGGGCATCCCGGCTGCGTTTGGTGGTTCAGGCGACCCGAGCCCTTACACCGCCCACGGCGTATTTATGGCGATCAAGGCATCAGTAAAAGAAAAACTTGGTGCTGATAACCTTCAGGGGTTGCGAATCAACGTGCAGGGCCTTGGTAATGTTGGTCGCCATTTGGTTGAGTTTTTGGTCGGTGAGGGGGTGCACGTTGGCGTCGCCGATATCGATCAGGATAAAGTCAAAGCCATCACGGCCCGTTTTAAAGATCTTAAAGTTCTCGATGCCAATGATATCGTCACGACGGAGTGCGACGTGTTCGCGCCATGTGCTTTGGGCGCCGTCATCAATGACCAAACAGTTTCAAAGTTAAAATGTAAAATCGTCTGCGGTGGGGCCAACAATCAGCTCGCCGAAGCGCGCCACGGCGATGCTCTGCGTGAATTGGGGATATTGTATGCTCCCGATTTCGTCGCTAACGCCGGTGGTTTGATGAATGTATTTGTCGAATTAGAAGGCTACTCTTCTGACCGCGCCTTTGATAAAACCAAAAAGGTGTACGAAAATCTTATGCGGGTTTTCACCATGGCAAAAACGGAAGGTCTATCGACCCACGTGGCAGCCGATCGAATCGCCGAGGCTCGTTTGAGCAAAATTTCGAGTTTGCGCAGCCACCTGCAGGGGCGAACAGCTCGACCGTATTCGACACTGAAAGAAATGGTACTGCGAAGCTAGTTAATTAAAGTCGATAAGTTAAATAAATTTAGTGAAGTTACTTTAGTAAAGCAAAATTACAGAGGCACAAAAAATGACTACAGAAAAAACAACAGAAAACAAATCAGAACATAAGACTGCAAAAAAAGAGTTATCATTCGAGGCCCAGACGGCCCATTTTATTGCAAGTGCGGCGCGACCTTTTTTGTACACGGTGCTTGTTGCATTGGTAGCAGCCGGTAGCTATCTCGGTTATCGCCACTACCAGACAACGCTTGAGTCGAAATCCCAAGAAGAGCTTTTTTCACTTCAAAAAAATGTAGAAGATAAAGAGAAAAAAATAAATAGCGACGCTCAAGAGAAAGTTGAAGCCGGTAAAGAAAATAAAAAGGCCGACAAAAAGCCGGCGGCCAAGGTTGAAGTTGAGAAAACTCCGCAAAGTTTAGTTGCAACGTTTTCTGACGACTTAAAGCATTACGACGAATTTATTCGCACCAACGCCAACAAAAAAGCGGCCTATATGGCGGCCATTCAGTCCGCCCGTCTCGCCAGTGACTATAAAGATTATGCGCGTGCCGAAAGCACATTGCGCCAGGTGGTGAACGCCCCTGAGAAAACTGATCTCTTTGCTGGCCTGTTGCGTGCCCAATTGAGTACGGTTTTGATTGAACAGAAAAAGTGCACTGAGGCGCTTGCTGAACTCAATCAAATCACCGACAACAAAGCGCAAAGTTACTTTCACCCACAAGCGTTGCTTCGTATGGGTGCCTGCTATATCGAAAATAAAGACTGGGATAAAGCGCAATCGGCGCTAACTCGAGTTGAAAAAGATTTTTCAAATACACAGGCGGCAGGCGACGCAAAGCAACTCAAACGTTTACTTCTGCTTAAACGCGGGTCACCCGCTGGAGCAAAATCTTAATGACAATACATCTTTTCAGGATCGTAGCTAGTGTTGCGCTGGCCCTTGGGTTGGTGGCGAATTTTGGCTGTAGCTCAGCGCATGTCAATGAAGTGAGCATACACGAGCCACGATCAAGTCGATTTACTTTTGAAAAATCGTGGGCACGGCAAACCACAGCATCGCCTTATTATGGTTATCGCATTAACCATGTGTCACAGCCGGTGATTGTCGGCAAAGTTGTTATACAGGGCAATGAGATCGACGGCGTCACCGCCTACGATAAGAAATCAAGTCACATCAAATGGCGTCGTTACATTAGTGGCGGGGTCACGGCCGATATTGCGGTTAAGAACAAAGTTATATATTTCGGCGCCGGCGATGGTTTTTTCTACGCGCTTGATGTTGAGACGGGCACAACCCGATGGTCGTTTCCGATTCGGTCAGAAGGTATTGGGGCGCCCCTCGTTACCGATGATGCTGTTTACTTTCTCACCGGTACCAACTCGGCTTATGCTCTTAATGCCGAGACCGGAACTCAGATTTGGTTTTACAATCGACAGGACTCTAATAGCCTAACGGTGCGTGGGGCGAGTGAACCAACCATTTACAAAAATCGTGTGTATATCGGCTTTAGCGATGGTTATCTAGTCGCACTTGATAAAGACAAGGGCGCCCTGGTTTGGGAGAAGCAACTTTCGAGTGGCCAGCGGTTTCGAGATGTTGATTCGAAGCCAGTGCTCGATAACGGGCGTTTGTTTGTATCCAGTTACGATGGCCAACTTTTTTGTGTAAATGCTGAAAATGGTCAAACGATTTGGAATCACGATGAAGGCGGCTTTCTGCCGGTCACCATAGAAGGTGATACGCTCTATTATTCGACTTCGACTCGCAAAATGCAGGCGCTTGATAAAAACTCAGGCAAAGTTATTTGGTCAGTGGACTTGCCCAATACCGTTGGCAGTCAGCCGGTGGTGTATCGTGGCCTCTTGGTTTTTGGGGAGTGGTCGGGTCGGCTTCGAGCATTTGATATGCGCACGGGCGAGCCCGTAACTTCATTTATCACTGGTCGCGGTGTTACTTCTCGAGTGACCTACGACTCTGAGTTAGATCGTCTCTACGTGATGACACTCGACGCAAACTTATTTTCGCTGCGCTTGCGCCATAAGCCTCTGGTTGAAAGACAGCCGTGGGAGATTTGAGTCGCCTGCTTAAATATTTGCTGGTGGTGGGCCTACTGACGGGCTGTGCCGCTGGCCATTGTCTTGGTAGCAAGAGGGCTCCGGTCGCCAATGCTGACGTTCATATTTTTGTATTCAAACCCGAGGGTAGCAAGCAGTGTCAGCCCACAACGGGCATACCCATAGATAAAGCGGCAGAAGATCTTGGTAAAATTGAGATTTTCAGCCGCAGCACCCGAGCCGATGGCAAAATGCACATCACTTTATGTGGGGCTGCAACCGGTCGAATTCATGTGTTTGAGATTCGGGCTGGCGACCTGGCCGTTGCAACAGGAACGGGCTTTCAGGTGCTCGAGCAAAAACTTGATAAAAGCGCCAAATAGTTATCAGGGGCAAATATGACCATTGATCAAATCAATCGACTTGTACTTACGGTTCCGGACTTTCCAAAAAAAGGGATTTCGTTTAAAGATATCACGCCGATTCTTGAGAATTCTGAGGCGTTTCTATCATTGGCGAAATTGATGGCTGAAAGAATCCATAAGAATACAGATAAATTGATCGCGATTGAGAGTCGAGGCTTTATTCTTGGCGCAGCCGTTGCACAGCATTGCGGGTGCGGTTTGGTTTTAGTACGAAAGCCCGGCAAATTACCACGTGAAACAGTTCGAGAAACTTACGATCTCGAATACGGTACCGACTCGCTTGAGATGCACAAGAATGCGCTAAAACCTGGCGATCGCGTGACCATAATTGACGATGTGTTGGCGACCGGTGGCACTGCCGCCGCAGTTGAAAAACTTTGCTTGCGTTTGGGCGCTCAAGTTTTGGGTTCAGTGATTTTGATGGAGATTGAAGCTCTTAATGGCCGCGCTAAACTTCAAAACCCCTTGGTCTCGTTAATCGCCATTTAGCTTTTCGCCAATTTAGATATTTGTTAATTCGCGCGGCCAACATGATGGCGTAGCCGATTCGTGGCTTTCGCATCACCGGCTCAGGCTTTTGGATCAGCGGCACGATATTATGGGCGAGCATTTCTGAGAACGTTTTGTGATCTTTAGGCACGAAGCCATAGATAAAATCACATCCATATAGTTCGGCCATTACTTTAAGGCTTGAGATCGTTATCGTAGAGGCGGCTTCTCTCACTTCAATTTGGTATGCCGCCTGTCGCGTGATCGCCAGCTTGGCGGCGACATCGGAGAGTGTCAGGCGAAGACCATTTCGAATTGCTTTAAGCCAAGTTTGGTTTTTCGCCGATTTTGGCTCAGCCAAAAACCTGGCGAGTCGGTCGTCAATCTCATCCGTTTCGTAAGGGGTCTGCCAACCCCTGACAATATCAGCCAGCGTCACTTCGATATCGAATGTTTCGCACTTGAATATTTGTTTCATGTCTTTTGGCCCCTCCAAAATCTGCCAAGCTATAGCTTGGCAACTTCTGGAGTGTCAAAGAAGGCGCAGTCGGCTTCTTCTATCGGCTAAAGCTCGCTTTAGATGTCCGTTTTTTTGTGAGAGATCCGGACACAGCCCTGCGGCACGGCCGACCCAGGGCGGTCTGATGCTTGACTGATACTTGACTATGGCAGCACTGATCGCAAGAATAGCCCTCGATGAAAGCTGAAAATTTGCAGGTATTTATGGCAATGGTGACCGTTACGGCGTTAAGCGCGTGGAGCATGAGCGTGTCTGCGTCTCAGCCCGCGTCCGCACCGCCCGCGACGACCGCGCAAGCGACTGCGACTGCGCCAGCGACATCGACTGCGACAACGACCACGGCGGCGACATCAGAGGCCAAAAGGGCGGTTAAATTTTGCAACGAGCGGCTCTCTGGCATATCGGGCCCCTATGATGAGGCGGGTTTGAAGGCAGCGTGCGAAGCCGCCCAAACGATGAGTGGCTGCGATAGCGAAATGGGCGAGCCGATAATACATTTTGAGAAAATCGGCACTGATAAAAATCATGGCAAAAAGATTCTTTCTATTTCGTTAATTCATGGCGATGAGCGCCCGAGCGGAGCGGTGAATCGCGCCTGGCTTACGCGCCTTGGGCAAATTGACCCGCGCAATACGTGGAGGGTACTGCCCATCGTGAACCCTGATGGGATGAGCGCCAATACGAGATACAATTCTCATAAGGTTGACCTCAATCGAAACTTTCCGTCGAAAGATTGGCAGCGTTCAGCCATTGCGTATTGGAAGACCTCAACACGTAGCGATGCCCGCCGTTATCCGGGAGAGGCCGCGGCTAGTGAATCTGAAACTCGCTGCGTGATGAAGCATATTGTTGATTTTAAACCTGACTTCATTATTTCAATTCATACTCCACTTGGCGTTTTAGATTTTGATGGGCCGAGTGTGGCAAACCCTGGCTTCAAGCCGTTGCCGTGGGTGGGGCTTGGTAACTTTCCGGGCAGTTTGGGGCGCTTTATGTGGATGGATCAAAAAGTGCCGGTGCTGACAATTGAGCTCAAGGGCAATGACGGCATTAAGCGGCTCGAAGATTTTGATAAACTGCAGGATATTGCGGGCACTGTGGCGATTCAGGCCGGCCGCGTTTTGCAAAAGGAAAAAAAGAAATGAAGCGCCAGGTAAAAGTTAAATTAAAAGTAGACGAGACATTTTCGAAATTGTTTCCGATCGCGAAGCGCGCGTTGGATAAGGCGTATTCTCCTTACAGCAAAGTGAAGGTGGCTTCGGCAGTGATGATGAGCGACGGCAAGGTCTATGTTGGCTGCAATGTTGAGAATGCGTCTTACGGGGCCACGATGTGCGGAGAGCGAACTGCTATTTTTAAAGCGGTAAGTGAAGGGCGCAAAAAAATAAAGGCCTTGCTGGTGGTAACAAATCAAAAAGACATTTGGCCACCGTGTGGTTTGTGCCGGCAGGTGATTGCTGAGTTTGCCGGCCCCAATGTGCCCATCTATTCTGCGAATCTTGAGAAAGAATATAAAAAAATGAAATTTTCTGAGCTGTTGCCGTTTGCATTTGGCCCGGCTTATTTGAAATAATATCAGGCGACTAACTTGGGTCGCCTGGCATCACGCGACTAACATAGGTCGCCTGGTATCAGGCGACTTTGGCTCGGCCGGCGCGAATGATTTCGATGTCTTCGCGGATGCGCATTTCGCCAACAGATTCGATAAACATCGCAATATTGATGTCGTGAGATAGAATCTCCCAGAACGCGTCACGACTGACTCGTAAGACTTGGGTGGCTTCGATTGCGTAGATGGTCGCTGTGCGGGGGACGTCGGCGATCATTGAAATTTCGCCGAAGAAGCCACCTTGTTGAATGCGAGAGACAGGGTGGCCGTTGACGCTGACGCCGACCGAGCCTCTTAAGAGCAAATAGAATTCGTCGCCGCGTTCACCCTGTTTGAATACGACTTGGTCTGGCACAAAACTGTCGATTTTGCCCTTAGATACAAACATTTGAACCACGTGCTCAGAGAGGTCGCGAAACACGGGGGCTGAGGTGAAGAACTGATTGACCATGATGGCATTTCGAAAGCTTTCGAGTTCGCGAATATATTGGGCCTCTTCGGCGATTTGTCTCAGCATGCGGGCCGGGATTTCAACGACAATCGATTTTTGCATTGAGATCACACTTGCGGTGCGCTTTACCTCTTCAATGACAGCCACTTCGCCAAAGATACTTGGCGGTAAAATGTCGCCGACGACTTTGATGCGACCTGAGGGCAATTGTTTTTGAACGCGCAACTGGCCACTGAGTAATACGTAGAGATGCACCCCATCGTTGCCTTGAATGATGACCGGGGTGCCGGTTTTGTATTCGCGTATAATGCTTCTGTCGACAATCATATTGAGCAATTCGTGACTGAAGTAGCTGAAAAGTGGCAGCTCAGTCAGGGCGGCCAGAACTTCTTTATTTTCGAAAAATTCAACTTTATGCGACCGGCTGTGGCGCAGTGTGCGCATGGTGAATCGGGTTAAAGGCAAGACCATGGCGAGGTAGAGAACTTTAATCGCGTTGTAGAGAATCATTGCGGCCAGAGAGAGCAGTGCGGTGGCTGTAATGAGAGTGGCCGCGCGCTCATAGAGGGGGCCCGAGCGTAACACTGTATTTAGCATTGAATGGTGAAAGGCAATAGAGCGGTAGAGGGTATAAGAAACGGCGGCTGACCACAATAGGGCCACGTGGGTGAAGAAAAAGTAGAGGCTGTGGTCGCGGTTTCTTTCGAATGGGTGAAGCATCGAAAGAAGGGGCTTTTCTCGAAGATACGATGACAACTTATTGAGAGTGTCATCGTTAAAAAACGAGCGAAAGAGGTAGCTGATTTCACTCTCGCGAAACGGGTCGAGTTCGAACAGAAAGAGAACGAAGCACAGGCCCATTGATTCGTTCATGTGCGGAAGATTCGGAAAGAAAAAGTAGGTCGCCCCTAAAAGCGGAAAGTAGCAAAGTGTCACGGCCAGATGAAAAAGGACTATGTAAAGGCGATTGGAGACTAGAAATAGTGAATCAGACTTAACACTAAAATAGGCCGCAAAGCCACTGAAGGTAAACGTGAAGTTATAGGCTCGGCCAGTGAGAAAAATAAGCAGCAGGCATTTTAGAAAACCCTTCATCGAGAGCAGCAGCGAGGCCATAAAAAACGTGAAGAGCAGGCCGCGAACATAAGAGCCATCGATTCTCAAAAACGAGAGGTTTAACCATTGTGAGTTGGCAAATTGAAAACTTAAGATCGCCGCAATAATTGTGGCCATTGAAAAAACATAAAAAAGACCCGGAAAGTTTTGTTCATTAAAAATTCGTCGCCCAATTGGTAAATTAAAAAATGGCCGAAATGAGATGAAGTGAAATTCTTTGATCGCGTCAGCTGGCTCAGAGACTTCAAGTTCATCGCCATTTTGTAGAAAGTTTCGAGATTTTAAATAATTGAGAGTTCGATAAATAGCTTTGAATTGAATTGTGCCCCGACGCTTATAAACCAGCTCGATGATGTCGGCCACCGTGTGCTCGCCATTGCAAAGAAGCATAAAATCGACAACTTCAACCGGCAAAACAATCTGGTCGAAGGGCTCTTCGATTTCAAAAATAACTTTCTCGCCGTGGGGGATAAGGCGGCCGGGCTTAAGCTGTGGTCTGTATTTTTCAAAATTAGCCATAACTACCAGTGCGTGTGTTGGGGCGCTGCGGGCTAACGATGTTAGTTTCGGCATTCAGGGCTTCAACAAGTTGTTTCACATTCGGCGATAACTTCGGGAAGTTCGCCAGCAATACTAATGTTTCTTGCACTTGAACGCTTGAGATCGGTTTCTTGGTCAAAGCTGAAATTGTTTTCGAGCCACTTTTGATCAGAATTTTCTCTTTGTTTATGGACAATTCGGCTGGGTTTTCTTTCGAGGTAAAGACCAAAGATTCACCAGTCGGCCCCACCCACATTTCTTCGGCTTGCAGCGTGCCCGAGTCGTTGTGCACTCGGTGAAAGCGCTGGCCCATGTGGCCGGCTTTTACGATCTGGCCAATTCTTAAAAATGCCTGCGGGTTGAAGTCGACGAATTGAATGTGCCGGCGTTGCAAGTTCGCGCCTACGAGGCGGCAGCGAATTTTTGTCGAGAAGTCGGGCCAGAAGAAGCCAAGAACGACCACCTCTCCGACCTCATCGCCGAATTCGTCAGTGTCATCGACAACCAGAAGACCGCCGAGACTGATGTTGTTAACATTAAGTTCGTGGCCGAGGTAAGACACCCGGGGGTAGAGGCCTACAGCGCCGACGTACGGATAGTTAATGCGAACATTTTTTCGTTTATTGAGTTGGTTTTGATTCACCATGCGGTGAATTGAAATTTCGCCGTCTGGAGAGTCAGAGTCTTCTGAATGAATTCTAAATAATTTCTTTAGCTTACTCCACACCATATGGCGACTTTTCGGCCGAATGAGAGCGCGTCTTGAGAGTGCGCTCAACCATTATGTGAAACACTTCTTCAAGTTTTACTTGAAGGTCGGGGCTTTCAATTACAGCCAGAGCACGAGCCATGGCCTCGAGTGTTGCAAGACCCCGAGGGTCGTGTTCACGGCGAAGTTTATAGCGCGACAAAGGGCCGGGTGCCAATTGCACCCAAGGGATATTTTGAAGTTCGGGTTCGCGTTTGCCCACTTTGCTGGCTTGGCGCCAACTTCCGTCGGGGACGATCAGATGAAGTGGTTTTGTTTGCTTGGCGACCCATTCGCTGGTGAGAGTTTCACTGCGCTCGTTGAGCGTCAGCAAAACAGATTGATGGTCGGGGTGATGAACTGGCGAAAGATCGAGTTCGTTGTCTTTTACTCCGCGAATTAAGATGCGACTGTTTTTGAGCGCGAGGCAAGCAAGGCGGGCGGTGTTGGTCGTCTTGCGGCTCTCGCGGTAGTGCATAATGACCGTGACCGGTGTACGATTGTGGAGTGTGGGTATCAGGTCACAAATGCAGTGCTCTTCTCGCATATAGCAAGTGGTGCAGCGACCCGGATACATGTGCGGGTGATAGTTATCGAGAGTATTGGTATTGAAAGTCTTGGTCATGAGGGTGCTTTAGCATGTTCAGACGGTTACGAGCAAATCGCTTTGTTGTAAGCCTTGCGATTGTTCTTCAATTTGGAGTTGCGAGGGCTGATTTCGATGCAGCCGTCAGTGGCAGTTATAGATCTTACCCACTGAGTGGGGTTGCCGAAACCACCGTTGGCTACGGCGAGCTGCTTTGGGGCACTGAAGCTGACGCGCTTTACGGCTTTGTGCGGCTGGCCGCTGACTTCGATGCGATCACGCAATATCAGGCCACGGCCGTGCGCTTTGAATTTTTTCCGATCTCAATACTGGGTGCTCGCGTCGGGCAATTGTGGCAACAAAATCATCAAGATTACAGCAGTTATGATTGTGTGAATAATGTGTGCCGCGGTTATTTTTCTGAGAAGTACGCCGAGGGGCAGTTGTTTCTTGGAGTCGGCCCCTTGAAGCTCTCAGGTTCGTATCGTTACACAATTAAATCGGCCGGTGAAGTTTCAAACCCGAATGCTCTGACTTATTATATCGACCCCGAAAGTGGGCTGCAGTTTACCAACGGGCAAATCGATCACTCGTGGCGAGCTCGAGGCGCGGCCTTAGTTGAACTTTCGCCCGAATACAGCTTGGGCTATAGCCAAACACAATTTGTCAGCGATCGCTCGGATGAAAAAAGTAATCTCTGGATTGCTTTTGCCCAAGGCGCATGGGGCCCGGCGAAATTAGTGGTCGGCGGCGGCGAGTATGATTCGTCGTTACACACCTCGCACTCAACCGTCATCGCTTACGGCCAGTGGACATTTTGGCCGAAGCTTGGTTTTTAGAAATACCCGACGCCCTTTCTGGTGGACGGCGCGTTAGTTGATTGCTCCAAATCCGATAGTAACCACATCGGGCGTCACGTTGATTGTTGAGCCACCTTGAATTGGGTCAAAGAGTGGAGTTGTGGTAAGCGGCGTTGCGCCCAGTGGGCCGGCGGGCAGAGTGCCAGGTCGTGCAAAGATCGGGGCGGTGCCCGTGATGGTCGCCCAGGCGAGGCCTGTATTGGGGTCTTCGTTGCCGATACCTGTGGTGGCAGCCGAGCGAACGTAGAGGTGAAGGCCGGCGATATTGACCGCCACCGTGTTGCCCGCAATTTTTGGGTTAGCAAAACGATATTCGTTACCGTTTTCATTTCGCACTTCAACCTCAAGAATGGCGTTACTGAGTGAGGCGACGGCCGGCTTAAGAGCAGACAACTGAAATCGAATTACCGACGGGGTGGCGGAGGACATAAGTGTCGCAAGTGTTGTCGGCAAAGAAACTGAACCGGTCATATAGGCCGGGCCCGACGTTGCCCCACCACCGGGGCCAGGGGCCGGCGGGGGCGCTGCATTTTCTGCATTCACCCACGTGGTGATCAAGCCTTGTACGGTTGGGTCAATGGCAGGGCTCGAGCATGAAGTGCCACCGCAATGCCCGTTGCCAGCATAAGTAATGATAAGCGAACTCGCCGGAGTCGTAAAATTAACAAACGGTTTGGCCGCGAGGTAAGCGGCATTGACATCGGTTACAGCAAATAGCGGCGCGTTCGAATTACCGTGGCAAACGGCGCAGCCTTGGGTCTGCGCAAACGCATAAAGCCCAGATTGAAAAGCGGCGAGCCCGGCCGCCGAGACTGGCCCCGTTGAGCTACTCGAGTTGGCATTTTGTTGGGCCGCCGGTTTTTGTGCGCAACCCGTGTTAAGGCTTATGGCGCCAAACAAGATCACGCTGGTCAAAAGGAGTGTCGCTAGGTTTTTAGTCGCCAAAGTTTTAGCCGTAAAAGTTGTAACGGCCAAAGTTTTAGTCGTTAAGTTTTTTATCAAGTCGATAAATTTCATTTACTCCCCCGTAAATATCACCAATTAATATTATTAAATAAGAACCGTTTTAGTTCGGGCTGTTGCGCCGGCAACACCCGCCGCATTCATCGCTGTCAGCGCGGACTGAGGTAGAGTGCCATTGTTGATCCATTTCAAAGCTGACAGATAAAGACCGGCCATGGCTTCTTGTGACGAACCGACAGTCGGGTCAACTTTGACGCTGCCGTCAGTGGCGTTTACAGTGCCTGTAAATTGCGCCACTGGCGGAGCGCCCTTGGGGTCATAAAATATAATGAGGCCGCCGTTATACGCACCACCGGCATCATCTTGTGCCACGGGCGCGTTAACGTTTACAGCGGCACCGTTGATTGTGGTGGCAACGGATTGCACTCCACTCGATATTGCTTGGCCGTTGGTGGTATAAATAAAAGCGCCGCGAGCTTGGGCCGCATCGCAAGCTGCGAGAAACATCACCACTTGGCGAGCTTCAGCAATATCGGCTGGAGCAATTGTGTTCGCCGGGCTTGTACCGTGATAGTCCATACCATTATTTTGAATGATTACGCCGCCGGCAACACCCATGGCAGATTGATAAAAAGCTGCGAGATAAGCTTGTTCAGCCGTCGTTAAATTGGCCACTGTCATTTTTGAAGTGAGGGCCGCAATATTGGTCGGAGTAAACAACGTTGACCCATATGTCGGGTTGGCAAGTGGTACGTTATTGGTGAAGCCGCAACCCGCGCTTGTCAAAAGCTGCGAGCCACCTATTCGGGCCGTGATGCCGAGTACAGGGTCCATCGCGTTCGCCAAGGCGTTCGATGCATCAGTGGCATTTTGCAAGGCCCCTGCGTTGGTAAGGCCAGTCGCGGCCGGGGTTAAGCTGAAGGTTGCCGCCAGAGCCGCCGGAGTCGGAGATCTTGACAGTGTGTGCGCCGATAAACCGTTGGCCCATTTTGCGAGCGTTACGTTAACGCCCAACTTTAAATCGGCGCCCATTTGCGAAGCTTTAAATAAACCAATGTCGCCGACGAGGCCGGTGTTTTCACCGGCGCCGTCATCTTGATTCATTGGGCCCAGATGGCCCCCACCACTTAGCTTGTTCAATACATTTGCCTGCCATGCGGTAGGGCCACCTGTGTAGCCTGGGGGCCCTTGTAATAGTGTGAAACCAAAAGCGCTTGTTCCATCAATAACTAGATTTGGGCCAAGCTTAACTAAGTTTGCGCCGGTGATGCCGTAGTTGTTGGCCATGGTCTTGCTGACGGCCGCTGAAGCCGCTTGAGCTTCGCTGATAAAACGCGAGCCGATCGACGACCCGCCGTTTGAAAAAATCTGCCCGATGGCACCCGGGGTTAGCGTCGGAGGCGGGCACACCAGTGCGGCGGCCTGCGCCTTGTTGGCAAAATCAGTCAGAAAAATATCGGGGAGTGCGACGCCGAATGCGACCGTCGCAAGGCCGCGAGACAAAAAGGTTCTGCGGTCGGTGCCCTCGTGTCTTGGTTTATTGTCTCTTAAATCTTTCCAGGTTTTTTTAACTTTGATTAACATTTGAGTTCTCCCCTTAAAATAAAATATTCTAGAAGCCCATCAGTGTACTGCCAGCCGAATTGGCCGCGATACAGACTGACATAAAAGCGATCGTGCTGGTGTTGGCAGCTGTAGCCGAAACTTGTGTTAGTAAAGTTGTGAAGGCCGCGGTCACTTGCGCACTGGTCGGGCCTTGAGAGGCTAAACTCGCGGTGTATTGATCGAGCATCAAAACCCCGGCAGCGATGAGTGCGGGCTGGTTCGTCGCGATTGAGCTTGCAGGCACAATTTTGTATTTTGATTGCATTAGGGGTGTTGTGCCGGTGGTGAGATCTGAGCAAGCGGCGTAGATAAGAAGTTGCGCTTGATCAAAGCCAGTTGCTTTGGTCGGGTCGGCCACTTTAGGCAAGTTGCTGCGTACTTGTAAAAGGCTCTTGGCATAATTGCCGGCGAGTGGGCTCACGTTACCTTGCAAACCATTAGTGACTCTCGCCACTAATCCTTCGGTGGTGCCAATGCTCAGTGCGCCAGTGCCTGCGACGTTTGCGCCGCTACCGGCGACAACACTGGAGGCAACGGGAGGCGTTGTTGAGCCGCCAGGGCCGCCAACGATTGAAGAAGAAGATGAGCTGTCGATTAAAGCATTCGTGCCCTTAAAACCTGTGCAGCCCGTGGTGATGAGTGCCATTGCCCAAAGTGTTGTCATTATTTTATTAAGTGTGTTTTTCATGTTTGTTCCCAACTTTATATTTATTATTATTGGCACGTTGAATTTGCAGCGACCAAGGCGACGATTGTGCGTACGTCATCAGTGCCGGGGGTTGTATTAAACGGGTTGGCGGCTGCGGCAATTGTGTTCACGTCGTTTTGTGTGAACATACCCATGGGGCAGATTTCGCCAATCACGCGTTCGGTAAGATATTGAAAAACAACCGCGGCTTTGCCAAGGTTGGCGCCGAGAGAGTTAAGACCATTACCGCTCGTTGAGCCTGACCAACCCATTTTTGTGAGCACCCCAGTCTGAGCCCAAGTGGTGTTGACGTCCCAGGCTTGGGCAGTGCCGACGCCCGAACTATCGGGGTTACAAACGGCTGTAGGGTTCGTTACCAAATTACAGTTTGAGTTTGCTGTTCGCTTCGTGGCATCTGAGCCGAGTGATTTCATCGTCGCTGTTGTGGGAGCGCCGATGTAGGCAAGACCATTTGCAGAAGTGTAATCGAAAATATCTGCGACGGTGGCATAGCCGTGGTTAATAGATGAGAAGCCGCCGCCGTGACAGGCAAGACAAGCTGTTTGCCCTTGGCCGACAAAAAAGTTTGAATTGTATTCAGGTATAAATCTCGGGGCCACAGTGGGGCTTGCCGAGGTCGAGGCGGTGTCAATCAGTTGAAGGCCAGTCGAGATCTCCCACATCCCTTCGATCATGCGAAGGTTGGTGCCAGCGGTCGCGCCGTACTGCGCGTACGATGTGTCATTTGGTCGATCACTCAACGTTAAGTAACCACCAACACTCGCTGCCGGAATTGCAATCGGGGTCGCCGTGATCTTACCCGCAACCGTCGTAAGTGCTTTTGCGGTTTGACCAGGTGTTTGTACGAGGTCGGTCGTCCAATTGACAGCTGCGAGTTGAGCAGCCGTTAGACTCGCGGTGTGGGTGGGAGTGACGACTCCACCAACATTGATGTTAACAAGATAGGTCGAGTTGTCTGACCATATTGTGCTGATTGACGGTTTTACAGTCGTGCCGGCTGTTGAACCTGCTGAGCCTACAAAGTGCGCTACGATAAATGTAGTCGGGTCGCTGTCGATTGAAGCGCTGGCATCGAGAGCTGGGTTTTGCATCTGAAGAGCCAAACGACGGCCAAGATATTTGGCAAAATAAGCGCTATTGGCAGCGAGAGAGGCCGCGCCTGCGGTGTCGCCGGCGGCAATCTTAGCCACCATCTGCGCAAATATCGGGTCAGACGTTGGCATCAATCCGCCAGTAATGGTGTTTGAAAGTCGCAGCGCTTTCGTCGTTGAGGCGGCATCGATCGCAAGAGCGTTTGATGATGAAAAAATCGCGGTCAAAATAATGGTCGCAGAAAAAAGATGCCATCTTGGCATATACTCCCCCTTAAATTCCGTTTCTGGCTCTATTTTTTAGATAAGCTACATAGACTTAGCATTGCAATGAGGGGGCCAGGCTAGAAGGCCTATAGTCGTCACCGTTGTATTGTTCTTGGACAGTGTCTAGAAATAGCACGACAGCTGTATCGGTTTACGTGGGGATTTAGTTATTTTGCGAACCGGCAGCGATCCACGCTAGGATTGTGGTTTTCTCGGTCGCAGTGAGAGCTGTAGAGGTCGCAGGAGGCATCGGGTTGTGGCCGGCAACTCCGTTTATGTCATTGGCCATGGCGCCCGCAACGGCAAAAGCTTGCACGGTCGAAAACATCGTAAAATTATTCGCCTGTACAGTTCCGTTGTGACAGCCATTGCATTTAGCTTGTAGAATTGGGTAAACGGCGCCCGCATAGCTTGGGCCTGTGGTTTTGACTGTGCCGCCGCCAGCTGAAGCGTTAGGCAATGAGCCGATCAAGACATCTGAATTAATGTTCGTGGACAGAAGCCATTGGCGAATGATTTCGATTTCACCGGCTGAAAGTGCAGTGTTCGAGCTGCCCTGAACGCCGACATCTCTGGGTTCAACTCCATTGATCTTTGGCGGCCAATCTTCTTTGTGCAATTGTCGCTTCGAGAATTTGCAGCCGAGCCTGCCATTGCGCCAAGAAGGCCTGGTTGTTAATTGTTACACAGGCGAGCTCGTCGAATGAAGGCATCAAAAGGTGGCACTGTTCGCATTCGATTTGAAAGGCGTTTGTTTTTGAATTTGCGCTGACTCTTAACGAAGCACTCTTGCATTTCGGGCATCGAATAATGGCGATGATGTTTTTTAGATCTTGTTCTGTTCGAGTATTATCCGACAACATATATAGACAGAAACTACAGGTCTAAAGGCAAGGGCGACCTTGCGACGTAGGCGGCCGAACTCGTGCTACAGTCATCTGATGTAAAGCTCGCCACTGTTGTGATAACTGCGGCGATAATAGTATATTTCATTTAATATAACCCATCGTAATCATGATTTCTCAGCGAGTGGCTAACGGTCAAGCCCTCTATTTTGGTTGAGGGGCGATAGTTGCGGGCATGGATTTATTGGGGGCTGGGGTGCTGGGTGGAATTCGCTGATAAGTTATATTATGTTGCACAAAAGGTATGGGCTTGATTTTGGGCGTTCGAAGACTGTGTCATACCTTTTGCGACAACATAATATATTTGGGCTCTTCGGGCGCCTCGCTTTGCTTGGCTCTTCGGGCGCCTCGCTTTGCTTGGCTCTCGGATCGCCTCGCTTCGCTTGGTTATTTTTTACTTTGATTGCCCTTGATACTCACAGGTTGTGCAGCTTTCAGGCTCTGAATGTGGTTTTTTATCATAATCACATGTTGAGCATTTCGCGGCCTCAGGGCCGTGAGGCTTCTGTATTCTAAGGCCTATAATTTCGGTGGCTATATTTTGTGATTCTTTGGGCGAAAAATGGTAGCGGTCGATCAATATTTTTTGAACTTCACTTTGCGAATTATCACTTAGCACGAGCTCTTGAATTCGCGTCCTAACTCGAGTAACGCCTTGGCCTTCAAAGGCACGAATTAGACTTTGCAACCGAGTGCCACGGGAGGGCGCAATTGAATTGCCGTAGCTAAATCCCGGGGCTTTGTCGGCCCGGCCGGCCTCTAATTGTCGAATATCTTGGCTGATGTCGTTTAATTTAAGTTGAAGCTCCATTTTGACTTCAGATTTCTGTAGATTCTCATTTGCCGCCGATTCTAATTGCTTCATTTCAATTTGCACTTGTTGATATTGCTGGCGCAAATATTTAAGTTCGCGCGTCTCCTCTTTCGAAAGATCGGCTTGTGCAACTATTGCGGCGGTAGCTAGCAAAAAAATCCCGACCAACCGAAGGCGAGAAAAGAAGCTGTTCATATGATCGCTCTTTTTGGCGAGCTTAAATGTTTAAAAAGAGATTGCTTCTCGTTTAAGCAATTAGGGCGCGCGAAGCAGCTAGTGAAAGGTACTAATAGAAACAATATTAACGCGATGAAATTGAGGCCCGGCTTCATTTAAATCCTCCGCCTTAGAAAGATTATATCTTAAACTTCTAATTGCAAAAACGATCGCCTGCGCCCTGCTGTGATCTCTAGACCAAGGGCCACAGGGCTACCATTTGAGCTTAAAGCCCCCTCGCCCGCCCAAGCACGCTCTAAATCCGTTTTTATCCCGTTCAATTTGCCAACGAGCGGATCTCGTTTATTATAAAATTGTCGGCGAACGATCTACAAGATGCCTTATATGTTTAAATCTTTCAAAAATCTAAAGTTTGAAATAGCAGGCCATCAAGACTAAGCTTTCGCTATGACATTCAATATTTTTCAAGCCAGCCGCTGGACGAGCGCAAATCATCTTTTTCCGACTGTGATTGAGGTCACCGATCAATCGGTGGTGCGCCGCAAGCGATCGTGGTTCAGCACAGATGAAATCAGTATCGCCATCTTGAAGGTGGCTTCTATTCATATCAAGACCGGGCTATTTTGGTCTGATTTGATTATCGAGTCGAGCGGCGGTAGTGACCCGTTAGAAAGCCACGGGCACACCAAGGTAGACGCACGTCGAATCAAAGAATTGATTGAGGGCTACCAGCAAAAGGCTTGATGATCATGAGCAATGATCCTTAGGTCATGACTTTTTTGGACCCCTGCGAAAGGTCCAACCTGAAATTCGCCGACTAAAATTCGACGCGTAGGCCTGCGCCTAAATGGGTGCCGCTTATATCCACGGCAACGGCTGAGCCGGTGTTTGCATCAGGTAGCGTTTGGCCACTCACAATTGGGTTGCCACTGATCGTCGTTGAGTAGTTACTGGCCGCTGTCAGTTTTGAGGCCTTTACTGACTCGTAATACGCCTCAGCGAAAAGGCCGACAAAATCGGCAAATTTATAATTAACGGTCAACCCTGCTCGAATCGGAATCGGATTGGCAACCCATTTAACCAGTTCTCCATTGCCTCCGGTATTCTGTTGGGCAAATTGAAATTCGGCCGCATAACCCAATCCGGCTCGCAAAGAAATCACTAAAGAATCAAATAAATGAAATGGCAGGTCGGCCAATAGAAGAATCGGCTTGTAGGTGAAAGAATCGGCGATTGTATATGACGCGCCCGAAATTGTGGTTGTGGGCAAAGTTTGGCTAAAGCTTTCGTAGCGAAGAATAAGGTAGACCGGGTCAAAAAATCTATAGCCAAGACTAACGCCAAAGCCGCTCAGTCGATTGATTGTACCGCTAGAAGGGGTCGTGTTGTTCCATAAAAACGACTTTCGTGCGGAATTCAAATCTGTAGCGCTAACAGAATCAATGTCATAGGCCGCTTCGACCAAAAAACTCGAACCGCCGCTACCCGAACTTTTCGCCCCGGGTCGACTCGCCGCGTTTGCGAATTGCGAGAACTGTGAAAGCGCGAAAGCATAAACCAAAGCCCAAATTAGTTTTTTCATGACTACATTTTGAGCTCATCGAAATTACTTTGACAAGAATTTTTGAAAAAAAATGGCCTCGGCCCGCGGGCCGAGTTTTTGACAATGCGTTTAGTTGCTGCGTTTAGTTGCTGCGTTTAGTTGCCTAGTTTTTCGCCTGCTGGGCCGGTTCGATTTTTGGGGTCGCGCAAAGCTCGCTAACATCAAATGGCGTTTTTGCATCGTAAGCTTGGCTGCCTGAGCTATCGACTAATATACCGATAATGCCGCCAAAAATAATGTTGCCGAAGCCACCGAGTAGCACGTCAAATTCAGTCGGGATGACAGTCTTTTTTGTCGTACCATTGCAAGTGACCTCAATCGGGATGTCATCTTTGCTTCTTGGTAACATCACGGTTGTTGAACCATCCGTTAAGGTGAAGCTGCCTGTAGGCGTCGACACTTTTGTTGAGCTGTCTTTTTGGCCGCCTGTCAGAAGTATGGATTGAGTGTGATCTTTTACAATCGTGGCGCAGCCGCTTAAAAGTGTGAGCGCAATCATTGTGAGCAGGTGTTTTTTCATTTTGGTACTCCGTATGGTTTGTTTGTTTGTTTGTTTGTGTATTTGTTTATTTTTAAAATTTGAATTCAACGAGACTGAATGTGAATTTGTCGGTGTCGAACGTTTTGAGATCGCGATTGGCAAATAGATTGGTAGGCTCAGTTGAGGTCTCGGCCATTTCTGCTGGCACCCCATTATATATGTTCACGGCTTTTTGCAGATGGTTTATGGCATGGCCACCTATGATGCTCGCGATAACGATGGGGCCCAAATAAGCCGCGGTGAATGTTAATGCGCTAAATGATCCTGAGCCGACTCGTGTGACGAGGTAAGTAACGCCAGCCACCGGGCCAGCCCAGAAGATGTAAGGCACCCAGCGGTTTATTTGTTGGTACTGAACGTATTCGGCTTGGGCCAAGGGGTCGTTTTTAAATGTGTCGCCGTAGTCGATTTTGCCCCAGCTCACTGTCACCGGCTTTCCGTCAGCCAAAGTTTGCCCCTTGGTCACGCTATAGTAGATGCGGGGTGGGCTTTTGGTGTCTTCGGTTTTAGTTTGGGCTTGGCTGCTGAGGCCCACAAGATTGGTGGTTGCTATAAGCGAAACGGCCATGAGCGCGTTGCACTTCACTGCTTTTAATAAATTAATCACTTTATTCTCCTTTAAGAATGTTCGCGAAGGGGGTGATTGCAAGACCCTCGCCACGATAAAAAATTCAAGGCACGAGCTCAGTGCGCTCTATTTTCGATTTGATGAATTTGTTTTGTTTTAAATCTCGGACAGAGTCTTAAAGTGTGGATTAAAATTGCGTCGTCGATCTGTAGGTCACCGACTCGAGTTTCTTAGAGGTCCTGTAACAGCGCACCAAGGGTGTCCCAGAATTTTGCTTGTGTCATAGCGGAATTTAGATCTTCAAATACATTTTTATGTTCTTTGTTCGCGGTCAATTCAAGAACCGCGCAATGGCTATCAGGGTCTGGTTTCAAGGCCGCGCCGAATTCTTCAACGAAGGTATTGATGGCCTCGAGGTCGGCTTGATTTCGAATCGTGACGTGGCTGCTCGTGCGAATAATGATTGTGGCCGGGTCTTTTAATATAGCGGTCAATTCATCGTTAAGAGTTTTGCGGGCTGACGGGGTTACCTCACCACTGGCACTGGGCTCGTTTGGGGTTGACGTGTCTTTTCTATTTATAATGAGTTGATCGCCCAATCGCGAAAGAGCAATAAAAAATGCCGATGACTCTTTATGGGTTCGAGTATTGCAAATTCGAAATTCGGGGGTCGCTTGAGCCTGCATTTCATATTTCGACAAATTCTCAGCAAAAGCTGAGAGGCTTGCGAACATCATGGCGAGGGTAAATATGTGCTTCATAATCAAAACTCCTTAGAGCCTAAATCTGATAAACGGCTTTCATTTTTTCGAGTACATCGCGACCGACGCGAATTTGTTCACGATTGAGAACGATCTCAGCAGGGTGCAATTTAATTTGAATGCAGTTGCTGTTCTCGGTCGGCGACACGGTTGCAGCTTGAAAGTGATTTTTTAAAGCCAAACCGAGTTCGGTTTTTTCTTGCTCAGTGAGCGTCGCGTGGCTCTCTAGGTTTACAACGTGGGCCTGGTCATCTCGGATTGAATTGACCGTCGCCTTGATAAGCGAAGATGACGGGTCAAAAGTTTCAAGTGTGCTCATGTTCATTTCAATAGTTTTTTGTTCTCGGTGTATAGCAAGGCTAAAGAGCAGGCCACTATTTGCTTTGGCGTCAGTGGCTGCGCTGCAGACTTCGTATGTTTTTGCGGCTGAAAAGTTTGTTGCGCCGTGGGCGGCAAACCCGACAAAGGCAATTAGATAGCTGAGAACCCGTTTCATAAAGCCTCCTGTTTCACCTTTATGTATTTCAATTCTGGGGCCGCGCTGGCGACGAATGTGTTGGGGCTGAAGTGAGCCCATCGAGGGCATCATAGGCGACAGCACTCCCCGATTTAGATTTGCCGCAATAATTCAATAAGTTAGGCTGTAAAAAAACATAACAGCGCGACTGGCTGATTTGGCGCAAAAGCGGCAATCAAAAAGCAACGAATTGATTATAGGCAGCCTGTGGCTTGCGGGAAGGTGTTTTCGCAACCCGCGTGTTCGGGCGAGCAATTGAGGCGAACATGCATGTGGTTGTCGTGGGCGTCGCTGGTGGCGTAGAGCACGTTTTCAACCTGCTCGTCGCTCGGTGAATTTAAGTGATTCTGATTTTTATATTGGCACAGCGATTTCAAAACGGCCGTGTGAACAAAAATAACGTTCGTGATGTATTCACGGTCGGGCAAGGTTGAATTTGCCAAAAATTTAATCCAGTCGTAATTGCATTTGGCGGCGAAATCTTTTGTCGTGCTTTGCCCGTGCACCACCGAGGTCAGATCGGGCAATGTTAAGTAGGCTAGGTCAAAATCTAAGCCGTTTTGGTGGCTTGCTGACCGAGAATGACCATTGGTTGGGCTATCAAACAACATCGGCCCACCTGTTTCTTTTGAAACGTTTCGCACGACTACGGGCCCACACGCTTGGTGTGACCTTACAAATTCGTGCGCCGCACTTTCTAAAAAAGAAACCGAATAGCCCGTACCCCAAGCTTTCGAGTCGCCGCTAACGCGCAATAGGCCGTCTGATTGGCGTGGCAGAAGTGTGGCAGGGCCATTAATAATTCGGCCGTTCTGAGTTAGCTTGAAAGACTGACCGCCGCCCGTTAGCAATAGATTTGAAAATACTGTGGTGCTGTGGTCGGCGTCGATTTTAACCGGTGTAGTCTTTTGGCCGCTCGGTTTGGTGTCGATAGGCTTGGGCTGCGGGGGTTTACTGTCTGTTTTCTTGTCGGTTTCTTTGTCGGTTTTTAAAACGACATCTTTTTTTAAATCGCTGTAGAATTTATCGTCAAGTTTTGGCGTCACAAAATGGCTATTGTCGGACTCAACAAACTCTTCTTCGACGCCGTGGGTTTCTTCGGTTTCACTGCCCTGGGCGGCAGCGTCTGGTGCGGCCGCTTTTTCAGGCGTCAGGGGTAGAGCCGGCTGTCGCGTTTCGTGAGCCGCGGTGGAATAGTTTTTTACTGCAAACTGTCGAGTTCTCAATTCGCCGTCGAGATAGAAGTACAGGTTGACGTAAAGTTCAGAGCAGGTTTTTTTACCATCAACATCAATGCCGACACACTCGGCATAGGCTTTCATGCCGGAAATCCCGTTGATGGCATGAGTGTCGACAAGCTTCGCCGTTAAATTTTTGTCGAGGGGCCCGCTGAGTTCAAAGTGCTCGTGCCCTTTCGGCGCCGAGGTTTTGGCTTTGTCAGTGTTTGGCTTGTCAATGATCATTTCAGTTTTATCGAGACTTACGTTGATAATGTCATTCTTGACTTGAACTTTTGTGTTGCTGATTTCAACGTTGGTGAAGCTCAAGTTGTTGTTGATAGTCGAAGGGCGTTGATCGGCCAAACGCATGGCGACTTCATCGCCTGAGCGTGGGTCTTGATATTTGTACTCGGGGCCCATCTTAATTTTGGCGCCATTTCTGGGGCTCATTTGAAAAGCGGGCCCGCAGGCCGAGATAAAAAGCGCGATAAGAAATGAACCTAAAACTGTACGCACGATTTTTAAACCCTCTTCACTGGTCTTTGTGGTTATTCACCGTTGTCTTCTACAGCAATTTCGAGGCCCTATTAGTAAGTGAAGGCAAGCAACTGGGGGCCCGCAAAGGGGTTCAGGGCATAAACTTAAAGTAAAGTCTTCAGGGTGGTGACAATTAAGGCGAAGATTGCGATCTTGTTTCAGCAACGGCCCCGCTACTGTGGGGCTGCCGTCTGTGGACTGAAACTGATATTATCCCCAAATACTCCACTAAAAATAGAAAGAACCCGAAGGTTACAGCAAATAAAAAAGGCCGAGTTTTCACTCGGCCTTCCCAGGGGTGGCCAATGCCAATCTTATGAGAGACAAGCTCTCGGGAGATGGCTTAGGTTACATCCCTTTCACGTGACACATGTCAGATAGCTAAAAATTAGCTAAGAGACACGCACCTCCATGAGAATGGTTTTACATAACTGAACCATTACACCACCTCCTTTCTTGCCCTGAGAAGGGCACCTACAGTTTACCACTAATGCTCCACAGCAAAAAAGGCTCGCGTGCAGGGTTTGAGATCGCTTCGATTTTAGGGCCCCATAATGTGCCAGCTTGATTCAACTGGCGATCAGACCTAGACTTTTGTTCTATGCGAATACTTTTGTTAGCCATAATTTTATCTTTCTTATGGGGCGCCTGGTGGGGCTTTTTCAATTTTGAAAAAGAACATCCGCGATCCCCCAAGGGCAGCGAAGTGAGGGTGCTGACTGAAGCTCATTATTTTTCGCCCGAATTCGTAAGTGAATTCGAGAAGAACTTTAAGCTTCGTCTGGTCGTTACCGAACGCGCGACAACGCAAGAGTTATTGCGGGATGCACTCTCGCATTTTCAAGATTACGACCTTATGGTTGTGCCGTCGTTTGCTCTTAAATCTTTTTTAATTGAGAATCTTTTTAGCCCACTTGAAAGCAATATCACTCGACAATTTGCAAACGTCTCAATTGATTTTCAGCATCTTGATTTTGACCCCGACAATCGATTCTTGATGCCGCTGTCTTGGTCGATCACCGGCTTTCTGGTAAATTCAAAGACAGTTTCTATTAAAGACGAGACCTTAGGTGAAGTATTGCAAGCAAAGCATTCAGCTGTTGGTGGTAAGCCGATGGCCATCGGGCTACTTGATTCTCCGGTTGAGCTTTTTTCACTGGTTAGTAAATTAAAGCCGGTTTTAAAGAATTGGGTTGAGACCGATCAGGCCGACTCTATTGCTGAGGCGCTAAAAGAATTACGCAAAAAAAATATTGTTTTGGTGTCAGACCCGCGTGAACAGTTAAAAGCCGGTACATTAGAACTTGCCCAAATTCAGCAAGGCCGCGCGGCCCATCTTGTCGGCGGCAGTTCGGCTTACCGCTTTGTACTACCCAAAGAGCGCGGCACGCTTAAGATTTCATTTGTTGGGGTCAGTCGCTCGGCCAAAGATCGCACTTTAGCTCAAAACGTCGTCGACATTCTTCTGCGCCCGGCCTGGAACAAAAAGCTCGTCGAGCAAAATGAAGAGGCTGCGGTTGTGACAACATTAAATGACAGCGATCTGCCGCTTATGCAAAAACCGCGCTTTATTCGTGAGGTGCCCCTCTCGCGTGTTGATTTATTTATTCTTCATGAAGCGCTTGAGCCGACTTGGTTACAGGCTCTTTCGAAAGAATTTAAGGCAGCAAAGTAAGCGCGGTCGAAGTGGCATTTGCGTTTGAGTTTACGCCGGTGGCAAGTATACCGACAATGTGCATGTGAAGCGAGTACGTGGCCGCGAGCCCCGAGCAAGAAAAGCCGGGAGTACAGGGCACGGTCACCACAACTCCAAATTGGCCGCTTGAACAAGTCGATAGGTAGTTTTGCCCGCCTGCGATATAAGAATCCCAAATATCGACCCCTGCAGCATTTTCTATCGTCCACCAGATCGTGGTCTGTGGGTAAATGTCAGTATTGCAAGCACCAGTAAGGGTAAATTGGCTAATACCGGGGCCAACCGTGATGCTTGTCGGGCCGCTGGGCTGAACTGAAAGTGCTGAAGTCGAATTTGATGATTGCTGACCTGCCCCACTCAGATTATTAACAGGGTCACAGTTATTAAAGGGTGAGACTATCGCAAATAAGAAAAACATCAGGGCTAAATGCCTTTTTAAACCGCGCATATCTTCTTTATCGTCTGCTTTAGGTCTCGACTTGAGTCGGGGCTACGTGTTTCGCGGTGTTTTGTTTTTTGCGATAGTTATTATGTTACATATTGAGACGTTTGCGGCTTTTCGCTTTCATGTGCAAGAAGAACCCATGACTCTAGACCCGCTACACTCGCATAGCACAATTTCGTCGTATGTGCTGAGTACGCTTTACACTCCACTTATGCAGTATCAGGATGGGCGTTTAAAGCCACTAGGTGCTCGTCGTTGCGACTGGCTTAGCGGCACGACCCTAAGGTGTCAGTTGAGAACTGATTGGCTGTGGAGTGACGGTCAGCCGGTCACTGCTGACGAAATCGTTTTCGCGGTTCGCGAGATGTTTGAGCAGAAATCAACCAGAGTCGACTCGTTTTTGGGTTTAAAGAATTCCGCTGAGATTTTAAGACATGAAAAACCAATTGAGCAACTTGGCGTTTTGGCCATCAGTCGAAGTGCCGTTGAATTTGAGTTAACAAAACCTGATATCGAGTTTCAGTATCGTTTGATTGACCCTGTTGTGAGCCCTCGTCGCAAAGATATTTTGGCTGATGGCCATGTTTCAGCTGGGCCTTTTATATTTGAGAAACGAGTGCCGGGTCGCTCATTGCTTTTTCATAACAATCCGAAATATTTTGTTAAAAAGCCTCGCCCTGATGTTGAAGTGATGGTTGTTGAAGCTGACGATACGGCCTTAAAAATGTTTGATAAAGGCGAGCTCAACTTTCACCGCCGTTTGCCTGTTGAAGCCGCGCCAGCTTACCAAAATAAGCCTGGGTTTATTAAACAACCACTCTTGCGGTTTGACTATATTGGGGTAGGCCCCGAACTTGAATATCAACCTGAGCTTCGTCGGCGCCTAGCCCTGTCGCTCGCCCCACAGTATCGGGCCATGATGAAGATTTTCGCAAGCCTTGGGCCTCCAGGCTGCATCGGCCTACCGAAAGCCTTGTTGCCCCACTCTATGTGTTTTGAAAAGACCGCGGTGAGCCCGTATGACTCGAAAGAGCTCGCTTTGCTACCGCGTTTAAGTTTAACCATTGCCACTCAAGGTGGTGACACTGTGGTTCGCCAAGCTGAACTCTTTCAATCGGGCTGGCGCAAAAATTTAGGCCTTGATGTCGAAATCAAATTAAAAGAAGTAAAACAACTTGAAGGGGATTTGCGAAAATCTCCACCCGCGCTTTTTCGACGCGGGGTCAACCTCGAGCGCCCCACCTGTCTTGCGGCTCTTGAACTGTTTCAATCGAAAAGCCTTAATAATTTTGTGCACTTTGAAAACAAAATTTACGACTCCATTCTCGATAAAATGCGCACCACTCGCGAGCGCTCGGCTATGGCCGCACTTTGCCAAAAAGGCTCCGAGCTTCTATTAAAGAGCTACCGAATCATACCGCTCGGCGAAATTCAGTTCTTTATGCTGAGTGATCAAAAGTTCGACGGTTTTCGCATCAATGAACTCAACCAACTCGACCTTTCTCACCTCGCCGAACGTCGGCATTAACCTCGACCTACCGATACTAAAGGCGCGTCGACTTACGTCCGATAGGCCTAATATAAAGCGAGGTTACTATGGCAAAAGACAATAAAGCAGCAGCACCAACAACTGATCGATGCCCTGTTGAGGATTGCAAAAAGCCCGTACAGCGTATGCATTTTTGCAACGACCACTTCTCTTGGTATAAAGAGGGTCTTATCAATAAGCACGGCGTGCGCCCGACTGATTTTGATAAGAAATATCAACAGTTCATGCGTAAAAAAGCCGCCTAGACAACTTCGCTGCCAAAAGGTGCTTGGCGCCTTTTGGTGGTGGACAAAATCGGTTCTCAAAGCTAAAACCTGACCCCATGAGTCAGCAGCCTTCTAAAACCTATCGTGTCGCCCGCCGAGTCTATTTTAGTGCGGCCCATCAACTTCGTAATCAAGCGCTCACTCACGAAGAAAATCTCAACCTATTTGGTATTCAAGCCGCCACCCATGGTCTCGGTCATAACTATATTCTCGAAGCCTATATTGAAGGGGCTCTCAACGAACAGTCGGCCATGATCATGCCGGTCGCGCAGCTCGACGCATTACTTAAAGAGGTCGTTACGGGCCTCGATCATAAGTTTTTAAATAAAGATGTGCCCTATTTTCGAGAAAAATTGCCGACCACTGAAAATGTGGCGCGCTACTGCCACGATTTTCTCAGCCTGTTGATTCAGAAGTATTCAGCTCAAAAATCTACGACTGAGAAATCTCAATCCGTCGACCACCCACCTGTGACTCTACAGAAAATCAGACTCTACGAAACCGAAGATCTATGGGTGGATTGCGGCCCGGCACTACAACCTGAGTTTTGAGATTATGAGCCCACACCAATTCTTACTGACTCGCCGATACAAAATGAGTCTGGTTCACCAGATACCGGCTGAATTTGTTGGTAACGAATGCAGCCAACTTCACGGTCATGATTTCAAGGTCGACGTGGTTGTGGCTGGCATGCCCGACCCAGTTACGGGGTTTCTAATTTCGCGCCTAGAGCTCGATCGTATTGTCGAAACCACCCTCTTGAAGCCTTATCGAGAAAAACCCCTTCACGAACTTCAAAATAAAATGACCGGAGAAGCCATTGCCGCTCGCCTTTTTGAGTTACTGCGCGCCCCGTCAGCCCTGGGCGAGAGCTGCGTTTCAGTCAATCTTATTGAAACTCGTAAAAACCGATTTCAGGCGACAGTCTAAAGGTTACCCTCGCATGACATGGTCATGACTCAGAATATAGAAAAATAGGATTAGAATAAAAAGCACTCCGCCAGAAAAAGTGAGCATGACAGCTACGTCGAGCGTAGACGCCGCTCGAGTCATTGCTGAAGGCTTTTTGTGCTTTACGGTCCGATTTGGTGTTGTCATGTCGTGTCTGTAATATTAGCATCTTAATGTCAAATTTGGAGTCAATTATGGGCAAAGGCTGGAAGCAATCAATTAAAACGGCGCAGGCGCAAAAAAAAGGCCAAGCGTTTACCAAATTGGCACGTGAGATTGCCGTTGCGGCAAAACTCGGCGGTGCCGACCCAGAAGGGAACAGTCGTCTCAAAATGGCCATCGTAGCCGCGCGTGAGGCCTCTTGCCCGAAAGACACAATTGAACGTGCAATTCGCAAAGGTGCGGGCCTCGATAATGACGGGTCACAGATCGAAGAACTCACATATGAGGGCCTGGCCCCATTCGGAGTCGGCGTAATTGTCGAATGCCAAACCGACAACAAAAATCGCACAGTCAGCGAATTGCGAAATATGTTTAAACGCGCCGGCGGCTCGCTCGGCGAATCAGGCTCTTGCCTCTGGATGTTTGATCGGGTTTGTCTCGTCACAGGCACTAAAGCTGGTCTCGGCGACCCTGAAGAAGAGGCTATTGAAGTAAACGCGAATTCGGTCGAAAAAAACGATGACGGCAGTTATTCGTTTTACGGTGCACTCAATGATCTCGATCAAATGCGCGCCAATTTGACAGCCCGAGGTTGGGCCGTACAAGCCGCCGAACGTTCGTACCTTGCAAAAAACACCACCGATCTTTCAGAAGAACAGCTTAAAGAAGTTCATGAGCTTCTCGAAGAGATCGACGGGTGTGATGATTCGCACCGCGTACACGCTACTATTTAGTTGGCTACGCGCTGCTTCGCATTTGCTTAGATGGCTACGCTCTGCTTCGCACTATCTAGTGGCCAGCAAAGATTGATAAGCTAACGCATAATATTTAATTTGCTTGATCATCGCCTGTAAGCCATTGGCGCGACTGGGCGATAAATTACCTTCAAAACCCAGCTCGGCGATAAAGTTGGGTTGGGTTTCGAGAATTTCTTGGGGAGTGAGCCCCGAATAGACCCTAAGAAGTAAAGCGATCAAGCCCTTCACAATCAGGGCGTCGCTATCAGCCAAAAAATGCACGTGGCCCGCGGCATCAAGATCGGCCTTCAACCAAACCTGCGACTGACAGCCTTTTACTAATAGGTCTGGTTTTTTAAACTCTTCGGGCAGCGGCTTGAGGGCTTTGCCCAGCGCTATGATTTTTTGATACCTTTGCTCCCACGATGAGATTGCGGAGAATTCTTGTATCAGTTTCGCCTGTTCTGAATTTTTCATCACTCACCTGTTTTCTGAGCGTCATAGCATGTTTTAGCACAAATGCATAAGTCGCCTTATAATAACCTTCTATATCGTCATGGTGATGCGCCCAAATCTGCGACCAACCGAGCGCGCCCGTTTGCCAAGCCGCCCCCGAAGGCTGTTCGGGCGGCTGCCGAATAAAGGTCAAATTGGTGTCTATTTCACTTGAAGAAAAACCCTTAAACAACATCGCCTCTTGCGAAAGATACATCTCGGTGTAGTGCAAAAGGTTACGCACTTCGTGCCAAAAACTCTCGCCGCGCTGCCCATAGCTCGAGGTGCAGAAAAACGTCGCACATTCGTGGCCGCGATGGCGCCAGACTCCGCATTGACCGGTCTTAAAAATATAGAAAGGGCAAAGCAATTCGGGGTCTCGCCCGAAGGCTTCGCTACGAGTGGCATTAAATTTCTCTTGATAACCTGGGGGCGCGCAAACCCCAATGGGTAGAGTAAATCTTCGTTCGCGAATGAGCCCACGTATTCGACTCGAACCTTCGGTTTCTAAGCCAGCGTCGCTGGCTTCAGTTAAAATTGCTCCGACAAGGTAGTTTGGCAAAAACGGATAATAGGTGCAGCACTTGAGTCGCGCGTCGTAATAAGGGGCCGCCACGTCGGGGCCCGGTCGTGATTTCAAACAATTTGAGCACGTTGCTTTGGTTTCTTGCGGATTAAGATTAAGAAAATCACTCGGCAAGATCTGCTGGTAAATATCGGGTAAAATTTCGCGCAACATGACTTAGTTATTAAGCGACGCTCATTGGTTGGCAACGCCTATTTAGAAGGCCGCATAGCACGACGAGCAGAGCGAACGACCGAGGCGCAGGTTAGAGAACAGGCCAGGGCCCTGTCGAAGTTTTGATCACCTGGCTTACAGAAATGAGCCCCGGCGACTCAAAACGCCCCCGCTAAATACGGCCCCTATTTCAAAAAACATCAATCGTACCAGGCATTTAACGCTGAAAACCGCTTGGCCCCCAACTTGCCTTTATAGGTCTGTAAGAGACAAATGGAGGTCTTATGAACAAGGTAAACTATCTGAAGCCCACGAACCTATTAAGAGCTTTTCTTGTACTTGGAGTGCTCTACTTCGCACACAATGCAATGGCTTCAGTATCCTACGATGAGCGCGAACTTTCGAGTGTTGGCTCAGCCAGCAACAGCGAAAGAGCTCACACCGAGATTTACACCATTAATGATGGTTATGGCGAATACCGTGGCCAAGGTAAAACCAAGATCCAAGCTCAGAGCGGCGCACGCGAAGCTTGTGTGATATCAAAAGTAGCGGCCTACGAGTCTCGGTTCGGAGTCACCCCTGACGCTGACACCGCCGACTTGATGATCGATGCCTGTATCAATAAGTAGTGAATGAAATGAAAAACACAGCTCGCCAACCACAACCGACCCTCACTTCGCTCGTGCGCGGCGTTGGTCTCTTGGCGTTTTCAGTGGCGATCGGCTGTGCCCCACGCAGTGACACAAATTATACCACCAACACCAATCTCGCTTTTCAATGCACAAGTATTCAATCACCAGCTTGCGTTTCAGCAAACGCTGGCAAAAAAGTTTTTATCGGGCTTCAGCAAGATACGAACATCTCTTGCGCCAATCTTTTCAACGGTCGCTCGGGTGATCAACTTTTTATTCGATTCACTTACTCCGCATGGACAACCACTGTCGATCAGGGCGGTCTTCTGGCCGGCTCAGTCCAACAGTGGGTCGACGCCAACCAGGCTCCCATGTACGAGCTCTCAATTAAACCATATCGCGTTTGCGCCTTTATCGACCTCAACGGCAATGCCGCGCTCGACCCCGGTGAGCCTATTCAAGATTCAATCATTAGTCTTAGTGGGCCCCTCAGTACTATTTATGCTCCTCTTACCAGTTGGGTTACGTTCTAGGTTCATTGACTCGAATTGCAATTTGGTGCAAATTTAAGTCATCAGCTAGAGGTGCTCTTATGGGTAAAATTCTTGATTTTTTGTTCGGCAAAGATCCGAAAATTTTCGATCGCGATGGCAAAGTGCGCCACGATCTCCCAAAAGAGAAATTTGACGCCTGGAACAACCGTTACCAACAGGGCTCAGAATACAACTGGCGCAATCACACGGGCATGAAGGCCCCACAGAAATAATTTGACTCCCCACCTATAGCATCGTGAAATCGAGGCAGCGCAATTAGTGCCGCGCTTTCACACGTCTCACAGGGGGGATTATGAAAAATTTCACAAAGGGCCTTCTCGCAAATGTTGGCCTGGCTATTGTTCTAGCGCTTTCGATCGGGTCTTTTTTACCTAAGGCAAATGCCGCACTTGGCTTCAGCGAAGCTGAAGATATGTTTGCGCTGCAAAAATCAGATCGCCTGACATTGAATTCGCCGCTCGGCTTTTGGGAGCTTCCTGATGAATTTCAAAATGGCTTTCAATTTAGCCTGCGCTTTAAACTCAACACTTCCGAAGTAACTGTCGCCAATCGTTGTATCTACAATGGTCAGGTCGCTTATGTGTCGACAACGGCACCCGCCATTTTAACAAATCAGACCCTTCAAATTACTGGCTCAGCCCGAAACACAGTGAATATTGGTGGGATGAATTGCAATGTTTCGATCACCGCCGGCCCGCCACAACAGTACAGTGTGGTAAACGGCATCATGAGCCTCGAGGGCTCACCTGCAACGGCCCTAAAGCTACAAGACCTTTAGGCGCTCGGCCATTGCGAGAAGCTCGTCGCGATTCTTAATTTTATTGTTAATTTGATTCATAAAAAGTTCGTTCAAGACCTCTCCCATTCGCGGAGAGGCCTTAAATCCTAACCTCAACAAATCATCGCCCACCACAAGTGGTTTGGGCAAAGCCCCGTTGTCATCGGCTATATCTAAAAAGCGTGTAATCCAATTGCCCACAGCGCCTTTTTCGAACAAGCCGGCCGAGGTGAGCGCCAGACACATTTCTGTTAATAGCGGCCCGTCGTTGTGGTTAAGATCAAGCAAACCCTGAAATTCGTTTCGAGCCAAATGCTCGCGACCGTGTACCAAGAAATCAATGCGCCTTTGTTGATCGCGCGAAAGTATCAGCGGGGCCCGCACCGCCTCACTAACGGCGGCAACTTCGGGCTGTTTAGTGAGATGCTGTCGATTGAAAATTTCAAGCAGGGCGAGCAACATTTCGAACGAGCCCGACGCCTGGCTCACACTCGCCATAAAGGCCGCAAGTAAACGGCTGTCATTTTGAAAACTAAGTTTTGGCCAAATGGCTTTAAAAAGCCCGACCTCAAGCAATACTTCAATACCGTGCCGTAGATTTTTACTGCCCGCCATCTTAAAGAGCTCATCGGTGATGCGCTCACGCGAAACCACGGTGATGAGTGGCGCGCACTGTTTCATTGCCTGTAATGTTTTAGGATCAATGGCAAAATCGAGTTGGGTGCTCAACCGAGCGGCTCGCAAAATACGCAATTTGTCTTCATTGAAGCGAGCTAGGGGGTCACCCACCGCTCTCAACGTATGGACTTTAAGGTCTTTAAGCCCATCAACAAAATCGATAATCTCATCTTTAAGTGGGTCGTAGAAAAGTGCATTGACGGTAAAATCACGGCGGCGCGAATCTTCTTCGGCTGAAGAATAGTGAATTTCGGTGGGGTGCCGTCCATCGCCATATTCGCCGTCTCGACGAAAAGTTGCCACTTCGATTTGAAAATCACCGAAAGGCAACATCATGACCCCGAATTGACGACCGACTCCGATTGCGTTCTTAAAAAGTTTCTCAATTTCTTCAGGGTGAGCATCAGTCGCAATATCAAAATCATGGGCCTCGCGACCAAGAAGAGCGTCGCGAATCGCCCCGCCCGCCAAATAGGCAACAAAACCGTGTGAATCGAGTTTCTTAACGATTCTCTCAACATCAGGCCAGTGCGAGTGATTTAAAAATAGATCTTTTAATTTAGGCCGCTGCACAGTAATAATCCTACTGTGACTTCGCCCAACCCACAACCAATTCAAGCGGTGCTCGAAGCGCATGGCTTCACTCATTTTGGCTTTGCTTCGCTTCAGCGGCCGCCAACACTTGATATCTATCGGCAATGGCTTGATCAAAATTATCATGGCGGGATGGAGTACCTGCGCCGCCATCTCTCAGCCAAAGAAAACCCCGAGTCGCTGCTAAAGGGCGCGCGCTCGGCGATTGTGGTGGCAGCACCTTACCCAGAAACCTTCCCAGATAACTTCGTGGCGCCATTTCGCTCGCTGAAAGTTGCCGGTTATGCTCAGGGCGAAGACTACCATTTTTGGCTTAAACAGAAACTTGAAGGTGTTGTGGCATCCCTCAAACAGCACTACCCAACTGACGATTTTTTTATCGCCACCGATTCTTCACCAATTCTTGAGCGCGATCTTGCCTACCGCGCCGGGCTGGGTTGGGTCGGTAAAAACACCTGTCTCATCGATCAAAAACGCGGCAGCTTCTTTCTGCTAGGTGAAATACTAACCACCATTTCGCTCTCCGCCCCCGAAATGCCTCACCCTGATCGTTGCGGCACGTGCACCCGGTGCATCGACGCCTGCCCCACTGGCGCTCTCGTAGCCCCTCGAAAAATGGACGCTCGCCTTTGCATTTCTTATCTAACTATTGAATCCAAAGATATTCCAGACCAAGACCTTCGCCCTAAAATTGGCGATCATTTTTTTGGCTGTGATATCTGTCAAACCGTTTGCCCATGGAATGATAAACCCATAGTGGCCGCCCCAGATCAGACTGAAACTCTACGCGAGCTTAAATATATTCTTTCAGCTCCAGACGAAGAGCTCCAAAGTCACATTAAACGCTCGCCGCTCGAACGCTCACGCGCTATCGGATTAAAACGTAACGCCATAATCGTAGCCGCGAATCTAAAACTTCACGAATTACATGAAGAAATATCTTTACTCGCAAAAGAACCGCGGCTTAGTGAAATCTCGGCCTGGGCCCTCAAGCAGCTTCAGCATTGATAATTCTGTGATTTGATTCATACTTATGCCTATGGCAGATTACGCCCCTATACGTGTTAGCACCCTGCGCGGTGATCAGAAAATCCCCTTCGATGCCTATGTGCACGTCGCCGGTAAGTACATTTTGATGTGCCGTGAGGGCGACAGTTTTGAGGGTGATCGAATCGAGCGGCTTCGTGGCAAAAAGCTTGTCAAAATGTATATTGCTGCCAAAAAAGCCCAAGTTTACCAAGACTACCTGCACGAGAACATTAAGCGGGCTTACGAAGCCTCCAATAACACCTCACTTGAAATTCGCACTCAGATTATTCACGGTGCCCTTCAAGCGGCCGCCGAAGACTTAACCGAAGACCCCGAGTCTAAGGCGCTGTACAATGTGGCTCTCGATGGCGCCAAACGTTTCAATAAATTTTTTACCGCTGAACCTAAAAGTCTTGAGCATCTTCTGGCGATTAAAAATGTCGACTTCAATATCGCCCATCACGGGGTTATCGTCGCCGCCCTTTCGCTGGCGATCTGCCAAGAGCTTGGCCTGGTTGAGGCGCGGCCAATGCAAATCGACGCGATGCTCGTCGGCTGCCTTATTCATGACATTGAACACAACTACAATAATGTGGGTCGTTCAGAGCGGCCCGACCTTCTCGGGCGGGCCGAAAAGAATATCTATCTCAAACACTCGGTCGACGGGCACGACCGCATTAAGGGCTTTATTCACTTTGACCCACTTGTTCGCGACATCATTCTTAACCACGAAGAAAAAATCGACATGTCGGGGCCCCGAAAGCGCCGAGAAAAAGATCTCGATGTTTTTATGCTTGTGACTGCAACTGCGAATGCTTTTGATACGAGCCTCACCTACGAGGGTCAAACACCGCGAGAGGCGCTCAAGAAATTCTTGATCGACAAAATGGGCGTGCTTCAGCTCGAAACCATGCACGGGCTTCAAAATGCGCTTAAAAAACGCGGGCTCGTTTAACTTTTATTTCGAATTCAAAAACGAATAGAGCGCTTCAACCTTATCTTTTAGGTCGGGCAGAGCCACCATAAGATGGGTTTCGCGCTTTGGTTTATAACCTGTTGGGTATTCAGCTCTCAAAACTCGAGCCTCTATAAGCTCTCGACTGCTGCCATAGACATCAGGCCCCACGCTGCCAACCTGGTGCGGGTCAGGGTTGTGACAAGCGATGCAGCGACTCATGTAAATTACTTTACCGTCATCATAAAGAGCTTGCTGAGGGTTACTCACCTCACTCTCTTTTTTACAGGCACTTAACAAAGTCGCAACGGCCACTACCAAGACAGTCGCCGCCAGGCTGATATTTTTTAAAATATTTTTCAAAACCAATGTCTTTTACGCTAAGAATTTAACAACTGCAAAAAGCACAATGGCGAGGGCAAATGCGCAATGAATAACACCGCGAACGGTAGTCATTGGCCCCAGCTTGCCTTTGATCGCATTGAGCTCAAGCGCCCCAACAACCACCAAAACGGCCGCCCAAAGCGGTGTCGAGTTACCACTGAGGCTAAATGAAAAGTGTGACGCCATACCCATAAACAGAAGCATGGGGCCTGAAAACATTGTATTGGTTCTTGAAGCTAGCAACGCGCGAGCCCCCGCCGCTGCTGCCGCCGGGTTTGGAGCCCCACCGGCGAGAATTTGGTTAGCATTGGCAATCACGATCTTTTGATTGGGCCAAATAATGAGCCAAACGTTCAAAAACATAATTGTGCCAAGTAATGAGCCTACCAAAATGCTCACTCCCCAAGACGTCGAATAGATACCGAAGCCGGCCTGATGACCTTTTAAGCCGAGTATCAAAACCCCTGCCAAAAATGTATAGAGCGCCGCCATTCGAAAATAAAGCAAAGCGCGTGGAACAAGTTTTGAAATGGCGATATTTTTAGTTGGGCCGTCAATTTCAGCGAAAAAGGCACCCTGAATAAAGTTAAAATAGTACAGAAGACCAATCCAGGTCACTCCGACAAAAAAGTGAATCCAGCGAAGAACCATTAGCGAGTAATCTACAACCACAGGGTTCATAATTTACCTCTTTAATTTTACAATGTTGAGTTGGTGTTTCGATCTAAAGCTGCACGTCATATTGATACTTAGTTTAGGCCAATTTAATTGGCCTGCAAGTTATTTTCAGAGCCCTCACCCGAGCTCGCTTCGCCGCTGTCGTCAGCTGCTTTCGCAGGGTTTACCGAATCTTCTGAAGCAAATTTCTCTGCCGCCCGCTCAAGACGTGTTTCAAGAATGCGCTTTAAATCGGCGCGACCATAGAAGTCGTCTGCCAAGCGACCCAAAATACCAAATGGCATTTCATAGTCGACCAAATCGGTGACTAGGGTTTCATTTTGCCCATGCTCTTCAAATTTCATTGTATGAATAAGTCGAGCATAGACCCCACTCACCTGGCGATAAGTCATTTGATTGCCAATCACCAACCGATCGACAACGAAACGAACGGGCTGTTCGATCCCGAAGCGTGACATTAGAAAAAGAAACTCGCAGCCTTGCTTAACTTCGATGCCTGGGTTTTGCCAGGTAACTTCAATATGATCCTTAAGCAGCTCGGCAAGGCATTCTGGATTGGTCAGGTAGTTGTAAACATCAAATTTATTTGCGGATATGACTTTTGCACACTGTATATGAGCCACAAGGTCCTCTTTATTCACTCGCCGCCGCGCTGCGCGTTAACTGGCGTATGGGTTCAATTCTTCTGATCTGCATGTTATCAATCTCTAGACTTAAGGCAAGGCGAACATTATGCGAAAATTTGAATCTCCTCCACGTGCTCTATTTTTTAAAAGCCCACGCGCCAACGACTCACGCATTGGTGAACTCGTTCGCATGGTCACCGATACAACCGTCGAAGGCGCAAAGCCCGGCTACGTGTTGCTTGGCTACCCCGATGATGAAGGCATTCGTATTAACTACGGACGGCCCGGAAGTCGCGAGGCACCGGACTCAATCCGCTCAGCACTCTACAAGCTCACGCCAGGGCGACATGACTTCCCGAACGTTTACGACCTGGGCAACCTGATAATCGACAGCGCTCATCGCGAGCGACATGAAATTGCTCTTGAGGTCATTAAAGGCCTTCACAAAGCAGGCCATCGCACCATCTCGCTCGGTGGCGGTCACGACTACGCCTACCCCGATATCGCGGGCTTTCTTGAGTCGACAAAGAAGCGCCCCTTAATTATTAATTTTGACGCCCACCTTGATGTGCGGCCTGACACCGAGGGCCCCAATAGCGGGTCAGCCTTTTATCGCCTGCTCGAGAAATATAAGAACTTTGATCTCGTTGAAGTCGGCATTCAACCCTTCTGCAACAGTCGCAATCACCGCGCCTATGCCGAGAAGAAAAAAGTGAAAATCTTTGATATGGCTGATGTGCACGGCCGCCTGTTGAAGACATTATCCCCCCTTGCCAAAGCGAAACGCCCGGCCTTTCTGAGCATCGATATTGACGCTTTTTCTTCTGCCGTTGCTCCGGGTGCCAGCGCCTCTTATGGGCCTGGCTTTGAACCAAATGAATTTTTGTCGGCGATGCGCGAACTGATTCGAAAACTTGATGTTCGCGGTATCGGCATTTATGAAGTGTCACCGCCGCTGGATTTTCAAAATAAGACCTCACAACTCGCTGCGATTCTAGCCCACACCTATTTGCACACGGCCCCCTGATGGCATCGGCGCAGCCTCGATTCAGCTTAGGCAGCGATAATCACTCGGGGGTCCACCCACAGGTTTGGGCCGCAATGTCACAGCTGAGCCAGAGCCACGCCCCCAGCTATGGCAGCGACCCCTTGACCGAAAAAGTTACGACCGACTTAAAAAAGCATCTCGGTGCGAACGCCAGCATTCACTTTGTTTTCAACGGGACAGCCGCAAACGTACTTTGCTTGCAAACTTTATTAAAAAGTTATGAAGCCGTGATCTGCGCAGAAACTGCCCACCTACACCTCGACGAGTGCGGCGCCCCTGAGAAAAACATTGGCTGTAAAGTTCTCACTGTGCCGACATCGGATGGCAAGATCGCGCCTGAGCAGATCGAGAAATTTTTAATTCGCGGCGGAGACCAGCACTACGCACAACCGCGCCTAGTGACCCTTACTCAACCCACTGAATATGGCACGGTCTACTCACTCGATGAACTTCGCCGCTGGCGGCAATTTACTCGCGAGCATAATTTACTTTTGCATATTGATGGCGCGCGTTTGATTTATGCCGCGCACGCCTTGAACTGTTCACTGCATGATTTAACCGGCGGTCTCGAGATCGACGCTCTCTCGCTGGGCGGCACCAAAAATGGACTGCTTTTTGGTGAAGCCGTGGTCATCTACAATTCGACAGCAAGTGCCTCAACAAAGTTTTATAGAAAACAGATGATGCAACTGCCGTCAAAAATGCGCTTTCTCTCGTCGCAATTTAACGAGCTCATTAATAAAGAACTTTGGCGCGAAATCACAACACATGGTTATGACCTCGCAAAATATTTAGGTGCTCAGCTAGAAGGCTTCAGCGAGATCTCGATCACTCAAAAAATTCAGGCCAATAGCGTGTTTGCACGTTTACCCCGACAATGGGTAAAGCCTTTGCGCGAGAATGTATTCTTTTATGTCTGGGACGAAGCCACTTTTGAGGTTCGACTGATGATTTCTTATGATGTCACTCGAGAGGATATTGATTTTTTTATTGGTGAGATTGAGCGCATTCGTGAATTGCACAAAACGGTCGTTAAACAATAATTCTTTTATAGCTAGGCATTAGCGAGGGTCTATGAGTCAACCGCCCTTAAGTTACGAAAAATATTTAAAACTCGACACGCTTCTAAGCGCCCAAAGCCCGCTCAGTTTTGAGCGAGGTCGCCCAGCCCACGAAGAGATGCTCTTTATCACGACCCATCACACCTATGAGATCTGGTTTAAACAGATTCTTTTCGAGCTCGATTCAATTCTTGAACTTTTTGGCAGCCCGGTTGTCGATGAGCGCAGCATGGAGACTGTCGTCTCTCGTCTTGGTCGCATCAATCTTATTTTTCGCGTGCTCGTTCAGCAGGTTGAAATTCTCGAAACGATGACTCCGATGGATTTTCTTGAGTTTCGCGATCTGATTTTTGCCGCGTCGGGGTTTCAAAGCTTTCAGTTTCGTCTTCTTGAAAACAAATTGGGTCTACGCTCAGCTGACCGCCTGCCGTTTCACGAAAAACCCTATTATGTCGAGCTGAGCCAAGAAAAGGCTAAGCTGGCCCGTGATGCCGAGTCAAAACCATCACTTTTCGACGGCCTTAACGCTTGGCTCGCGCGCACTCCATTTTTAAAGTCAGAAGATTTTCAGTTTTGGAAAGAGTATCAGGCTGCAACAAATATTATGTTTCAACACGATCAAGATTTCATTCAACAAAACGATAATCTAAATGCGGCAGAAAAGACTCGCTTACTTGAAAATATCGCCGGCTCTCGTCGAATGTTTGAGTCTCTGTTCGATAAGAACGAGTACGATCGGCGCCTTAAAAACGCCGAATGGCGCCTCAGTTACGATGCCATTCATGCCGCACTTTTAATTCAGCTTTATCGTGAACAACCGATCTTTCAGCTGCCTTTTCGATTGATTACTGAAGTGTTGAATCTAGATTCACTCATGACTCAATGGCGCTATCGCCACTCGATTCTGGTAAAACGGATGTTAGGGCAGCGAATCGGCACCGGAGGCTCTTCGGGCGAGGACTACTTGCGCCGCGCCACCGATCAACACAAAATTTTCGAAGACTTCTACAAACTCACTACGTTCTTTATACCCCGATCACGCCGCCCTGAGTTGCCAAAATCCTTCGCCAGCCAGCTTGATTTCGCTTTTAAGGGCTAGCTAGACCTGTACCAAATTGAGACTTCAGCGCCTCACGGTTCAAGCCGAAAAGAAGAATGCCATAACCGAGGAGGCCTGTTCATGCATACGCCCGAAGAAATCAAACTTTTGTGCGATTTTCTAAAGCAAACCCCAGAAGGCAATCTGAGAAAAATGTTAGTTGCCACCGATCTCACTGATGCCCACTTTCGATTACTAATGAAGCTTGCAAAAGGTGGCCCCGAAGCCGACTTCGTCGAAGCCTTTACCAAAGAAGACATGGGTAAACTGCGTCTTTCTGCCAAAGAAGCCCCACTCAAAGAGACTGTTTGGCCAGTTTGCAAGAAGAAATTAGTCGCCCTTGGCCTACTTCCGGCCGAGAAAAAGGCCGCCTAGAATAGACTCAGCCGAATTTCGCTGGCAAGATTGCTCTTGCCATGACGTCTTCAACAAATGACTCTTCTAGCAAAATCTTTCCACGTGCATCGATAGAAATGGTGCGCCGTCGCTACCTTATTATTCGATTTTCGAGTTTTGGCGATATTATGCAGGCGCTACCCGCCGCGACTCTTATTCGCGAAAAAGACCCGACGGCTGAAATACATTGGCTGACGCGCTCCGATTTTGCTCCTGTGGTCAAAAGCCTTGAGGCCATCGATCAGGTTTGGGCCTTGCGACGCCAAGATGGCTGGCGGGGCCTTTTTCGGTTAATCGGCGAACTCAGGCGTGAGCGCTTTACCCATTTGTACGACGCCCATTCAAATTTACGATCCGGCCTCATTATCTTCGCCCTCAAACTAAACGCCTGGGTAACCGGCCAGTTTTCGACCGAGTGGGCCCATCGATCCAAAGATCGCCTCAAGCGCATTTTGCTTTTTCGTTTTCGAATTAATCTCTTTGAGAAACCCTTTCGTGGGGCACATTCTTATTTAGCCCCGCTAAAAAAATGGTTTGGTTCGGCGGCCCTTTTGCAAAACGTCAGCCTCAATCTTGATTCAGAAATACTGCAACTGCCCGTTGGCTTCGATCTTGAAAATACCATCGCTCTCGCCCCGGGTGCCGCGTGGGGGTTAAAACTTTGGCCGACAGAGAATTGGCAAAAATTGGTGCGCGCCAACCCTCAATTTTCTTATGTGCTTCTCGGCGGGCCGGACGACAAAATGTGCGAAGAGATTGTCGCTGCCGCAACTTCGCCCGCGGTCAACTTAGCTGGCCGCCTCTCGTGGCTTCAAAGTTTGCAATTGATCGAACTCAGCAGAGGGCTCGTGGCTGGTGACACCGGGCTCTTGCATGCGGCTGACTTGATGCAGAAACCGGCCGTCGCCATTATTGGCCCCACTGCTTTTGGCTACCCCAGCCATGACTCAACCCTCGTTGCTGAAATTGACCTGCCCTGCCGCCCCTGCACAAAAGACGGTCGCGGTCGGTGCCACAATTCAGTTATGAAGCGTTGTCTGGTTGAATTATCTGCTGATAGAGTGTCGGTCTTAATGAACCAATTACGCCCCAACTCTGAGTTTTAAAAGATGCGGCCCGAGCCATTTCAAATACTATTTTTCTTTATCTACAGATTTATTTTTTGGCCGGTTATGCTTTTTGCACTTTCAATTTTTGGCGCATTGCACGCCAAGGTACGTGCCGGCCTCAAGCTTAGGCGAGACACAAAACCAATGCCGACTTTTGCTCGGCGACCAATCTGGATTCACGCCTCATCTGGTGAGTTCGAATACGCCAAGCCAGTTATACGCGCCTTAAATAGCGATGACCCTACCCAGCCTATTGTCGTCACTTACTTTTCGCCATCCTATGCCAAGACGATCGAAAGCTTTGAGGGCATTGCGCACTCCCAACCCTTACCGCTCGACTTACCCGGCCCATCGCGCAGCTTTCTCAAGAAACTAAACCCTCGCGCCTTGCTGATTGCTCGCACTGACCTCTGGCCCGAGATTTTACACGAAGCCCAAGAAAAAAATATCCCGAGCTTGTTGTTCTCGGCCACTGCTCGGCCCTTTGAGGGGCGACGCTACTGGGCGAAAGCTTATCTTCGAATGATCTACAATTTTATTTCGCGTATTTACGCCGTTTCGAAAGCTGACGGTGAAGCGTTGCGCTCGATCGGAGTTCGAGAGGTCGAGGTTAAAGGCGACACTCGCTTTGACCAGGTTATCCATCGTCTTCAAAACCCAAAGCCCATCAAGGGGATCTTGCGACAAAATAAACCCTTGATTCTAGTTGCTGGCTCAACCTGGCCCGAAGATGAGGCGGTTTTACTTGCGGCCACAGCCCCTTTGCTTCGTGAGAATTTATTGTCACTGATCTTAATCCCTCACGAGCCTGATATTGAACACGTTAGGCAATTGCGAAATGATTTTCTTGCGCGCGACATCAGTTGTGCCGTTTACTCAGAAATGAAAGAGTGGCAAACCTCAGTTCTGATTGTCGATCAACTGGGCATTCTGGCCGAAGTCTATACCGCCGGCGATGTGGCTTTTGTTGGCGGTTCATTTCGCAGCAAAGTTCACAGCGTAATGGAGCCCCTGGCGGCTGGGCTCTTTACGCTAGTTGGCCCCTTTCACAAAAACAATCGTGAAGCGATAGAATTTCAAAATATAAAAATAGACCAAACCGATTTTTCGGCGGTCGTTAGCGTCGAGGACGCAAACAATATGGAGCAAACTCTTCGTGCTCTAGCTCAAAGTGTACCTGACCTCGCCGCGGCCCACGAGCGCATCCGGCAAGAAGTTCAAAAATGCTCTGGGGCAACAGCCGAGGTCTTGCGCTGGCTTAAAAATCTACCTATAAATTGAGGCTATGAAAGAAATGAAAACACCAACTCATTACGAAACAGAATATTTTGCACTTCGCAATCTCGCCCCCCGACCCCCTTACGGCCCCGGCGACACTCTTGTTATATTCGGTGAAGTTTTCGAACGCGGCTACGTAAACGGGTTAATCGATGAAGCCAAAAAAGCGGGGCTGAAAGTTATTTTTTCGACTGTCGGCCGGCGCGATGAAAACCTAAATTTGCGCGCCCTCACGAGCGATGAGCTGACCGCAAAAGGCCATTCGCCAATTATCAACATTCCTCTTGAGGCCGGCTTTGACCTTGAACTTGATGACAAAGGCAGGCGACCAGTCGATCAATTAAAAGAATATGGGCTCTCCGGGTGGGAAGACGCCCACCTCGACTGGCCTAGCATCGAACAAGCTCGCCTTCGCGGCATCGAACGCATGCGAACAAACATAAAGCTGTTTATTAACGAACTTCGGCAACATGTCGACCTTAAGAAAAATTTGATTTTTGCGCACACCATGGCTGGTGGCTTTCCGAGAGCGCGCGTCGTAATGCCAATCGCCAATCGTGTTTTTAAGGGCTCGGGGCCTCGATATTTTTCAAGCGAAACCTTTTGGAAGAGCGAAATTGGCCAACTCTGCGAAAAAAGTTTTAACGAGGTGACAGCCGAAACGCTTCACCACCTTCTCGACCTCACGGGCGATCTGCGAAAGGCCATTGAGGGCAATGGCGCTCAAGTTAGCTATACGGCGTTTGGCTATCATGGCAACGAAGTGCTCGTCGGAGATAAATTTGAATGGTACTCGTACTCACCTTACCTTCAAGGCTTTGCCAAAGTTCGCCTCGAGCAAATCGCTAACCAGGCAACTCAAAATGGCATCAATTGCTGCGTGTTCAACGTGCCCGAGATTCTTACTAACAGCAGTAGTATTTTCTTAGGGGTTGAGGTCGTTCTTTACCCGCTGATGCGAGCCCTACGTAAGGCCGCCCCTCAGTCAGCTACCGTTAAGAACCTGTTGGCCCAATGCCAAAGTAAACTTAAGGATGGCGCCACGGTCGACGATATCGATCGTATCACTCAAGACTATTTGCACAACCCGACAGTGCGCCAATGGCCAAGTTACAAGAAATGGCCACAACACAACGGGCCTGAACAAATGGAACTTATGCGAAACTGCTCCTCAGCACTTATTGATTTACACAAAAGCCCAAACGACTTAATGACTGCCGACTTAAGCGAAATTGTGTTTCGCGCCTGCGGAAAGATTATGTTTCATGAAATTGCAAAACCCGCAAAACCGGCTGTTTGGATTTGTCACGATCTAGTAACCAAAGTTACGCTTGCGTAAAGCGCCTGCAAAAAAACAGCAGAATCAGTTTTCTTCCGGCCGCGGCTCTCGGCGGACTACGGCGGCGTTGGTTGCCGCAGTTTGTGCATTAACCATCGCCAGAACCTTTAGCACATTGAGCAAGCCAACTCGATCCACTCGCAAGGTGGGTGTTTTCGCTGTCGAGACTTGCCCGCTCTCGCCCGGCTCGTATTGATTGAGATCGTTGTCGAAATAGCGATACTTATTCCAATAAAGAGTAAGAGCGTCGGTGCTTGTGGGTAAATTCTGGTGCTCAACAAGGTAGGCGAAAATCGACTTTAAAAGCGAAATACTCACATCTTTGTGTTCGGTAGCACGAGCCTGTCTGGCCAGATAACCACTGAACCGCTTAAAAGAATGCATGACCTCGACGTCAGTAAGAACGTTGTCGTGATTACCGTCATAGATCGTAAAGATGGCCTCAAGATAGTGCAGCACCGTCACCATAGTCGCAATTTCACCCAGCTCAATATATTTCGCATCAGGTGTCGGCGATTTGCCGATTACCTCTAGCGCATCGGTGATCTGCTTTTTCTCACTCGCCTTGCGCGCAAGAAAGTCGTCGCGTAAATGCGGCAAGTTATCGAGTTCTGCTAATTTTAAATTAAAGAAGTGAGAAGTAAAACACTTGCGATCAAGCATGGGCACACCGAAAACATCAGATGGGCCATCCTTAAAGCCTTCTTGTCGGCAAAGGTTGCCAATATCGGAGTAAAACATATCCCGCACTTTGCCGCCCGACCAAATCGTAGACAACAGATCAAGCGCCTGAACAAAATTGAGTAGATGTGAGTTCTGCGCGTCGGGCTCGTTAATCCCGTTGCCGGCGAAGGTGAAAAGCTTGCCCTCAACAAATGATCGGCGTCCCACGCCAGCCCTTCGCGGGTCAAAGAGCTTTAAATCGATACCAAGGTTGCGAATCTTATTAAAAAACTCATCCATCTCGTCTTCTGTGACGCCGGTGTGTTGCCAATCCTTGTTCATCATCACGATACGATCGTCAGAGGCGGCCGATCGAATCAAAAGACGAACCAAGCCCCTCATTATGTTGAGCCGAGTCAGATCAAAAATACCGTCATAGACACCAGCATCGCCAAGCTCTTGCGGCGGCATTATGAAGGCCCGCTCATCACCAACCCGAAAAAAGGCCGGCACACTATGCACGATGCGCTCAATTTCTCGACTGCGGGCATCCTTTTGATCGACTCCGCGATCTATGAACTGACGAAAATCAAAACTCTCAAGAGCCTTAGCAATCGGATCAAGCAAGCTATCGCCAGCACCAAACTTAAGCCCCAAAGAGCGGCGCGCATTGTCGCTTAAGTACTGTTGGCCTTCAGCCCATAAATAGAACTCAGCATGAATCTCATTTAGCTCTTGCCACGAAAGGCCTGAAACTTGTTCGTTTCTCGTCGTGCTGACTGGGTTGCGAAATGCTTTTTGAATTAAAAACTTATAGGTTTCTTTGATCGAATCAACCCGAACACCCGAAGGCAAACCCTGAATATCGTTAAGCGCATCAAACAGCTTGTCAGTTGCCGAAAACGAAATCAATTTAGATGGGTTCTGATCGATCACCCGACCCAAAAGAGCCATGGCCTCATTGATACTCGCCACGAAAGAATCAAGCCCCGCCCCATAAGTCAGCGGAAGATCTTTCAACTGCAACTGAAAATCAACCCAAATTCCGAATAGCGATGCCGCAGAGTCCATCAACATGACCCAGTCCTGCGGCAAAATTGTCAGCGAATCTTGACCCGTGACAATGGCTTTGTGCGCGGCGAACAGATTTACAATCTGCTCGGGGGTTTTATTGTCGGGTCGAATCTGCTCCCATCGCAGAAACTTGTGCATCTCCGTTAAAAGCCGTTCAAGTGAAGGCATATCGTAGCTTTGACCCTGAATGCGAAATCGATCGGCGATATGCTGCCCAGTTTGACGCAATTGATTTCGCATATTCGATAGTTCGAATCGCGAAATCTTAGCCCGCTCAAGATGCGGCGACTGCGTATAGAAATCTAGGTAAGGCAAATTGGCGATTGATTCGGCCTCAATAAAAGTAATGAGGTCGACGAGACCGTTCATTTCTTGATCGGTAATCTGCTCTATTGACCCGCCCAAAGCCAAAACCTTGACCTTCATAATTTCGCGTACAAACGGTGGCGTCAATTGTTGCTCGTGCAAATACCATTTGTTTAAAAAAATCGCCAATTCATCAGGAGTGTAAAGACCCTTCGACCGACCGTCCACGGTATCAACAAACCGATGAAGTGCCGTACGAAGGCAGCCGCCAAATAGGTGAACATCCCGTTCTGACATTCGACCCGATAGGTAATCATCAACCCTCTTGCCCATTTCAGACATACAAGAGTACTTCGATAGATCAATTTGAATTGAACCAGGAGCCGGGCTTTTATCGCCAACACGTAGATTCTTAAAAGGTTGCCACTGACAAGCACCCAATTGACAGGCCGTAAATATCATCGCCGCAATGCACAACGAGGTTGAAAATACTTTGGCCAAGCTTTTAAAATACATACGAAAAGCTCCCGATCATGCGATCGTTGCCACGAAATTTCGAAATGAAACTGGCGTTAGCATCAATCACGCCCGAGGCGCCAAAGATGTCTCCAGATAAATTCCAGAGCCAGCGCCGGTCGTATTGATAAGAAATGTCACCATGCAGCCACTCGCCCTGATCATCGACTGAATAAAAGTAGCCGACAGCGGCGTCGAGACTGTTGATAAAGTTATGAAAGATATTTTTCTCAAATTGCAAACCAGCCAGGCGCGAAAAAGAGAGCCGCTGGCTCGACGATTCTACACTGCCCTGTACAATAGTCTCTTTAGCCGCTGATGTCGCCTTGGTTCGCTGCACATAACTCAGGTCTATATTCGCATTATGCAAACCAAAATTTGAGAGGTCGTGATTAAAAACTGCGCCCGTATATTGCGAGTCGATCAACTCTGACTGCTGAAACTTATCTGGCAAATTAGGGTTTTCAAATTTCTCCCACGTTTGAGAGAGCACAAACTGCCCCTCGTTAAATCTGTAGCCAGATTCGAGAGTGTAGAGATTATGTTTCACAACGTAAGGATGCACGGTCACCGAGATGACCCCAGATGCCGCGGCAATAGTGGGCTCAAGACCTAAATGAAACTGGTTCATGGGCTTATCAGCCACTGAAGCCTTAGCAAAAAGACCGTCGTTTCTTTGCCCAACTTCAACCATAAGCGCTTGGCTACCCTGATTCACCACGCTGGCTGTTGACGGTGTGTCGACGGCATAAAATATCTGAGCCTCGGTATTCTTAATTTCAGCCTGATCGACGGGCGGCCGAAACCATCGATTCGAAGAGGTGAATCGCCCGCCCTTGACACTAAAACCCGGCCCCTGATCAGGCAAAAATACCGAAGAAGCAAAATAAACAATGCGAAATTTTTGATCTTCGACCGTAGCAAACAGCCCCGTAAGGCCCTGGCTTATGGGTCGAACGGCATCCCAACGAGCGAGCGGTTGCCACAAACCTAAGTGACTGTGATCATCAAGCGACGACCAATCTTCTCGGTACCGACCAAGGGTGAAATTCAAACGATGTGGTTCTGCCGTGTACCTGAAGTACATTTGTGGAACGGCCAACTGCTGGTCAACGCCGCCACTCGCTGGGATTACCGCCAAACCCTCTATCCCAATCTCGGAGTGCGGCGCATTCTCGTCCTGACCGAGTCGATGAGAATATGAAAATGTAGGAGCGAAATCGACATATTGATTTTGTTGTTCAGCGGTCGTGCCGGCCGTGCCGTAATTAAATTGCTCAGCCGAAAACTCAAAACGGTTCTGAGGGTCACCGGCGGCAGAAGTCGAACCAGTCATCTGATTCGAAAGCGATGTCGACAGCAATGGCGACATCGGTAGTGACATTGAATACGCCCCCACCCCGCAAAGGAGGGTATAAAACGACCCAATTAGTAGAAAAAGACGACGAGTTAAACGCTTAAAAGTACACCCCGTTTACTGGCCTTGGGATATACCATTTTGCTCAGGGCAAAACGAGTTTGAGAGCTAAAAAATATTCTTAACTAGAAGAAATTACAGGCCATTGGGGCAATCTTATAAACCCATTTTTGTTAGAATCGCGATGATCTGCAATATAGCAGCTCTGTCGATACCGAGCTCCCAATGGTCGCGCTTTAACTTCCAATTTTCGTATCTAACTGCCGAAAGAGGGTCGTCGGCACTGGGCAGCTCTCCATAGTGCAATAAATACGTGAAAAGCGACTCAAGCTCAGGCTGATCGCGTTCGGGGTCAAGGCCCAGCTTTGAGGCCACTGTCCCAGCCAAAAGCTTTAGTAAACTAAGCGACTCTTGCAGATTCAATTGCCCGTCGCGATCAACATCAAATCGTAACATTAAAACTTCTATGTAGCCCAATAGCACAAATGATTCATATATCGCCGAACGCGACATCGGAGTCGGAGCATCGCCCTCTTTGCGATTTACGATTTCTAAATTTCTAATATATTTCTGCCAACTCTTATCGCTCATCTTTTTTGCGTACTTTAGATGGATCGGCATGTGCGCCAACATAGTGTCGGCTTTCGCCTGAAAATCTTTACGAAAACAATTTACATCGACGTTATTAGCATCAACATAACAAGATTTTTGCATGCCATCGACCAATAAATGCCCAGCATCTATCCCTGAAAAAACAAAATGCACGTATTCAATAAGCTCGTTAAAGCTTAAAAATTTATCGCCATCGCTTCGGGGCATAAATAAATTAGCGTCGCGAAATATTTTTTTATCGAAGGCCGTGTCGTCTTTACCCACCAAACCAAAAATCACAAGAAGTGGTTTTAGATCTAAATAGGCGGTGTGAAGCTCTGCGGGGTTAATTTCAAGCGTAACTTCGCGCCGATCTTTATCTTGAACGTAGGCATTGAAGACGAGGTGAAATAGAGCTCGCGCCCAATTCAATCGAGAATTGCTGTCAATATTCGGCGTCGCCTTTGCATTACCATCAAGAACAATGCGCCCATTAGGATCAAGACTCAGCGGCCAGGGGCCATTAATGACCCCAACCATTTCGCCCCACGCTGGGTTGCCTGGCAATTGTACATTCATGACCAAGGCCCGCTGCACGCTCGCCCAATCGTCGATCTGAGCCTCGACATAATCGATTTTTCGCGTGCTAATGCCAGACTCTGGAAACTGTTTCTGCGGGTTAAGAACAAAATTAACCATGCGACTTACGAAATTCTTAGCTGTGTCTTCGTCGATACCAGCTGGCAACAATTTTAGGTTTGCGGCCTCCGTGATAACATTATCGATATCCGAAAGCGGAAACGGCGCCCCCTTGCGACTCAAAATCCCCTGCCTTAGAATCTCAGTCAGGTCGAGCATCATGGCACGTATTTCAGAAAGCGGATCAATCGAAAGTAAACTATTGCCGCTCATATAGTAACTCGCCCGCAAGTAAACCGAATAGGCCCTTGCAAGTAGCGGCCCCAACGCCGACCAATCACTCGCCTCAACGCGCGAGCGATCTGAATTCATAAGAGCCCCTTTTATCTGAGCGAGCATAGGCACATAAGTTGAATAATCGCGAAAGGTCGACTTAGGGTTTTGATTGTGAAAATAAAGATAGAGCTCGTGCAAAAGACTGCTCAAATCCGAAAACTGATAGCGCGAATGATCGGTATTTAATAAATGAGTGAGCTGGTTGGCGGCTGAGCCAAAAGAACTCAAACCTTGGTCGGCAGACTCAGATGGAGGCATTGCGGGATGCCCGGGGCCATTAAAAAGCAACCCCGAATGGGGCACAAGCTCGAGAGATATGGCTTTAAAGGATTGGATTACCCCATAAGTTTGGTCGATTTCTGTTCGACTCAGGGCCGCCGTCGAACCGCCTAGAAATAGACGCTTTAACTGCATCATCTGAGCCAATAGTTTATCGGAGATCACGTGCGTATCGCCAGGGGCCACTTTTGAGTCTTGCAAAAAATAATTCTCTAGAAACTCACGTATCTCTTCACCACTGTACTTCGCCTTGTCGGTGCCTTTAACGTAAGTTGAAAAACTATTGACAGCATAGTGAAGACAGCTCCACATGCCCGAAATCTCGGCTGACGAACCAGCCCCATTAAAGAAATTTTCGATGGCCACCGGCGCCTCTTTTAAGCAGCCGGCCCCTTTCAACTCGACCTGCGGAACTTGATAGTAAGGCTCTGATTGCTTAGCGCAACCCAATGGCGCTAAAACGGTGAGCGTCGAAACAGCCAAAAGTAAAATCGAACGAAACGACTTTAATAAACTAATAAACATAGCTCACATCCAATCCAACCGTGCTGTTTGCGTGGTAAGTCTGAATAAAACCTGTGCTGTACGGGTTCGAAGCATCTGAGAAAACGCCCAAAATATCGGCCCGCGCGCGAGTTTGCAGTTCACGACTCCAGCGATATCGAACTTGGCTTAATAAAACGCCGCCATTTTGGCGCGGGTCAACGGTGCCTTCGACACCATAACCCAATTCGCGGCCTTGGGCCTTTTCTTGGGAGTGATCAAAGCCCATGCGAATGGCCGAAAGCCAAGTTGGTCGCAATTCAAACTGAGAGGCCGACTGCGCATTCTCACCGCGATCAGGTGGGAAGTCGGTCCAATCATACATTACACCGCCATAGATCACATCACGGCGCGAGCCATCGGGGTGCCAGTTGAGAGTGAGTGATGCTAACACCGAAGGCGCCATATCTTGAGCAATCCATTGCGCCGGAGTGTCTTTAACTTGGGGAGCATCATAGGTCACCGATGGTATGATCGCAACATCCCCGGTCTTCATCTGACTTTCAATGGTCGCAATGTGGTGGTAAATAAATTGCGGTTCAACTGTTGCCTGCATAAGGGTCGAACTGGCCAACGCCGTTAAGTAATAACTATACCCCAAAATCGGGCTATTCATTGGCTTATAGGCATATGATCCACGCAACCAAGTGTCGTTCTCGGCATGAATTTCAGACCTTAAGGCAATTGAGGGCTTAAACACAGTGTCTGGCACCGAAGGGCTGTCGATCGAGACGTGAACATCAGTGGCGCGCTTAAATAGATCCACGACCGGTGGCGGTGTTTTAAACCAGGGGTTGTTCGAAACAATCTGATCGTTCTGTTCTCTAAAGTTGGCGCCCATCGAAGGTAAATAAATCGGGGTGACAAAAACCGAAACCTTGACCGAGTTGTCCAAGTCAGTTTGAACAAAAACACCGGTTAGGCCGTTTTCATCAGGCCGAAGTTTGTCCCAATTAAATTGAGGCTGCCAATAACCCATGCGCCAAAACGAATCGGCCTGTGACCACTCTTCAAGATGTCGGCCAAACCAAATATTGTAATTTTCGCGATGAAAATCGTGACTCGCCTCACGCACGTCAAAATAATGAAAGTCTTCTTGGCTAGAATAAAACCAACTGCCGTCGACAAAATTATCATTACTTTGACCAACGACCGAAGCGCCGATGGTCGTTAAACCGCTGGTTTTTTCTTTCGCTCCAAAATAGGGCTTATCTGAATCCGGAAAAGCATCATAGTTCAAATCGAGAGTGCCTTTAATTTGGCCCGGCTTAGCTAATTTCAAGGCTGTGACTGAGAGCTCTTGGGCATGGGCCCCTGGCAAATAAAACAATGCTGTCGCCAAAATGGATGCAAACAGCGGCCACAACGTGACCCGTGTCATCATTAACGATGTCACTTCTTGCGGTCTTGCCTTGTTTTTTTTAGTAGCCTTGTGCATTCTCTTCACTTCTTAAAGTCTATCACCGGGGGCATTTTGTATGTCAAATGAACTCTACAGAACGAAGCCAGAATGGCAGCGGCACGCATTAGTTAAACCTGATGACCGGCACCGAATACTCAATGAATCGGCTGACGACCCCGATGCTTTTTGGCAACACCAGGCTCGGCGCCTTCATTGGTTCAAACCCTTCGATACGGTACGCGATATAAGCTTCAAAACACCGGTGCGAATCGGCTGGTATCTCGGCGGAGAACTTAACGCCTCATACAACGCTCTTGATCGCCATGTTTTGGCCGGATTAGGTGAGCGAATCGCCTACAAATGGGTGCCTGAAAACCCTGAAGAAAAACCCGAAGAAATAACCTACTCTGACCTTCTTGAGCGCGTGTGCCGCCTCGCCAATGTTCTCAAATCAAGCGGAGTCAAAAAGGGCGATCGAGTTACAATATATATGCCAATGATTGTTGAAGCCGTCGTGGCACTCTTGGCCTGCGCGCGGATCGGCGCCGTACACTCCGTGGTATTTGGTGGCTTTTCGCCAACAAGCTTGGCCGATCGAATTCGAGATTGTGAAAGTCACGTAGTTATCACCGCAGACGAAGGCCTTCGCGGTGGCCGCACCGTCCACTTGAAGAAAAATGTCGACGAAGCTCTTAAGCATGTCGATATCGTTCGGCATGTTATTGTTGTTCGACGAACGGGCAACGAAGTGAATTGGCAGCACGGTCGTGATATTTGGTATCACGAGGCTGCTGGACGCGCCGACGCCGAATGCCCGCCTGCGATCATGAATAGTGAAGACCCGCTTTTCATTCTCTACACCTCGGGCTCAACTGGTAAACCGAAAGGTGTCTTGCACACGACGGGCGGTTATTTAGTCTACGCCGCCCTCACCCATGAAATTGTCTTCGACTATCACGAAAACGATGTCTACTGGTGTGCCGCCGATATTGGCTGGGTCACTGGGCACAGCTACATCGTTTATGGGCCACTTTGCAATGGCGCCACGTCGATTTTATATGAGGGGCTGCCCACATACCCTGATGCCTCTCGGCTTTGGCAGATAGTTGACGAGCACAAAGTAAATATCCTCTACACCGCCCCGACTCTCATTCGCGCTCTCATGCGCGAGGGGCACGAATGGGTCGAAAAAACCTCGCGCGAATCGCTGCGCATCTTGGGCTCAGTTGGCGAACCGATCAACCCCGAGGCTTGGCTTTGGTACTACCGAGTTGTTGGCAATGAGCGCTGCCCCATCGTCGATACGTGGTGGCAAACAGAAACCGGCGGCATATTGATTTCGCCACTCCCCGGGGCGACAGATTTAAAACCGGGCTCGGCAAGCTTTCCGCTTTTTGGGATAAAACCATTGCTTCTCAACGACAGAAGCGAAGAACTTGTGGGCGAAGGCACTGGGCACTTGTGCCTCGCCGAATCTTGGCCAGGGCAAATGCGCACAGTTTATAAAGATCACAAGCGTTTTGAAGAAACCTATTTCAGCCAATTCCCTGGCAAGTACTACACCGGCGACGAATGCCGACGAGATAAAGATGGTTATTTTTGGATAATAGGCCGCGCTGATGACGTCATTAATGTCTCAGGCCACCGCCTTGGCACTGCTGAAGTCGAAAGCGCATTAGTGTCGCATAAGTCGGTCGCGGAGAGTGCGGTCGTCGGCTACCCGCACTCTATTAAAGGGCAAGGGATTTACGCTTTTGTAACACTTAAGAACGGCATCACAGCCAGCGACGATCTTAAAAAAGAGTTGGTAGCGCACGTTCGAAATGAGATTGGCGCTATCGCCGCCCCCGATCTACTTCAGTGGGCCCCTGGCTTACCAAAAACCCGCAGTGGCAAAATTATGCGCCGAATTTTGAAGAAAATCGCGGCCAATGATTACCAAGATTTAGGTGATATCACCACATTGGCAGAACCGGCGGTCGTCGAAAATTTGATTGAGGGGCGAGTTCACCGTTAAGATTTCGCCACCTATCTAGTGGTTGCGAATTGGTGATCGTCAAAAATCAAACAAAATATTCTTACAAATTCTGTGCCCGACAGTTTTCTGACTGCAAAGTCGCGTCACACATTTTTTTGACGGCATTTTCACTAAAAATGGCATTGCAATGGCCCAAATTTATTGCCTATCATTTAAGCACAGGGGCTGTTGCTTAAAAAGCACGTAGCGACACCCCGAGTTGAAAGGTAACTATGCGGTTTGCAATCGAAATCATACTGTCACGGTTAACAATTAAGCAGCTCGAAAAAGTTATTCGTAAGAATTTGACAGAAATTTCGGTCGACCCTATCGTCACTGTTAGATTTTGTTGAGGGACAAAATCACAGACTTGTTTTGATTTCAGGTCTGCGTTTCAGGTTTGCGTTTCAGATAGATCGTCGCGCCACTAAAGACAATGTCAATATTCGGAGGGGAATATGGATGTAACTCACGAAAATGAAAATAATTTGAATCACGCGGTTTTGCCTGGCGATACTATGATCGCCCCGCTCTATTACAATGACCCTGACCCCGATCAGCTCGCTCTCTCAAAAGAGTTCGAGACTGAAGACGAGAACCCTAAAATCATGCGCGTTCAAAAACGCGACGGCTCACTTTCGCCAGTCGACGTGAACAAAATCGTCAATGTAGTGATCGCCTGCTCTTCGGGCCTAAAAGAAGTCGACCCCATGCGCGTCGCCACCAAGGTCATCAGCGGGCTTTACGATGGCGCCTCAACTAAAGAACTCGATGAACTCTGCATTCAAACCGCATCACTATTAATCGGCGAAGAGCCAGCCTATTCAAAACTCGCCGCTCGCTTGCTGGCGCGCTTTGTCGACGAAGAGGTCGGAAACCAAAATATTCGCTCTTTTTCAGATTCAATCAAAGCCGGTTTTGAAAAAGGCCTTATCTCGAAAGAAAAATACGATTTTATCCGCGACAACAAAGAAGCTCTCAATATTATTATCGACCCAACGCGAACTCGAAAGTTTGAGTATTTCGGGCTGCGCACGGTTTATGACCGCTACCTCTTAAAAGACCCTGTCACCCGCGACGTCATCGAAACCCCGCAATATTTCTTTTTACGCGTGGCCTGTGGTCTTTCAAAGAACTTCGAAGAAGCCAAAGAATTCTATGAACTCATGTCTTCGCTCGATTATCTGCCCAGCTCTCCGACTCTATTTAATTCTGCAACTGAACGTTCGCAATTGTCGTCGTGTTACCTGCTCGATTCGCCGCTCGATGATTTGTCGTCTATTTATGATAAGTACAAAGACATCGCGCTGCTTTCGAAGTTTGCCGGTGGCATAGGCATTTCTTTTTCACGAGTTCGCTCGCGCGGTTCGTTGATTAAGGGCACAAATGGGCATTCTAATGGGCTCGTACCCTGGATGAAAACTCTTGATTCTTCAGTTGCGGCAGTCAATCAAGGCGGTCGACGCAAGGGCGCCGCCTGTGTGTATCTCGAATCTTGGCATGGCGATATTGAAGAATTCTTACAACTTCGCGACAATACCGGCGACGAAGGTCAGCGCACTCACAATTTAAACCTCGCCAATTGGGTCCCTGACCTTTTCATGAAGAGAGTCGAGGCCAATGCACAGTGGTCATTGTTTGACCCAAAAACAACTCCGCACCTGGTTGACCTTTACGGGGCGGCTTTTGAGAAAGCTTATACCGAGGCTGAAGAGCAAAAACTTTTCGTCAAACAAGTCAGCGCTCGAGATCTCTATGGCCGCATGATGAAAACCCTGGCCCAAACGGGCAACGGATGGATCACCTTTAAAGACGCTTCGAATACCAAGTGCAATCAAACGGGCGAACCAGGCAACACTGTTCACCTTTCAAATCTCTGCACTGAAATTCTCGAAGTGACCCATGACAAAGAGACAGCGGTTTGTAATTTGGGGTCAATCAACCTTGGCAACCATTTGTCTGAAGGCCATTTTGATTTTGAAAAACTGGCCCAGTCGACAAAAACGGCCATTAAGTATTTAGATCGAGTGATCGACATCAATTTTTACCCGATCGCGACTGCTAAATCATCGAATGCTAAATGGCGCCCGGTGGGCCTTGGCATTATGGGTCTACAAGATGTCTTTTTTAAATTGAATTTGCCGTTTGATTCGGCCCCGGCGAAGAAACTTTCGACCGCGATTCAAGAGTGTATTTACTATCACGCCCTTAAGACTTCATGTGAACTCGCCGAACGGCATGGCCCGCACGAATCATTTAAAATGACCCGCGCAGCGAAAGGCGAGTTGCAATTCGACAGCTGGGGCGTCGTACCTGAAGACATGGAGAAGTGGGAGAAACTTCGCCGCAAAATAAAAACTGTCGGCCTCCGAAATTCGCTCATGCTTGCAATCGCCCCGACGGCCACAATTGCCTCAATAACCGGCGCTTACGAAGCCATTGAGCCGCAGATTTCAAATTTGTTTAAACGCGAAACCCTTTCGGGTGAGTTTATCCAGATCAATCGCTACCTCGTGACCCGCTTAAAGCAATTAGGCCTATGGAACGAAGACATGCGAAACCGCATTAAAACGGCAGAAGGTTCAATTCAGAATATTTCTGAAATACCAGAGGACGTCAGAGCTGTTTACCGCACAGTTTGGGAGATCCCGCAAAAGTCTTTGATCGATATGGCGGCGGCTCGCGGGCCTTATATTGACCAAAGTCAGAGTTTAAATTTGTTTATGGAGTCACCCACGATTGGCAAACTTTCGAGCATGTACATGTATGCTTGGAAGTCAGGCGTGAAAACCACCTATTATATGCGCTCGCGACCCGCTACTAAAATTGCGCAGGTTACGACTGGCGCAGGCGCCGAACAGGGCGTGGCGACAGAAGACACCACCATTGAACTTGCAGCCCCCGCTACAACGTACACCGCGTCTGAAGCGATCGCTTGCTCTCTCGAAAACCCCGAATCTTGCGAGGCCTGCCAGTAAGGCAAGCCTTTTTTTTAAACCGACAACAGGAGGAACAATGATTCTCGACCCCGGCTTTGATCTCACCCTACGCCCAATGAAGTATCCGATCTTCTTTGAAATGTATAAAAACGCCCTTAAAAACAATTGGGTTGTCGACGAAGTTGATTTCAGCTCTGACGTTGTCGACTTGCATATGAAATTGAACCCGGCTGAGCGATTCTTGATTCAGCGCCTCGTGGCCTTTTTTGCGACCGGCGACTCGATCGTCAGCAACAACCTAGTGCTCAATCTTTACAAGCACGTGAACTCGCCCGAAGCGCGCCTTTATCTTTCGCGCCAACTCTTCGAAGAATCTTTACACGTGCAATTTTACCTCACTCTGCTCGACACCTACATCCAAGACCCGAAAGAGCGAGAGGCCGCATTTGCCGCTCTCGAAAATATCCCGTCAATACATAAAAAGGGGCAGTTCTGTTTTAAATGGATGGATTCAATCAATAAGCTCGAAAGCCTTAATACAGTTAACGACCGCCGCCAGTTTTTAATGAATCTTATTTGTTTTGCAAATTGCATCGAAGGTTTGTTCTTTTTTGCCGCTTTTGCTTACGTCTACTATCTTCGCTCAAAGGGCCTCCTAAGCGGCCTGGCCTCTGGCACCAACTGGGTATTTCGCGATGAGAGTTGCCATATTGATTTTGCCAACAAAGTCATCGATACCGTTCGCGAAGAAGAGCCCGGCCTGATGGATGATCGCATGCGCGAAATGATCAAAGTGATGATGGAAGAAGCCATCGACGCCGAAATGAGCTTTGCCCAAGACATTCTATCGCAGGGGCTCGCTGGCCTTAGCCTAAAAGATATGAAAACCTATTTACAGTTTATTGCTGGCCAACGACTTGAGCGCCTCGGCATTGCTTCGCCTTACAAAGTTAAAAACCCTTTTGGCTTTATGGAGCTTCAAGACACTCAAGAGCTTACCAACTTCTTCGAACGTCGTGTATCGGCCTACCAAATGGGCGTTACCGGCGATGTTACTTTTGATGAGAGCTTTTAAGCCGTTTTATTAGCGACGCTTTTATCCCAACCGCCAGTAGGCTCAGTCTTCTGGCGCGAAACCCAAATAAAATAGAGTATCGAGCCAACAAGCATCCCTACCGAGAGCCATTGCCCTCGGGTTAGGCCCAAAGCTTGGTAGCCAATATCGTGATCTGGCAAACGAAATTGCTCGCCAATAATTCTCGCGATGGAGTACATAATGCCGAAGCTTGCCGAAATAAAACCCGGCTTTCGCGGCTTTCGCCACAGCCAGGCAAGAACAAGAACAACAATAAGACCTTCGAGCAGAGACTGAATCAGCTGCGATGGGTAACGCGGGGTCAGAATGGGCCGCAAAGCTTCAATCACCGCGTGATTGTGCTTTTGAGTCGCCAGTACAATTGTCTCTTTCGCCACATCGATACCGCGTTGAGCCTCAATCGAAAAAGAATTGAGCCAAGTCGCCCACTGATCTCGACTGCCGGCGCCAACAACCTCAACCGCGTTGCCCATGCCCCGAAGTTTGTCGATTTCGCCCGGCCCCCACGTGTAAATTTCAGATGGGAACTTAACCGCCAACCACAAATCAGCCGCACATTCGCGACCGTACAATTCGCCGTTGATAAAATTAGCGATACGACCAAAAAATACTCCAAGGCCGCCGCCGAAAACGCAAATATCCACGAGATGAGTCGCTCTTACTTTGTGCTTTCGGGCGTAGAGAATGCAGCCGATTATCAATCCGGCCATGCCGCCATGAGAGGCCATCCCGCCTTTATTGACCTCGAGCAGACCCCACCAGGGCGCGCCAGCATGAAAGGTGGTAAATAATTCGGGAGCGTAAAAAAGCGCGTAGCCCAACCGACCGCCCGCCAGCGTGCCGATCGCGGCGTAGGTGATAAAATCAGCCACCTGTTCGCGTGTTAACTGCGTCGTGCCTCTTTTGGCCATCAGATCGGTAAGGTAGTATGCAATAAAGAACCCGGTCAGATAGGCAAGGCCGTACCACCGAATTCCGAAGGTTTCGGAAAATTGAATAACAAAAGGCGACATGTTGTGAACCCAAGCTGTACCCATTGAGGTATTTTGATTTTTATAACTAGCTGTGACAACAAAATTCGGTAGAAAGTTGGCCGAAAAATGGGCAATAGAGTTGATAGCCATATGAAGATAATTTTAGCCTCCACTTCACCCTACCGCGCTGCTCAACTTAAGGCCTTCGGTCTTTCTTTTTCAGCTCGGCGCCCTGGCATTGACGAAGAAGCCCTAAAAAATAGTTTAGCTCTCACGCCACGCGGGCTGTCTCGCCGCTTAGCTCTTGAGAAAGCACGCAGCCTCGTTAAAAAAAACCCGAAAGATGCCATTATAGGCGCCGATCAACTTCTCGACTTTGAAGGGGCCGTGCTTGGTAAACCCGGAAGCCTCGAGCAAAACATTCGAATACTATCAAAACTTCAGGGCCGAACACATAAACTGATTACGAGCATGGCTTTGGTTTGCGGCGAGAGGTCAGCTCTTAGTACCGTGGTGGCCCAGATCACTCTCAAAAAACTCACGCGAGCCGAAATCGCAGCCTATGTTAAGCGCGACCGGCCCATGGATTGCGCCGGTGGCTATCGCTTCGAAAGCTCGGGGTTTAGCTTGGTCGAGAGCCTGCGGGTCAGCGACCCCTCGAGTCTAATAGGCTTAAGTCTGATCGAGCTGCCAAAGTTATTTTCTAAGCTCAATTTGCCGATAATGTTCAAGTAGAGGTCAATCATAGTGAAAATCAAAGCCCGACCCCGTCGCTTGCGACGCACAACTAATATTCGCGAACTTGTGCATGAGACCACTCTCACCGCGCAGCGCTTTGTATGGCCGGTGTTTATCACCACAGGCCGTGGTCAACGTGTGCCCATTCAATCTATGCCTGGCGTTTTTCGCCTTTCGGTCGATGAGCTCCTTAAAGACTTGAAAGAGTGTGTAAGCCTTGGCGTCGGAGCGATTGCGCTCTTTCCGCACCTCGAAGAAGAACTCAAAGACTCGATGGCCAAAGAATCAACGAATGAGAAAGGGCTGCTCCCGCAAGCGGTTAAGAAAATCAAAGAAGCATACCCCGAACTTTGTGTCATCACCGATGTGGCAATGGACCCCTACTCGTCAGATGGGCACGACGGCATCGTGCGAAAAACAAAATCTAAGAGTGGCGATCAAGCTGAAATTTTAAATGATGAAACACTCGAAGTATTGGCTGAAATGGCCGTGACCCAAGCGTGCGCCGGGGCTGATTTTGTCGCCCCCTCTGACATGATGGATGGCCGCATCGGCTTTATTCGCAAGCGCCTCGACAAAGAGGGCTTTTCGAATGTCGGGATTATTTCGTATGCCGCCAAATATGCATCGGCCTTCTACGGGCCCTTTCGCGAAGCCCTCGACTCAGCGCCAAAGTTTGGCGATAAAAAAACTTATCAGATGGACCCTCGCAATCAAAAAGAAGCTCTGCGCGAAGTGCGCCTTGATATCGCCGAGGGCGCCGATATTGTGATGGTAAAACCCGCGCTTTCGTACCTCGACGTTATTGCCCGAGTGAAAGAGGCCTCGTCTGTGCCGGTCGCTGCCTACAACGTGAGCGGAGAGTACGCCATGCTCAAACTGACCGCGCAGAAGGGCTATCTCGACGAGAAAAAGGCCATTCTCGAAGTGTTGACCTCGATTCATCGGGCTGGTGCCGACCTGATTTTCACCTATCATGCGATCGAAGCCGCCCGCTGGCTGGCTGAAAAATAGCCAATCCAAATCAGATTAACCCAACTCAAAAAATCAATTTATCAAATTGAGCCAATCTCGATTTGAGACAGTCCCTCGTTGAGACGCACGACAAAAGTTTGGTCGATTTCAGTCAAGTCCCAATATCTCTCTGCCGAGAAGTTATATACTGGTTCAAAGCTGTACGTGACTTCGCTTATTCTCGTTGGATTCAAAAATTTGGAATACTTGAAGAAGCATGGGGTGCGTATGTCTTCAGACCAATTGCCTACGTGGGCGCCAGATGTGGCCACCGCGCTATTACAGACAGTTCTTAAAAAAGACCCATTTACTTTCTTTCATTGCTGTCGCGTCGGGCAAGCCGCTCGCAGTCTTGGTCAAGCTCTTGGTATGCCCGAATTTGAACTCGCCATTATGGAGTACTCGGGCCTCTTTCACGATATCGGCAAGGTTGGCCTTCCGGATAATGTACTTTTGAAGCCAGGCCGCCTCACTGAAGACGAACATAATCAAATGAAAAATCACGCCGAAATGAGCGTTCAGATAATTCGGCCGCTAACGAAAACTGCATTTTTTAGATTTTTAATCCCTGGCGTTCGCTACCATCACGAACGCTTCGACGGCAAAGGTTACCCTGTCGGTTTGGTCGGCGAGAAAATCCCGCTCATGGCACGAGCCATCGCAGTGGTCGATGCGGTAGATGCCATGATGAATACGCGCCCCTATCGGCAAGGGCTCAGTCTTGAGTATGTTAAAAAAGAACTTGTCGATTATAGTGGCACCCAGTTCGACCCAAACATCGTGCAAGTTTATTTGAAGGCTTTGAACGAAGGCCATTTCGAAAAAGACAATCGCGCCCACGAAGTCGTCGTACCGCAAATTCTACGCGTCGCTTAATTGGCTCAGGCTTTGTAATAATTTCTACCCAAAAGTGCTTGGCGCTTTTTAAACCAAGACTCTTTTCAGATATTTGCCCGTTTCGCTGCGGGCGATTTTACTGATTTTCTCAGGAGTGCCTTCCGCTACGATCTCACCACCGGCGCGACCGCCGTCGGGGCCCAGGTCGATAACGTGGTCACAACTTTTGACCACATCAAGATTGTGTTCAATAACGACAACCGTATTGCCTTGGCCCGCTAGCTCTTGCAGCAACTCAATCAATTTTCGGATGTCGTCAAAATGCAAACCCGTCGTGGGCTCATCCAAAATATACAGCGTGTTGCCTGTGGCCCGCTTTGATAGTTCTTTCGAAAGTTTAATGCGCTGAGCTTCGCCGCCCGACAGCGTTGTCGAACTCTGACCGAGAGTTAAATAGTCGAGGCCCACTCGATTCAAGGTCTGCAACTTTCGGTATATCACCGGGTGATTTTTGAAGAAATCGAGGGCTTCAGCCACGGTCATTTGCAAAACATCGGCGATTGATTTCTCTCGATACTTAATCGATCGCGTTTCGGGGTTGTAGCGCCCCCCCTGACAAGTGTCGCAGGTCACGTAGACATCTGAAAGAAAATGCATTTCAACGCGCTTTAAACCGCCACCTTCACAAGCTTCGCAGCGGCCACCTTTTACATTGAAGCTAAATTGCCCTGGTTTAAAACCGCGAATTTTTGAATCTGGGATAATAGCAAACAAATCTCGCACCAGCGTAAAGAGCCCCACATAGGTCGACGGCGTCGATCGCGGAGTACGCCCAATGGGCTTTTGATTAATCTGAATCACTCGGTCGATGTGCTCAAGCCCTTCGATTCGTTTGTGCGCCGCCGGCTCATAACTTGAGTTATAAAACTGCTTCGCAAGGGCGCGGTAAAGCGTATCAATAATAAGTGTCGACTTACCGCTACCCGAAACCCCGGTGATGCCGCAAAGGGTGCCGAGCGGTATGCGCAAGTCCACATTTTTCAGATTGTTGCCCGAGGCCCCAAGCACATTCAAAAATTTACCCGAGCCCTTACGGCGTTCACGTGGCACTTCGACCTTCATGCGGCCGCTGAGATATTGGCCAGTCAAGCTGTTCGGCAACTTCTCGATATCCTCTGGTGTGCCCACCCCCATCACTTCACCACCGAGTCGACCGGCTCGTGGGCCCAAATCCACAACGTAGTCTGCGCTGCGAATTGTGTCTTCATCATGCTCGACCAAGATCACAGTGTTGCCGCGATCGCGCAGCTCTTTTAAAATATCAAGTAACCGATGATGGTCACGCGGGTGCAACCCAATGCTTGGTTCGTCGAGCACATAGAGAACCCCAATAAGGCTCGAGCCCACCTGAGTTGCCAATCGAATGCGCTGCACCTCACCGCCCGACAAAGTGCGGGTTGGGCGCTCAAGAGACAGGTAGCCCGTGCCGACCCGAAGCATATATTTTAAGCGAAATTGAATCTGCTGGATGATTTTTTCTGAAACCAAAAGATCACGATCAACAAACTTAAGGGTGCCCAAAAACTCGTTCAAATCTTGGGCTGCCATTCGCGAAAGGTCGGCAATATGTCGTCCACCGACAAAAACATTGAGCGAATCTTTTTTGAGACGGAGACCCTTGCAGTCGGGGCAAGTTTCGATTTTGGGCGCCGCCGCCGCTTTCGCAATCGACTTTGTGGTCGGCCGACCGCTTTCTTCGACATCGTCTTCAGTATCAACGAACTCGCCCTCTTCAAGCCCAAGTACACCCATGCCACTGCAAGTGGCGCAGGCCCCGCGCGGGTTGTTGAAGCTAAAAAGCCGCGGCTCGAGTTCTGGAAAGCTATAGCTACAAATCGGGCAAGCACGATGTAAAGAATAGATTTTGCTCGAGACCACGCTCGAAGCGTTCGCGCCAACAACCTCGATTGTCACAAGACCCTTGGCCATACCGAGCGCTTTATTAACGCTCTCTTTGAGGCGCGGCAGAAATTTTTCTTCGTTCACTAATTTATCAACGACAAGATCAATCTCGTGACGCTTATGCTTTTCAAGTTTTTTCGCTTTATCAAGATCAACCCACGCGCCGTCGATGCGAGCTCGCACAAAGCCTTTGCGAATCCATTTCTGAAATTCGGCAAAATACTCACCCTTTTCGCCGCGAGCCATGGGCGCGAGCACAAAGAACTTTGCTCCAGGCGGCAATTTCAATACATCATGCACAATCTGTTCAGGCTTGGCCGCCGTAACGGGCACATTGTGAATCGGGCAATTCGGTACTCCGACACGTGCATAAAGCAAACGCAAGAAATCATAGATCTCTGTCACTGTCCCCACGGTCGAACGCGGGTTTGTCGAAATTGATTTTTGATCGATAGCGATTGACGGCGAAAGACCGGAGATTGAATCGACAGCAGGTTTTTCTAGCTGCTCCATAAAATTGCGCGCGTAGGCTGAAAGACTTTCGATGTAGCGCCGCTGGCCTTCAGCATAAATCGTATCGAAGGCGATAGTTGATTTACCCGAACCGCTGAGACCCGTGATCACCGTTAATTTATTGCGCGGGATTTGAAGGTTGATACCCTTCAAGTTATGCCCGTGGGCGTTTCGAACTATGATCCCTTCGAAGGGTGTTTCTTTTGGCAATTTGGACATAAGCCGTACAGTTCTAACACATGGCCGGTCAGTTGAAACCCGTTATTGCGGGCCACCAACATTTGAAGCTCTTCAATATCAGGGTTCTCGAACTCTACGATTCGGCTGCAACGCACACAGGTCAAATGATCATGGTGAGCTTTTGGAGTAAGCTCGTATCTTGCCGGTAACTTACCCATGCGCACTTCAGTGACGTAGCCTTTGGCGCTCAGATCTCGTAGAAAGCGATAGACTGTGGCAAAACCAATCTCGGAGTGCTGTTTTCGAACATTCTCATAGACCTCTTGCGCCGTAACGTGAACGCGGCCATGCGAGAGCGATTCGAGAATGGCGAGCCGCTGCTCAGTCACCTTAATGCCCATATCACGGATGAGACGCTTGAGCTCTTGTGCGTCAAAAAGGTCGCGCTCGAGAAGCACTTCTTTAGCAACGACTTCGCTATTTTTAGCAGATTTTAAATTAGGTCGACCGGTCGACAAAAGTGTATTGCCCATTGCTCGCACAATAATTGAGCGACATTGACCTGGTCAATCTAAATAATAATGATTCTCATTACCTTTGCTAGTCTTGATCTGCCGACCATCCACTCGAGTTAGAAGAACCCACTGCTCCACCTAAAAGCGAGGCTATTGGGCCAACTAGATTCTTGTCCTTCTCGTAGCTATCGAAATCGATTGAAATGGCGGCGGCTAAAATAACTAATTTTTGGCTCGAGCTAAACTCAGTGCCAAGCTGCACGCAGTAAGTGTCTTCGTCGGTAAAAAGACCCTTCACGCCATTCCAAGATCTCATGATCGAAGCCGCCGTCTCGACTTCACGAGAATTAAATACGATGTAACTGCGATCACCCAAAAACGCGCCGCCCAGGGTTTTTGCGCCCATAAGGGGGCAACGAAGAGACCCAAAGAAACGCCCGCCGGTTTCATAGAGGTTGTACTTGGGCATCCAAAAACTAAATTTGCGTTCAACGCGGCCAATCTGTCGGGCACTTTCTGAGTTTTTATTTTCACCGGGCGCGTACAAAAAAAGGTCAGAGAAAAACCAAAAATACGGGCGATGAATTTGGGCTACATGCTTTCCGGCGGCATCAAAAATATCGATATTGAGCGGCCGCCGATTGCGCAAGAATTGGCGGCCAAAAAAGCCCATGACGCCGTCGGCGCGCTCGCCAATCCAGCCCAATACCTGACCAGCACCGTCTTCAATTGTGTAATTATTGCGAGTTTGCCAACCAGTCACAATGCGAAGTGCATCTTCATGCTGCTTTACAAAAACGGTGGCGAGATCTTTTAAAAGTTCGAGGCTTTGCCCCATAACAGACGAAGGCACGTTGTGTTCGACAAAGCGACGATAGCCAGCGAAGTTAATGCCGCACTTTGTGCAATTTTCGTGATCAGGGCTTGAGAAGCCACATTTGGGGCAGGTCATGGTCATACTGAAAATCCACCGAGCACCCCCTTTACCACACGGCTGACAGCATCATGCGGGTGCAAACTCTCTTGATGCTCAACGTAGACATCATAGTCAAGAATGTGGGGCGAACTTTCAAGAGCAAAGCGCAATTTACGTGCGGCATCTTCGCAAAACATAAGATTCTCCCCATTGAGGCGAGCAAATTCTTGTTCGTCAACGCGTTTAACCGCAGCTTGCACAGGGGTCCCGACTGCCAATTCAAGAAGATCGATAAATTGCGGCAAAAAGTCGAGTCCACCGGGGCCCGCCGCCTCAAATGCACTTTCGGGCATGCAAACTTTTACCCGCGCTAGACTGCGCTGAGCATGAGGGGTCGGTAGTTCAGTGTCAGCCGACATCAGCCACTTTTCAAAATCTTGAGCCGAAAACTGAGCGCCATCGGCAAATGATCGTTTGAATTCTTCGCGGATAAGCTCTCGCGCTAGGGCCGCAGAACAAGGGCACGTGCTGCTGTAAAGTATTTCTGTGGTGACCTCAAATCGTAGACCTTCGCCTTTTTTTGCAAAGGCCCGCAATGTGACAGGGTACAGTCGGTAGCCATAAGTATCACTCACGAGTGCTTTTCGCTTGAGAGGCAAATCAAAACGAATCAAAATTTCAGAAGTTAGACTCAGGCCCTCATGAGTCTCAAGAAACTTTGCGATCAAATCGCGGCAGGTTTTTACACTCAGAACTTCTCGCTCGAGCTTGTTTTTAATCTCAAGATAAAGCCGAGACATATGAATGCCCTTAGAATCAGGGGCATCCAGACTGACGTAGGCCTCAAGCCGCGCACTTAAACGCAATTCTTCACCGCCCACCTGAGCTCGAATGGGCATCTCGATTGAACGCATACCAACCCGCGAAAGAGCGGCGCGAAACTCAGGCTTCAGCTCGATCGACACGTCTGGCAGGGCGACGGGGCCTGTTGAGCTAGTTCTTTTTGTGGGTTCAACTGAATGCATGAGGGTTCTTTTACCAGGATTTGACAGCCGTGAATAGCCCCCATACCATGAAATACCGATTCAGATACGGCCGCAGAAAGCTTAGGAGATTTGATATGTTGAGCAAAAAGGTCGCTTTTTTATACACTCTAGGTCTGACCCTTACCATTGTGATAGCGGCCCCTTTTGATCGTGCCGATGCGAAAACCAAAAACAGAGTCGTGACCCCTCCGGCCCCCTACGATCAATCTTACCAAGATCTGAACGAAGCTCTGCAAAAATTTATCGTCGTGAACGGCGCCGTTTCTCAGGTCGATTATAAAAAACTACGCGCCAACCAAATCAAACTTCTCGCGCATCTCAAGAACACTTCGGCGGTCAGCCAAAAAACTTATGATACATTCAGCGAGAAAGAAAAAATTGCGTTTCTGATTAACGCCTACAACGCCTTCACCTTAAAACTTGTTCTTGATAACTATCCGGTGAAATCGATTAAAAAAATTGGCAGTATTTTTAAAACCCCCTGGAAGCTTAAATTCTTTCGTTTACTTGGCGTCGAACGCTCTCTCGATGATGTCGAACACAATATGTTGCGAAAAGATTTTAGCGAGCCGCGCGTGCACTTTGCGATCAACTGCGCTTCGGTCGGCTGCCCTGGTCTTCGCAACGAGCCCTACACCGCCGACAAGCTCGATGCTCAATTGACCGATCAGGCCACTCAGTTTTTGCGCGATGGTGTGCGAAATGTTTTAGACCCTGCCGGCAAAAAGCTAAAGGTGTCTATGATTTTTAAATGGTTTGACGAAGATTTTAAAAAAAACGGCAGCACTGTTCAGAAATTTGTTAGCCAATTTATCACCGACGACCCTTTGGTTAAAAAAGATCTCGAAGCCGATGCTTATGAGCTAAGCTATACCGATTATGACTGGGACATTAATGAAGCTAAACATTAGCTCGCGACTTCGCGCGGCTTTTGAACTTTGGATTTTAACCACGCTAGGCTTCGCCCTGCTTCGAGCTGTTTTTTATCTACTATTTTACCGCCACGCCGAAAGCTTCTCGGCTGACGAAACCACCTTTGCCTTCTTTCTTGGCCTACGCTTTGACATGCGAGTTGCAACTGTTTTGATATTGCCGATATTGATTTTCGCCTTGCCAAACAAATGGCATTGGCGACACTCTCTCGCTCGGCAAAAGAATTGGGTTTTAAGTTATGCCATTTTATACAGCCTGCTGCTTTTGGCCTATATCGCAGACATCGGTTGCTACGGTTACCTTCAAAGCCGCATCAACGTCGCTATTTTTCAGAATTTATTAAACCCAGCAATTTCGCTCGAAATGGTTCATCAAACTTATAATCTCTATCTTTGGGGCCCGGTTTACGCAGCACTTTGCTTTGGCCTCTATCAGTTTTTTAGGCTCGTGATTTTTGGCCGAGCTGGTCGACATGCGCGCCCCGACCCAATTTACAAAAAAGCCACACAAGCTATTCAAGGGCTTACTTTGACTTTGGTTACAGCCCTTGGGCTTTACGGTAGCGTTTCGCAGTACCCCCTGCGCTGGAGCCAAGCGTTCTTCACCCAAAACATGTTCGTCGCCTACCTCTCTATGAACCCCGTGCACTATCTTATCGACAGCCTCGAGAGCCGACAACAAACCTACGACATCGACAAAGTTAAAAAATATTATCCGCAGCTGTCGAAATATCTTGGGGTCGAGAACACCAAAGATCTTAATTTTCGTCGAGAGGTCGACCAGACGCCGCAGTTTGATCGCTCGGTCACCGCCCCCAATGTGGTTTATATTGTAATGGAATCTATGGCGGCCTTTAAAACTGGGCTTTTTGGCAATGCCGCCGACTCTTCGCCTGAACTTGATAAGCTTGCGAACTCGAACGAGGGCTGGCTCTTTCGCAACTATTATACACCGACTGAGGGCACCGCCCGTTCGTTATTTTGTATTTTAACCGGCATACCTGATATCAACGCCAAGAGTTCGTCGTCGCGCAACCCGCTGATTGTGAATCAAAACACCTTGATCAACGGCCTTGAGGGCTACGATAAATTTTATTTTATCGGCGGCAGTGCCAACTGGGGCAATATTCGCGGCGTCTACATGAACAACGTGACCGGCCTTCAGATGTACGAGGGCGACTCGAACTTGGTTGGGCCCCGCACCGATGTTTGGGGCTTATCTGATTTAGATTTATTTCGGGCAACCGCCAAAGCACTAAGCGCCCGCGACCCGAAAAAGCCATTCTTTGCGCTTGTGCAATCGGCCAGCTTTCATCGACCCTATACAATCCCTGAAGAGCATGGTTCGTTTCAACTTAAGACTTTGCCACCCGAAGAACTGTCTCGCCTCGGCTTTCACTCACTCGACGAGTACAATTCGTTTCGAATGGGCGACTACAGCTTGGGCGAATTTTTTCGCCTTATTAAAGATTCAGAGTTTTTTAAAAATACGATTTTTATAATCCACGGAGATCACGGTCTGCCTCACGACGGCGCGATGAATGTTGGCGAGGGTTACAAATTCTACGGCCTCAATCGCTTTCATGTGCCACTCGTTATGTACTCGCCGCTCATTAAAGAACATAAAGAATATAATTTTATGATGTCGGAGGCCGATGTGTGGCCGACGGTTTTGGGGCTGACGGGCTTTAAATACCCCAATGCTTCGCTTGGTCGAAATGTATTTGCGGTGCCAAAAGATCAACCACACTACGCTTTCAGTTATGTTTACTACAGCAACCCGCTGCAGATTATGCTTTACGATCAAGAGTTCATCGCTTTTGGTACCGAGAAAAAAATCGAAGCGCTCTATCGTTATGGCGGCTACAAACCAATCAACGACCAAGGCAGCAACCTGCCCGAAGTCACTGGCGAATTTTATAAAGTTGATTTACGCGACAAGTACCCTGATAAATTCAAAGAGATGTCAGAGCTTCTTGTCGGCATTTTCGAAAGCTCGCGCTATATGCTTTACCACAACCCGCGGCTTGTGAATAAAACGAGCCCGTAGGGCCCGGCCTCTATTATGGCGTTTGGCTTGAAATCGCCCCAAGCTTTGCTTGATCAAGCACACATCGCACAGCGAATTCTGTCACAAGCCCCGTTGAGATAACCGGGTTTCGAATGGTGCCCGTGTTGATCTCACCCATTTCTTGATATTCGAGATCAACTGTTTTGATGATCTGATCATCGGCCATGGTCGAAATTGTAACTTTAAAAACACCGATTTGTGTCGGGGCGATTTGAGGCGCTTGGCTAGGCAAACCAGAATTCAGATTTACATATCCGGTTTGGTATCCCGCAAACCCTGTTTGGTATCCTGAAACTTGATAAGGATTATTGTAACCTGAAAGGCCTGCGGCGGGATTCGCTTGCCCGCTATAGCTAACAAGCATAGGTGCCACAAACGCCAGCGTCGGCTGCTGCCCCTCAGGTGCTACCTTAATCTCGGTGGCGTTTTCAATCTCTGCGATTGCGCTAGCGATATTGGCGATATTAAATCCCAAGAGCTCCGCTTGACCCTGCACCACTTGGCAGTTGATAAATTTTTCTTCGATCTTAAGAAGTTGCGTGGTTGCCTTTTTGTAGGCGGCCATATCTTTTTCCGAAACTGTTTTCATTCCGTCTGCTGAGTCAGCGAGAGCCAATCCGCTAAATAATGTTGTCGCCAAAAGAATAGTCAGAGCCTTCATACGCACCTCTTTTAAAGAATTGAGAGGCCATTCTAAACGACCAGCACTTTGTTTAAAATAGCCCTGAAAACAAGATAGAGTTGTCTAAAGTTTAGACAGCTCAGCCCATCTGTCTTCTTATTATGGATAATTAGCTAGACCGGGTCTCGGCCCCCGCAACAGGTTTCAGCAACCGTCCCGCTTCTGTGGGCCGCCGTCTGTGGACCGAAACTGTAATTCACCTAACAGCGCCCGCCTTTATCAAGCACCAAGTTGAAGCGGCCAAGCGATCAACTTTGACAAGAATCTCATCATTTTTAATTAAATCAAGTATGGCCTGTACCTCGCGGATTGAACCAAACGCAATTTTGAAAAAGCGCCTCTGGTCATTTTTCTCAAATTTGCCAGAACCTTCTGCAAGATTGAGCACAATACTGAGCGCGGCTCTATTTAACTGAGATTTAATCTCACCTTTCAATGGTAGTTTTTCGCAATCGGCAAAGACCTCTTTCGCTATTTGGTAACATCTGAAATTCGCAAGCATTTACTCTCTCCTTTTAAGAAATTTATTTTCTAGCCCGACCCCTTCGGGCTGCGCAGCAGGGGCTAGAAAATAAATTTCTTAAAAGGAGAAACCCAAAATGAAAAACTTCAGATGTTACCAAATAGCGAAAGACCTCTACAAACAAGCCCAATTAGTACCGCTAAAGGGTGAACCCAAAGATCAGCTCATAAGGGCTACATTAAGTGTGTGTTTAAAC